>JACDFR010000112.1 GCA_013815685.1 Ramlibacter sp.
CCGCACCCGCGAGCACCTGGGCACCAGCGACAAGGTGATCATCGCCAACCGCAGGGCGCTGCTCAAGGCCATCGAGACGGTGCAGGCCGGCGGCGCCGCGCCGGGCATGGCCGACCCGGCGCAGGCCGCGGCCATGACGGGCCCCGACACGGTGGACGGCATCGCCCCCGCGGGGAGCTGGCCGGCCTGGTGGCGACAGCAGGTCCAGGCCAAGCGCGACGGCGCGCCCTGGACGGAAGGCAGCGCCACCCGGCCCGAGTTCATCGAATGAGCAGTTTTGCGCAGCGGTGCGGAATCCATGACGCCCTGCGTGAAGATGCGCTCCGGCAGACGGTCCAGCTGATCGACGCCGCCGGCCTGGAGCTGGTGCGATTCGTGTGGTGCGACCTGCACGGCGTCACGCGCGGCAAGACGCTCGTGGCCTCCGCCGCCGCCCGCGCCATGCGGGAAGGCGTGGGAATGGTGAGCACCTTGATGCTGAAGGACAGCTCCGACCGAACCGCCTTCAAGGTGTTCGAGCCCGGCGGCGCCGCGCAGCTCCCGGGCTTCGAGTTCGCCAGCAACCTGCTGCTGCTGGCCGATCCCTCGAGCTTCAGGCGGCTGCCCTGGACGGCCGGCACCGGCTGGCTCAGCGCCCAGCCCTGGTTCCAGGATGGCCGGCCGGTGGAGCTCGACACGCGGCGGGTGCTGCAGCGCGCCCTCGCACGGCTTGGCGAGAGCGGCCTGGCCATGCGCTGCGGGCTGGAGATCGAATTCCACATCTACCGCATCGACGACACCCACGCCCAGCTCGATCCGCAGCAGGCCGCATGGCCGGGCGTGCCGCCCGCGGTCAGCATGATCCATCCCGGCTACAACCTGCTGAACGAGACCTGGTACGACATGGCCGAGGAGCCGCTGCGGATCGTGCAGCACACCGCGCAGGCGCTCGGCTTGCCGCTGCTGTCGCTGGAAATCGAACTCGGCCCCAGCCAGGTCGAAGCCGTGTTCGAAGCGACCGACGCGCTGGCCGCCGCGGACCACATGGTGCTGTTTCGCAATGCCGTGAAACAGGCGTTGCGCCGCGCCGGCTATCACGCGAGCTTCATGTGCCGCCCGCCCTTCCCCAACATCATGTCCAGCGGCTGGCACCTGCACCAGTCGCTGGTCGATGCCGAAGGCCGCAACCTGTTCCGGCGGGAAGCACCCGGTCCGCCAAGCAATCCGTCGAACGCACAGCACACGCTGTCGGCCCTGGGCGAGCACTATCTGGCGGGCCTGCTCGAGCACGGCCGCGCCATGACCGCGTTCTGCACGCCCACGGTGAACGGCTTCGCCCGCTTCCGGCCGAATGCGCTGGCTCCGCAGTCGGTGCTGTGGGGGCGCGACAACCGGGGCGCCATGCTGCGTGTGATCGGCGAATGCGGCGATACCGCGACACGGATCGAAAACCGAATCGGTGAACCCGCAGCCAACCCCTACCTCTACATTGCCTCTCAGGTCCATGCCGGGCTCGATGGTATCTCCCGCCAGCTCGCCGCAGCGCCTGCAACCGACGCGCCGTACACGGACGCCGCGTTGAAATTGCCGTCGAGCCTGGGCGAAGCGCTGGACGCCCTGCACGCTGACGCCGCGATGGTTGCCGCATTCGGGCCGGCTTTCATCGACTATTTCGCCCGTATCAAGAGGTCGGAGCTCGCGCGCTTCGAGCAATCCGACGACAAGGAAGAGTTTCAGAGGCGCGAATACTTCAGCCGGATCTGATGATCACTATCCACTTCGATGCGGCGAGCGATGCCGCACCTCTGCAGATCATGCAAGACAGGGCAAAGCCTGATGCAGGCCGCCTTTGCGGCCGACGCCGTGGTCTACCTGGCGGCGACGTTCGAACGCTCGCCCAGGTAGATTTCCACCCGGCGATTGCGGGCCCGGCCGGCTTCGGTGGTGTTGTCGGCGACCGGCTCGCGCTCGCCTCGGCCGGCGACGGCAACGCGGTTCGGGTCGACGCCGCGCGCAGCCAGGTACTGCCGGGCCGCCTGGGCCCGTTGCATGGATAGCGGGTCGTTCACAGCGTCAGTGCCCTGGCTGTCCGTGTGGCCAATGATGCGTACCTCGGTGTTGGGCTGGGCAGAGAGGCCGTTGGCGAACTGGTCCAGTATGGGCCTCAGGTTCGGCTTGATGTCGGCACGGCCCGTGTCGAACGAAATGTCGCTGGGGATGTTCAGCTTGAGTTGGTTATCGGGTGTCTGGCTGACCTGGACTCCGGAACCCGCCGTGGCGCGCTCCATGGCCATCTTCTTGTCCTGCATGTGCTTGGACCACACGTAACCGCCAAGCGCGCCCACACCGGCACCGATGACGGCACCCTTGGTGTCGCGACCGATCACGGCACCCGCCAGCGCGCCCACTCCGGCGCCTACCGCGGTGCCCTTCTGGGTCTGGGACATGTTGCCCATATTCATGTCCGCGCAACCGGCCATCATGGCGGCGGCGCTGACGGCCGCGATCATCGACCGTCTGGTGAATTGATTCGTCATATGCGGTTCCTTTCGGCAGTGAAGACTCGTGCATGAACGGTAGCACACACCAGCGCAGCGCGGGCCGTGGCTGCCACTGTAGGACAAAGGGCTGACAGCCGATTCAAGACTCATGGCCGGCAACCAGCTTTACCAGCAGCGCCGTTAATTGCTGCCGCTGCGCCGGGTCCAGCGGCTCCAGTATACGAGCCTGCGCCCTCGCCACGGCACGCTTCATCGCCCGAGCGGCGGTCTCGCCTTCATGTGTCACCCACAGCAGCTTGCGGCGCCGGTCGTTCACGTCCGCCTGCCTGCGGACCCAGCCTTTGGCTTCGAGCCGGCCGATGACCGCGCCGAATGTGGCCGCGTCAAACGCGACCTTGGTCGCCAGGGTCACCTGGTCTTCCCCCGGATCGTCGATCAATGCGTTGAGGATAGCGAACTGGACCGGCGTGATGTCGAAGCCGCCGGTCTCCTCCATGAAGATCGCCACCGCCACCTGGTGCGCCCGTCGGATCAGGTGGCCGGGAGCGTGCTGGAAATCGAAGCTCTTCATGCGGCGAGTGTAGCC
>JACDFR010000091.1 GCA_013815685.1 Ramlibacter sp.
GGCCAGCGCCTGGGCCGCAACCGTCGCCGCCCTGCTGGCCTGGCAGGGCCTGCATGTGATCGTGCTGCTGGTGATGGGCACCTACACGCTGGCGCGGTCCCTGGCCGGCCGGCTGCGTCCCAACGCCCGCGCCACGCTGGACAACACCGCCTTACAGTGGCACTACGTCACCTGCCAGGGCATCGCCTTCGCGCTGCTGCTGCAGGGCCTGCCGCGCTGGCTGGCGTAGAAGGTATAGGAGTCCTAGATGATGCGTTTGAAGAACAAGGTCGCGCTGGTGACCGGCGCTGCGCAGGGGATCGGCCGTGGCATCGCGCTGCGCCTGGCCCAAGAAGGCGCCGACATCGGCATGAACGTGAGGCAGGACGATGAACGTGCCCGCTCGACGCGCGAGGAAATCCTCGCCTGTGGCGTCCGGTGCGAGGCACTGGTCGCGGACGTGTCCGATGTGGCGGCGGTGCAGTCCATGATGGCCCAGGCCTACTCGCTCTTCACCCGGGTGGACGTGCTGGTGAACAATGCCGGCATCGAACGGCGCGCCGGTTTCCTCGACGTGGGCGAAGAAGACTACGACCAGGTGCTGGACGTGAACCTCAAGGGCCCGTTCTTCCTGACCCAGGCCTTTGCGGCCCGCCTGAGGCAAGCGGGCCGTCCCGGCCGCGTGATCAACATCAGTTCGGTCCACGAGGAACTGCCTTTCCCCCACTACACCCCCTATTGCGCAAGCAAGGGCGGGCTGAAGATGCTGATGCGCAATGCCGCGATCGAGCTTGCCCCGTTGGGCATCACCGTCAACAACGTGGCGCCCGGTGCGATTCGCACTCCCATCAACGCCGACCTGTTGGAGGACCAGGCGAGGCTGGAGCGGCTCAGGCAGCAGATTCCATTGGGGCGCATGGGCGAGAGCGCTGACGTGGCCGGCGTGGTGGCCTTCCTCGCATCCGACGACGCAAGCTATCTCACCGGTTCGACCATCGTGGTCGACGGCGGCTTGCTCTGGAACTATTCGGAGTAGGAATGGCCCCTCATTTCACCGAGCAGCGGCAGGCCGCGGCCTCCCAGTGCCCTCCCGCCGATGACCGCACGCCGGCGGATCGTTACCAGGAGCTGTTCGTCGCCGTTCAGCGCGAACGCGTGTTCGCCGACAGCAAGAGCTTCGTCGACTGCATACCCCTGGCCGAGCCGGCGGCGATCCTGTCGGCCTACCGGACCGAGCGCGAGGATCCCGGTTTCAAGCTCCTGGACTTCGTGCACCGGTTCTTCAGGGCTCCGGATTTCGCGCCGCACGAGTATGTCTCCGCGCCCGGGCAGACCTTGGCCGCGCATATCGACGCGCTCTGGCCGGTGCTGACGCGCACACCGAGGGCACACCCGGTGCGCGGGTCGCTGTTGCCGCTGCCTCACCCCTACGTGGTGCCCGGCGGCCGCTTTGACGAGTTGTACTACTGGGACTCCTACTTCACGATGCTCGGCCTGGCCGACAGCGGCTGCGCCGATCTGCTGGATTCCATGACCGACAACTTCGCCTATCTGATCGAGACGTACGGCCATGTACCCAACGGAACCCGGACCTACTACCTCAGCCGCTCCCAGCCACCGGTGTTCGCGCTGATGACGGAGCTTTCCGAAGCGCATGGCGGCCAGCGCGCACTGCACTACTTGCCCCAGCTGCGCAAGGAACACGAGTACTGGATGGACGGCGCCGAAGGCCTGCGGCCTGGCGAGGCGTCCAGGCGCGTGGTGGCGCTAACGGGCGGTGGTTGGTTGAACCGTTACTGGGACGACCGCGACACGCCCCGGGAAGAATCCTGGCGCGAAGACGTTGCGACCGCGGCCGAATCCGGCCGGCCCGTTGCGGAGGTCTACCGCGATCTGCGCGCCGCCGCGGAATCGGGCTGGGACTTCAGTTCGCGCTGGCTGCGCGAGCCGCGGGAGAGCATGGCGGCGGGCGAGTCGCTGGCAACGATCTGCACCACCCGGCTGTTGCCGGTGGACCTCAACGCCTTCATGCACAAGCTGGAATGCACCATTGCCCGTTTGAGCCGGGAAACTGGGGACGGCGCCGCGGCCGAGGCGTTCGGGCAGGCTGCAATGTCCCGCCAGGCGGCCATGAACCGTTTGATGTGGAACCCGGCGCAAGGTGCGTACTTCGACTGGGACTGGCGCGACGCGCGCCAGCGGCAGTGCCTGACTGCCGCGACGGTGGTGCCGCTGTTCACCGGTACCGCGAGCCGGGCCCAGGCGGCTGGGGTCGCCGACGCTGTCCGCGGGCGCCTGCTGGCGCCAGGGGGCCTCGGCACCACGGAGTGGGCGAGCGGACAGCAGTGGGACCGTCCGAACGGCTGGGCACCTCTCCAATGGATGGCGGCGTGCGGGCTGGAGAACTACGGCATTTCCGCGCTCGCGCGGGAAATCCGCGCACGCTGGCTGGAGACGGTGTCGCGCGTCTACGAGCGGGAGAGCAAGCTGGTCGAGAAATATACGGTGCGCAACGTTGCGAGCGAACCGCCGATGGGCGGAGGTGGCGGAGAGTACCCCTTGCAAGATGGCTTCGGCTGGACCAACGGGGTGACCCGGCCGTGGCTGGAACGACCGGGCAGCACAGCCGCGCACTCGAGGCGCACTCGTAAACGCTGAGCCCCATGGCCGCGCATCCGCACGCTAGACTGGGTCGCGCACCACGGTCGAATGGCCGAGCGAGAACCAGAGCCCGACCGCGAGCGGGTTGCGTCCGCGCTGCGCCATGTAGCGGACGGTGTGGTCGATGGCGGCAATGTGGTCGGAGTCGAAGGCGTGACGCAGACCGAACAGGTAGGCCGCCGCCGCCAGACCTGCGAGGACCGGGAAGC
Source organism: Ramlibacter sp. (assembly GCA_013815685.1). GTDB lineage: Bacteria > Pseudomonadota > Gammaproteobacteria > Burkholderiales > Burkholderiaceae_C > Ramlibacter. The sequence continues at coordinate 2,850 of JACDFR010000091.1, forward strand.
GCGATCCGTACGCCGCGACGATCGCGACGCCGGCGACGTGCAGGAGACGACCGGCGCGCAGAGCCTGGCGAGCTCGCGCCGGCCGGCGCTGTCGCCGCTCACTCCCATACCCCCTGCCCGCGTCGAACTGCCTCGCGCTGCGCGCGCAGCCACTCGTACCACCCGGACATGCCCTCGCCGCTTGTCGCCGACACCTGCAGGATCGCGATCCCGGGATGGATGCGGCGGGCATACGCCAAGCAGGCCGCGACGTCGAAGCGCAAGTGCGGCAGCAGGTCGATCTTGTTGAGCAGCATGAGCTGCGACGAGCGGAACATGTTCGGGTACTTGAGCGGCTTGTCCTCGCCTTCGGTCACCGAGAGGACGACGACCCGGGCGCTTTCCCCGAGGTCGAAGAGCGCCGGGCAGACGAGATTACCGACGTTCTCGATCATGACGATCGAGCCTTCGGCCGGCGCGAGCGCCGCGAGGCCGGCCGACACCATCTTGGCGTCGAGATGGCAGCCGGCGCCGGTGTTGATCTGCACGGCGCGCGCTCCCGTGGCGCGGATGCGCTCGGCATCGTTCAGCGTTTCCTGGTCTCCCTCGATGACGCTGATGTCGAGCTCGCCGCGCAGATCGCGGAGGGTTCGCTCGAGCAAGCTGGTCTTGCCGGCCCCGGGCGAGCTGACGAGATTGAGGGCGAGGATGCCGCGCGCCTCGAAGCGGGCGCGGTTGCGCTCGCCGGCCCGGTCGTTCTTGGCCATGACGGCGCGCTCGAGCGAGACGGTACGGGCGGCGTCGCGGTCGGGCTCGACACCATGGCTGTGGCCAGGGCCGTGGCTGTGATCAAGGCCGTGCGTATGGTCGTGCCCGTGCCCGTGCCCGTGCCCGTGGTCGTGGTCGTGGTCGTGGTCGTGGTCGTGCCCGTGCCCGTGCGGATGCGCGTGGTCGTCCCCCGGCCAGTGCGCGTGATCGTGCGCTGCAGACGCCGCGCCGGCTTCGGCGCTGCTCACCGTCGTCTTCGAATCATCGGAACAACCGCAGATGGCACACATCACACGACCTCCATTTCCTTGATGCGCAGCTCGTCGCCGCCGCTGAAGCCCAGGTTGGCCGAGCCGCAGGCGCACAGGGCCAACCAGTCGTCGACCGCCATGGCTGCGCCGCAGTCGCGGCAGAGCGCCTGCCCCGGCACGGCCACGATGTCGAGGCGCGAGCCCTCGAGCGCCGTGCCCTGGGCGCACACGTCGTAGCAGAAGCGGACGGCGTCGGCCATCACGCCGCACAGGCAGCCGATCTCGACGGTGACGCGGGTCACGCGCGCGCCTTCGGCCTCGGCCTCGGCGGCGCAGGCTTCGACCAGGCTCTGCGTGATGCTCATCTCGTGCATGGTGCCGCTACCTCAGCAGATCCGCGGCAACTGCTCGCCGACGAGCATGTCGACGACGCGCTCGCCGCCGAAGATCGTGGTCATGACGACGCTGCCGGCCGGTCCGGCGACGACCCTGCCGATGCAAGCCGCCTCGCGCCCGGCCGGATGCGCACGCAGGGCGGCGAGCGCGGCCTCGCACTGGGCGCGCGGCACTACGGCGACGAGCTTGCCTTCGTTGGCCAGGTAGAGCGGATCGAGGCCGAGGATCTCGCACACGCCGCGCACCTCGGTGCAGATCGGCAGGCTCGCCTCCTCGATGACGAAGCCGACCGAGGCGGCCAGGGCGAACTCGTTGAGCACCGTCGCCACGCCGCCGCGGGTGGCGTCGCGCAGGCAGTGCACGTCGGGGCAGGCTTCGAGCAGGGCGGCGATGAGGCCGTGCAGCGGCTGGCAGTCGCTTTGCAGATCGGCCTCGATGGCCAGGTCGCCGCGCGCCTTCAGCACCGTCGCGCCGTGATCGCCGATGGTGCCGTTGACGAGCACGGCGTCGCCCGGCTCGGCGCGTCGCGCCGCGATCTCGACGCCGCGCGCGATGACGCCCACGCCCGCGGTGTTGATGAAGAGCTTGTCGGCCGCGCCGCGGTTCACGACCTTGGTGTCGCCGGTGACGATGGCGACGCCGGCCGCGTCGGCCGCGGCCCGCATGGAAGCGACGACGCGGCGCAGCAAGGCGATCTCCAAGCCTTCTTCGAGGATGAAGCCGCAGCTCAGGTAGAGCGGCCGGGCGCCGCTCACGGCGAGGTCGTTGACCGTGCCGTTGACGGCCAGGCTGCCGATATCGCCACCCGGAAAAAAGAGCGGGTCGACGACGTAGGAGTCGGTGCTGAAGGCGAGCCGGTCGCCGAGCGCCGAGAGCGTCGCGAGCGCGATTCGCGCCTGGTCTTCGAGCGGCGCCAGCAGCGGGTTGGCGAAGGCGCCGACGATCACGTCGTCGATGAGATCGCGCATTGCTTTGCCGCCGCTGCCGTGGGCGAGCGTGACGCGCTCGTCGCGCACCTTGCCGCTGCGCTTGCGCATGCCCGGCCCGATCCGCGCGAGCGAGGGATCTGCGAGTGCGGCGTCTTTCACGGCAGCACCGCCTCGGCCGGCTCGGCAGTGGGGGCGGCCGCGGCCGCTTCCCGCCGCTTCATGCCGCCGTAGTTGAAGTAAGCCGCGCAGGCGCCCTCGCTCGAGACCATCAGCGCGCCGAGCGGCGTCTCTGGCGTGCAGGCGGTGCCGAACACCTTGCATTGCCACGGCTTGATGGCGCCTTTGAGCACCTCGCCGCACTGGCAGGCCTTGGGGTCGGCGATACGGATGTTGGGCACCGGGAACTTGCGCTCGGCATCGAAGCGCGCGTAGCGCTCGCGCACGCGCACGCCCGAATGATCGATCGAGCCGAGACCGCGCCACTCGAAGAACTCGCGCAGCTCGAATACCCGGCTCACCGCTGCCAGCGCCGCCTGGTTGCCGGCATCGGGGACGATGCGCTGGTACTGGTTCTCGACCTCGCAGCGGCCTTCATCGAGCTGCTTGAGCAGCATCCACACTGACTGCAGGATGTCGAGCGGCTCGAAGCCGGCGACGACGAGCGGCTTCTTGTAGCGGCGGGCGATGAACTCGTAGGGCGCGGTGCCGATCACCATGCTCACGTGGCCCGGGCCGAGAAAGCCGTCGAGCGTGATGTCGGGCGAATCGAGGATCGCCTTGACCGTCGGGATGATCGTGATGTGGTTGCAAAAGAGCGCGAAATTCTCGAGGCCCTCGCGCTCGGCCTGCAGCACCGTGAGCGCGGTGCTCGGCATCGTCGTCTCGAAGCCGAGGGCGAAGAAGATCACCTCGCGCAGCGGGTTGGCGCGGGCCAGGGCGAGCGCGTCGAGCGGCGAATAGACGAGGCGAACGTCGGCGCCGGCGGCCTTGGCCTGCAGCAGGCTCAACTTTGAGCCGGGCACGCGCATCGCATCGCCGAAGGTCGTGAAGATCACGTTCGGGCGCGCGGCCAGGGCGATGCAGTCGTCGACCCGGCCCATCGGCAGCACGCACACCGGGCAGCCGGGGCCGTGCACGAACTCGATCGCGCGCGGCAGGAGCTGCTCGAGGCCATAGCGAAAGATCGAGTGGGTGTGGCCGCCGCAAACCTCCATGAGCTGAAGCGGACGCTTGCGGCAGACCTCGAGGCCTTCGACCAGCCGCTCGATTTCGCCGAGCAGCACCTTCGCCTTGGCCGGATCGCGAAACTCGTCGACGTGCTTCATGGTGCCTCCGCGGGCAGCGATCCGCGGTCGTCGGCGAGCAGGGTGTGCACCAGGTCCCAGAGGATGTGATAGATCACGACGTGGGTCTCCTGGATGCGATGGATGCTGTCGGTCCTCACGACCAGGCAGCGGTCGAGGTCGGCGCTGGTGGCCATGGTGCCGCCGTCGTGGCCGGCCAGGCCGAGGGTCACCAGGCCCATCGCCTTGGCGCGCGCGAACGCCGCGAGCAGGTTCTCGGAATGGCCGCTGGTCGAAAAGCCGATCAGGCCGTCGCCCGGCCGCGCCTGGGCGATGAGCTGGCGCACGAAGATGTTCTTGAAGCCAGTGTCGTTGGCCACCGCCGTGATCATCACCGGATCGGCCAGGTGCAGGGCCGAAAGCGCCGGCCGGCCGGTCGTGACCGGGTGCAGGAACTCGACCGCGAAGTGGGCCGCGTCGCAGCTCGAGCCGCCGTTGCCCATCGCGAACATGCGGCCGTTGCCGCGGTAGACGCCGGCGATGGCGCGCGCCATCTCGACCACGGCCACTTCGTTGGCCGCGAAGAACGCCTCTTTCGCCTCGACGCTGTCGCGCGCCTTCTGGCGCACCGATTCGAGCAGCGCGCGATCGTCGGCGCCGCGCTCCTTGCGGCCGCCGTAGAGGAAGGGATAGAGCTGCTCGAGGCCGCTCTCGGCAGTGCTCACGGAGCCTCCTCGAGCGGGGTGCCGGCGAATGCTTCGAGCTCCTGCTGCATCTCGCCGAGCTCGGCCAGCAGCTGCAGCGTCTTGGCGGCCTCGGCTTCGTCGATCCGGCTCATCGCGAAGCCCACATGCACCAGCACCCAGGCGCCGAGACACGAGGCGAGCGGATGGGCCTCGTCGACGACGCAGATCAGGTTGATCTCGCGGCGCACGCCGCAGACGCTGACGATGCCCAGCAGGTTCTCGCTATCGGTGATTTCGACGATTTGGCCGGGCACGCCTAGGCACATGCGAGTTCTCCTGAGGGCAGCGCCGCGCGGTGCAAGGCGCGCGCCGCGGCGACGGCGGCCTGGCCGAGGGCGAGGCCGCCGTCGTGGCTCGGCACGCGGCGGTGGCTGAGGACGGCGAAGCCGGCGTCGACGAGGCCGTCGTGGACCGCTTCGAACAGCAGCGCGTTCTGGAACACGCCGCCGGTGAGGGCAATGGTGTCGAAGCGGCGCGGCGCGCGGCCCTTGCCATCGGCGAGATGGAGCGCGAGCCGCACGACGGTATGGGCCAGGCCGCGGTGAAAGCGCAGGGCGATGACCGGGCGGGGCGTCGCCCGATGCAAGTCGGCCAGCAGCGCCTGCCACATCGGGGCCGCGTCGATCCGCAGCAGGGAACCGGCCGCGCCGGCAAGCGGATGGGTCAGCGCGAACGGATAGCCAGAATCCGCCGCAGCGAGCGCTGCGCCCTCGGCCAGTGCTTCGAGCTCGATCGCGGCCTGGCCTTCGTAGACGGCCCGTTCGGCGCAGACGCCGAGGGCGGCGGCGACGGCGTCGAAGAGCCGCCCGCACGAGCTCGCCATAGGGCAGTTGATGCCGGCGGCGAGCATTGCGTCGAGCACGGCCAGGGGCTTCGACCGCAGTTGCCGGTGGAGATCGAGCCCGCCATAGCCCTGCGCAAAGCCGGACCAGGTGAACGCCGTGCGCAGGTGGGCATAGGCGCTGCGCCACGGTTCGCGGATCGCCTGCGCGCCGCCCAGCATCGGCACCGGCTGCAGCGCGGCGAGGCGTTGGAAGCCGCGGTAGTCGGCGAGCAGGAACTCGCCGCCCCAGAGGCTCTGGTCGCTGCCGTAGCCGAGGCCGTCGAGCGCGATGCCGAGCACGCGCGGCGCGGCCAGCGGCCGCCCGTTCTCGGCCAGGCAGGCGGCGACGTGGGCATGGTGATGCTGCACGACCTCGAGCCCGATGCCCTCGCCGGCCGCGCGCTCGCGGCCGAGCTTGGAGGAGATGTAGTCGGGATGGGCGTCGATAGCGATGGTGCCGGCGCGGTGCTGGAACATCGCCGTGAACAGGGCGAGGTTCTTCAGGTAGTCCGCCTGGGCGAGCGCCGATTCGAGATCGCCGATGTGCGGCGAGAGGATGGCGGCGCCGTCCTTGATGAGGCAGAAGGTGTTCTTCAGCTCGCCGCCCATGGCGAGCAGTTCCGGCGCGTGCTCGAAGCCTGCGGGCAGCCGCAACGGCGCCGGCGTGCAGCCGCGTGCGCGACGCAGCATCCGGGCTTCGCCGGCGACGACGCGAACGACGGAATCGTCGATCCGGTTGGCGATGTCGCGGTCGTGCAGGAGGATGAAATCGGCGACTGCGGCGAGGCGGCGCCGCGCCTCGTCGTTGTCGGTGCAGGGCGGCTCGTCGCAGAGGTTGCCGGAGGTGAAGACGAGCGGCCGGTCGACGCCTTCGAACAGCAGGTGATGCAGCGGCGTGTGCGGCAGCATGAAGCCGAGCGAGGCGACGCCGGGCGCGACTTCGGCGCAGACCCGCTCGCGTCCGCTCGCCGGCAGCAGCACGATCGGCGCGGCGCTGCCCTGCAGCCACACTTCGGCGACCGGGCTCGTGGCGACATAGCGGCGCACGACGCCGAGGTCGCGCGCCATCAGCGCCAGCGGCTTGGCCGGGCGGCGCTTGCGC
>JACDFR010000092.1 GCA_013815685.1 Ramlibacter sp.
CCACCGCCCCCCGCACCGCGTCGCCCTCCGGCTCCTCCGCCGCCGGCCCCGCCCGGTCCCCCTGCCCCGCCCGCACCGGCACCGGCGTCCTCACCTTCGCTGACCAATGTGCAGCAGGTGCTCCATCTGCTGGACGCCGCAGGCGCGAAAAGCGATGACGAGCGCCAGGGATTCGTCGCACCGCTGGGCTATTTCGCTACCGACATCCTGGCCGGCCTCGACGGCCCCGGCGCGGCTGCGCGCAAGCCCATCACGCCCATACTTGCGATCGACCAGCGCGTGGCCGACGTCGACCAGCAGCTGAGCGAGCAGCTGCGCGAGATCATGCATGCGCCCAACTTCCAGGCCATCGAGGCCACCTGGCGCGGCATGTTCTACCTCGTCTCGCGGGCCGAAACCGGCAAGATGCTCAAACTGCGCGTTTTGAACGCCACGCAGCAGGAGCTGCTGGACGACATGGACCGCGCGGTCGACAAGGACCAGAGCCATCTGTTCAAGATGATCTACGAAGCGGGCTATGGCACGCTCGGCGGCGAGCCCTACAGCTTGCTGGTGGGCGGCTTCGAAGCCGGCCGCACCGCGCAGGATCTGGATTTCCTGAGCAAGATCGCCGAAGTGGCCGCCGCTGCGCACGCCCCCTTCATCACCGCCGCCTCGTCCTCCATCTTCGGCCTGGACAGCTACGCCGACCTGGCCCGTCCCCGCGACCTCGAAAAGATCTTCGAAGGCGTGGAACTGGCCGGCTTCCAGGCGTTCCGCCAGACCGAAGACTCCCGCTACGTGACCCTGGTGTTGCCCCATGTGCTTTTGCGCCTGCCGTATGGCGCCAAGAGCTGGCCGGTGCAGGGCATGGCCTTCGAAGAAAGCGTCGACCCGGGCAACCAACGCGAGTTTCTCTGGGGCAGCGCGGCCTGGCTGCTGGCGGAGCGCATCGTTCACGCCTACTCGCTCTACTCCTGGACCGCGGCCATTCGCGGCGTCGAAGGCGGCGGGCTGATCGACGGGCTGCCGCTGTACACCTATCCCATCTACCCCACCAACTCCGACGCCCAGCAGCTGTTCTGCCCGACCGAGGTCTCCATCACCGACCGCCGGGAAAAGGAACTGAGCGACCTGGGGTTCATCGCCCTGTGCCACTGCATGGGCACGGGCTCGGCAGCGTTCTTCGGCGGGCAGACAGCCAACCAGCCCAAGGCGTACATCACCGACGACGCCAACGCCAACGCCAGGCTGTCGGCGCTGCTGCCCTACATGCTGTCGGCGTCGCGCTTCGCCCACTACATCAAGGTAATCATGCGCGACAAGCTGGGCAGCTTCCTGACCCGGTCCAACGTCGAAGTCTTCCTCAACAGCTGGATCTCGCAGTACGTGCTGCTGGACGAGAACGCGGCGCAGGAGGCGAAGGCGAGCTACCCGCTCAGCCAGGCCAATGTGGTCGTCACGGACGTGCCGGGCGAGCCGGGTTCCTACAACGCAGTGGTGTTCCTGCGTCCCCATTTCCAGCTGGAAGAACTCAACACGTCGATCCGCCTGGTGGCCAATATTCCGGCCGCCAGCTGACCCGCGAAACAAGCAACAGGAGCAATCCATGGATCTGATACTGCTACAACCGGGCGACAAGTCCATTTTCCCCACCGACAACAGCTGGGGCACAGGCGGCAGCCTGGTCGACAAGGCCGGACTGAGCATGCCCACCATCGCCGGCAAGGCCGTGGAGTTCGGCAACTGCATCGAACTCGTTTCGGTGCACCAGGGCATGAAGCAGCAGGTCACCACGGACGTGAGCAATTCGGCCCGGACGTCGGGCCGGCCGGTGATCACCGAGTTCACCTGCGTGAAGTATGTCGACAGGACTTCGGTCAAGCTGTATGACAGGTGCCTGCGCGCGGAAACCATCGGCAAGGATGCGGGGGCTCCGTCGTACATCTACATCCTGCGCAACTCGGGCGACAAGACCTACAACATCATCACGTTCGCCCTGCGCGACGCGCTGATCAGCGAGATCCAGTTCCAGTCGCACCCCGACGACATGCCGACCGAGCAGTTCAAGCTCAATTTCAGCGAGATCCTCTGGACCTACAACGTCCAGCTGGCCAACATGCAGGTCAAGGGCAACGTGGCGGCCGGCTGGAGCCTGGCGCGCAATCGGCCGATCACGCAATTCACCGCCTGAGAGGGCCTTCGCGTTTGCGCCGGGCACAGCCCGGCCTCAAGGGTAAGACATGCAGTATTTGCTCGAACGGCTGGCTCTCGCCGGCCAACGCGCCCACGGCACGCCCTCGCAGTTCGACCTGCGCGCCGCCGTGCGCGAACAGCTCCAGCGGGTGGTCACGTCCCACTTCTGGCCAGGCGTGCCCGGGCTGCAGCTGATGGGGCATAACCTGCCGCCGCTGGCGGGCTTCGGGTATACGGCCCGCGCCGACGTGACGCGCTACAGCGCCGGCATTCGCGAGCTGGTGCTCGCCCATGAGCCCCGCCTGTCCAACGTTCAGGTCAGCGTCGAAGCCACGACCAGCGCCCTGGCGCCGTTCGAAGTCGTGGTCACCGGCGAGCTGAAGGGTCACGACGGGCCCGACACCTTCCATTTCGGGCTGCCGCGCCGCTGAAGGGCGCATTCGCCATGCAAGCCTACGGCAACCAGCTGAAAGACTACTACCAGCGCGAGCTGGTGACCCTGCGCCAGGACGCGCAGGCCTTCGCGCGAGCCCACCCGGCGGAGGCCGCGGCCCTGGGCCTGGGCCGCGGTGGGTCGCGCGACCCCCAGGTGGAGATGCTGATCCAGGCTTTCGCCTTCCTCACGGGCCGGGTGCTCTACGAAACGGAAGCAAGCAAGGCAGTACTGGCCAACTCGCTGCTGCACGACCTGTATCCCCATCTCGCGGCACCGCTGCCTTGCATGGCGGTGGCCCAGGTCAACGTCAAGCCCGACGGCGCCAATGGCGCGTTACTCGAGCGCGGCCGGCAGGTCAACGCGGCGACCCTGGACGACCAGGGCAAGAAGGTCATCTGCAAATTCCGTACGGCTTCGGCGCTCCCCCTGGCTCCCCTGGCCGTGACCGATGCCGAGCTGCTGCAACCCGAGGCCTTTCCCCAGCACATCGAGGACGAGGCGACGATGTCGGCGCTGCGCGTGCGCGTGATGCGCCTGGGTACCGAGCCGCTCAGGGCCCTGAAGAACAAGACGCTGCGCTTCTACATCGACGCGACCCAGAAGAACGCCTACTACCTGCACGAGTTGCTGGCGGTGAATCTCATCGGCGTCAGCATGGCTGCGCCCGAGGACGGCGCGGCCGCCGCCGCCCAGCCGGGTGAGCTGCGCTGGCTGGGTTTCGGCGAGGAAGAATCCGCCCTGCCGGCGCGCAGCAACATGCACCCCGGCCACCGGCTGCTGCAGGAGTATTTCGCCTTTCCCGAGAAGTTCATGTTCTTCGAAACACCGGCACTGGACCTGAGCGGCCTCGAAGCGGGATGCGACCTTTTCTTCCATTTCAATACACCGGTGGCGCCCGAGCGCCAGGTCACACGGCACGCGCTTCGCCTGAACTGCGTGCCCCTGGTCAACCTGTACGTCCAGCGCATCGACCCGCTGGCGATGGACCACAGCCAGTACGAGTACTGGCTTCGCGCCGACGTCCAGGGCCACCAGCATTGCGAGATCTACAGCCTGCAGGAGCTGACTTCGATCAAGCCGGACGGCACCTTGCGCGAGCTGCGTCCTTATTTCGAGATGGAAAGCTCGGCATCGATCGAATCGCAGGATTACTTCTACGTGCTGCGGCGCGAGGAAAACCAGCTCGGCCAGGTGGCGGGGACCGAGATGTACATCTCGTTCCTGGACACCAGCCTGCAGCACACCCTGCCCCCGCAAGAGGTGATCGGCGGGCGGGCCCTGTGCACCAACCGGCGGCTGCCCGAAAAGCTGTCGACCACCCAGTGGCTCGCGCTCGAAGGGCCGGGCCCGGTGCGCAACCTGGAACTGGTGAGCAAGCCGACCCCGCACGACACGCCCGCCCTGATGGGCAAGCGCCCCTGGGCCATGGCGTCGCAGCTGTCGCTCAACCATCTGTCGCTGGCCGAAGGCCCGCAGGCGCTGGCGGCGCTCAAGGGCATGCTGAGGGGCCACGTGGGACCTTCCCAGGTGGTAGGAATCAAGCAGATCGACGGCCTGCGCAAGGTCGAATGCCGTCCGGTGCTTCGACCGCTGGAACGCGGCGGCATGCGCGGCCTGGTGCACGCGCTGCACGTGCGGCTGACGCTGGACCGCGCCCAGTTCGAGTCGGGCGGCATGGTGCTGTTCGCGTCGGTGCTGCGCTACTTCCTGGCGATGTACGCCACCGTCAATTCGGTGGTCGAGGTCAGCCTCGCCACGCAGGACTCCAAGGAGACCGTCAAGGAGTGGGCGCCGCTTTCGGGCTCCCAGATCGTGCTGTGATGGACACCTTGCTCGAAGAACGCCTGCGCAGATTCGACTTCCTGCAGCTGGTGCGAACGCTGCTGAGGCCGCACGAGGCGGGCCACCAGCCGCGCAAACTCGACCGCGCCGTGAGTTTCCGCGCGGACCTGGGTGCGGCCTTTCCGGGGCGAAATGCCACCGCGCTGGAGGAGATCGGCGGCGCCCAGGATATCGGCCCCTGGAGCTTGATACCGGCCGCCGACGCGCGCTACGTGCGGCCCAACCGCCCGCGCGTGCGCATCACGACGCCCGATTTCTGCGTCGGCAGCGTGCTGGGTCCCTTGCCCGAGGCTTTTCTCGAATGGATGCGGGACCTGGAGCGCGCCGGCAATCACGGCATGCGCGACTTCCTGGACGTGTTCAATCACCGGATCAACGCCCTGCGCTACTACACCCGGTCCACGTTCGAACCGGGACTGAACAACCTGCCGCCCGAGCGCACCCTTCAGGCCCAATGGCTGGGATCGCTCATGGGCGTCGGCAGCGAGGACGCGGCCGGCCAGATCCCGCTGCGCGAACGCAACTGGCTGGGCATCGGCGAACTGCTCGCGAACAACCGCCGGAGCGCGGCCGGCGTGGAGCAGGTACTGGCGGCTCATCTGCGGTGCCCGGTGCGGCTGACGCCGCTCGTTCCAGTGTGGCGGCCGCTGGGCAAGGACAACGAGCACGCCCTGGGCGCGCGCCGCCTCGGCATCGACTCCCTGCTGGGCCGCAGCATCTGGGACGTGCAGGCCGCCATCAAGCTGGACATCGGACCAGTGGACTACGCCGGCATGGCCGCGCTCTTGCCGCCGCTGCCGGTGCGGCCCGCCGACCTGGTCCCCGCGACGCCCCAAGGCGACGAGCCGAGTGCCCGCGACCTGCAACGCCAATGGCGCGCGCAGCAAGTCGCCGTCGCCAGCGGCCGGCAGCCGCGGGTGGCCGACGGCCACGAGGCGCTCGCCGCGCTGGTACGCCTGATGCTGGATCGGCGCCACGACGCCCGGCTCGATATCCACATACCCGAACGCGGTGTACCGCCTTCGTTGCTCACCACATTCCCGGCCGCCGGCCTGGCAGGCCTGCGCCTGGGGCAGACCGCGTGGCTGAAGTCGCGCAGCCGCGCGGGCCGCGTGCGCCGCGGTCCGCCGGGCCGCATGCGAACCGTGAGCCTCGAAGTCACGGCCCACCCCGACGAGAAGGACCAATGAGCATCTCCTTGCCCTCGATCGCCACGGCGGTCGGCACCATCTTGCCCACACCGGTGGTGTACCTGCACGTGGCGCTGTTCCTGGGCGGCGGCCGCACGGTCGGCGACGAGACTTTCCGGCTGGTCAGCTTCCAGGGCCAGGAAAACATCTCCCAGCCCTTCGAGTTCAAGCTGGAGCTGCATGGCAACGACAGCACCGGGCAGGGAGCGCGCCTGGCATTCGACGATGTCGTCGGCCGCCCGGTGGCGGTCGGCATCCATTACCCATCCCTGGACGGCCACGACCGGCAGCCGACGCGCGACGAGGCCAACCAATGGTTCCATGATGCAATGGCCGGCCGGGACGAAAGCGGCCGGCTCGCGTTCTTCAACGGCATTGCCGCATCGTTTTCCATGGAACGCCCGGGTGTCTACCGCCTGGGCCTCAAGCCCGCGCTCTGGAAGCTCACGCTGACGAACGCCTACCGTGTCCTGCCGCACATGAGCGTGCGCGATGCGATCGAGGCGCTGCTCAAGCCGCACGGCATCGACTACTCCGTGGACGCGCTGGTGGGCAGCGACAACCTCGCGGTCACGCGCATACAGGACTGGCTGCAGGCCGGAGAAAGCGACTACGACCTCCTGGTGCGGCTGATGTCCAAGGCCCACATCTATTACTTCTTCAAGACGACCGCAAAGTCGCACACCGTGGTGTTCGCGAACCGGCCCGCCTACCCCGCGGCTTTGCCGGGCGGCAGGCCCCTGCGCTACTGCTCCACCGGCGCGGAAGACCTGGGCCTGGTGCAGGCCGACACGATCGTCGACTACCGGTTCGAGCAGAGCCTGACCAGCACGGCGGTGAAGACCGTGTTCACCCGCGAGGAGGCAGCCTGGGAAACCGACCCGGTCGCAACCTTCCACAGTTTCCGCGCCCAGACCCAGGTCGATGCGGGCGAGCTGCCGTTCAATCAGTACATGATCTACCAGTACGGCTGCAGCGACGCCGAGGTGGACCATTTCGCCAACAACACCCAGGATGCGCTGACCGGCTCCAGCCGCGAGTTCAGCGGCACGAGTTTTTGCCCGTTCCTGCGCTGCGGCTACCAGTTCGGCACCACGCAGTTCCCCCGGGCCGGGCAGTGGCCCACCGAGATCAGCCCGGCGCTGGAGGGCATGTCATGGGTGGTACGGCAGGTGGAGCACCAGGCGTCGATCGACGGCACCTACCAGAACAAGTTCAAGTCGACCGACGCCGCCAGCCTCGTCACGCCGTTCTCGTTCCAGGAAACCCAGCAGGGCACGCTGCTGGCCAAGGTGGTGGCGCACGACAGCGGCGTGGCACCGGCCGACTGGCGCTACCTCCGAAAGGAAAATTTCGACCCCGAAACCGCCACGCTGACCGACACCGATGGCTGCCCCCCGACGCTCCTGGCTCAGGGCGTGTGCGTGGTTTTTTCCAGTGATCCGGAGGGCAGCGCGCCGGTCTGGGTCAAGCTTTCGCCCAGCATGCAGACGGCGCCCGAGATCGGCGCCCTGGTGCTGGTCTCGCGCGCGCAGGACCAATCCGAACTTCCAGAGATACAGAACATCGTCGAGGCCAGCGGCACCAAGGTGGTCAAGCCTTCGGGATGGACATCCAACACCAACGTGGGCAGCTCTTACTCCACCGCCTATGGCGATGGCATCAGCATCCGCTTCGGCCTGAAGTCGCCGGCCGACCCGGCGGGCGCCACCGGTATCGTCAGCGCGCAGTACGCCAGCGGAAAATACCGCGAGGTGTCCTATGCGCAGGGCGCGACCTACAGCTACGCCACATCCGACAGCGGGGCTGCCGGTCTGTTGAGCAGTTCCGACTCGTTCGGCTCGACCTACAGCAACCATCACGGGACCGTGAGCTCGAGCACCACTGTCTTCGCAGATACCGACAACACCTCCACCGTCACCGGAACGTCAAGCAGCACGACCACGATAGGCACCAGCGACAGCACCTCGACCACCGCCACGAGCAAAAGCACCTCCATCGTGGGCACGCACGTCGAGACCAGCATCACGGGCGCCTCCTCGCGCGTCTCGATGGTCGGCGCCAGTTCCGAGGTGTCCCTCTCCGAAGCGACTTCCAGCGTCTCGCTAAAGCGGCTGTCCTCCCAGATCGAAATCACCGGGGCGGGGCTGCTGGTCCAGCTCGCTGCGGCGATGGCCGTGATGCAGATCACCGGCGTGACCCTCAAGATCCCCGAGATGGAAATCGTGCTGTAGACATTTGCCGCGATGAAAACCGTCAAACCCCTCACCCTCGGCTTGCTGCACCGCGCTTACCGCTATCGCGGCGCGAACCGCATGGTGGTCTGCGTGCTGGGTTTCTTCGCCCTGAACGACCCCCCCGCCGCCAGGCTTCTGCCCGAGCCGGCGCAGTGGGCCCGCCTGATGAAGGTGCTGCCTGCCGGGCAGGTGCTGGACGAAGTGATGCCCAAGGCTTTCGCCGAATCCATCGTTTTCGGAGAAGCCTTCGGCCCGCGCGGCACGCGGCTTCGGGTGAACGCCATCGACAAGCGCGGCGGCCCGCTCGGGCCCGTACCTATCGGCGACGAGGAGCGCACGCGCTACGCCGGCACCTACGACAAGCAATGGCTGCGCGAAGACTATCCCGGCCTGCCGCGCGACGTGGACTGGCGCCTGTACAACCAGGCGCGCGAAGACCAGCGCGTCGCCGACCGCTTCGTCGCGGGCGAGGCGTACCGGCTCGATGGGCTGGACCCCGGCCACGCGGCCTTCGAAGGGGCATTGCCGGCTCAGCGCGTACGCGCTTTCGCGACAACGCACGATCTGGCCGAACCCCAGGCGCTGCGCGAGATCGCATTGCGGCTGGATACCCTCTGGTTCGTGCCCGGCATCGCGATGGGTGTGGCGGCCTGGCGCGGCGAGCTGCAGGTCCAGGACAGCGACGCGCTGGACGTCAAGGCGCTGATGATTGCCTACGAAGACGGCGCCTCCCCCGCACTGCCGCTGTCGCGCTACGCCGACGTGCTGCGCCTGCGCACGGATCCAGCCACGGCCGGCCTGCACGCCTTCGACGAATCGCAGCTCGCGCCGCCACAGGCGCTTGCTTCCCCGGCAGCCGCCGAGCCGCCGGAGCCTTCCGTGCGTGCCACGCCGGCCGTCCCCGGAGCCCCGATTCTCACGCCGCCGAGCCCCACGCAGATCGCCGCCGGCGACATGGACCTCACGGCGCTGATGCAGCAAGTGGAGCAACTCAAGGCCAGCGTTACCCAGCACGCCCAGGCACAGATGGCGATGCTGCCCGCCGTGAAATCGGCGCAGCCCGAGTCCGCGCCCGCATGGGACGAACTTCTGGCGCGAGCGGCCCTGCCGGGCGAGCCCGCGGTGCTGATGAACAAGGCCCGCCAGGCTTCGCCCGTCCCGCTCCCGGCGGCGCGCCCGCTCCCGCCGGAGTCGGCGGCGCGGCTGGGACGCCAGGTGCGCGAG
>JACDFR010000047.1 GCA_013815685.1 Ramlibacter sp.
GGGCCGCGCCGACCGCCTTCGCGATCTCCGCGTTGTTGGCGAGGGCGACCTGTCCGGTGACGGCGCCCGTGGCCGGGTTGAAGACGTCGGCGCGGCGGCCGCTCTGGCCGGGGACCACTCGCCCGCCGATCCAATGCTCGATGGAGGTGGCGGCGGCGGCGGCGTTCGAAAGGGATTTGTCGGGTGCGTTCATGTCGGCCTTCCTTGGCGATAAGCACTCCAGTCTATGCCTCGCGCGGCGCTTTGAGAATAGCCGCATCTTGATTACATTGTTCAAAAATATGAATAGCGAGCACACGAATGTCGTCCACCCCCATGCCTGTGTTCTCCGACCTTCACCTGCTTACGGTGCTGGCCCAGACCCGCAGCTACACACAGGCCGCGCGGCGCCTGGCCATCTCCAAGGCCTCGGTCAGCATGCGCATTGCCGAGCTCGAGCGCGCGGCCGGCGTGCCTCTGGTGCGCCGCACCACGCGTTCGGTCGGCCTGACCGAAGCCGGACAGCAGCTGGTAGACGACACCCAGGGCGCCTTCACCCGCATCGAGCAGAGTTTCGCCAGCGTCAAGGACTTGGCGGGCTCTGCGCGCGGGCTGGTACGCATCACCGCGCCGGTGGCGCTGGGCCGGCAGCACATCGCCCCGACGCTGGCCGGATTCCTGCGCGACTACCCCGACATCCGTCTCGAACTCGACCTCACCGACCGTTTCGTCAACCTGGTCCAGGAAGGCTTCGACCTCGCTATCCGCCACACCCAGGCGCCGCCCGACACGCACGTCGCCTGGGTCTTGTGCCCCAGCCGCTCGGTGCTGGTGGCTTCGGCTGACTACCTGAAGCGCCACGGTGCGCCGTCGCACCCGGCGCAGCTGGCATCGCACCAGTGCCTGCTGTACCTGCGCGGTGCGGCCGGCCAGAGCTGGTCGTTCGAGCGCGAGGGCACGCGCAAGGCGGCGGAAACGGTGATCGTCAGCGTCAACGGCCCCTTGCGCGCCAACAACAGCGAAGTCCTGCGCGAAGCCGTGCTCGGCGGGCTGGGCATCGGCCTGTTGCCGGACTTCAGCGCGCTTGAAGAAGGTGCCCGCCAGCTGGTGCGGGTGCTGCCGCAATGGCAGCCTCGCGGTTTCTTCGGCGAGCGTCTCTACGCCATACGGCCGTGGGCGCCGCAGGTGCCGCGTGCCGTGCAGTGTTTTGTCGATCACCTGCGCCAGGCCATGGCGCCGGGCTTCGGCCCTAGGCCAGCCAGTCGCCCGGCACCTGCACCGGCATGGTGAGCAGTATTTGCGCCATGCCCTTGCCCAGGGGGTCGTTGCGCAGCGACGCCATGCCGCCGCCGTCCAGCGCCCGCGTGCACAGGAAGTTCATGGCGTGGATACCCGGCACGTCGAAGCGCGTGACCGAGCCCAGAACCAGATGCGCGAGCCAGCCCGCCACCCGCGTCTCGGTCAGTTGCTCACGCAGCCACGGCAGCCACTCGGGCCGGCGCGCGATGATGCCGATGTTGGAGGTGTCGCCCTTGTCGCCGCTGCGGGCCCATGCCAGCCGGATCAGGGGGACTTCGACGAAGGGCCCAGTCAAGCCGGGGCCGGCGATGTCCGGCCCCGCCGGCGGCGGCGCGGGGACTGCGGCCTGCCCGGCGGGCACGTCGACAGCAACACTGCGGCCGTCGGCCCGCACGCTGGGCGCCAGCAGGCGCTTGTCCAGGAAAAATGCGTGCTGCCTGATCGCCGGCGTGGGCCGGGGCCGGCCATCGGCGCCCGTGGTGCCGGGCGACCATGAGGTTCCCGCCGGCGCCACCTCGCGGGCAAAAAGCTCCAGCGCGGCTTTCTGCGGGTGCATCACCGCGAGCCGCAGCACGGCCTCGCGGATGTCGCCGGCGCGGGCACGGGGACCGAAATTGCCTTGCTCCGACCCGAGCACTTCCACCAGCGTGCGGCTGTAGTCGGCCAGGCCGTTCGAGGCGAAGAGCTCGCGCGTTCGCTCCAGGATGGCGTCGGCCGTTCGCCGGGCCTTTCGCGCCGCATCCGTCCCAACGATGGTCAGCTGGGCGCTGCAACGAAAACCGTCCATATAGGTTGCGGACACCTTGTAGTGCGGGCCGGGCGGCAAGCCGCGGGCACCGCTCACGCGCACCCGGTCCCGGCCGATCTGCTCCAGGGTAACCTGGCTGAAATCGCAGGTGACGTCGGGCAGCAGGTAGCGGCGCGGGTCGCCGATCTCGTAGAGCATCTGCTCGCTGATGACCGCCGTGTTCACCAGCCCCCCGGTGCCCGGTGGCTTGGTGGCCACGAAGCTGCCGTCGGCGCTGCACTCGACGATCGGGTAGCCGATGTGGGCCCAGTCGGGCACATCCTCCCAGTCGGTGTGCAGGCCGCCGGTCGCCTGGCAGCCGCACTCGATGATGTGGCCCGCCAGGCTGCCCTGGGCCAGCCGGTCATGGTCGTGCACACCCCAGCCGAATTCGTGCATGAGGGCGCCCAGCGTGACGGCACTGTCGACGCAGCGGCCCGTGATGACGATCTGCGCGCCCTCGTCGAGCGCCTGCTTGATCGGCAACGCGCCCAGGTAGGCGTTGGCGGTGAGCAGTTTGCCGGGCAGGGCCCCGCCACCCGGCGTTTCGGCAATGCCTTGCGCACGCCGCTGCGCAACCAGGGGCATCACGTCGTCGCCCTCGACGATGGCTATCCTGATGTGCAGGCCTTGTTCCACAGCCAGAGAAGCGATCGCGCTCGCGCAGGCCTGCGGGTTCACGCCGCCGGCATTGCTGATGACGCGGATGCCCCGGGCCGCCACATCGCGCAGCACCGCTTTCATGGTCACCGCTACGAAGTCGGTGGCGTAGCCCAGCCCGGGGTCCTTGCTGCGCGCACCCGCCAGGATCGACATGGTCAGCTCGGCCAGGTAGTCGAACACCAGGTAGTCGACATCGCCGTGGGCGACCAGCTGGGGCGCACCCACGCTGCTGTCGCCCCAAAAGCCCGAGGCCCCGCCTATGCGCAGGGTCTTGGGTAACGGCATCTCAGGGGTGGTTCGGCTCAAATTGGCTCTCCGGTGCATCTGGTTTATACCCGGGGAGATTCCAAGTCATGTCGGGCTGCATCCCAGGCCCTCTCCTACAGCCGCGTCAAGACTCTGCAGTTAGGATGCTGAACTCAACACAGGTCCCTCGTCCGCCTTCATGCCGGTTACCGCCCCCCGCATCGAGCGCCAGCCCGCCTCGGAAGGCCCGCGCCTGCAGGTGCTGGGTCAATGGACGGCGTCGCAGTTCGCCCGTGCCGGCCTGCTGCGCGAACTGCAGGAGCAGCTGCGTGGAGGCGCCGGCTCCCAGGCGTGGGATCTGCGCGAAGTCGAGCAGCTCGATCATGTGGGGGCCCAGGTGCTCTGGGACCACTGGGGCCGTCAATGGCCCGGGCAGCTGGAGCTGCTGCCGCAGCAGCGTGCCGTTCTCGAGCGGGTGGAACGCTTCACGGTGGTGCCGCGGGCGCCGAGGCGGACCAGCCGGGTGCGCAACTTCCTGGCGCTGGGGGCGTTCCTGCTGCGGGCCGGGGAGCATCTCAAATCGTTCGTGCGCCTGATCGGGCAACTCGCGCTCAATATCGGGCGCCTGGCCCGGGCACCGCAAGACGGGCCCTGGCGCGATTTTTCCGGGCACCTTTACCGCATCGGCGGCACGGCGCTGCCCATCACGGCGCTGGTCGGCTTCCTCATCGGGGTGGTCCTCGCCTACCTCACTTCGCAGCAGCTCAAGCAGTTCGGTGCCGACGCGTACATCGTCAACATCCTGGGCATCGCCCTGATACGCGAGCTCGGGCCGATGCTGGCGGCCATCCTGATCGCGGGACGCTCGGGCTCCGCGATCACGGCGCAGATCGGCGTGATGCGCGTGACCGACGAACTGGACGCGATGCGGGTGATGGGCATCTCGCACAGCTTCCGGCTGGTGATGCCCCGCGCGATGGCGCTGGCCGTCGCCATGCCGCTGATCAGCGTCTGGACCACCCTGTGTGCGCTGGCCGGCGGCATGCTCGCCGCCGATGTGTCGCTTGACATCACGCCCACCTTCTTCATGAGGGCGCTGCCCGAGGCCGTGCACGTGAACAACCTGGTGTTGGCCAGCATCAAGTCGGTGGTGTTCGGCCTGCTCATCGCGCTGGTCGGGTGCCACTTCGGGCTGCGCGTGAAGCCCAACACCCAGAGCCTGGGCGAAGGCACCACCGCGTCGGTGGTCACGTCGATCACGGTGGTAATCCTGGTGGATGCACTCTTCGCGGTCCTCTTCAACAACGTCGGCGTGTGAAGGACCTGGAACCCGCGCTCCCGCCCCTGCCCGCCGCGGGCCAGCCCATGGTGGACATCCGCAAGCTGTGGAGCGTGTTCAGGACGCCCGAGAGGCGCTTCGTGGTGCACCAGGACCTGGAGCTCACGGTCGAGCCCGGCGAAGTGCTGGCGATCGTCGGCGGCTCGGGCACGGGCAAGACCGTGCTGCTGCGCCAGATCCTGGGGCTGGAGTCGCCGGCCCAGGGTGAGATCGACGTGCTGGGGCAGCCGGCAAAGGAGCTGGGGCAAAAGGGCGCGGCCAGCCGCATCGGCATGCTGTTCCAGCATGGCGCGCTGTTCTCGGCCTTCACCGTCCTGGAAAACATCGCCTTTCCGCTGCGCGAACTGCGCTCGTTGCCTGCCGCGCTGGTGCGCGAGGCCGCCATGGTCAAGCTGCAGATGGTGGGCCTGAAGCCGGAGGATGCGGACAAGATGCCGTCCGACCTGTCCGGTGGCATGATCAAGCGGGCGGCGCTGGCGCGGGCCTTGATCATGGACCCGCCGCTCTTGCTGCTGGACGAGCCCACGGCCGGCCTGGACCCGGAAAGCTCCGACGGCTTCGTGACCCTTTTGCGCTCGCTGCACCGGGACCTGGCGCTCACGGTGATCATGGTCACGCACGACCTGGATACCCTGTTCGAGCTGTCGACACGGATCGCGGTGCTCGCCGACAAGCGGGTCATCGTGGCGGCGGCGCCCAAGGAGGTGATCGCGTTCCAGCATCCCTTCATCCACGATTTTTTTCTCGGCGAACGGGGGCAGCGTGCGATGGAGCTGCTGCGCGAATATCCTTTTGCCGTGTAGCAGGAGAAAAGGCACAACCTTATGGAAAACAAAGCCCACGCCCTGGCGGCCGGCATCTTCGTCGTCGTCGTCGCAGCGCTGCTGGTGGCCCTGGCCGCATGGCTCTCGCGCGACACCGGGGACCGCGACCTCTACGAGATATCCACCCGCGAGACGGTCACCGGGCTGCAATCCCAGGCCGCGGTCCGCTATCGCGGCGTCGATGTCGGCAAGGTCTCCTGGATCGGGTTCGACCCGAAGACCCCGGGGAACGTGCTGATGCGCCTGGAGATCGACAGCGCCGCGCCGGTGACCCGCGACACCTTCGCCACCCTGAGCTACCAGGGCGTGACCGGCCTGGCCTTTGTCCAGCTGGACGACAGCGGCCAGCCGGCCCCGCGCCTGCCCCAGGACGACGACAACCCGCCGCGCATCCCGCTCAAGCCCGGCCTGCTCGCCAGGATCACGGCGCGCGGCGAGGTGATCCTCGACGAGATCGAGAAGGTGTCCAAGAGCCTGGGCGAGATCGTGGGTGAACCCAACCAGCGCCGTGTCAGCACCGCCCTGGACAACCTGGGCAACGCCGCAGCCGACGCCAGCCGGCTGGCCAAGCGGCTGGACGCCACCGTCGACAAGGGGATCGACCCCGCGCTGGCCGACCTGACGACGACCATGCGATCGGTCACAAAGAACGCCGACGAAGTCGGCAAGACGGCGGCCGACTTAGGCAAGACGGCCCGCCGGCTCAACGAGAAGGACGGACCCATGGATCGCCTGGCGGAAGGAACGGAAGCGCTGTCGCACGCCGCGGACACTTTCAACGCGGCGACGCTGCCGCGCATCAACCGAGTGACGGAGGAAACTTCGCGCGCCGTGCGCCAGCTCAGCCGCACCGTGAACAACATCAATGACAATCCGCAGTCGCTGATTTACGGCTCGGGCCGCGTCGAGCCGGGTCCGGGCGAGCCGGGATTCGCCGCGCCGGGGGCGGGCAAATGACGCGGTTCCTGTTCACGCTGGCGCTGCTGGCGAGCCTGGCCGGATGCGCCACCCCCGACAAGCCCGTGCGGGGCGCACTCTACGACTTCGGGCCCGGCCCGGCGACGCCGCCACCGGTGACGCAGCAAACCCTGCTGCCGCTGGTGCTGGCCGAGATCAACGCTTCGGCTGCCTTCGATGGCTCGGCTGTGCTGTATCGCCTGGGCTATGCCGACGCGCACCAGCTGCGGCCCTATGCCCAGGCACGGTGGAGCGCGCCGCCTGCGCAGCTGATACGCCAGCGCCTGCGCGAGCAGCTCGCCCGGGAGCGGACGGTGCTGGACCTGGGAGAAAGCGCGGCCCTGGCCCGCAACGGCGGCGGCATGCCGCGCGTGCTGCGCATCGAGCTGGAGGAGTTCTCGCACTTTTTCGACTCGCCGTCGCAAAGCTGGGGCCTGCTGCGCCTGCGCGCAACGCTGATGGAGAACACGCCGGCGGGCGAGAAGCTGCTGGCGCAGCGCAGCCTGGTGATCCGGCGCCCCGCGCCGACGGCCGATGCGCCTGGCGGGGTGAGGGCGCTGGCCGCGTCGACCGACGCCGCTGCCGACGAAATCGGCCAGTGGCTGCTGCAGGCGCGCTGAGGTGCACAACGCCATGTCCGTGCAAGTCGAAGAGCAGCTCAGGTCCCGGGGCCTCGAGCTGCTGGGGCCTTGCGAAGCGTTTTCGCGGCAGGGCGAGCTGTTGCAGCAGTCCGCCCTGCTGCGCGATTTCACGCCCGCCGAGGCCGATCTGCTGGGCGCCAGCATGCTGCGCATCCGGGCCCAGCCGGGCCAGGTGCTCATCGCCGAAGGCGAGCCGAGCGACTGGATGATGCTGCTGCTGCACGGCGTCGTGGATGTGGGCAAACGCAAGATCGGCGCCGAGTTCGACAGCGAGGAGCCGGGCGACACCACGCGGCTGGCCGTGCTCAAGCAAGGCGCCGTGGTCGGCGAGATGTCGATGCTGGACGGAGAGCCGCGCTATGCCAGCTGCTGGGCCCTGAGCGAGGTCGAGGCCGCCTTGCTGACGCGGGCGGCGGTGGGGCGGCTGATCAACGCCAACCCCGGCGTGGGCGCCAAGCTGCTGGTCAAGCTCACGCAGCTGCTGGCACAGCGGTTGCGCAACACCAGCAGCCAGCTCGTCAAGATCCTGCAGAAGACCGGCAAGAGCGCCGCGCTCAACGCACCAGGCCCAGGCCCGGGAACAGCTTGACCAGGCCGACGGCCATCACTTCCACGGCCAGGGCCGCGAGGATCAGGCCCATCAGGCGAGTCATCACGTTGATGCCGGTCTTGCCCAGCACCCGGGCGATCGGGTCGGCCAGCGTGAAGCACAGCGCCGTGGCCAGCCCGATCACGACGCCGTAGCCCACCAGCGCCGACATCTGCAGCAAGCTGTCGGCCCGCTCGGCGTAGATCACCACGGTGGACATCGTCGCCGGGCCGGTGAGCAGGGGGATGGTGAGCGGCACCACGGCGATGCTGGCGCCCATGGCCGCCTTTTGCGCACCGTCCTCCAGCTCGTGCGTGTGCGGCTTGGCCTCCGCGGGCTGGGCATTGAGCATGTTCATCGAGCTGATGAGCAGCAGCATGCCGCCGCCCACCTGGAAGCTGGCCAGTGAAATGCCGAAGAACTCCAGGATTTGCAGGCCCAGCAGCGCGCTCGCCGCGATCACCAGGAAGGCGCTGAACGAGGCCGTGATGACGGTGCCCCGCCTTTGCGCGCGCGTGAAGCCCTGGGTGTAGTGAATGAAGAACGGCACGATGGCCAGGGGATTCACCACCGCCAGCAGGGTCACCAGGGGCTTGAAGTCCATCAGCGGCCGCCCGACACGTCCACCAGCGACATGGTGGTATAGCTGGCTTCGGGCGACAGCAGCCAGACGATGGCCTGCGCGACTTCCAGCGCGGTCCCGCCGCGCTGCATCGGTACCTGCGGCGCCAGCTGCTGCACCCGGTCGGGGATGCCGCCCGAGGCGTGGATGTCCGTCTCTATCAGGCCGGGCCGCACCGCGTTGACCCGGATGCCCTCCGCCGCCAGTTCCTTGGCCAGCCCGATGGTGAAGGCATCGATGGCACCCTTGGCCGCCGCGTAGTCCACGTACTGGCCCGGCGCGCCCAGCCGCGAGGCCGCGCTGGAAACGTTGACGATGGCGCCGCCGCTGCCGCCATGGCGCGTGCTCATCCGGCCAATGGCTTCGCGGGCGCAGACCATCGAGCCGATCACGTTGATGTCGAACATGCGTTTGAGGCGAGCGACGCTCATGGCGTCGACCCGTGCCGTCTGGTCGACCACCCCCGCATTGTTGACCAGCGCCGTGAGCCTGCCGAGATCCTTGTCGACCTGCGCGAACATGGCGAGCACCTGCTCTTCCTGCGCCACGTCGGCCTGGATCGCGACCGCCTTTGCGCCGCCGGACCTTATTTCGCTCACCACGGCTTCGGCCGCGGCGGCGTTGGCGGTGTAATTCACCGCCACGCTGTAGCCCTTGCTTGCCGCCAGGAGGGCGGTGGCGGCGCCGATTCCGCGGCTCGCGCCCGTGACAAGTAACACCTGCTCCACTCTCGTCTCCTGCAAGAATCCTGGGGGTAAGCTAGGGCCTGTTCACACTATTTATGCATCTTGCATAAATAGTGTGAACAGGCCCTAGCCCCGCGTGAACGCATTACAGCACTACAGGAGATCCGTATGGGCAATTACGTCGAACTCAAGGCGGTGGACGGGTTTGTGTTCCCGGCCTACGTGGCCGGGCCCGCTGGCCGGCCACGGGCCGGGATCGTGGCCGTTCAGGAGATCTTCGGCGTCAATTCGCATATCCGCTCCGTCGCCGACGGGTATGCCGCGCAGGGGTATCTCGCGGTGGCGCCGGCGACGTTCCACCGGGTGAAGCCGGGAGTGGACATCGGCTACTCGCCGGAAGACATGAACGCGGGCACGGCGCTGAAAGCCGCTGTGGAGCTGCTGCCCGCGCCCGGCGTCATGGCCGACCTCCAGGCGGCGATCGGGCACGCGGCGCAGGCGGGAAAAGTCGGGATGGTCGGGTTCTGCTGGGGCGGCCTGCTGACCTGGCGGGCGGCCTGCAACCTCGATGGGCTCGCGGCGGCCGTTCCCTACTATGGCGGCGGGATGACCACGCCCGATGAAGCCGCGCGCCGGCCCAAGGTTCCAGTCATGGCGCACTTCGGCGACAACGACCGGTGGATTCCGCCTGAAAGCATCGAGGCCTTCAGAAAAGCCCATCCTGAAGTCGAGGTCCATGTCTACCCCGCGGGTCATGGCTTCAACTGCGACCAGCGCGGCTCCTACGACGAGCCGGCCGCCAGGGCGGCGGGCGAGCGCACGAACGCTTTCTTTGCACAGCACTTGGGCTGAGATGCCGGCATGCCGACTGATTGCCGCAGCGCTTGCCGCCATGGCGTTCGCATGCGGAGCACAGGCCGCCGACTACGCCGGCCCCTTGTTCGACGCTCACCTTCATTACAACGAAGATGCGCAGTCGCCGCATCCGCTCGCCGACGTGCTGGACCGGATGAAGCGCAACGGCGTCCAGGCCATTGTCGCCAATTCGCGCCCCAATGACGGCACCCAGGCGCTGGCTTCCCCGAAAGCGCGCGAGGCGGGCGTCACGGTGGTGCCGTTCGTCCGGCTCTACCGCAACCGCGCCGACTACGACAGCTGGTTTCGCGACGAATCGATCTACGACATGGTGCAAACGGAACTGGCGCGCGGCACGGCGGCAGGACCGTTTCGCGGCCTGGGCGAGTTCCATCTCTACGACAGCGCCAATGCCAACGGCCCGGTGGCGAAAAAGCTGATGGCGCTTGCGGAAGAAAAATCACTGGCGGTGCTGGCGCATGCGGACGACGCGGCGATCGACCTGCTGATGGCCAGCACACCCTCCAAGGGGCGCAACGTCCGGCTGATCTGGGCCCACACCGGCATCGGCGGTGCCCCGGCGGCACGCGTCGACCAGCTGCTGGCCAGGTACCCGTTGCTGATGGGCGAGCTTTCCTACCGGCCGGGCCTTACCTGCGAATCGGGCAAGCTGTGTCCCGAGTGGCGCGAGCTGGTATTGAAGTATCCAGGCCGCTTCATGATCGGCTCGGACACCTGGGTGAACCAGCGCTGGCAGTACTACGACGAGCTGATGAAGGGCTACCGCGCCTGGCTGGGCGACCTGCCGGCCGACGTCGCTCGCCGGATCGCCTGGGACAACGGGGCGCGTCTGTTCGGCTTGAAGTGATGGGCCCGAAGTCCGTCACGCCGCCCTTCGCACCGTCGTCAGTTCGTCGAGCCGGGTGAACGGGCTGGCCGGCTGGCCCACAAATGCCGCGCTGGGCGCCGGGCAGTTCGGCCAGCTGACCGGCCCCGCCACCGTCGCGATGTCGTAGTACGGCCGACCGCACAGTGCGTTGACGATGTGCGCGCTGCGCCAAGACATCAATCCCAGGTTCGGTTCCGCCACGCCACGCACGCCGCGCGACATTCCGTGCACGAAGATCCGGTTGGTGGACTCCTTGGCCCACGACAGCGAAAAATCGGACCGCACCACGGGGACGCCGCTTTCGCTGTAATCGATCAGCCCCTTGAGCGAGGCGAGGTAGTCCGGCAATCCGCTCTTGTAGCCGGTGCAGAAGACGGCCACATCGGCGCGGCATTCCTCGGTGGCATGGTCGGTCGCCAGCTTCAGGCGTAGGCCGTCGCCGTCCGGGTGGGCTGCCACCAGCTCGCGTCCCGGGAGGAGCTCGTAGCCGCGATCGTCCTGGTCGACGAAGTCCAGCTCGTACAGGCACTGGTAGATCTGCCTGAGCAGCGTTTCGCTCACCCCATCGCTGGCAAAACGTTGCTGGTCCAGCAGCGATTCGCGGGAGCGGGCGGGCAGCGAATAGAAGTAGTCGGCATAGCGCGGGGTGAAGTACTCGTTGGCGAACGGCGATTCATCGAGCGGGATGAAGTTGGCCCTGCGCGAAATCCACAGGATGCGTTTGGGGCCGTGTTCCTTGCTGCGCAGCAGCCGGTAGGCGATTTCCGCGCCGGTCTGGCCGCCGCCGACGACCGCAACGACCTTGCCTTTGAGATCCGGTTCGCGGCTAAGGAACTCGGCGGCATGAAATGCCTTCGGCCCCAGCACATTGGCCAGGTGCGGAGGCACCCACGCAGGAGCGCCCGAACCGATGACAAGGTGGCGGCTGCGCACGGTGACGCCGCCTGAATCGATCGCGAATACGCCGCCTTCATGGCGGACGGACCGCACAGGTGCGGCGAACCGGACCGACGCGAGCCCCTTGGCCGCCCAGCGGTAGTAGGCCGCGTATTCCTGCCGGCTGACGGCGGATTGATCGGCGACCAGGAAACGGTAGACGCGCCGGTTCTTGACCAGGAAGTTGAAGAAACTGAAGGGGTTGCAGGGGTCGACCAGCGACACCAGGTCCTTCAGGTAGGACGATTGGAGGGTCGAGCCGTTCATCAGCAGGCCGGGGTGCCAGGCGAAGTCGTCCCGGGCCTCCAGGAAAAGTGCGTTGACCTGCGCTACCGGGTGCAGCAGCGCCGCCAGGCTCAGGTTCGCCGGGCCGACGCCGATGCCCACCACGTCGTACAGTGCATCATGCTTCACGTTGAGCCTCTCCCTTGGGCACGATCCTGTGCAGCATCAGCATGACCACGACGCCGATGGCCAGGGGATACAGCAGCGCCCAGCCCAGAAAAGGCGCCACGGCCACGCTGGCCACCAGCGCCACGATGGCCAGGCCCCGCTCGACCGGGCTGCGCGCCAGCGCCACGCCGGCCGCGCAGCCCAGCACGTAGGTCAGGACGAAGTTCGCCGTGGGAAGCGCAATCAGCGACCGCACGGTGAGTACGCCGGTGAAGCTCAACGCCAGTACGGTGACGGTGCCCGCGGCGATGAGGGCCAGTCCTCCCACCGGTGTGCCGTAGCGCTTGTGCGTCGTCCCCAGCCAGTCGGGCGCCATTCCTTTTTCGCTGAGCGCGCGCGCAAGATGCGACGCGCCCCCCACATAAGCGATGTCGACCGCCACGCAAGAGCAGAATGCCACCACTCCCGCGACGGCGCCCGCGATGTCGCCCAGCGAAGCCTGGATGACACGGACCAGCGACGCTTCACTGGCCTGGGTGCCGTATTGGCCGGTTCCGATGATGACGAAGGCCGTGCCCACATAGAGCAGGGTTACCACGAGCGCCGCTACCAGGACGGACGGCAGCAGATCGCGCGCCGGGTTCTTGAATTCGCCCGAGAGGTAGGTCACCGCCTCCCAGCCGATGAAGCACCAGAACAGCAGGGCCATGGCCTGGGCGACGCCGAGCATGCCGTGTGGCAGGAACGGCTGGAAGCGCACGGCCTCGACCTGGGGCAGCGCGCCCACGATGGCCACGACCAGGGTCAGGGCGATTGCGCTGACCACCGCGACCTGGACCCGGCTCGCGGTCTTGATGCCGAGATAGTTCGAGCCGAACGCGATCAGGACGATGCCGCATGCCCAGCCGATCGGCGAGCCATCCGGAAAGCCGAACGCGGTGCTGATGTAAGTGGCGCCGATGATGGCCACCAGCGGCGTGCCGATCGGCACCGCCAGCAGGAACAGCCATCCGGTGATGGCCGACGCCGTTCTCCCGAACGCCTTGTCGACAAACGTCGCCACGCCGCCCCCGCCAGGGAAGCGTGCCGCCAGCACCGTCATGGTGAGTGCCAGCGGGAGCGTCAGCAGCGACATGAGCGCCCACGCGATGAGCGCGCCCGGACCCGCGACCTCGGCCGACACGCCGGGGATGAGCAGCACGCCCGATCCCAGCACGGCACCCACGTAGAGCGCGACGCCTTGCAGGCGTCCCAAAGCTGCGCCGGGCGCGGCCATCAGGAAACTCCGGCCAGGGCGCGCGCTTGCGCAGGCGCTGCCGCCGGGAGAAAGCGCAGCATGCGGTCGCACACGGCGCCGGCGCAGTGCAGGCGCCGTTCAACGCCCAGCAGCACTTCGCGCAGGGCCGCCGGGTGCTGTCCCAGCACCGGAAGCACGACATTGCGCATCCAGCCGCGGCCATGCTCGATATCGACCTCGGCGTGCAGGGTCAGGTAGTAGATCTGGCCGTCGTCCAGGCCGTTGCGCCGGAAGCCGGCGATCTGGTGGTTGATGCGCCCCGGCACCATGGTCTCGGTCGCGAGCATCGCACCGATCCCCTGCAGCAGCTTGCCGCGGTTGGCGATGGTGTCGAAGTACATGTTGGCCAGGGCCAGCTCCTCGCAGCAAAACCGGTGGATCTCGCGCACATGGGCCTCGGTGTCCAGCCCCAGGCTGCGGGCGGTGTCTATCCGGATGGTGCGGTGCATGGCCTCGGCGCGCCCGCCGCCCATCTCGTCCCAGAAGTTGTGGGCCATCTCCTGTTTGACGACGCCATAGATGCCCGGCATCATCATGGTGATCAGGTCCGCATGAAAGATGTCGAAGGGCGTTTCCTGGAAGAAGAACAGGCGCAGCTGGTCGAGCGTCGCCTCTTCCTTGAGGAAGCGGAACAGCGGATGGCTGACGTTCGACCTGTGGTCGCGGATGTGCTCCGTGATCCATTGCTCGAACTTCGCGGCCGGGGGCGCCGACTGCAGCACGCGCTCATGCCGCACCCGCTCGCTGCGTTCCCAAGCGGACTCGATGGTGCGCCTGATGCCCGCGATCAAAGGGTGATTCGGCCAGACCGCGTCGCATTCCCAGGGCAACGCCAGCGAAGCGACGTTGATCGCGTACAGAACCTCGTGAACGTGCTGCTGGTCCGCAGCGGATTCCTCCTCGAAGGCCCGGCGCGTCAATTCGGAGATTTCCGCGGGCAGATCCCGGAAGCCGGGCTCGCTGAGCTTGCGATCGATATCGGGCGCGTAGAGCAGGGTTTCGATTCGGGCGAGGTAGGTCGATTTCTGGGGGGCCGCTGTGTCCAATTCAGTCTCCTGAAGAAAGAGAGGTCGTGCGAGGGAACCGGAATTCACGGACGAGCTGCGCGGGTGTTTGGGGCCACCAGGCACCGCAGTCATCGGAAACAATGCAGCCGCATCCGGCGGCCGGGTCGTAGACTCCCATGCCCGCGATGGGCGGGGCATAGGCGAACAGGGTGCTCAAGCGATCGCCTGCCGGCCCGAGCGTATGGATCATCCGCTCGGGCATGAAGATGAGGGCGCCCGTAGACAGCATCTCCCGCCGCTGCTCGCGCAATGCGCCATCCTCGGCGAACGTAAAAAGCACGTGTTCCGCTTGGCCGTCGATCACGTGAACCCAGCCCGATGAGGTGCCATGATCGTGCGGCAGCCATTCGCGAGCCGGACCAAAGCACATCTGAACGATCTCGAGAGCGTGGGTGCGGTAGAGCGGCGCGCGCCAGTAGGGCTCGTCGGGCGGGGGTGTGCGGGCAATGCGCACCTCCTCGACGGTGCGGGCGATGTCCCTCAGCACCTCACCGATGGGCTCGATGTCCCGGCCGCCGACGCGCGCGACAGCCGCCGCCACCCGCGCGAGCGACTCCGGGGAAAAGGCCTGGTCTTCCATTTCAATTCACGCTTGCTGCCGCGGCGGCTGAAGCCTTGCGGGCCCCGACACGCAAGGCGGGCAGCTGGCTCGGGGCGACGGCAACGCGCGAGTGGCGCTCTTCCCATCGGCCCACGCCGGGCAGACCCAGTGAGGCCGCCAGTTCGTCGGCGAAGCACGGCATGATGGGGCTGCAGAACGCAGCCAGCGTGGACAGGATGGCGGGTGTCGGCCTCGCATCGCCGCGGCTCAACCATTTGAGAGCCTGCACGATCACGCGTGCCGTCTGGCGCAAGCTGAAAAATTCGGCGCCGCAGTAGCGTTCGATACGTACGGCGTAGGCCCGGAACCGGCGCTGGGCGGCGGCCTCGTCGAAATCGCCGCCGGTGGCCTCGCGTACGCGCGCCCATGGCGCCACGACGTGCTGCTCCAGCCACGACTGCATTTCGGCCTGGACGAAATTGGTACGCTGCAACTCGGCGTTCGTGTACGACAGATAAAGCCGGACCAGGTCGGCGTTGTACCGCTCCAGGAAGTCGCCGACCCATATGGCGTGCTTCTGGCCTGTGGAGAACTTCAGGTTTTCGAGTTCATAGAACTCGTTGCAGATGAGCGCCTTGGGCCTGATGCATTCGGAGCCGCAGGCGAACATCAGCCCGAGATGGACAAAGGCGAAAAAGAAGGAATTGTCGAAGCCGAAAAACTGCACCAGCTCTGTGCGCGCCGGCGCCGGCTGAAAGCCAGTGCCTTCCGGCTCGAGGCCGCACATCTGCCCGCCCAGCGCGAAGCTGTTGACCAGTCCGGGCAGCATCTCGCCCCAGGCATTGAATCTTTGTCCGCCGAGCCCCGGCAGGTCCGAAGAAATGCCCCAGCCGGTCGGATAAGTCAGCCGGAACTGCGGCAGCGGCGCCGCCAGGATATCCCGGACAAATTCGAGCAGGTGGGTGCGCCACACGATGTCCTGGCTCCGGTAGAACCGCTCGATGTCGCCGCGGTACCGCTCGAGCGGCAGGAACAGGCCCGGCGCCGACTTGCACACCAGCCGGTGCGTCTTGTTGGCGCTGCAGTGCGGCTCGATCAGGTCGACAGGATCGTTGGGATGGCCGCAGGCCTCGCAGATGTTGCCGCGCGTCTGTTCCAGGCAGGTAGGACATGTGCCGCCGACGTAAGCCTCGAAGACAAACTGCTTGCAATCCTCGCAGAAGAGGCAAGGCGTTTCGCGGACGATCAGCTTTTCGCGCGACAGCAGCTGGGCAAAAAACTCGCGGACCAGCCGCCCATGCGCCGCATCCGGCTTGTTGAAAACGTCGACATCGATATGCGCAAGCCTCAAGGACCGCTTGATGCGCTCGTTGTAGTCGCCGGCTACCGTCTCGGGGGGGCGGTGCTCGATGACGGCTGTGGTGACCACATAGGTCTGGTTGTCGTCTGCGCTGGAAACGTAAGTCGCCTCGTGGCCGCGCAAGCGTGCAAAACGCTTGAATACGTCCGCGGCCAAGTAGGGCCCGGACAGGTGGCCCAGGTGCAGATCCCCATTGGGCGTGGGGGGCGTGGCAGTGACGAGATAGTGCACGGTTGTCCTCCCTGGACGGCACGCGTTATCGTTCTTTGGTGTTCAGATTCTAGGAATGCGAGAAAGTTAACGCGCTATGGAAGCTGTAACACATTGTCATGGGCAGGTAAACGAATACTCCATTCGGGAAGCTAATGCAGCATCAATTTTAGAGATGAATATATATATCTAGACATATCGTCCGTGGAGATATATATATCTAGACATATCGTCCGTGGAGATATATATATTTGCGGCCACTGTCCGAGCAGGTGGCACTCTCAGCCGGGCCAACCATCAGCCGCAGCCTTTGCGAATTCGCCGGCTCGGAACATGCGTTTTCCATCGAGGAGGTCGGCGATGAGGAGGGCCGTGATGGGCGCGAGAAGGATGCCATTGCGGTAATGACCACCGGAAAGTACATACCCTTCGATATCGCTTACTCCCAGGAACGGCAAACCGTCCGGGCTGCCAGGCCGCAGTCCTGCCCATGTTTCGATAAGCTCGGCGTCCGCCAGCTGCGGTAAATGCGTGATCGCCAGGGCCAGAAGCTGATGCACTCCCGCAGCTGTCACTCGGGTGTCGAAGCCTGCCTGTTCGATGGTGGCGCCCACCAGGACCCGGCCGCCACGCCCCGGAACAAGATAGCAATCATTGAGCCACATCAAGCGCCGCACCGGCGGTGCGAGGGCCCTCAGTGCCAGCATCTGGCCTTTGACGGGGCTGACCGGGATGGCGGCGCCGGGGGGAACGCCTTTCAGCAGGCCAGCCCACGCGCCGGTGGCGTTGACGACCACGGGGGCGGCGAACCGAGCGCGCGCCGTTTTCACGGCACGCACTCGCCCGTGTTCGACCTCCAGGCATGCATTGGCCGATTCCCGGTCGATCTGTACACCTGCCCGCAGGCATGCCGTTTCGAGTGCTCCGAGCAAATCCCGGTTGTCCACCTGCCCGCCGGCCGCGACGAATGCGGCGCCCCGGTGCTGCGCGCCCAGTGCGGGTTCGAACGCCCGTGCTTGCATTTCGTCCAGCCACCGGGCCTCTACACCGCTCGCCTTCAATTCGTGCGCCCGCGCACTCAGGCGTTCAGCTTCCTCGCCGCTGGTTGCCACCAGCAAGACCCCGTCGGTGCGCAACTGTGGATCGATGCCGGTACGTTCGATGAGATCGGCCACGAACCGCGGGTACTGCTGGAACGAGCGCAAGCACAGGCTTTCGAAGCCGGCACTGCCTTTGCGTTCGGGATGAGGCGCCAGCATGCCTGCTCCCGCCCAGGAGGCCGCTTCATGGGGCGGCCGCTCATCAAGGACGGACACTTTGCGGCCACGCCGTGCCAGCTCATCGGCAACTGCCAACCCGATCAGGCCGGCGCCGATGACCACAACATCGCTATTTCTATCCATCCTGCATCTCCCGGTTCATTGCCGCGAAATCATGATAAATGCGAAACAGAGGTTGCGTTAAAGGAGTCACCGGCCACTCTGGAAACATGTACACTTTACCGGCGGTTAAAGGAATCGCATTGGTTATCAATTGATGGGCTCCATCCATAGCCGACGGGTCCCACGAACCGGAGACTTGAGATGCCGGCGCAGCATGATGACGGAGCTTGGCGACACTTGAAGCTGGCCCGCGCGGGGCGCATCTCGCCCGTGGGTGCCGCGTTGCTCGAGCTGGGCCCCGATCAAACTGCACGGTTGGCCGGCCGGGCAGGCGATCGCCTCTTTCTCGCACTTGACGGCACCGTCGAGGTTATCTCCGGGTCGGGCTCGCAGCTGATGAGTGCCGGGGACGCGGCGGTGGTCTACGGCGCCGGGACGTGTACGGTCAGGACGCGCGAGGGCGTCCGGGCCCTGTCAGTCTGGCTCGACCGGGAAGCCGAAGGCCTTGCGCCGCACGCGGTGGTCCAGCGGGCCGCCGGTAGCGTGACGACGATGGAGTTCAACACCCGCTTTCGCCGCCTGCCGCTCCTGCCCGGCAGCGAGCCCCATGACTGGGGCTCGGCATTGGCCCATCTTGCTCCCCTGCAGTGCACGACACCGCATCACCATATCGACGACGAAACTTTCTTCATCGTGCGCGGCCGGGGGCGGCTGCGGATCGGCGCCGAGGATCGGCTGGTGGAGCCTGGCGACGTGGTGCATCTGCCGTCCGGGCAGGAGCACACGCTCGAAAATCTGACGCCCTCGGAGCTGACGTTTTTCACGACATGGTGGACCGAGGCCGGGGTCACGCCGCCGGCGCGTTCGCCCTGACAATCGGCGCTTGCGCCGGTGACCGGCCGGGGAGACGACAATGACACCAAATTGCCTCCCCGAAAAATGATCCAGCTGCATTACTACCCCAGCACCGCAGCGATGGTGCCTCACATCCTGCTCGAAGAAATGGGCGTTCCCTACGAGCGCGTGCTCGTGGACCGGGCCGCCAATGCGCACAGGAAGCCCGATTACCTGCGCCTCAATCCGAATGGCCTGATTCCAGTGCTGACCGAGGGCGAGCTGGTGCTGTACGAAACGGCGGCGATCGTGCTGCATCTTTGCGATAGCTGGCCCGACGCACGCATGGCGCCCGCGCTGGCAACCGCCGGTCGCGCGCACTTCTACAAGTGGCTGATGTGGCTGACCAATTCCTTGCAGGCAACGCTCGGCATCTATTTCTATGGTGAGCGGTGGATCGACGAGGGGAATGCGGCCGGGGTGGCGCAACTCAAGGCGCACGCGGAGCGTAGGGCCGCCGGACTGCTCGATCAGCTCGATGCCGAGTTCGCCAGGCACGGCCAACCGTGGTTCGCGGGCGGTTCATACAGCGCCCTGGACCCCTATGTCTTCACGCTTTGCCGCTGGACGCGAAATTTCAGCCACGAACGGCCGGCGAGAAGCCGCGGGCAGCTGGGCCCTTACCTGCAACGCATGCTGGACCGGCCGGCGGTGCGGCGGGTCATTCAGAACGAAGGCTTGTCGGCGCCCTTCGTCTGAGGGGCTACGGATTGACGTCCTTGGGCGGCTGGACGGTCTGCCGCTCGCGATAGGACTCTTCGATCTGCTCCGCCAGTGCCTCCGGGCGAGTCGCCTGTTCCAGAGCGCGCACCTGCGGATCGTCGTTGACGTTGGCGCCGACCTTCTTGGCGATGCGTTCGAGGATCTGCAGCATCGAGCTCGGCCCGGTGGCGAGGTGCGTTCATGCCATCTCTCTGTGAACGGCCTCCAGAAGGCCGAGCGCATTGTCTGTCGCGGCTGCGGCGGCGGTATTGTCGAAGATGCACCAGACCTTGGCACCTTCGCGATTCGCGAGGCCGATGCGCCGGGCGAGTGCGGCGATCAAGTCGGGCTCATAAGCCGAATAGTAGATGCGGGGCGAACCATGCAGGCGCAGGTACACCATCCCGGGATGGCCGCCCGGGCGTGCGCCGGCCTCGTGGCGGACCGGGTCCGCCAGGACCCTGGCTACCCGGTGGCCGGCGAAAAGGTCCTGGGCCTCGGGCCCGAACCAGGAGGCGTGGCGAGGCTCGGCGCTGATGTCGCCACCCCAGCGCTCGCGCAGTGCTTGCAGGAAGCGATCAGCCGAAGGCAGGTCGAGGGCCAGGCTGGGCGGCAGTTGCACCAGCAGGCAGCCCAGCTTCGAACCCAGCGCGCCTGCCTGGGCCATGAATTTGTCCAGCAGGGGCTCGCAATCGCGCAGCTTGCGTACGTGCGTGATCGTTTTGGGAAGCTTGACGCTGAACCTGAACTTGGAATGCACGCTTTCGGCCCAACGCGTGTACGTGGCCGCGCTATGGGGGCGATGAAAAGACGAGTTGATTTCGCAGGCGCCGAGCCGACTCGCATAGCGCTGGAGATGGCTTCAGGTGCCATCGAACGCGGCCTGGACGGCTCGGGGCAGGGTCCATCCCGCGCCGCCGATGTAGAGCGAGCCTGGCGCCACGTCTCTGCCGTGCTAGCGGCCGCCGCGGGCCAGGTAGTGCTTGCGCCAGAACACCAGCACCAGTGTCACTGCCAGGGCCAGCATGCCGGCGAGCGCCAGCCAGAACCCCAGCGGCACCTTGACCAGGGGCATCACGTCGAAATTCATGCCGAAAATGCCGGTCACCAGGTTCAGCGGCAAAAAGATCGCCGTGAGTGCCGTGAGCGTGCGCATGATGTCGTTGGTGCGGTGGCTCTGGGCCGCGAAGTGGATCTGTACCGCCGTCTCGGCCGCCTGTTCGATGCGCTGGACGTGATGCACCACGCGCTGGATGTGCTCGATCACGTCGCGGGCGCGGGCGATCAAGCCGTCCCGCTCCGCCAGCGGCAGTGCCGCCGGCGGCTGCTCGCGAGCCGTATCCAGCCATTCCTGCATGGCGTCGTTCTGTTCTTCGCACAGGTCTTCCAGCGTGTGCAGCTCGGCGCGCGCGGCCATCAGCGCGCTCCAGTTGGCGCTTTCCGACTGGGGCCGGAGAAGCGCCTGCTGCCAGCGGTCCATCTCCGCGCTGAGCTCCTTGCGCAGCTCCAGGTAGCTGTCGACCATCACGTTGATCATGCGCAGCATGAGGTCGGACGGACTCGAGGGAAGGCGGCTGCGGCTGACCACGACCAGGCCGTCCGAGTGCACGGCGTCGGCAAGATAGCGTTCGACAAAGGATCGCGC
The DNA here is from genome assembly GCA_013815685.1 of Ramlibacter sp. Classification (GTDB taxonomy): domain Bacteria; phylum Pseudomonadota; class Gammaproteobacteria; order Burkholderiales; family Burkholderiaceae_C; genus Ramlibacter. The sequence goes on from JACDFR010000047.1 coordinate 20,804, forward strand.
GGTGAAGCAGCCCGCCGGATGCACCGAGATGAGCAGCCGGTCGAATGCGGCGAACGCCACGGCACGCGTGCGGATGCGCTGGAAGGCGGCCAGGGCGTTCGATTCGGCCGCGGCAATGGGCCGCGCGCCGCCGTTCAATTCGACATCGACCTCGGCCGCGGTAGCGAGACGCCTGAAAACCACCACATCGTAGATGGAGGTGTAGTCGTAGTTCGACGGATGTGCAGGATTCTCAAGATCCTGCACATGCAGGTCCAGCAGCGCCGAGCCGCCCAACCGCTGGGCCGCCTCCTGTAGCTGGGGCCACTCTTCGTGCAGCGACTCGCGCTCGAGGTAGATCCAGATAAAGCCCGATTCCTGCGCCACCCTGGGAACCTGTTCCACGAACCTGAGCGTGCCGGACGCGAACTCAACGATGTGCATGCTGCGATTCTCAGGCTTCCAGCAGGCGTGCCGCCTCGAGCGCGAAATAGGTCAGCACGCCGTCGGCTCCCGCCCGCTTGAACGCCAGCAGGCTTTCGATCATGACGGCGTCGTGGTCGAGCCAGCCGTTTTGCGCGGCTGCCTTGAGCATGGCGTACTCGCCGCTGACCTGATAGGCAAACGTCGGCACGCGGAACTCGTCCTTGACCCGCCGCACAACGTCCAGGTACGGCATGCCGGGTTTGACCATCACCATGTCGGCGCCCTCGGCAATATCCATTGCCACCTCGCGCAGGGCCTCATCGGTATTGGCCGGGTCCATTTGGTAGACCTTCTTGTTGCTCTTGCCCAGGCTGCCGGCCGACCCCACGGCATCGCGAAACGGACCATAGAACGCACTGGCGTACTTGGCGCTGTAGGCCATGATGCGGGTATGGATGAGGCCGTGCGCCTCCAGGGCCGAGCGGATCACACCGATCCGCCCGTCCATCATGTCGCTGGGCGCGACGATGTCGACGCCGGCTTCGGCCTGGGTCAGCGCCTGGCGCACCAGCACCTGCACGGTTTCATCGTTGAGGATGTAGCCGGTGTCGTCCAGCAGGCCGTCTTGCCCGTGGGTGGTGAATGGATCGAGCGCGACGTCGGTCATGAGGCCCAGGCCCGGGAACTTCGCCTTGAGTTCGCGCACCGCGCGCGGCACCAGTCCTTGCGGATTCCATGCCTCCTGGCCGTCCGCCGTCTTGAGTTGCGCCTCGATCACAGGGAACAGGGCCATGACGGGAATGCCGTGGCCGACGCATTGCTCGGCAACCGGCATCAGCAAGTCCAGGCTCAAGCGCTCGACCCCGGGCATGGAAGAGACCGGCTCGCGGCGCTGACGGCCGTCGAGCAGAAAAACCGGATAGATCAGGTCGTGCGCGCTCAGCCTGTTCTCGCGCACCAGATTGCGGGTGAATTCGTCGCGGCGCAGTCGCCGCGGACGGCCTTGAGGATAGGGGGCGTGCAGGCTCATGCGGGAATTCTGCTCCATCTGCGCCAACCGGTCCCTGGATGGGCGCTGGAAGGCGGACTGAGGGGGACTTCCGTACCTGATTTGCGCTTTTACGGCCACGACACGGGAAAATACTCTGTCACGCTATTGAAACCGACCGTCGGGTTTGTTAAATTACGGCTGGGCGGCTTGCCGCTCCCCGCTTTTCCTCCCTGAGCGGGTGCCTTAATGTGTGACAGCAACAAGGCTTCCTACCCCGGCTTCCAAGCCGGGGTTTTTTTTGTCTTTTGCATTTGCCTACACTTCGTCCCATGCTCTGGGTCAAGTCCTTGCACATCGTTTTCGTTGCCAGCTGGTTCGCGGGGCTGTTCTACCTGCCGCGGATCTTTGTCAATCTCGCGCTGGTACCGCCCGAATCTGCCGCTGAGCGGGACCGGCTGATCCTGATGGCGCGCAAGCTGCTGCGCTTTGCTACGGTGCTGGCGATACCGGCATTGGGCCTTGGCCTGTGGCTCTGGCTGGGTTGGGGGATCGGCGGCGGGCCCGGCAACGGGTGGCTGCACGCGAAGTTGGGCGTCGTCATGCTGACCGTGGGCTACCACCACCTCTGTGCCGTCATGCTGCGCCGTTTCGAATCCGGCGGCCCTGCCCGCAGCGCTACCTGGTACCGGTGGTTCAACGAACTGCCTGTGTTGCTGCTCCTGGCGGCCGTGGTGCTCGTGGTGGTCAAACCCTTCTGAAGCCCGCCATGCACAAGACCTCGGCATGGCCGCTTTCCCAGGCCTGGGCCGCACTGATCGTCTACGCCAGCCTGTATCCCTTCACCGGCTGGCGCAACCAGGGCCTTGCCTCATGGGAGTTTCTCTGGAGCCCGCTGCCGAAGTACTGGACGGGTTTCGACGTGGCCGCCAACGCGGGCGGGTATGTCCCGCTCGGGTTCCTTCTGGCCCTCAGCTTCGTGCGGCGCCGCGGCCAGGGCCTGGCGCCCTCCGGCCGGGTAGTGGCCATTGCCGTCTCGACGCTGGCGGCGGCGGCGCTGTCGCTGGCCATGGAAGCGCTGCAGACCTATCTTCCCTCGCGGGTCCCGTCGAACCTGGATTTCGTGCTCAACGCAGCCGGCGCGTTGCTGGGCGCGATGGTGGCCGCTGCACTGGAAGTTTCCGGGGCGATCGATCGATGGAGCCGCTTCCGGGTCCGTTGGTTCGTGGACGACGCCCGCGGGGCACTGGTGCTGCTCGCGCTCTGGCCCTTTGCGCTGTTGTTTCCAGCATCGGTTCCGTTCGGGCTGGGCCAGGTGCTGGAGCGGCTGGAGACGGCTTTGGCGGACTGGCTGCTCGACACACCGTTTCTGGAATGGATGCCGGTGCGTGACGTCGAGCTGCAGCCGATGGTTCCGGGCGCCGAATTGATTTGCGTGGCACTGGGCGCGCTCATACCCTGTCTGCTGGGATATTCGGTCATCGCTTCCGCCGCCCGCCGGGCCGTCTTCGCGGGGGGTGCGGTCGTGGTGGGCGTCGGCGCCACCGCGCTGTCTGCGGCGCTGAGCTGGGGGCCGGCCCATGCCTGGGCCTGGCTCAGCCTCCCGGTGCAGTTGGGGTTGCTGGCCGCCACGCTGCTGGGCGCGGCGCTGCTGCCTGTCCCGCGCCGGGGCTGCGCAGCCCTGGTACTCGCCGGCCTGATGTTGCATCTGAGCTTGCTGAACCAGGCACCCGCCGGCGCCTATTTCGCCGACACATTGCAGGCCTGGGAACAAGGGCGCTTCATCCGCTTCAACGGCTTGGCGCAATGGCTGGGCTGGACGTGGCCCTACGCCGCGCTGTTCTATGTGCTGCTGCGGGTTTCGCGGGGCGATCCGCAAAATAGAATCGCCGCATGAGCGATACATCTTCCTATTACGGGCGCCACATCTTTTTCTGCCTGAACGAGCGAAAGAACGGCGAGGCCTGTTGCGCGCAGCATGACGCGCGGCAGGCCTACGATCGTTGCAAGGCGCAAGTGAAGTCCCAGGGCCTGTCGGGCCCCGGCAAAGTCAGGGTCAACCAGGCGGGCTGCCTGGACCGCTGCGCCGGCGGCCCCGTGGCCGTGGTGTATCCCGAAGCCGTCTGGTACACCTACGTCGACGCGCAGGACATCGATGAGATCGTCGAATCGCACTTGAAGAACGGCACGGTGGTCGACCGGCTGCTGTTGCCGCCGCACCTGGGCCGCTGATCCATGAATTTGCAGACCCGGCGCTTCCAGCTGGCCGGCGCAGCCGGCATGATCGAAGCCATGCGCGACCAGCCGATCGCGGACCACCCGTCGAAAGGCACGGCCGTGATCGCGCACCCGCACCCCTTGTTCGGCGGGACGATGGAAAACAAGGTCGTCCAGACGATTGCGCGTGCCTTCGTGCAGGCCGGCTGGTCCGCCGTGCGCTTCAACTTCAGGGGCGTGGGCGGCACCGAGGGCGAGCACGACGAGGGACGCGGCGAGCTGGAGGACATGCTGGCCGTCGTCGCAGCCGACGCTGCTTCCGGCCCGATTGCGCTGGCGGGATTTTCCTTCGGGGCATTTGTCGCCACGCGGGCGGTCGCTGCATTGTGGCCGTTGCGCCCGATGGAGAAAATCGTGCTTGTCGGAACCTCGGCGGCGCGGTTCGGTGTCGCGAACCTCCCCCCCGACGCCCATGAGGCCAGCCTGGTGGTGCATGGCGAACAGGACGACACCGTTGCGCTGGGCGTGGTGATGGACTGGGCGCGGCCCCAGTCACTTCCGGTTACTGTGGTTCCCGGGGGCGGCCACTTCTTTCACGGACAATTGCCCCTCCTTAAAAGCTTGGTGGTGCGCCACCTTCGGTCCTGAACTCCTCGTGTCCATGAAAATCATCAAGCAGGCGCTGGCCGCGTCGTTCCTGGCCCTGTCCTGTTTTGCGGCGGCGGCCCAGGCGCCCCAGCCGCCCGAGATCGCCGCGCGCAGCTACCTGGTGCTGGACGTGACGGCCAATCAAATGCTGGCGGCGCGCGATATCGATGTCCCCGTGGAACCGGCTTCGCTCACGAAGCTGATGACAGCTTATCTCGTCTTCGATGCGCTTCGCAGCAAGAAGATCGACCTGAAGCAGCTGCTGCCCGTCAGCACGCGGGCCTGGAAGATGCCCGGCTCGCGCATGTTCATCGATCCCAGCATGAAAGTGCCGGTCGAAGACCTGATCAAGGGAATGATCGTGCAATCGGGCAACGACGCGACGGTGGTGCTGGCCGAAGGGGTGGGCGGTACGGTGGAGCGCTTCGTGCAATTGATGAACGAGCAGGCCAAGGTCCTGGGCATGAAATCCACCGGCTACCGCAACCCGGAGGGACTGACCGAGGCGGGCCATACGACCACCGCGCGCGACCTCAGCATCCTGTCGATGCGGCTGATCCAGGACTTTCCCGACTATGTCAGCTACTACACGATCAGGAAGTACCGCTACGAGGGCACGCCCACCGCCAACGACACCAACCGCAACATGCTGCTGTTCCGGGACCCGACGGTCGATGGCCTCAAGACCGGCCACACCAACGCCGCCGGCTACTGCCTCATCGCGACGGCCAAGCGCGACTTCCCGAATGTCGGTTCCCGCAGGGTCATGGCCATCGTGCTGGGCGCGGCCAGTGAAAACGCCCGGGCCAACGAAGCCCAGAAGCTGCTCAACTGGGGCTACACCGCCTACGAGGCAGTCAAATTGTTCGACGCCAACCAGGCCGTGGTCACACCCGAGGTCTGGAAAGGCGCGCAGAAAACAGCAAAGCTCGGCCGCACGCAAGCGGTCGTCGTCGCGGTGCCCGCCGGTACGGGCGGCCGGGTCAAGACGCAGGTGGCGCGGCCGGACCCGCTGATTGCGCCTTTGACCAAGGGGCAGGTCGTGGGGACGCTCAAGATCAGCTCGGGTGATCTGCCGCTGCTCGACGTCCCCCTGATCGCCCTGGAAACGGTGGAGCAGGCGGGCGTGCTCAGCCGGGCCTGGGATGCGCTGCGCCTCTGGATCAAGTGACGCGGCAGCAGGACTTTTATCGCCGGCATTGAGGTTTTACCCACCCGGGCTATACTCGAAGGCTTTCCCGCAATTTGGGGCGGGAGAAGCTTTCTTTAATTTTCCGCATCCGCGGTAGTCAGTTATCGACGTTTAGGGACGTTTAATGCCAACCATCAACCAACTCGTGCGTCACGGGCGGGAGGTCGAAAAGACCAAATCCAAGAGCCCGGCGATGCAGAACAGCCCCCAGCGCCGGGGCGTGTGCACCCGCGTGTACACCACGACGCCCAAGAAGCCGAACTCGGCCCTTCGTAAGGTCGCCAAGGTGCGCCTGACCAACGGCTTCGAAGTCATTTCCTACATCGGCGGCGAAGGCCACAACCTGCAGGAGCACTCCGTGGTGCTCGTGCGCGGCGGCCGCGTCAAGGACCTGCCGGGTGTGCGCTACCACATCGTGCGCGGTTCTCTGGACCTGCAGGGCGTGAAAGACCGCAAACAGTCCCGCTCCAAGTACGGCGCAAAGCGTCCGAAGAAGGCGTAATGGATTTGTAGTTTGTCGGTGCTTGAATCGCCCTGGCAAGCGAATCGAGCGTAGTGACCCGAAGCACGGAATTCCCCGTGTGGGTCGAGTAAGCGAAGGCCTGATGGCTTTCTAGGCCCCCGAAAGGGAAAAGCCAGCTGAAGCAAGTTAAGAGGTGAAACCATGCCACGTCGTCGCGAAGTCCCTAAACGTGAAATCCTGCCGGATCCCAAGTACGGCAATGTCGAGCTCGCCAAGTTCATGAACGTCATCATGCAAGGCGGCAAGAAGGCGGTTGCCGAGCGCATCATCTACGGCGCGCTCGAGCAGATCGAGAAGAAGAACCCCGGCAAGGACCCGCTGGAAGCCTTCACCATGGCCATCAACAACATCAAGCCCATGGTCGAAGTGAAATCCCGCCGCGTCGGCGGTGCCAACTACCAGGTGCCGGTGGAAGTGCGCCCGGTGCGCCGCGTGGCCCTGGCCATGCGCTGGCTGAAAGAAGCCGCCAAGAAGCGCGGCGAGAAGTCCATGGCGCTGCGCCTGGCCAACGAACTCATGGAAGCCACGGAAGGCCGCGGCGGTGCCATGAAAAAGCGCGATGAAGTGCACCGCATGGCCGAGGCGAACAAGGCGTTCAGCCACTTCCGCTTCTGACTTTTTTCGTTGCCTTCATTTCTTGAAGAGCGACGGGCCGCCCCTGGCTTTTCAACTGTTTAACCGGGCGAGGATTCCGTAAAGCCGAAGGCGGCGAAATCCTTGTCCGAAAGGAAATCATCATGGCCCGCAAGACGCCTATCGAGCGCTATCGCAACATTGGTATTTCGGCTCACATCGACGCCGGAAAGACCACGACCACCGAGCGCATCCTGTTCTACACCGGTGTGAACCACAAGATCGGCGAAGTGCACGATGGCGCCGCCACCATGGACTGGATGGAGCAGGAGCAGGAGCGGGGCATCACGATCACGTCCGCCGCGACCACGTGTTTCTGGAAGGGCATGGATCTGTCGTTCCCGGAGCACCGCATCAATATCATCGACACCCCCGGCCACGTGGACTTCACGATCGAGGTTGAGCGTTCCATGCGCGTGCTGGACGGCGCCTGCATGGTCTATTGCGCCGTGGGCGGCGTGCAGCCCCAGTCGGAAACCGTCTGGCGGCAGGCCAACAAGTACCGCGTGCCGCGGCTGGCCTTCGTCAACAAGATGGACCGCACCGGCGCCAACTTCTTCAAGGTCTACGAGCAGATGAAGGTCCGCCTGAAGGCCAATCCCGTGCCGATCGTGATCCCCATTGGCGCCGAGGAAAACTTCACCGGCGTGGTCGACCTGCGCAAGATGAAGGCCATCTACTGGGATGAAGCGTCGCAAGGCATGAAGTTCAACTTCGCCGAGATCCCGTCCGAGCTGCTCGAACTGTCCAAGGAGTGGCGCGAGAAGATGGTCGAGGCTGCGGCCGAGGCCAACGAAGAGCTGATGAACAAGTACCTTGAAGAGGGCGACCTGAGCGAGGACGAGATCACCCTGGGCCTGCGTACCCGCACCATTGCCGGCGAGATCCAGCCGATGCTGTGCGGCACCGCGTTCAAGAACAAGGGTGTCCAGCGCATGCTGGACGCCGTGATCGAGCTCATGCCCTCGCCGGTGGACATCCCCCCGGTCAAGGGCATGGACGACGACGAGAAGCCGGTCACTCGCCGTGCCGACGACAGCGAAAAGTTTTCCGCGCTGGCATTCAAGCTGATGACCGATCCGTTCGTCGGCCAGCTGACTTTTGTGCGCGTCTACTCGGGCGTGCTGTCCAAGGGCGACAGTGTCTACAACCCGATCCGCGGCAAGAAAGAGCGGATCGGCCGGATCGTGCAGATGCACGCCAACAACCGCCTGGAAGTCGACGAGATCCGTGCCGGCGACATCGCTGCCTGCGTGGGCCTGAAAGACGTGACCACCGGCGAAACACTGTGCGACCCCAGCTCCATCGTGATGCTGGAGCGCATGGTATTCCCGGAGCCTGTGATCGCCCAGGCCGTCGAGCCCAAGACCAAGATGGACCAGGAAAAGATGGGCATTGCCCTGAACCGCCTGGCCGCCGAGGACCCGTCCTTCCGCGTCAAGACCGACGAGGAATCCGGCCAGACCATCATTGCCGGCATGGGCGAGCTGCACCTGGAAATCATCGTCGACCGCATGAAGCGCGAGTTCGGCGTGGAAGCCAACGTGGGCAAGCCGCAGGTGGCCTACCGCGAAACGATCCGCAAGACGGTCGAGGACAGCGAAGGCAAGTTCGTGCGCCAGTCCGGCGGCAAGGGCCAGTATGGCCACGTCGTGCTGAAGATCGAGCCGAACGAAGCCGGCAAGGGCTTCGAGTTCGTCGACGCCATCAAGGGCGGCGTGGTGCCGCGCGAGTACATCCCGGCGGTGGAAAAGGGCGTGATCGAAGCCCTGAACACCGGCGTGCTGGCGGGCTACCCGGTCGTCGACGTCAAGGTGACGCTGCACTTCGGCTCTTACCACGACGTGGACTCGAACGAAAACGCGTTCAAGATGGCCGCGATCTTCGGTTTCAAGGAAGGCTGCCGCAAGGCCAGCCCGGTCATCCTCGAGCCAATGATGGCCGTGGAAGTCGAGACCCCGGAAGACTACGCCGGCAACGTGATGGGCGACCTGTCCTCACGCCGCGGCATGGTGCAGGGCATGGAAGACATGGTCGGCGGCGGCAAGGCCATCAAGGCCGAGGTTCCGCTGTCCGAGATGTTCGGCTACTCGACCACGCTGCGTTCGATGTCGCAAGGCCGCGCCACTTACACGATGGAGTTCAAGCACTACAGCGAAGCTCCCCGTAACGTGGCCGAAGCCATCGTGGCAGCAAGGACCAAATAAAAACCCGAGGACAAGGCGGCGAAGCTGCCTTGTTTTCACCTTGTTTTGTCTGCGATCACACACCCTGCCGTGCCCGTGCGGTGGGATCGGTGATGTGATGCAGACGTTAAACCCGACACGGGCATTGCTCTTTGGAGAATAGAAATGGCAAAAGGAAAATTCGAGCGGACCAAGCCGCACGTCAACGTCGGCACCATCGGCCACGTGGACCATGGCAAGACCACGCTGACGGCGGCCATCACCTCGGTGCTGGCGGCCAAGTTCGGCGGCGAAGCCAAGGCGTATGACCAGATCGACGCGGCGCCCGAAGAAAAAGCGCGCG
>JACDFR010000048.1 GCA_013815685.1 Ramlibacter sp.
CCCGCGCGCCGGAACACGGGTTGCCCACCGCGGCGGTCGGTTCGTCGCAAGCGCCGACCGCCGCCGTGGACAACCCATCGGCTTGAGAATCAAGCCATTACCTGTCCGTGGGATGGGGTCAAGATCACTCTCGCAAGCCGTCGCCCTCGTCAACGCGCCCGGCCGTTCCGCCGACCGCATCAACGACGAGCGTCGCAAACCCGCTGAGACGCTCGCCTTCATCGGCGTGCGGCCCGGCATGACGGCGCTCGACGTGAGCGCCGGGCGTGGCTACACCACTGAACTGATCGCCCGCGCCGTCGGCCCGACCGGCAAGGTGTACGGTCAGCGCCCGCTCCCGCGCGTGAACGCGGCAGCGCTCGCGCAGCCCGACGGCCAGGCCGCACCGGCATTGCCGCAAGCATCCGCAGCACCCGTGATGCCCACGCTCGCGGAGCGCGTGCGCACCATCACCAATATCGTCGCGGTGCAACGCCCCCGCGAAGACCCGGCGCCCCCCGAGGTGGCGTCCGGCGCGCTGGACCTCGTCACGCTGATGTTCAACTACCACGACTTCGTCACATGGGTGTCGATCGCGCCCGGACCAACGCGGCCATCTTCAAGGCGCTCAAGCCGGGCGGTATCTACGTGATCGCCGATCACTCGGGCCGGCCGGGCACGGGCATTTCAGAATCGGGCACGCTGCACCGCATCGAAGAGGCCTTCGTCAAACAAGAGGTTGAGGCGGCAGGCTTCCGCATGGTCGAGTCGGGCAACTTCATGCGCAACCCGGCCGACCCGCACGATCGCAACACGCCGGTGCAGGCGATGCCCAAGGACGAATTCGTGCTGAAGTTTGTCAAGCCTTAGGCGGCGCGCCGCCTTCCAACTGCCTTCTAGAAGAGCGCTTGGTGCTCGCGGCAGTACTGGCCGCCCTTAAAACGGGCCGAATTGTTCCAGCAGTACTTTCCTTCTGGGAAGCTGATTTTGGAATTGCAGTGCAAGCAAATTAACCGCCTGGCTCCGGCTTCCGCAGGCGCATCTCCTGCAACTTGTGGCGTAGGTGCGTCAATCGGTCTTGGCACCGCAGCGAGTGGGGCCGTGACCTTTGGGGCCACCGGAACCATAAATTGCGGCAATTCAAGCAACTTGGCCGGACGATGTTGCCGCATCAATTTTTCCCCCCAGTCTTTCGCCGTTTCCAGAGATCGGACATTGGCGATGCCGCGCAACACCATCCCAACACCCGACATCTTGTGGACGAAACCTGAATGCCAACTGGGAAATTGATCCGCCTTGATCACGCTTGACGTATCGAACTCCTTCGCCGGAGGCCGCGAAATAATGGCTTTGGGGTGAAACATGACAACGTGGTGGAACTCCAGGGAAGTCCCGACTCGGGCAGTGATTTCTAAGCGCCCCAACAGTCTCCGCAAGATGCGCTCATGCCTCCGGCTTTGCTCAATAGGTGACGGCACGCCGAACTGATCTTCGTCGTATTGCGCAGTGAACTCGCCGTGGGAGTTGATCAAGACATTGCCAGCGTAGTTCTTGGTCTCGATCAGGTAGAAGATTCCCAGCCGGTTGATCACCATGTGGTCGATCTGGGCGACGTCGCCTTCAAACTCGAACCTCAGGTCATGCAGCAGAACGTGATTTTAGCCGTCCTTGAAGTACTGGTCCAGGTAGTAAGCCGAATCCTGCTCACCTTGGATGCCTTTGCGAAATCGGCCCAACTCCTCGCGCAGCCACTTCTTCTGCCGCGTGTCTAACAGCGTGGACTTTTGCAAATCTTCAAGCAATGCCACTCGCTTGGATTTATCGTCTGCCTTCTTCAACAGCATGTTTTGTCACTCCCTCCATGATGCGCAGTTGTAGCACGAAGCTACGTGCGCGTCGATGCACTTTCCATTTCAGGCTTTGGCCGCCAGCACTGGTTTCCGACGCACGTGCCAATGCACATGAGCACCTGCATCGCCCGACGTAACCTCTTTCATTTCAAGGTACGGTTGCTTGCGCATCAACTCGCCTAGCTTTGCCTCCTTGTAGTTGCGCGAGTCGAAAGACGGATGGTTTCGGGTTAGCTGACTGCCCAGTGCGGACAGCGTTGCCCACCCGTCCTCTCGGGCCGTGGCCTCCAACGCTTTCAGCACCATCGGCTTTAACTTTGGAAGCTCCACTGCTTCCACCTGTTTCGGCTGCTCCACTTCCTCCCGCAGAATCTCCACGTAGATGAACTTGTCGCAGGCCGCGATGAATGCCTGCGGAGTCTTTTTCTCCCCAAAGCCATATACCGCCAATCCAGCCTCGCGGATTCGGGTGGCGAGCCTCGTAAAGTCACTATCCGATGACACCAAGCAGAACCCATTCAGACCCCCTTGGTGCAGTATGTCCATCGCGTCGATGATCAGCGCTGAATCCGTGGCGTTCTTCCCGCTCGTGTAGCTGAATTGCTGGATCGGCTGAATAGCTAGTCGGTGCAGAATCTCTTTCCAGCCCTTGAGATTGGTTGTGGTCCAGTCGCCATATGCACGCTTGATGCTTGCAGTGCCATAGCGCGACTTCTGCCAGTAGTTCCTCGCAAATTGATGCTTGGGCATTGTCAGCGTCAATGAGGACAGCGAGTTTCGCGGTGTCTCTGGTAGCCATTAATATCCTCGTTTGTTAGGTTGCCATCAATCCTTCAGCAACCGCGCCTTAAAACTCCGCCCTTTGATGCGCCCCTCGTTCAACCGCGCCGCGGCCTCGCCCGCAATGCTGCGCTCCATGGCCACATAGGTCGCGAACTCGTTGATGTCGATCTTACCCACCTGCTCGCGCGTGTAGCCCAGGTCGGACGTGAGCGCGCCCAGCACGTCGCCGGGTCGAACCTTCTCCTTGCGCCCGGCCTGAATGTGGATGGTGGCCATGGCCGGCAGCAGGTGGCCACTGCCGGTCGACGTGAGTTCGGCCAGGTCATGCCACTGCGATGCGCGCCCCTGCAACTGATCGATGAGTCCCACTGCGCCCATCTCGTCCATGCTCGCAAGGCTCAAAGCCAAGCCACTTTCGCCGGCGCGTCCGGTGCGGCCAATGCGGTGCACGTGCACTTCAGAATCCGGTGTCACGTCCACGTTGATAACGGCCGCAAGCCCAGCCACATCGAGGCCGCGCGCTGCGACATCAGTCGCGACCAGCACGGAACAACTGCCGTTCGCGAATCGCACCAGCACCTGGTCGCGGTCGCGCTGCTCCAAGTCGCCGTGCAGCGTGAGGGCGCTATAGCCCTGCGCCTGCAGCAATTCGACGAGCTCCTTGCAACGCGCGCGCGTGTTGCAAAAGGCCAGTGCGCTGGCCGGGCGAAAGTGGTCCAGCAGTCGCCCCACCGTCGGCAACCGCTCGCGCTCGCCCACTTCGTACCAGCGCTGCTCGATCTGCTCGCCGCCATGTTGCGCTTCCACCTTCACCGTCACCGGGTCGCGCATGAACTGCGAGGCCAGTTTGCCGATGCCCTCCGGGTACGTCGCCGAAAACAGCAGCGTCTGCCGCTGTTGGGGGCACTCTCGCGCCACCTTCGAGATGTCGTCGACAAACCCCATGTCGAGCATGCGATCGGCCTCGTCGAGCACCAGCGTGTTCAAGGCATCGAGCAACAGGCGGCCGCGGCCCATGTGGTCGAGCACACGACCGGGCGTGCCGACGACGACATGCGCGCCGTGCTCGAGGCTGGCTGCTTGGCCGCGCAGCGGCACCCCGCCCGAGAGCGTGACCACTTTGATGTTGTCGCCAGCGCGCGCCAGGCGCCTGATCTCGGTGGTGACCTGGTCCGCCAACTCGCGCGTGGGGCACAGCACGAGCGACTGCACGGCGAAGCGGCGAGGGTTGAGATTGGCCAGCAGCGCCAGCGCGAAGGCGGCCGTCTTGCCGCTGCCCGTCTTGGCCTGCGCGATCAGGTCCTTGCCCAGCAACGCAGTCGGCAGGCTCGCAGCCTGCACGGCCGTCATCTCGAGGTAGCCCAGCCGCTGGAGGTTTTCCAACGTGGCGGGTGGAGAGGGGAAGCGTGTCGAAACGGGTCTGCGGCGCAGGAGTCATACGGCGATCATTGCACAGCACGCGTCAACGCCTTTGCCATCTGAACCCAATTTGGGTATGATCAACCCCATATTGGGTATGAAGGACTCACACGCATCAACTAACCCGGCGGACGCGCTCTTTCCGCGTGTCCGCCAGCGCGTGCTTGCCCTCCTCTACGCCCACCCGCACCGCAGCTTCTTCTCCAATGAGATCGTCGCGCTTGCGCAATCGGGTACAGGCGCCGTACAGCGTGAGCTTGTTTCGCTGGCGAGCGCTGGCCTGCTCAACGTCTCCATCAGGGGAAACCAGAAGCACTACCAGGCGAACATGGCGTCGCCCGTGTTCGAGGAACTGCGTGGGATCGTCTTGAAGACATCCGGTCTCGTAGACGTGCTGCGGGTTGCGCTCGCGCCTGTGACTGATCGAATCCACGCGGCGTTCGTCTACGGCTCCATCGCCCGAAGGCAGGACTCGCCCTCCAGTGACGTGGACCTCATGGTGATCGCCGATTCGGTGGGCTACGGCAAGCTTTTCGCCGCACTCGAAGAGGCAGGCGACACATTGCGCCGCAAAGTCAATCCGACGCTCTACACGCGCCAGGAGCTGGCGAAACGCCTTCAGAAAAGCAACGCATTCACGACTCGGGTGTTGTCACAAGACAAGCTATGGGTACTGGGGAGCGAGGAGAGCCTGAATGGCATCACCGCTTGAAACGGAAACAAACATGGTCCTTCTCGAATTCGCAATGAACCCGCCCGACCGCGGCAACGGCGTCAGCAAACATGTCGCGCGCATCCTCGACATCATCGACCGAAGCGGCGTGCCGTACCGGCTTACGCCCATGGGCACGATCCTCGAAGGCAGCTTCGACGAAGTAATGAAAGTGGTCAGTGACTGCTTCCGCGCGCTGGAGCCCGACTGCGCGCGCGTCGGCATGAACCTGAAGATGGACTACCGGGCCGGCACGGAGTCGCGCTTGCAATCCAAGATCGACGCCGTCGAAAAGCACCTCGGGCGCAAGCTGCGCGCCTGACGAAACGCAACTTTCCTGCAGGCGCAAACCATGCTCACCCCGCTCCACAGCCCGGCAGCCGATCGCAACAAGCAGCCCATCCTCGACGTTCTGCGCACTGTGTTGCCGGCAGCGGCACAGCGCTCGAGATCGCGTCCGGCACCGGCCAGCACGCCGTCTGGTTCGCGGCGGGCATGCCGTCATGGACATGGCAACCCACTGATGCTGACGCAAGCGCCCTCCCCTCGATCGCTGCGTACATCGCTCAAGCCAACCTCACCAACGTGCGCCCGCCCCTCCTGCTCGACGTGATGGCGCCGAGCTGGCCCTCGCAAGGCCCCGCATTTGCCGAGCGCTTCGACGCGATCTATTGCGCCAACATGCTGCACATTTCGCCCTGGCCCACCTGCGCTGCGCTGATGCAAGGCTCGGCCCGCTACCTCGGGCCGAGCGGCCTACTTATCACCTACGGGCCCTATTTGGAGGAAGACGTCCCCACCTCGCCCGGCAACCTGGCGTTCGACGCGAGCCTTCGGGAACGCGACCCCGCATGGGGCATCCGCCGTCTGGCCGACGTTGAGTGCGAGGCGCACGCTGCGCGGGGCCGGCGCCTCGCGAGCGGCACGCCATGCCGGCAAATAATCTGCTGCTGGTTTTCAGGGCGAGCTGAGCAACTGCGCTTTAGACCAGGAAGCTCTCGATCGCAGCCCACCGGTCGCGCTTTTCGCTGAGCCTCATGGCTGCATGGGCCGGGCTGGTTGACGGAAGCCCGAGGTATCGCACATTCAAGTCGCCTGGAAGAGCAGGCAGGACCAGCCGCCGATAGAGAGCTTCGGCTTTGGCCCCGTTGAAGCAAAGCAATCGAACCTCGGGGTGGGTGCGCAGGAAGCCCCCGATGTCGTTGGAAACCACGCTCGCGCCCGCGATGGACGTGTCCAAGCTCCCCGGGCGATGCGCTTCGGCGCAGACGTCCCACAAGGCGATGCCCCGGCGCTTCAATCGCTCAACGCGCTCCTCATACGCCAGCTCGGGCCCCGCCCCGACCAAGACGCCCATGATCTTCCAGAAAACGTTTCGCGGCTGGGCGTAGTACTGGCCCAGCTGCAGAGACATCTGCCCAGGCAAGGTGCCCAGGATCAGGACGCGGGCGTTGGCGTCCGCGATGGGTGAGAACCCGCTGGAAAGCATGAGTTCGACCCGCTAGCGATGCTTCCCCGCGTCCCAACCCTGCCCGCCCACAGCCTTGCGCGCGACCTCGGCCGGCACCGCCTCCAGCGGCGTGGCCATGGTGTCGTTCCAGCGATTGAGAAAACCGAACATCGCGACCACGCCCAGCAGTTCGACGATCTCGCTTTCGCTCCAATGCTGGCGCAGCTGCGCGAACTGTTCGTCGGTGACGGCGTTCGGCTGCGCCGCCGCTGCCAGCGCGAAGTCGAGGGCCACCCGTTCGCGGTCGGTGTAGAGCGGGCTGGTCGCGTAGGTCCACACGGCGGCGAGCTTCTCGTCGCTCACGCCGAAGTTGTGCGCGCCCAGCAGCGTGTGCGCCTGGCAATACAGGCACCCCGCCGCCTTGCTGGCCACATGGCCCACCAGCCGCCGAAACCCCAGGTCCACCTCGCCGGCCGGGTCCATCACGGCGGCGTTCAGCTGGGCGAAGGCCTGCACCAGCTTCGGTTTGCGCTGCATGGTCAGGACGCTGTTCGGCATAACGCCCAGGGTGGAAAGAAAGAAGTCGAAGTGCGCCTTCAGTTCCGGGGTGGTTTCGGGCGGCAGGGGTTGCAGTCTGGGCAAGGGTCGCTCTCGTGGTTGCCGAACTATTGTGCCGCGCCGCGAGATGCCGGCAATGCGCGCACATTGGCGTCGGCACGCACCGGGGTGAAGACTCTCACGCCGGCAGCACGATCGCCACCTCGTCCCCCTGCCCTGCCCCGTCCTTCCCAGCAGGCCATGCTCCGCCAACTGGGTCAGTTCCCGGCACGCGGTGGCGCGCCGTCACGAGGAAGTGCACAATTCCGTCATGAAAAAGGAAGGCACCGTCACGAAATGGGATGATGCCCGCGGCTTTGGGTTCATACGCAGCCCGGCCTCAACGGCGGATGTGTTCTTCCACGTCCGCGACTTTCACGGCGGGAGTTCTGGGGCGCCCCACCAAGGCCTGGCCGTTACTTTCGAAGAAATCAACGTCGGGGGCAAAGGCCCGCGTGGTATGGCGGTGCAGCAGGTCGGTGTAGCGGCTTCGTCTCGCAAACCAGGTCGAGGTCGCCTTCGGAATGCCCGCTTCGACGTGGCGCCCAGCGGGGCAGGTGCACTTGGCGTCTTGTCGCTGATGCTGGTCTATGCAGCAGTGATCTTGTGGGCAATCTGGATGCGCAAACTGCCGTTATGGGTTTTGGCGGCGCTGCCGGCTCTCAACTTAGCGACTTTCTTTGCGTACTGGCAGGACAAGTACGCGGCCGAGAAAGGTCGATGGCGCATCAAGGAAGATTCGCTCCATCTGCTCAGTCTCGCCGGGGGTTGGCCCGGTGCTTACCTCGCCCAACAGATTCTTCGCCACAAGTCCCGAAAGTTCGAATTTCGCGCCGCGTACCGGGTGACCGTAACGCTGCATTGCGGGGCGGTTGGAGGCTGGTTATGGTGGGCCACGCGAGGCGCCGGCTCCTGAGCCGGCCTGCTTGCCCACCGGCATCCCCGATGAAAGACGTGACCTCTGCGCGCAGGCAAATCATCATGGCGACGCTGCTGGGTCTGGCCATCGTCGGTGCAGTCATGCGCTATTGGGCGCCCAACCCTTCGGCCACGCGGGACATCGGCACGCTGATGCTGGTGCTATGGCTGCCGGCCGTTGGCAACCTCATTTCCTTCGCCGTGCGCGAATGGCACCGGCGCAGGTCTTGACCGAGCCATCGGCCTTTGTGGGCGCCCTCATGCGCTGGCTGAAGCGGCGCGCAAGTGCATACTTTATTTCGAAGGCGATCCCATTTTCCCCTGCAGCACTGCCACCAGGTGCTGCTTGGCTTCGGCCAGCTGGGCCTTGTCGGAATCGTGGACTTTGCGGAAGAACGCCGCGCATTCCGGCGCATTGGCCGCTTCGGCATCCTTGATGTATTGGTCGTAGGCGAGCAGCGCCTGCGCCTTGTTTTGCATGAGTGTGATCCAGTCATACGCGAGGTCACTCAGCGGATGCGGATCGGATGATTTTTCCTGCATGGCAATTACCCTTCTAAAGTGAGAATTGAAAAAGGGCGCGTTGCCGCGCCCCTTTTAGTTAAAGACTGACGCTTAGCGGCCGTCGCGGTCGGAGTCGCCGGGGATCGCCCTTTCGGCGGCATTGCTCAGACGGTGCCATGCATCGCGAGAAGCATGCTTGGCGTTTTCCCACTCGAGGGAGGATTTGCCGCGCGCGCTGCCCCAGTTGCGCCCCAGTTCCGGCTCGACGTCGTCGAACGACCTGTCCGGGTACTTCGAGTACGAATCCATGCCGTAGCGATAGGCAGGCTGGTATTCGTCATAGGTGGCACCACCCGTCGCGTACGGACGGGACGAATGGTTGTCGCGCCAGTACGCGTCCTCCACTGCCGGGTCGGCCTTGCGCCCGGCAACGGCCCCCACCACAGCCCCAACGGCGGCACCGAGCACGGCACCGACCGGACCGGTCACTCCGCCGGCCAAAGCGCCCGCGGTTGCTCCACCGGCAACGCCGCCGGCAACACCGCCGACCACGGCGCCGACGCCGCTCTTGGCCGCAGGGCGGTCCTTGTCCTTATTCAGGTCCAGTTCGCGATCATTCATGGGAAATCCTTTCGGTTGCAGATGCCCATACCGTAGAACCAAAACGGGCTGCGCAACCGCGGCGTTCTTCTTCGATCGAGGCAGGCGATGGCCTACGCGGTGTCGGTGGGCGCTGACACAGCGCCGTGTTCTACGCGGCCCTCATGCGACCTGGCTGGGACCTACGTGCCGGCCGGCTTCTCACCCGCCTCATCATCCGCGTCCGGCAGCTCCGCCTCCACCTTAGGCGCCATATGCGGCTTCTTCCCCGGCTGCACCGTCTGGTTCGCGCCTGGCGCGATTTCCTCATGGCGATGCTTCTTCTCTTGCTGCACTTTCTTGTCGTGCGCGACGTTGCGGGGATCGGTCATGTGTGCCTCGAATTCTTCAGCACTTCCTTGATGTTGCCATAGGCTTTCTGCAGCCTGCCCTCGCCTTGGCTGGCCAGGCCCTTGCCTGCCGGCTCGCTGCTGCCGGCCGCCTTGCCGGCCTTTTCCGGTGCCTGTGCGTTCGCGCTTTTCGCCGCGCCCTTCACTTGGTCCTGGTTCATGAGAATCGTCCTGATGTAATCATGGCGGGCCGAATCGGCTCGTCTGAAGACACAGTGCGCGCCTTGCGCGCCGGTTGACGACATCAGATGGCCTGACCCTCGTGGGTGCCCTGTCCTACGCGGCCGCACGCCACAACCGTAGGGTCTCGTCCCTAGAACAAGCGCCCGGTCTCCGGCGGCTCGGGCTTGCGCGGTCTGGCCGACGCCACACTGCTCGCCTTGGGCGCGCGCGGCGGCAGCGGCAGCGGCGCGGCCAGCAACGGGCCCATCCATTGCTTCATGAATCGATGGGCCTCGCCGACCGGGCAAGCCAGCCACTGCGCGTAGTCGCCGGGGTGCAGGATGAGCACCATGCGCTTCTCATCCTCGGGCTTGTGAAAGCGCCTCAGCAGCGGATGGTCGTCGGCATTCACCGTCAGCATCGAAAAGCTGAACAGGTTCTGCCCGGTCTTGACGTCGTGCCACTGCGTGTAGATGCCCGCGATGCCGAAGGGCACCTGGCCTTCCTGGTAGAGGGCCCAGCGCTCGGCCCTGCCGCTTTCGTAATTGGGCTCGTAGATCGCCTCGGCGGGGATGATGCAGCGATGGCCCTCGGCCCAGGCACCGCGGAAGCTGGGGAGCCGGTGCACCGTCTCGCTGCGCGCGTTATAGGTGCAGCGGCCAAACCCCAATTCGGCGGCAAAGTGCGGCAACAGTCCGAACAGGCCGTCGGCCACGACCGGCAGCGTGCCCTCGCCGTCCTGCGCCAGGCGGATGAAGGGCGCGACGTTGAGCGGGAAGGTGTCCGCGGGGTGCCCGTCGCGGTCGCGCTCCACCCCGAAGAACGACAGCAGCCGCGCGCGGCGGGTAACGGGGACGTAGTTCGCGCACATGGCACCGGCTACTTGTAGAAGGCCTCCACCTTCCCCTTCAGCGTGAGCAGCAGCGGCTTGCCCTTGCGGTCCAGGGTCTTGCCCGCCGGCACCTTGACCCAGCCCTCGCTGATGCAGTACTCCTCGACGTCGTGGCGCTCCTTGTCGTTGAAGCGGATGCCGATGTCGCGCTCGAACACGGCGGCTAGGTGGTGGGGGCTACGTGGGTCGACCGACAGGCGGTCGGGCAGCTCGGGGGCGGGGGTTGGTGCTGAAGTGGCTTCGGTCATGGCGCTATTTTCCAGGATTCGGCGCCGCGGCCCGGGTCAACAGCCCAGTTCGCCAAACCGCCTCCTGCTCTCCACCAGCGCCGCCTCGGCCTTCTGCACTTCCACCTTGTCGGGGTTGGTGAGGCTCGCCGCCTCCACCGGCATGCGCACGTCGATCCGCGCGCACTCGTCGCGATCGGTCTCCAGCAGGCGCGCCCGCCGGCGGCGCGTCTCGAACTGCTCCGTGCTCTCCCCGGGCCGTTGGCGCAGCGACCGGGCCATCACCCGGTTCTGCTCCAGGCGCTGCGCGTCCACGCCCTTGGGATTTGGCTTGGCCGGCGCGCCCGCCTGTTCGGTGTCGACCATCCGGTTGGAGCAGGGCTGCTGCGAATACACCACCGTGCCCCTGGCGCCGCATTTGTAAACCTGCTGCGCACCGGCCGGCGCACAAACGACCACGCCGATCAGCGTACCGAGCATAAAAAAATTCCGCTTCATAGACATGACTGAACTCAAAACTGCTGAGCTTGCAATCGTACAGGTCCACCGGTTACCGGCGTATCCAATTGTTCGCATCTCCGCCGGTCACCGGCGCCGACACACCGGCGTCAACATTGCTGAAAAAAAATCGCTCAGGAGACGGAATTACAGAGAGCCGAAATATCACTTTAGGCCGGGCTGAAAGTTGCGTCCTTGCGTTCATTCAAAGGGCTTCCAGCAACCTGAATAGCAACACGCACCCTGTCAGAGTTGACAGGATTGCAAGCATTCTTTTGTCGTGCAAGCATGCGCTCCAATAATTCATAAGGCCACTTGCAGGGCTTTGGCGCGAAGGGTCAACCGGTTGACTACTCGCTCTGAACGAGCTTCCGGCTCCCGGAGGCGCATGCAATGCCGAATGGCTTAAGCGTCCTTTAGTCCTATAGCGCGTTCAACCAACGCGCCGTTCTTAACCGTATCTGGGAGATGCAATGGAAATGAGAGCAGCGGGTGGATCGGCAACGGCATCGAATGCAGCCGGCGCAATGAAGATGGGGCCGGCCCGGCCCCCCGGAGAACCAGTCGCGATCATTGGCATGGGCTGCCGTTTTCCCGGTGGCGCCAACAGTCCCGATGAGTTCTGGCGCATGCTGCTGGGGAAAGTCGATGGGGTCTGCGAGGTGCCGGGCAGCCGCTGGTCGATCGACGGCTACTACCACCTCGACGCTGGCGAACCCGGGCACATGATTGCGCGGCGCGGCGGCTTCATCACCCAGGATGTCCAGGCGTTCGACGCCGCCTTCTTCGGGATGACGCCGCGAGAAGCCGCCCGCATGGACCCGCAGCAACGCCTGTTCCTTGAAACCACCTGGGAAGCGCTGGAAGACGCCGGCATCAAGCCGGAAGAGCTTGCCCAGACGCCCACCGCCGTATTCGTCGGTACATCGGGGCACGACCACGGGATTATCCAGCTCAATCCGCTCAACCGTTATGACCTGGATACGCACACGATGAGTGGCGTGACCAACTGCATCATCGCCAATCGTGTGTCCTATCTCATGGACCTGCGCGGCCCGAGCGTCGCCGTCGATACCGCCTGCTCGTCCTCGCTGGTGGCGGTGCACCTGGCCTGCCAGAGCGTGCGCTCCGGCGAATCGCCGCTGGCCATCGTCGGTGGCGTGAACCTGCTGATCAACCCGAGTACGACCATCGGTTTCAGCCATGGCTCTTTCCTGTCGCCGGATGGCCGCTGCAAGGCATTTGACAGCCGGGCCAATGGCTACGTCCGCAGCGAAGGCGCGGGTGTCGTCATCCTGAAACTGCTGTCCCAGGCGCAGGCCGACGGCGACCACGTCTGGGCTGTCATTCGCGGCACGGCCAGCAACCAGGACGGCCGCACCGCGGGGATTTCACTGCCCAGCCGCGAAGCCCAGGAGCGCCTGCTGCGCGACGCGTGTACCGACGCCAATATTGCGCCAAGCCAGATCCAGTACGTGGAAGCGCATGGCACCGGAACGGCGGCGGGCGATCCGATCGAAGCTTCGGCACTGGGCAGAGCCCTGTCCGATGGGCGTGATGCCGACAAACCCTGCATCGTCGGCGCCGTCAAGACGAACATCGGCCACCTCGAATCGGCGGCGGGCATTGCGGGCCTGGTCAAGGCGTGCCTGGTCCTGAAGCACAAGACCATTCCGGGCAACCTGCACTTCGAACAGCCCAATCCCAGCATTCCGTTCAAAGAGCTCAAGTTGCGGGTGGCTGTCGATACCGAGGACTACGTGGCCGAAGGGCCCCGTTTCGCGGGTGTCAATTCCTTCGGATTTGGCGGTGCCAACGCGCATGCCATCCTTGAAGAAGCCAGCAGCCAGCCCGGCTCCGCGCCAACGCAGGGCGCCGGCGCAGGAAGTGCAAGATCCGTCGTGTTGCCCATCAGCGCCAAATCCAAAGCGGCGCTCAACGCTTATGCAGCGCGCTACATCGAACAGCTCGAGAGCGAGGCGCTGCGGCCGCACGACCTCAGCTTCAGCGCGGCGCGTTACAAATCTTCGTACGACCACCGGCTGGCCGTCGTCGGAAGTTCGGCGGGCGAACTGATCGGCGGCCTGCGGTCTTTCCTGGCCGGCACGTCCGTGGAGTCGGTAAAAGCCGCGCAGAAGCTGCCGGAGATGGCGGCGGCGCGCAAGGTTTTCGTGTTTTCCGGGCAGGGCCCGCAGTGGTGGGCCATGGGAAGGGAACTGTTCCAGGCCGAGCCGGTGTTTCGCGACATGATCGAGCGCTGCGATGAAGAACTGTCCAAGCATGCCGACTGGTCGCTCCTGGACGAATTCCGCAAGCCCGAAGCGGAAAGCAGGATCGGTGAAACCCGGGTCGCCCAACCCGCGGTGTTCGCCGTGCAGGTGTCCCTTGCGGCGCTGTGGCGCTCGTGGGGTATCGAGCCGGACGCGGTGATCGGCCACAGCATCGGCGAGGTCGCCGCTTCGTATACCTGCGGCGCGCTGAGCTTCGAGGACGCGGTCAAGGTGATTTTCCATCGCAGCCGCATCCAGCAGCAAGCGGCCGGCAAGGGCGCGATGCTCGCGATCGGCATGCCGCAGGCCGAGGCGCAGGCCCTGGTGTCCGGTTATCCCGGCAAGGTGTTCATCGGCGCGGTCAACGGCCTGCAGTCCGTCGCGCTGTCCGGAGACCCGGAGCCGCTGAACGAAATCGCGGCCAAGCTGTCCGAGCAGCAGATCTTCGCGCAGCTCCTGCACGTCAACGTCGCATTCCACAGCCACCACATGGACCCGCTGGAGGCGCAAGTGCGCAGCTCGCTCGGCGGTATCCAATCCCGGCCGCCGCGGATTCCTATGTATTCGACGGTGACCGGAAAGCGCATCGGGGCGCAGGAGCTGACAGCCGATTACTGGTGGCGCAACATCCGTGAACCGGTCCTGTTCGCGCCCACCGTGGCCACGCAGCTGGAGGACGGGCACCAGGTCTTCATCGAGCTGGGGCCGCACCCGATCCACACGTCTTCGATCTCCGAGCTCATGTCCCGCTCCAAAACCAAGGGACTGGTGGTTTCTTCCCTGATCCGGCGCAAGCCCGAGCGGGACGCCATGCTGCGCTCGGCGGCCGAGCTCTTTGTCGCGGGAATTCCCGTGGACCTGGCGGCCACCGTCGATGCATCCGCCAAAAGAATGTCGTTGCCGATGTATCCCTGGCAGCGCGAACGGCACTGGTCCGAGTCGGATGCGTCGCGAGCCACCCGCCACCCGCCCCTGGGCCACCCGCTGCGCGGGCGCTACATACCGCCGTCGGATGAGCCGAACCGCCACGTTTGGGAAGTGGAGCTGGACGATCGCCGCATCACCTGGATGAAGGACCACTGCGTCCAGGGGCCGATCGTGTTTCCGGCCGCCGGCTACGTGGACATGACGCTGGGCTGCTTTTCCGAAATCTACGGCGACGCGGCGTTCTGCCTCGAGGACATCCAGTTCCGCAAGGCACTGTTCGTCTATGAAGACCAGCCGCCCCTGACGCTGCAGCTCGTCCTGCGGCCCGACAAGACCTTTGCGCTGCACGCCCGTCAGCCCGACCAGACCGAATGGAGCCTGCACGTGACGGGCCAGGTCTCGCTCCAGGTGCCCGACAACACCGAGCGCGTCGACCTGGCCGAGCTGCGGCGGGTCTGCGACCAGGAGATCACGCCCGACGACATGTACCGGCGCAACGAGAAGAACGGCCTGCAACTGGGCCCGACCTTCAAGCCCATCACGGGCCTGTGGCGCACGGAAGGCAAGTCGCTGACGCGAATGGCCACGCCCGACATGGTGCAGGGAAGCGCCGCCCGCCACTGCATCTTCCCGGGAATTCTGGACTCCGGGATTCAGGCCTTGTCGGTCACGATGGACGTGAAAGCCGACCTGAAGACGATTTACCTGCCGGTGAACATCGCGCGTGTCACCTACTATGGAAAACCTGACCGCGAGGTATGGAGCTACGGCCAGATGGCGCCGCAGGCCGACCCGGACTACGGCGAAGGCTCCTTCGTCATATTCAACGACGACGGCAAGCCGGTGATTCGCTGGGAGGGCTTCAGGAGCAAGGCCCTGAATCTCCAGAAGGACGAGCGGCGCGCCATCATGCAGTGGGTGTACGACTTCACCTGGGTGCGCCGCTTGAGCCGCACGGCCCGCCGGTTGACGGCGGACTTCCTGCCTCCGGTGCCGGAGATCGAAACCGCGATGCAGCCGGTCACCGACGAGTTGCGCGTCTCGGCCATCAACCGCGAGTACCACGACGTGGCCGCGCCCAAGATCAACCAGCTGTGCGTCGACTACCTGACCGAGGCGTTTCATGAACTCGGCTACCGGTTCGAGCCCGGCGCGCGCTTCACCACCGAGGAGGCCATCGCACAGCTGGGCGTCGCTCCACCGCGCGTGCGCTATTTCGGCCGTGTGCTGTCCATCCTCGCGAACTACGGGATACTCGAAAAAGAGGCCGGCGTCTGGACCGTCAAACGTATTCCGGATCGCCGGAACACGGCGCAAGGAATGGAAACCCTGCGCGCCAAGCATCCGGGTTTCGCCACCGAATACAAGATCCTGGAGCGTTGCGGGTTGCAGCAGGCCGGCATCCTCAACGGCAAGGTGGACCCGGTCGAACTCATCTTCAAGGAATCCGAATACTCGGGCGTGGCGGACCTCTATGACAACTCGTTCTCCGCCACGAAGTGCAACAAGCTGGCACGCGGCGCCTTGCGGCGCATGCTGGCCGATTTGCCCGCCGATCGCCCGTTCCGCGTGCTGGAGATCGGCGCGGGCACCGGGGGCACCACGGCCCACCTGCTGCCGGAACTGCCGGCGGATCGCGCCGAGTACACCTACACCGATATCGGGCAGCTGTTCCTGGGCAAGGCCAAGGAACGTTTCCGCGAGTACGACTTCGTCGAATACCGCGAACTGGATATCGAGAAGGACATCGAAGCGCAGGGCTTTCGGCCGCACTACTATGACCTGGTGGTGGCGTCCAATGTCCTGCACGCGACGCCCGACCTGACTGAAACGTTCAACGCCGTCAAGCAGCTGATGACCGCGGGTGGCTACCTGCTGGTGATCGAAGCCGTCTACCCGCCGCCGCATTGGGTGGACCTGACCTTCGGCACGACGGAGGGATGGTGGAAGTGCAACGACCCGGCGCTGCGACCCGACTATCCGCTGCTCACCGAGAACCGCTGGCGCGCATTCCTGAAGTCCCTCGGCTTCGCGGGCAGCGCGCTGCTCACCGATACCCGGGACGAGACCGAATCGGGCAATCCGGTCATCATCGCCCAGATGCCGGACATCGCGTTGCCGCAGGAGGACGACGTCGTTCCGGAAGGCGCCTGGATCGTGCTGGACGACGAGCAGGGCGTAGGCCGGCGTTTCATCCAGGACCTCGGCGCGCGCGGTGCGGGCAGCGTCCTGGTGCGTCGCGGCAACGCTTATCGCCGGATCGGCGACCATGAAGTGGTCGTCGACCCGACCAGCGTGGACGACCTGGCGCGCGTGCTCGGCGATGTTGCCCGGTCGGCACATCGTTGCGCGGGGCTGCTGCATCTGTGGAATCTCGACTTCACGTCGATGCAGCCGACGGCCGCGCAGTTGAAGGAAGCCGAGCAGGTCGGGTGCTTCAGCGCGGTTGCCCTCCTGCAGGCCTACGGCAAGACCGAGTGGAACTCGCGTCCGCGCCTGTGGATCGGCACCCGCGGCGCGCATTCGATCGCGCCGCTGTCCGGCAAGCCGGTGCCAGTCTCTATCCTGCAGACGCCCAGCTGGGGCATGCTGCGCGTCCTGGTCTGTGAACAGGCCGACGTGCCGGCAAAAATCATCGATCTCGATCCCAACGGTACGCCGGCCGCCGATTCTTCGGCCCTGATCCAGGAATACACGACCGGATCGAGAAACGAGGAAGAAGTGGGATTCCGGGACGGGCAGCGCTACGTCCACCGCCTGGGCCGCGTTTCCTATGACGCTCTCAAGGCCTCGGCCAACGAGAGCGTGCATGCCGCGGCGACCCCTTTCCGCTTGCCGCTGCGTGAGGGCGGCGACCTTCGCAACCTCCAGTACGAGCGCGCCGAACGCGTGGCGCCGCAAGAAGGCGAGGTCGAGATCCGCATCCAGGCCACCGCGCTCAACTTCCGCGACGTCATGCTTGCTCTGGGACTGCTCGCAGAGAGCGCCACGTTGGGCGGCTACTACGGCCCCAACCTCGGCGTCGAATGCAGCGGCGAAGTGACCCGGGTCGGCGCCGGCGTCACCCATGTGCGGGTGGGCGATCGCGTCTGTGCCTTCGCCGTGGGGTGCTTCGGCTCCCACGTCACGACGCGCGCGCAATATGCGATGCCTATTCCCGACAAGATGAGCATGAGCGAAGGCACCACGCTGCCCATGGCGTTCCTCACGGCCTACCAGGCTTTGGTCAATGTCGGGCGTGTTCGCGCGGGCGATCGCGTGCTGATTCATGCCGGCGCCGGCGGCGTGGGCCTGGCAGCGATCCAGATCGCACTGAAGGCGGGCGCGCAAGTCTATGCGACAGCCGGAAAGCCGGAGAAGCGGGACTATCTCAAGTCGCTGGGCGTGAGCGAAGTCTTCGATTCACGGTCGCTGGAATTCGCCGACAAACTGCGGGCCGCGACCCGCGACGACAGCGCGGGAGCCGGAGTAGATCTCGTCCTGAACTCGCTGGGCGGTGAATTCATTCCGCTGAGCCTCGGCCTGCTGCGCCCCGGTGGCCGTTTCGTCGAAATCGGCAAGCAGGATATCCACGACAACTACAAGCTCGGCCTCAAACCGTTCGAGCGAAACCTGAGCTATGCGGCCGTGGACATCGACAGGCTTCTGCTGGAGAACCCAGCCCTGTGCGCGGAAATGTTCGCGCAGGTCATGAACCGGGTACGAGACGGGGCGTTCCGGCCCTTGCCGCAGACAACCTTCCATGCGGCCGACATCGAGTCGGCGTTCCGCTACATGTCGGGCGGCAAGCACACCGGCAAGGTAGTGGTGACGTTCAGCGACGATGAAGCCATCTCGGTGGCGCCGCCGGCGTCCACCCAGACGCTCTTCCGCGAGGATGGGACCTATCTCGTCACCGGGGGCGTGAGCGGTTTCGGCCTTCGCAGCGCGCAATGGATGGTCGAGCGAGGTGCGCGCACGGTGGTGCTGGCGAGCCGCCGCGGCGTGGTATCGGCCGAAGAGCAGCCGGCACTGGAGCAGATGCGCGCGCGCGGCGCCCATGTGATCCTGGAGAAGGCCGACTGCTCGGACGAGGCCGCCGTCAAGGCGTTGCTGGCTCGCATGCGCACCCTGCCGCCGCTTCGGGGCGTGTATCACGCGGCCATGGTGCTGGAGGACACGCCGCTTGCCATCATGGGCGGAGAGCAGTTCCTCAACGTGGTCGCGCCGAAGATGGATGGCGCGTGGAACCTGCACAAGCTGACGCTGGACCATCCGATCGAGCAGTTCGTTCTGTATTCGTCGATGAGTTACGTCGTGGGCACGCCCGGACAGGGCAACTACGCCGCGGCCAATGCATTCCTGGACGCGCTGGCCAAACACCGCCATGCGCTGGGCTTGCCGGCACTCACCGTGAACTGGGGCGTGATCAGCGACGTGGGCTATGTCGCACGCACCAAGATCGACACGCTCGCGCGGCTGGGGTGGAGGCCGGTCACGCCGGAGCGCGCCTTCCATGTGATCGAGGAGTGCCTTACCTACAAGGCCGCCACGGCCTCGGTGTTCTCGATCGACTGGATCAAGATGGCAAGCATCATCCCGGTGGTGAACAACACCGAGCGGTTCCGCCAGCTCATCGCGCAAGAGTCGGGAAGCGGCACCAGCCAGCGCAGCTCGTCCAGCATCCTCGAAGAGCTGCGCGGTCTTGCCGAGGAAGATGCCACCAGGGTGATCCAGACGGCGCTTGCCCAGCAGATTGCCAAGGTGTTCGATATGCCGGCCGAGCAACTGGACACCACGGTATCCCTGACCAACCTGGGCATGGATTCGCTGATGGCGGGCCAGATCCGCAACTGGATCGCCACCGAGCTGGGCACGGACTTCCCGACGATGGGCCTCATGCGCGGGCCTACGATCGTTCAACTCGCCGGCGAACTTCGTGCGCTGGTGAGCGGCGAAAAGGTACAGGCCACGGAAGACCAGGAATCGGCCGGCGGAACGCCGACGAATCCGTGGGTGCATTGGCCGCGGCTGAACTCGGAAAACGCCACGATGCGCGTACTGACGTTCCCGTTCGTCGGCGGCGGCGCCACTGTGTTCAACAGCTGGCCGGACGACATGGGATCGGCATTCGAAATCATGGCCGTGCAGTATCCCGGCCGCGGCAACCGCGTGGATGAGACGCCGATCGACGACATGCCTACGCTCGTCAAGGCCATCGCGGAAAACATCCTCCCGTACCTGGATCGGGGCTTTGCGATCTACGGACACTGCATGGGCAGCCTGATTGCCTACGAAGTTGCCCATTACCTGCAGACGCACTTCGACGAAACGCCGCTCAAACTCGTCATCGCCGGCTGGCCGGCGCCGCCACTGGTACAGAAGTACGTGGAAGGTCTGGAGGGCATCGAGGGCAACTACATGCTCGAGAACGTCACCGACGACGATGTGCTGAACGTACTGACGCGCAACCGGCTGATCGCTCCCGAGCTGGTCGCCGATCGCCAGCGGATGGCGCCGCTGATGCCCGGAATGCGCGCCGAGCTGAAGATGCTGGGCCTGTACCGCCATACGGCGCGCGAGCGCCTGCGTTGCCCGGTCACCTGCCTGTTGGGGACCGAGGACAGCTTGTTCAATGCCGCTCAGCTGCGTTCGTGGCGCGACGTCACGAGCGGTGCTTTCTCCTTCGTGCAGGTGCCGGGCGAGCACCTGTTCATCAAGGGCAAGGACAGGCGGCCTATCGAAACCATCCGGCGCGAGCTGGAAGAACGAACCCTGCCCAGCTTCTCGCCCGTCGAAGCGAGCGAGCCGTCCGGCGACCTGGTGGCGCAGTAGAGGAGCAAGCCATGATCACACCAGAATCCTACGATGTCGTCATATGCGGCGGCGGCCTGGCCGGCCTGACCTGCGCCCGCCAACTGCAGCGCGCGCAGCCCGGCCTGTCGATCGCCGTACTGGAGAAGATGCCGGGACCGCTGCCGGCTGCCGCGCACAAGGTGGGCGAGGCCAGCGTGGAAGGCGGGGCGCACTACTTCACCGAGCACCTCGGCCTGACGGGGTATTTCAACAAGTCCCAGCTCCACAAACTCGGACTGCGCCTGTTCTTCGGTGATTCGAAAGGACCTTTTCAGCGGCGTCCCGAGCTGGGCGCGCGCAAATTCCCGCGCGTGCCCTCATACCAGATCGACCGGGGCGTGCTCGAAAACGACCTGCGAAAAATGGTCGGCAGCGCACCGGGCGTCACCCTGATGGAAGACGTCGCGGTGACCGATGTCGACTTGGCCACCGACGAGGAACCGCACACGGTTCACCTGCGCGACGCCGGCAACGCCGCCCGGACAATTCAATGCCGCTTCATCGTCGATGCGACCGGGCGGCGGCGACTTTTGCATCGCAAGCTCGATCTGGGCCGCGAGAACGGGCACCAGATCAGCGCGGCATGGTGGCGCATGAAAGGCGAGTACGACGTCGAAAAGATGGCGGGCCCCGCGACGCCGCTGTGGAAGCCGCCCCACCAGGAGCGCCGCTGGTTCTCCACCAACCACCTGATGGGATACGGCTACTGGGTCTGGATGATCCCGCTCGTGTCCGGCAATACCAGCATCGGCATCGTGACCGACGAAACCATTCATCCGGTGCAGGGGTACAACACCTACCAGGGCTCCCTCGAATGGTTGCGCCGGCACGAGCCGGCGCTGGCGGAATTCATCCAGGACGGGGAGCCGCTCGATTTCCGGGTCATCAAGAACGCCAGTTATCACGCCAGCCAGATCTTCTCCCACCGCCGGTGGGCATGCGTGGGCGAGGCGGCGCTGTTCCTGGACGCGTTCTACAGCCCGGGCAGCGATTTCATCGGCTACACCAATACCATCGCCGTGAAGATGATCGAGTTGGACCGCGCGGGGCAGCTGACCGAGGAGGCTGTGGCGCGCTTCAACCGTTTCGTTCTCGACGACGTCGCGGGGAACTATCTCGCGCTCTACCGCGACTTGTACAAGGCCTTTGGTTCAGCGCCGGTCATGTTCACCAAGATATTGTGGGACACGTGCTTCTACTGGGCGTTGCCTTGCCAGATGATGTTCCGGAAGTTCATCGCGCAGGCCGATGCCCTGGACGAGTTCCACGAGATCTCGCAGGAATATCTGGCGCTGAACCAGCGGGTGCAGGCCGCCTTTCTCGAATGGGCCCCGGTGGCCGTCGACCCGGACCGGTACACCTTCGTGGAATACAGCAAAACCCCCATCTGCGCGGGCCTTCACCTGGAACTGATCAAGGACAAGACGCGCGAAGAATGCTTTCGCGACATGCGCGCGCACGTCCGGCGTTTTGGCGAATGGGCCGACCAGATTTTGCGGGAGGTGGCGGTGGCGCGGGGCGCAGCGCGAGCCGCGCCGGCCGACGCGGAAACGGCCGTGGCCGCGATGTACGAAAAGACCGTTATTTAACGCAGGGGACGCTGTGGACACCAGGACTTTTACCGATCACGACGAGATCGTGGCCGCATTCTTTGCGAAGCTGCGCAGTTTTCCCCTGCCGAAGGGCGTCGAGCTGGAGCTGCCGCCCAGGTGCGCGCGCGAAGCCGAGGCACGCTATGTCGAATATGTTCCGGGCGAAAAGCTGGTCGGGGAAATCGTCGTGCCAGAGCGATATGCGAATCCGCTCGGGCAAGTGCAGGGCGGATTCCTGTGCGCGATGTTCGACAACCTGATGGCGCCGCTCTGTTATGCGGCCGCAGGACCCACGACCAGCATCGATATTTCGACGAGCTTCGTAAGGCCTGTTACGGTCGGCGAGAAAATATCGATCGACGCCCGCATCCGCAGAGTCGGCCGCCGCGCGGTGCACATGACGGCTGAAGCCTTCAACAAGGACGGCCAGCTTGTCGCCACATCGACCAGCAACCTGATTCAGATGGCCTGAGCACAGAGGATCGCAGCATGCAAACCGTGAAGATTGCAGAACTCGAAAACAAGGTGGCGATCGTGACCGGTGCCAGTCGCGGCATCGGCAAGGCGATTGCGTTGCGACTGGCCGGTGCGGGCGCTCGCGTCGTCGTGGCCTCCAAGACCGCGGAGCCACACGCCCGCCTTCCGGGCACGATCCACGACACGGTGCGAGAGATACGCGAGGCCGGCGGCGAGGCCTGCGCCGTTCAATGCGACGTGCGTCGTCACGAAGATCTTCAGCGCACCGTCGACACCACGATCGCGAACTTCGGTCGCATCGACATCCTCATCAACAACGCAGGTGCGATCTGGATCCAGCCGCTGGCCGACACCGACGAAAGCCGCCTGAACCTTGTTCTCGACGTCAACTTCAAGGCGCCGTTCCTGCTCACCCGGCTGTGCTTGCCGCATATGGCCGCCAATGGCTGGGGCCATATCATCAACATGGGGCCGCCACTGCTGCAGCAGGCGACGAACTCCTCGGGCATGATCGCCTACCTCACTTCAAAACTCGGCGCGACGCTGATGGCGCACGGCCTGGGCGATGAACTGAAAGGTAGCGGAATCGCGTGCAATTCATTGTGGCCGCGGACCTTGATCGAGTCCTCAGTCACCGCCGCCTTCGGGCTCGGCCAACCGAAGGACTGGCGGCGTAGCGACATCCTCGTCGACGCCGTGATGCTGATTTTGCAGCAGGACCGCATTACATTCACCGGGCAGGCACTGATCGACGAGGACGTTCTGACCCAATACGGCGGCATCGGCGACTTCAGCAGCTACAGCGTCGTCCAGGGCAGTCAGCCGGCAACGATGAACCTGGCCTTGTTCAAGGAAATGGCCGCGCAAGCGAAGAGACGGGTGCGAGCGCGAACTTGAGCGATTACCTGGAGAACCTGCAGCTGGCGACCGAATTGGCCGGGTTCGGCAGCATCGAACTCGTCCCACCCACTGCGCATCAGATCGTGCTGGGATCGATGCGGTTTCGCTATCTGGACTGGGGGAGCAACGGCCGGCCGGTGATCTTTCTTCACGGCGGCGGCCTCAACGCGCATACGTGGGACCTGGTCTGCCTGTCCCTGCGCGCGCACTACCACTGCCTGGCGCTGGACCTGCGCGGCCACGGCGAGAGCGACTGGTCGCCGGAATGCGACTACAGCATCGAGGCTGAAGTGAAGGACCTGGAGGCGTTCGTCGATGCCCTGGGGCTCGAGGACTTCGTGCTCGTCGGGATGTCGCTGGGCGGCCTGAGCGCGATCGCCTACGCGGGACGCCACAGCCTCAAGATGAGCGGACTGGTGCTTGTCGACGTCGGGCCGAAGATCAACCTGGCGGCGGCCGAGCGCATCAGGCGATTCATGATCAGTGCCGACGAGCTTGAATCCATCAATCAGATCGTCGCCGCCACGGCCCAAGCCAGCGCGCTGCGGCAGCAGCGCGTGCTTCGGTACAGGTTGTTCTATAACTTGCGGCCGCTGCCGGACGGCAAATGGACGTGGAAGTACGACCAGCGCCGTTGGCGCAGGACCAAGGCCCGCGACATGGTGGCTGGCTCCACCCGACTGTGGGCCGACGTCCGCCGCATCCAGTGCCCGACACTGGTGGTGCGCGGCGCGATGAGCGACGTTTTTCGCGACGAGGATGCGGAGCAGCTCGCACGTGAACTGCTGTCGGGACGGTGGGTTCGGGTGGAAAACGCTGGCCACAACGTACAGAGCGATGCGCCGCGGGCGCTGGTCCGCGCCCTGCAGGATTTCTTCAACGCAGTCGGTGTATAGGCACCATGTCCCGGACAACGGTATCCAACAGCGGCGTCGCCATCGCGGCCGATGTGAATGGCCCGGCGGGGATTCGGACGGTTCTGTTTCTTCATGCGGGCGGCGAAAACCGGGAGGTCTGGCAACCGATCGCCAGTGCCGTCGGCGAACAGGGCTGGCGGACGGTCGCTGTCGACCTGCGCGGGCACGGCGAGAGCGGCCGGGCGCCCCGGTACCGCTTCGACGATTTCATTCTCGATGTGGCGCAGGTACATGGCAAACTTTGTGCCGAGCCACTCGTCATCGTCGGCAGCTCCATCGGGGGTGCGCTCGGGCTGATCGTCGCGGGAGAACGGCACGCGCCGGTCGCCGGACTGGTGCTGCTCGATACGCCCACGCGACCCAAGCCCGCGATCGCGCTGGGCAAGAGGAATCGGCTGGCGGCGGCGCAGTCGCTTGGCGCCCGTGCACTTTCCCAGGTAGATCCGGCGTTCTTTCTGGGGACGTTCATCGAAGAAGTCGTTGCAGACCTGGGCCGGTGGCAGCGGGCCGCAAAATCTGTGCATGTGCCGGTCTTGCTGATTGCCGGCGAACGCAGCACCGACGTTGGCCCGAAGGAACTCGAGGCGATGAAGAAGGACCTGCCGCAACTCGAAGTGGTCTCGGCTCCGGCCAGCCACCTCGTCGCTCGCGACTGCCCGCATGAGGTCACCGCCCACCTGAAGCGCTTTCTTGCAGATCAGCGCTTGTCCGGAGTTCTTTGAGGCTAAGGCGCCACGGCTCAGCCGTTGCGGCGCGCCCTCGCCTCCTTCTTCACCAGCCTTTGCGCATCGAGCTGCTGCCCCGCCGCCAGCCACTGCGCGAACTCCTGGGGGGTTTCCAGGGTAATGCGGCCCAGGGCCGCGGTGCGGAACTCCTGGATGGCGATCTCGGCGGCCTTTTGTGTGTTGATCCTTCCCTTGCCCAGCAGCGCGCCGCGCTTGCGGCCCACGGCTTCCAGCACTTCTTCGCCTTTCATGGCCGCCACGCCACCGAGATTGAAGCGCGCCTCGACCAGCCCGGCGTAGTGCCGGCCCAAATAATCCAGCAGTTCCAGCGCCACCTCTTCCTCGTCGTACGCGTTGCGGCCGATGGCGCCGCTCGCGGCCAGGTTGTAGCCGCTCCTGGCGACGATGATGCGCGGCCACAGCAGGCCGGGCGTGTCGTAGAGGTAGAAGTCGTCGGCCAGGGTGATCCGCTGCTCCAGCTTGGTGATGCCGGCCTCATCGCCCGTCTTCGCGTGGCGCTTGTTGGTCAGCGCGTTGATCAGCGTGGACTTGCCCACGTTGGGCACGCCGCAGATCAGCACCCGCATGGGCTTGGCCATGCCGCCCCGCCCGGGTGCCAGCGCATGGCACGCGGGCGCCAGCCGCTGCGTGGCAGCCTGGTCGCTCGCCTGCAGGGGGATGGCGCGCGTGCCGGGCTGGGCGTTGTAGTGGGCGATCCACTGCTCGGTGCGCTGCGGGTCGGCCACGTCCTGCTTGTTGAGTATCTTCAAGGTGGGCCTGTGGCCGGTCATCTCGGCCAGCAAGGGGTTGGCGCTGGAGCCGGGCAGGCGGGCATCCAGCACTTCGATGACGACGTCGATCTCCTTGATTCGCTCGGCGATCGCCTTGCGCGTCAGGTTCATGTGTCCGGGAAACCACTGGATGGCCATCGTGCGCGTATTGTCCATGCTGCGCGTGTTCCGCGAGAATCGCCCATGGCCCCTGTCCCCCAAAGCGCCTCCGCCGACCGCAACAAGCAACCCATCCTGGATGTCCTGAGCAGGGTGCTGCCCGCCAGCGGCGCCGCCCTGGAGATCGCGTCGGGCACCGGCCAGCATGCGGCCTGGTTCGCCGCCGCGCTGCCCGGATGGGTCTGGCAGCCGACCGACGCCGACGAGAGCGCCCTGCCCGCCATCGCGGCCTGGACCATCCAGGCCGGTCTCGCCAACGTTCTTGCGCCCCTGTTGCTGGATGTGATGGCCCCGCAATGGCCCGCCGAAGCCGCGCTTTTCGAGCAAGCTTTCGATGCCATCTACTGCGCCAACATGCTCCATATCTCTCCCTGGGCCACTTGCCCGGCCCTGATGCAAGGGTGCGCGCGGCATCTCGCGCCTGGCGGCGTCCTGGTGACCTATGGCCCCTACCTGGAAGAAGGGGTTCCCACCGCGCAGGGCAACCTGTCGTTCGACCGGAGCCTGCGCGCGCGCAATCCGGCGTGGGGTATCCGGCGGCTGGAGGATGTGAGCCGCGAGGCACAGCGCGCCGGGCTGCACTTGCATGAACGGCATGCGATGCCGGCCAACAACCTGCTGCTGGTATTCGCACGGCCCCGCATCGCATGAGTTGAGCGTCGCGATGAGCTCGAGCCCGCTACTTTGTCACGGCGCGGAGGCCTTGCCAAAGCGGAAAGCCTTTATTCATGCGGCCACCGGACGATGCATCGTGCGCCTCCAGCGGAGTGCGGCTACTTGTACTCCTGGCCTCCGCCCACCATCCAGGGCGTGCCGAACCGGTCTGTGACCACGCCGAAGGTTTCCACCCAGAACGTCTTCGCCATGGGCATCATGACCTTGCCGCCGTCGCCCAGTGCAACGAACACCTTTTTGGCTTCGGCCGCGGTGGGGTAGCTGAGCGACAGCCCGAACCCGCCCATGGCTGAATCGGGCTGGCCGGGCGGTGTGTCCGACGCCATCAGGCGTCGATCGCCCAGCGTCAAGCTGGTATGCATGATGCGGTCTTCCGATCCTGCCGGGCACTGCGTCTTGTCGGGCGATTCCGCATAAGTCATCATCATCTCGATCTTGCCGCCGAGAGTGCGCTCGTAGAAGCGCATGGCTTCGGCGCAGGTGCCATCGAAGAAGAGGTAGGCGTCGAGTACGGGCATGTGAATCTCCTGGTTGAGTTGGAAGAGAGCGGATCCTGCACGGACGGGCCGCAAGGACTCGCTCCACCACTATGACGAACGGGCGAGCGCGGAATCGACAGGATGCTCATTTTCTTTTTTCGGCTCATGCAGTGGTGCTTGATGGTCTCCAGGAATCCGTGCTGTTGTTCGACCAAGCCAGCGCGGCGAAGGCGGCGCCCACCCAGGCAATGACCGGTTTCTTCATACCTGAACGAAAGATTCGTGCGGCCTCTTAGCCGCGCTCTGCCGTCTGGCACGCTCTATGGCGTTTGGCTGACAGCGCATTCGCCGCTCAGCCGATGAAATAGCTGTTTCGACGCCTGCAAAGGGAGCATGCAATGAGTCAGCAAGCCATCATCCGCGGTGAAGTTTCATTTCGTGTCGGCGACGGAGTGATGATGCCCATTCCGCAGGGGCCGGTCGAGATAGAGGTGGCCGACGACAGCGTCACGCTCGGTTGGCTGGCCCACGGCAGCGCCGGCTCCACCGCCATCACGCGCGACGAATACGAGCGTTACGTCGCCGAAGGAAAGATCCGCGTCAGCGACGACTGAGGTCGTCGCCCCAGCCAAGGGCTTCAGCCCTTGGCGGCCGAGGCTTTACCGCGGCCCGAGCCGCCTTTCTTGCCGCCGCCGGTTTCTTTATTGACGGTAGCCCAAGCGCGCGCCTCGGCTTCCTTGTCGGGCACACCGCGCTTTTCGAATCCTGCTTCCCATGTGCTCGGCTTGACGCTTCTGCTTGTCGGTGTAAGCGGATTTGTCACCACGGGGCATCGCGTGCTCCCGGTCGAGCTACACCGAAGCTGAATCGTTGGCAGCTTCCCGCTGAGCCAGACTGGTCGGCTCATCCGGAAGGGAAAAGCCCCGTACAGGCTGGGCAATGGCCTGATCGCGCATCGCCATCTGATGCATCCAAACCTTGTGCGCCAAGTCTTCGTCGTCGCGATCATCGAATCGGGCGATCCACACATCGGAAAGAGGCTCAACTTTGTCACTGGACATACATAACTCCATTGCTTTGTGGCGCAATGTTAGACAGGCTTCACACATCTTCACGTAGGACCGCGCCAACTCGAACCGTAGCTGTTGGCCTTCGTAGCTCATCGAATCCAACTGTCTGAACGCTGCGTATAGAAGTTCAAGCGCTCGCGCTTCGCCGGCCACAGGGTCGACGCAACCCGCTTTCCAGGAGCAAAACCTCATGAAGAAAATCGCCATCACACTCGCCGCCACGGCCTTGCTCGGCGCCTGCGCCACCGGCATGAACAGCGCGAGCACAGCCTCAGCCAACCCAGGCGCAGCGGCCACTGTCATGGTGGGCGGTGCAGCCATGTTTCCCTCGAAGGACATCGTTGACAACGCGGTGAACTCGGCAGATCACACGACGCTGGTCGCCGCCGTGAAGGCTGCCGGCCTGGTCGACACGCTCAAGAGCCCGGGTCCCTTCACCGTTTTCGCGCCCACCAACGCGGCATTCGCCGCGTTGCCGGCCGGCATGGTGGATACGCTGCTCAAGCCCGAGAACAAGGGCACCCTGACCAAGGTGCTCACCTATCACGTTGTGCCCGGCCGCATGGACGCGGCAGCGCTCGGCCAGATGGTGAAGGCAGGCGGCGGACGCGCCACCCTGAAGACCGCCAGCGGCGGTAACCTCTACGCCACGGCCAGCGGCTCCAACGTGATGATCACCGACGACAAGGGCGGTACCGCAATGGTCACCATCGCCAACGTGTATCAATCCAACGGCGTCATCCACGTCGTCAACAAGGTGCTGATTCCCGGCTGAGCTTCAGCCTGGCGGGCGTGCTTGCCCGCGCTCCAACCCCGGCCGCCCACCGCCTTTTCGGCGATGGCGGCAGGCACGGCCTCGAGCGGCGTGGCCATGCTGTCGTTCCACCGATTGAGGAAGCCGAACATCGCAACGACGCCCAGGATTTCCACGATCTCGGTTTCGCTCCAATGGGCACGTGCCCGCACGAACAGATCATCAGTCACCTCGTTGGGCTGGGCTGCTGCCGCGAGCGCGAAATCCAGTGCCACCCGCTCGCGCTCGTCGTAGTGCCGGCTGGTGGCGTAACTCCAGACATCCGCCAGTTTTTCGTCGCTGACACCGAAATTGTGCGCGCCCAGCAAGGTATGGGCCTGGCAGTACAGGCAACCCGCCGCTTTGCTCGCGACGTGGCCGATCAGGCGCCGGAAGCCCAGGTCCACTTCCCCCGCCGGGTCCATCACGGCGGCATTGAGCTGGGCGAAGGCTTGTACCAGCGCGGGCTTGCGCTGCATCGTCAGCACGCTGTTGGGGGTGAACCCCAGGGTCGAGAGGAAGAAATCGAAGTGGGCCTTGAGTTCGGGCGTGGTTTCGGGCGGCAGGGGCTGGATTCGGCTCATTTGTTTTCTCTGGAGTTCGACCGATTCTGCCTCGGCGGCCTGCCTTTACGCACCGACCGCGGCGGTCTTGGCGAACTCCCTGGCGGCGAAGGCCCACAACATGCGGGATGCATCCGGGCCTTTCGCATCGCTGTGAGGCTGGTTCGCGGCGCCTCCGCTCCACGCGTGGCCCAATTTTTCGATATCTACCAGCGTCGAAACGGTGCTGCTCCCGAGCTTGAAATCGGTCACGGTCATGGGGTAGCGCTTGCCCCGCTGCCGGCTTCGGGATTCGACCGCCTGCGCGCCGGCGGCCGCGGCCCACACCCGGGC
>JACDFR010000093.1 GCA_013815685.1 Ramlibacter sp.
GCGGTGGGCGTGGCCGCAGCCGGCTCGGCAGGCGCGGCCGCCGGTGGCGCTGCCGAAGGCGTGTTGCCGGGCCGTCCCCCCGCCGGAACGAGCCGCTGCAATTCTTCCTCGCTGACCATTTCGAAAATCCGCACCACGCGCTGGACCCCGGGTATGGTGCGCACCATCTGGGTCGCCCGGTCGGCTTCCCGTTGGGTCACGCGCCCCATCAGGTACACCGTGCCGCGCTCGGTTACCACCTTGAAAGCACCGACGTAGAGGTCGCGGGCGTCCACCAGCGACGCCCGAACCTTGGCGGTCACCAGCGTGTCGTTGGTGCGCTGGGCGAACGCGGTGTTGGCCATGACCGTCAGTTCGTTCACGACACCCCTGACGTTGTCCACGCGCGAGACGACCTGTTCAGCGGTCTGCCTGGCCGCGTCGTTGGGCACTTCACCGGTCAGGAGGACCTGGCGGTTGTAGCTGGTAATGTTCACATGGCCGCGGTCGCCTACCGCCTCGCGCAGGCGGCTGGCGCCGCGCAGCTCGATCGCCTCGTCATCGAGCTGGGCGCCCGAGGTGCGCCGGTCGAAGGTGACGATCGCGCCCACCGCCGCGCCGCCGAGGATCAGCGGCGCACAGGCCGACAGCGACGCGGCCAGCAGCGCGGCCGCCAGCGATGTCAGCACCAGCGATTGGATATTCGTTTTCATGTGGGTGTTTCCTGTTCTCCGAGGAGCTGCGCATCCACGCCGTCGCAGATGCAATGCAGCGCCAGGATATGCACTTCCTGGATGCGCGCGGTGCGCTCGTGCGGCACGCAGATATGGACATCGGTTTCGCGCAGGGCCTGGGTCATTTTCCCGCCGCCGCGGCCCGTGAGCGCGACCACGGTCATTTCGCGTTCATGCGCGGCCTCGATCGCGGCCAGCACATTGGCCGAATTGCCGCTCGTGGACAACGCCAGCAACACGTCGCCCGCCTGGCCCAGCGCGCGCACCTGCTTGGAGAAAATGCGCTCGTAGTCGTAGTCGTTGGCGATGGCCGTGAGGATCGAGCTGTCGGTGGTGAGCGAGATGGCGCCCAGCTCGGGGCGCTCGCGCTCGAACCGGCCGACGAACTCTGCCGAGAAATGCTGGGCGTCGGCGGCGGACCCCCCGTTGCCGCAAGCGAGCACCTTGCCGCCGCTCGTCACGCAGGCCAGCATGGCCTGCACAGCTGCCGCGATGGGCTTGCTCAAGGATTGCGCGGACTGGTACTTGAGGTCGGCGCTGTCGATGAAGTGCTGTTGGATCCGTTGTTCGAGCATGGTTGCGGATGATAACCGCCGCGGTGGGCGGCCAAGCCCAACATCAAGCCGACCCCAAGGGCCTGTGCTGCCGCCGGCGCGGCTATTTGGTCTTGTGCCGTTTGGCGCTGACCGTGGTGCCCGCGGCCGAATGCTCAGCCAGAAAAGCCATGATGAGGCTGCGAACCACCTCGGAGGGCGTGGTTTCCTGGCTCTGGCAGGCCGCTGCGAGCGCTGCCTTTTTCTGCGCGTCGAGCAAGACGGAAATCCTGGCTGTTTTGCGTTGCATGAGTTCGAGACTTTCAAGTTCCGGTGCCGATCAATGGATGATTCGACCGGCAGAAAGGGGCGGAGTGCCCGAAGCAACTGCAAGTTGATTTGCGAGTGGTAGCTCGGCGCGAGCGCGTCTTACGGCTGGGGCTTATTCTTTCGGCCGCGCCGGCGGGACGTCGTAAGAGCCGAACAATTCGCGCGGGCTGCGGGTCTCCGGTAGCACGTAGACGATGCCCCGGCCCTCCTTGAAGGCCGGTATCACGACCTGTTCGAAAAAGTTCACCGCCACATTGATGCAACCGTAGGTGATGCGCCTCTCGGCCGGGGCCGGGCCGGCCAGGCGCTGCAGGCGCCGTTCTTTGGGCGCCGCGATCACGCGGTGCAGCGCAATGGCCGCGTCATAGTCCACCCACAGGATTTCGTCGCCGTTGAGGGCGCGGCCCATCGAGGCGAGGAACCGCCCCGCCGGCGTGGTGCGTTCGTCGGGCCGGATGGTGGACATCTTGCGCGCGCCTATGCCCGGCACGGACTCGTCTCCCCGCGCCAGGCCGAGCAGCGCGGGCGCGGCATCGAGAAGCCGGCCCTGGGCATCGAAGACATAAACCCGCGACTCGGGTTTGTCGACCAGCACGAAGGGCAGCCCGCCGTTGTCGCCGGAATGGACGACCCAATGTCCCACGTGCAGCGCGCCGGGCGAGGCCGGCGCGCTGCCAAAGTCCGCGCCCTGCGCAGCCG
Source organism: Ramlibacter sp. (assembly GCA_013815685.1). Taxonomy (GTDB): domain Bacteria; phylum Pseudomonadota; class Gammaproteobacteria; order Burkholderiales; family Burkholderiaceae_C; genus Ramlibacter. Next base: position 2,276 of record JACDFR010000093.1, read on the forward strand.
CGCACGCGCTGAAGAAGAGGGCCGCGGCGGCCAGGCCGAGGCGGGCGGCGCTGAAGGCCATGCGTCACGTCGCGGCCATGCCGGCCTAGTTGCGGAACGGCTTGGGCGCCGGGCCCACATAGACCTGGGCGGGCGCAGCAGCGGGCGCCACCGCGGCAGGCGCTGCAACAGCGGGCGGCGGGGCGGGAGCAGCCACGACCGGCGCGGGGGCCGGTGCCACGTAAGCCGGTGCCACGTAAGCCGGTGCGGCAGCCGCGCGGGGGGGCTGCGGGCTGGCGCCGAATCGGTAGACGAGGCCCACAGACACCATGTCGATGTGGCCCTTGTTGCCCACCGAGTCGTTGATGCGATAGCGCTCGGCCTCCACCCGCATCGCCAGCGACGGCGTAAAGGCATACATCAGTCCGACGCCGGCCTTCGCATTGGTGGCGCGCTCCCTGGGATTGGCGTTCGCATAGGGGACGCTCGCTGCGCCCGTGGCGCTGAAGCTGCCTTGGGTACGGGCGGATGTCACACCGACCCGGCCGAGCACCGACAGCTTGTCCGTGACGGGAAGGATGCCGACCAGGTCGAGATTCAGGCCCTTGACGCGGATGTCGCCCGTGAGGCTGCCGGCGGGAACGGTCCTGGCCGTGTAGCCGAAGCTTCCCAGGTCGAAGACACCCGCTTCCACGGCGAAGTTGCGATTGAGTTGATAGCCGCCGAAGATCTTGTAGCCGCGGTCGTGATCGCGGTCGTCGATCGATCCTGTGGCCAGGCCCTGGCCGAGGAGGCCGCCGGCGATGCGGTCGTCATCGATGTTCGCGCCGGTGCGGCCCAGGTTGCCGCCGACGTACCAGCCGCTGTCCTGCGCCATCGCCGGCGCGGCCGTCGTAGCCGCGAGCGCGGCCAGGGCCAGCATGACTGAGGTCTTGGTGAATTTCATTCTGTTCTCCGCGATGATGGGGATGGCCGGGCTCAAGGAGTCGGCACGTTGATGACGGTGTTGACCATGGTGACCGAGGCGCCCAGGGACAGTACACGACCATTGATGGTAACGATAGCGGCGTTGCCTGGTGTCGATATCGCCGTGCCCGCTTGCGAAATGATGGTCCCGACCATGGTCCCGCCGCCGCCGGCGTTGATCGTGGCCGCGCTGCCGACCTGCCAATAGACGTTCTTCGCCAGCGCGCCGTTGACAAGGATCACGCTGGACGGGAATGCAGCGCCCGGGCCCCCGACAGTGAGCGATGTGGCCATCTGGAACACCCACAGCGCGTTGGCATCGCCTTGGGCGTCGAGCGTCAGATTGCCGCCCTGGATCATGAAGGAGCCGCCGGTCGCGGTGTAAGTGGCCGGAACCAGCACCAGGTTCGCCAGATTGCCCGCGCCCGGATCCGAGCCGCCGGGCTTGGCCACCAGGCCGTTGTAGGCAGCCAGTGCATCGGCACGGGCTTGGGTGGCGATGGCGAAAGTGGTGGCAGTGCCCTCGCTGGGGCACGCGACTGTCGGTGGCGGCGCGGCGGTGTAGATCAGGCCCGTGACGGTACCGATGTTGGCGCCGAGGACTTCGGTATAGGTGCAACCCGGGCTGGAATCATGGAAACCCGTCACGGCAGTGGAAACCGCGGTCGTGCCGATGTCGCCATTGATCACGGTGCCGACGCCCTGGTTGGTCATGCCGGCCGTGCCGCCGAATACGCCAAATCGCGATGCGACGCCCAGTGAATTTGCTGCTGCGGGGGCGGTGGCCGGCGCAGCGCCGGTTCCAACGCCCGGAACGCCCGGCCGTGCCGTGCCGTCGAAGCCGAGGATCGTGTCTTGCCCGCCACCGCCGCATGCGGCCAGGCCGCCCAGGAGGCAGGCCGCGAGCCACGGCTTGATATTGCCCTGGAATGTTTTCATCTTTTGTCCTTTGAGGCGCGTACCACTGACGCACACCTCTGCAGATTGTGCCATTGCTCAGATTCTCTCTGTACGCTGACGAACTTACGCAGCACAACGAGCACGCCTCCTGCAGCCACGTTGGTTTATCGCCACAACAAGTTTTTGAATCCGTTTTGCATGCGCCTGGCGTATTGGACGTGCCATCCCCCGACCAACCGTCCATCCAGGAGACTTCCATGCAACTGAAGACACGCAAGATATTCCAGCTGAGCCTGCTGGCCGCCGCTGCCTGCGCCGCCGGCCTCAGCCTGGCGTCCAGCCACCGCGAGGCGCCCTTCATCACCACCAGCCCCAAGGTCGACGCCACTGACTTCTACATGTTCCGAAGCTACGAAGGCGTGGCGGCCAACGGCAGCGGTGGCCGCAGCGACTACGTCACCCTGATCGCCAACTACATCCCGCTGCAGGACCCCTACGGCGGCCCCAACTATTTCATGATGGATCCGAACGCTCTCTACGAGATCCACATCGACAACAACGGCGATGCAACCGAAGACCTGACCTTCCAGTTCCGCTTCAACAACAAACTCAACAACGTGTCGCTGCCGATCGGCAGCAAGCAGATCGCCATTCCGCTGATCCAGGCCGGACCGGTCGCCAACGTCGGCGATGCCAACCTCAATGTGCACGAAACCTACACCGTGAACCTGATGCGCGGCGACCGCCGCAAGGGTGGGAGCGGGGGCGGGGCTGTCACCAAGGTGGGCGGCAGTGCGACCTTCGAAAAGCCGGTCGATTACATCGGCGTGAAGACGCTGGGCAACGCCGCGGCCTACGCAACGTACGCCGGCAAGCACATCCATGAAGTGAAGATTCCGGGTTGCCCCAGCGGCAAGGACACCGGGCGGGTTTTCGTCGGCCAGCGACAGGAAGGCTTCGCCGTCAACCTGGGCCCGATCTTCGACCTGGTGAACGCGCCGCTGTCGGTCATCACCAACCCGGCCAACATCAACGCCGCGGCGGCTAACTCCATTCAGGACAAGAACATCACCACGCTGGCCATGGAAGTCCACAAGGACTGCCTGACCGCGGGCAGCGAGACCGTCATCGGTGGCTGGACCACGGCCAGCATGCGCCAGGGGCGCCTGCTGTCCGCCGCGCCGGCATCGGGCCTGCAGGCCAACGAAAAGCCCGGCGGTCCCTGGACGCAGGTCTCGCGCCTGGGCCAGCCCCTGGTCAACGAGGTCGTGATCGGCCTGAAGGACAAGGACAAGTTCAACGCGTCCAAGCCCAGCGGCGACGGCCAGTTCCTGGACTATGTGACCCACCCGACGCTGCCTGCCTTGCTGGGCCTGGTCCTGACCGGCAACGCCGCGGGCCTGGCACCCACCAACCTGCCGCGTACCGACCTGGCGACGGTGTTCCTCACCGGCATCACCGGAGTCAACAAGCCCACCACGGTGACGCCGTCCGAAATGCTTCGCCTGAACACCGCCATCGCGCCCCTGCCTTACGCCAGCCAGAACCGGCTGGCCATCGTCGGAAGCTTGAAGACGTCGCCCGCGGGCAGCGATTTCGCGGGTTTCCCGAATGGCCGCCGTCCGAAGGACGACGTGGTCGACATCGCGCTGGTGGCGATGCTCGGCGGCTTGTGCATGGCCAATGGCGATGCCGATACGTTCAAGCTCAACAGCATTCCGGGCGTGCCGGGCGTCACTTCGGCCTGCAAGCCTTCCAGCGTGCCGGCCGGTGCCGCGTCGCTGGACGTGCATGACGCAGTCGACCAGGCCGCTGTGCCGTTCCTGGCCGGGTTCCCGTACCTCAACACCCCCCTGCCCGGCTCGCAATAAGTAAGGCACAACAAGGCAAACACCATGAAATCCATCTTTTGGGGACCCGTGTCCCTCAGCATTGCAGGCGCACTGCTCGTGGCCGGCTGCGGCGGTGGCGGCCGCAACAACGGCAACTTTGTGGAGGGTACCGACGTGCCCCTGTCTGCAACCACCAGCTCCGCCGGTGCGCTGGCTTTTATCAAGCAGGTGGTGGCGTCCACCGATGAAACTTCCGAACCCCAGCGGCTCGGTAACGCGGTTCTGGGGACCAGCGACAGCGACGATCCCGACCCGGGCATCTGACGTGAGGCGTGGCGGGCCGCCGCCTTCGCCGCGCTCTTGCTGACAGCCTCGCAGGGCTGGGCCACGACAACTGGCTCAGCCCTCGCGAGGCGCTGCCCTGCCCGCGCCGGTGCCGCTGGAGCTGGGCACGGGCAATCGCCAGCTGGGACCGGACGCCGCGCCAGGTCCTGCGGCGGGGCTGGACCCTGGAGATCTTGGTGCTGGTCAGTCCAGTTCCGTCACCCTCGCGCTCGAGGCAGCAGCGTAACTGCGCCGTAGAGAAGGGCATAGTTTAAGCTGCGGCTGAAACCGCAGCGCCGTTGCCCGCGTACTGAACAACAAGACCCTCGAACCGCCATGGCCCTCGACTCCTCAGACCTTCACCTGATCGCCTTGATAGACCGCATCGCGGCGCGCCTCGCCGAGGGGCGCGCTGCTCGCCAGGGCGACAGCGAAGCCGCATTGCGCGAGCTGTACGACCTCACTTCGTCCCGGCTCTACGGTGTGGCGTTGCGTGTCGTGAACAACCGCGACTGGGCGGAGGACGTGCTGCAGGAGGCTTACCTCAACATCTGGCGCATCGCGCCCAACTATCGCCAAGCCCTCAGCCCGCCAATGGCCTGGATGGGCGTGATCGTGCGCAGCCGCGCCCTGGACTTCCTGCGCCGCCGCGCCAGCGAGCGCGCCGACACCGCCCTGGAGCTGGACGGCGTCATCGGCGACACCCTGGCCGGTGAGTCGGCCGACCCGCTGGACAGCAGCCAGGCGAGCCAGCAGGCTTCGGCCCTGCACCAGTGCCTGCGCCAGCTCGAGGCGCGCCAGCGCGAAGTCCTGAGCCTGGCTTACATGCGCGACCTGAGCCACAGCGAGCTGGCCGAGCAATTGAGGCTGCCGCTGGGCACGGTGAAAACCTGGATCCGCCGGGGCCTCGAGCAACTGCGCGGCTGCATGGCGCGATTTGCCTGAGGAGATGCGATGAACCTGTTGAACCATCCTGAACTCGCGGACCGCCTGGCCGCGGCCTATAGTCTGGGCACCTTGCGCGGCGGCGCACGTCGCCGATTCGAAGCCCATGCGCGGCAAAACCCGGCCTTGCGCGCCGCGGCGCTGGCCTGGCAGGAGCGCTTTGCCGGGATCACCGAATTGCAGCGTGCCGAAACCCCCAGCCCCAACGTCTGGAAGCGCATCGAGATCGACCTGGCGCAGCAGCCGCAAGCCCCCGCAACCGCCGCCGAGCCACTCGTGCGCAACTGGCGGCAGGCACTCGGCTGGTGGCGTGGGGCGGCCCTGGGCGGCGGCCTGGCCACCGTTGCGGCCCTGGGCGTCAGCGTCTATCTGGGCGGCGAAGTGCAACGGCGCGAAGCCGAACTGGCGCAGATCGACCGTGCCCGCAATACCCTGGCGCAGCAGAATGTGCAGCTCGTCTCGCAGCTGCAGGCCCACCCCGAGATCCGCTACGTGGCGGTGCTGGCCGACGAGCGGTCGTCCGCCTCCATGCTGGTCACCTTCGACCCCAAGCACAACACGCTCACGCTCAAGCGGCTGGGTGCCTTCCAGGAAGGTCCCGACAAGTCGCTGCAACTGTGGGCGTTGCCGCCGGGCGGAGGCCCTCGCTCCCTGGGGGTGCTGGGCGGCAACCCGGTGGTGCGGCTGGCCGCCGCCGAGAGCCAGGTGAAGGACCCGCACATGCTGGCCGTGAGCCTGGAACCGAAGGGCGGCGTCCCGGGCGAGGGCGGCCCGACCGGGCCGGTCCTCTTCAAGGGGCCGATGCTCTCCGCGCCTTGAACACAGGGTCAGGAAGCGTCGAATGCGCCGCGCAGCCACTCGATGCCATCGGCCTCGACACCGACCACATCGAAGCGGCAGGGCGGTTGCGCGGCCAGCCGCATCAGGTAGTGGCGGGCGGCGAAAATGATGCGCCGCTGCTTGACATGGCCCACGCTCGCGGCAGCGCCCCCAAAAGATCGGCTGGCGCGCCGGCGCACCTCCACGAAAACCAGCGTGCCGTCCGGCTCGCGCATCACCAGGTCGATCTCGCCGCCGCCGCGTCCGGGCGTCCGATAATTGCGCGCCAGCAGCTTCAGGCCGTTCCCGGCCAGGTGCGCCAGCGCGCGGTCTTCGGCGGCGTCGCCGGCCTGCTTGGCGGTGATTGCCGCAGCGTCTTTCTTGCGGGGGAATTCCATTGAGCGCTTCTTTTTCCTTGGCCCTGGGCGCCGCGCGCGAGGCAGCGGCTTCCCAGCATTATCCGCAAGCCGCGCTCTATGTCGTCGCCACCCCGATCGGGAACCTGGCCGACATCAGCCTGCGGGCGCTGCACCTGTTGCAGCTGGCCGACGTGGTTGCATGCGAGAACACCCGCCACACCCGGGCGTTGCTGCGCGCCTACGGCATCGACAAGGCCTCGGCGCAGCTGATGGCCGTGCACCAGCACAACGAAGCGCAGGCCGCGCAAGCCGTGATCGAACGCCTGCGCCAGGGCCAGCGTGTGGCCTATGCGAGCGACGCGGGAACGCCCGCCGTGAGCGACCCGGGCGCGCGGCTGGTGTCGGCCGTGCGCGACGCGGGGCTGCGTATCGTGCCGCTGCCCGGCGCGAGCTGCGTGACGGCGGCGCTGAGCGTTG
>JACDFR010000010.1 GCA_013815685.1 Ramlibacter sp.
CCGCCGCGCCCGCACCTGCCCCGGCTGCCGCCGCCCCGGCGCCGGCGCCGGCTGCTACGCCCCCCGCTCCGGCTCCCGCACCCCAGCCGCCGGCCGCCACCAAGGTGACCTATGCCGCCGACGCTTTCTTCGACTTCGACAAGTCGGTGCTCAAGGCCGAAGGAAAAGCCAAGCTTGACGACTTGGTCGGCAAGGTCAAGGGCATTAACCTGGAAGTGATCATCGCTGTGGGCCACACCGACTCTGTGGGCTCCGATGCTTATAACCAGCGCCTGTCCGTGCGTCGCGCTGAAGCCGTGAAGGCGTACCTGGTGTCCAAGGGCATCGAGAAAAACCGCGTCTACACCGAAGGCAAGGGCGAAAAGCAGCCCGTGGCGGACAACAAGACCGCTGAAGGCCGCGCCAAGAACCGCCGCGTGGAAATCGAAGTGGTCGGTACTCGCGCCAACCGTTAATTCACCAGGGCCCTACGGCCCAGGTGAAAAAAAGGCCCCGCAATGCGGGGCCTTTTACTTGGGGAAGCTGCTGGGCCTGAGAATCACGCATGACCGAAACCACCGTCAATGCCGACCCGGCTGAACTGGCAAAATTCTCTGAGCTGGCCCACCGTTGGTGGGACCCCGAAAGCGAATTCCGGCCCCTGCACCAAATCAACCCCTTGAGGCTGGAGTGGATCCAATCGTGCCAGCCGCTAGCAGGCAAGAACATTCTCGATGTCGGTTGTGGCGGCGGGATTCTCTCGGATGCCATGGCGCTGAAAGGCGCCAGGGTGCTGGGCATCGACCTTGCATCCAAGGCCCTGCGGGTCGCCCAGTTGCACGCTTTGGAAGCGCAGACGGCAAACGTTGAATACCGCGAGGTCAGCGTCGAGGCGCTGGCGGCGCAGCGGCCAGGCACGTTCGATGGCGTGACTTGCATGGAGATGCTGGAGCACGTGCCTGACCCGGCCTCGGTCGTGCAGGCCTGCGCTCGGCTGGTCAAGCCCGGCGGTTGGGTGTTTTTCTCGACGATCAATCGCAACCCGAAGTCATTCCTCTTCGCGATCGTTGGCGCCGAGTACATGCTGAACCTGCTGCCGCGGGGGACCCACGAGTACCTCAAGTTCATCCGCCCCAGTGAATTGGCCGGTTACGCGCGAATCGCAGGTCTCCAGCTGATGCATACGCGGGGTGTGGAGTACAACCCGATCACTCGCCGCTATTTCCTGTCCGGTAACACGAGCGTCAACTACATGCTCGCGACCCAAAGGGCCTGATGTTCACAGATATCCGTGCGGTGCTGTTCGACCTCGACGGCACACTGATCGACAGCGCACCTGACCTTGGCATGGCCGCGGACCGCATGCGGACCTATCGCGGTTTGCCGTCGCTTCCGCTTGAGCGCTACCGGCCTATGGCGGGCGCGGGCGCGCGCGGGATGCTGGGCGTGGCATTCGGCATCACGCCCGAGCACCCCGACTATGAGTCGTTGCGGGAAGAGTTCTTCCAGAACTATGAAAACTGCATGACGCAGCGCACGTTCGCGTTCGAGGGAATAGCCGAACTCATCTCGCAACTGCTGGGCCGCGGACTCTCATGGGGAGTCGTCACCAACAAGTCGATGCGCTTCACTCAACCATTGACGCAGCGCATGAGTCTGTTCGCCACTGCTTCGACTGTCGTTGGTGGAGACAGCACGCCGCACGCAAAGCCCCATCCGGCGCCGTTGCTCGAAGCAGCTCGGCAATTGCGGGTCGAACCCATCCAGTGCGTGTACGTGGGTGACGACCAGCGCGACGTCGCTGCAGGCTTGGCCGCCGGAATGGGCACGGTGGCAGCTACCTATGGTTACTTGGGGGGCAGCGCCGATACGATGGAGTGGGGCGCCCATGCCCAAATTCATTCTCCGCTTGAGTTGCTGGCGCTGTTGAAATCGCGGCCGCGGGCGTAAAATAGGAGCCTGGGGCTGCACTGGTTTCGACGTGGGTTCGGACGCGTGGCAGGGCATGTCGAGCTGAATGCGCTCGTAAAACAGATTCAAACAAACTAACTGCAAACGACGAACGTTTCGCACTCGCCGCTTAATTGCCGGTGAGCTTTGCAACAGCAGGCCTATGGGCTGGGCAAGGGGTTCTTGACGCAAGTTGAGGGCTCCCGGCTGCAAAGATAATTTCATAGGCTGGTCTCTTGCCGGGTAACTTGGCAGGGGACGAGAAAATAGGTTACTGGCGTCTTGTATAGCGTGCCGCTGCGCGATCCAGGAGGCGAGACTCAATCAGACGGCTACACATGTAGAACTGTGCGAAGAAGGCTTGCGGACGCGGGTTCAATTCCCGCCAGCTCCACCAGACATCAACCTCGCGACGCCCAGCGGCGACGCCTTGGCAGAACAGCTCGCACGCTGACAGCTGAATTAAATTCGGCCGCCTTGTTGATCGGCGTGTGCAGCCCGATTCCTGCAAGTAGCCAGTCCCTCAGCTAGTCAAATCGGTCAGCACGGATGCCGGCGTTGCCGATCCTTCATCTTTGACCCACACGGGCGATTGGGTCGCCGCTGCTGTAAATGGCGGGAATTCGACAGACGCAGTCAGTCGTCGAGGCTTGGACCACTCGCCGGGGCTGCGTCGAAGTTCCCGCGCGCTAGTTTTCCGAAAGTCTCCAGCAGTTCTGCTTCCAAATCATTTTTCCTGATGTCTATGGCCAGGCCTTCGGTGTCACAGGGGAAAGATAGGAGCGCTAGTCTGCAATCGCCATCAGCATCCGGGTCTGGGGCGAGTCATCCTCATTTGCTGGTGTCTCGTTGACGTAGCCCATTAATTTCTCTGTGAGTTTTTCTTAATACCACAAAGAAATTCTAAATCGACACACTGCCCCAATTTAAGCAGACTGTCTGCTCGAAAGGGATGGGGACCTAGATGTCACGACAAGATGCTGCTACGGTCGAAAAGATTCGACGAAGAGGACACTTACTCGCCGGTGTAAGCAAGGGCATCTTCGGCCTTTCCTATCAAGAAGCCGATAGCCAGAAGTGGAGAGGTTTCGATGTCGATCTAGCTCGAGCCATCGCAGTAGCTGTGTTGGGGGACCCCAATGCCGTTGAATATGTTCCGATTTCTCCAAACGTGCGATGTCAAGCGGTCGATGGGGGCGTGGTTGATGTCGGCACGTTCAATGCGAGCGCTACATTGGGCCGTGAGTCCGCCTGCAATGTCATTTTCCCGCAAGCTATGCTGTATGACGGCGAGGCGTTCATGGTGCGAGTAAGCGATATAGACGGCGTCAACTCGGCGCGTGCGATAGCTGCTTTGTCCGAGCGCGTCGTTGCCATACAGCAAGGCACGACCACAGCGACTAACCTTGAGCGCTATTTCGGAAGTCGAGGTTTGTCTTATCAACTCCGCCCCTACCCCTCTCCACAGGAAGCGCTGGCGGCGTACGCGAGCGGGGATTGCAATCTGTATGCGCTTGATCGCATACCCTTGACTGGCGAGCGTCTGCGGTTGCCTAACCCCGGCTCGCACATCATCGTCGACGAGCCAATTTCAAAAGAGGCGATGGGGCCGGTGGTTTCCGCGCGTGATTATCAGTGGGTGCGTGCTGTCACTTGGATCATGCGTGCGCTCATCGAGTCTGAAGAATTAGGCCTGAGCAGTAAAAATTGTTTGCGTTTCTCCGAACTGGATGGACCGCTGCATGTCACGACTTTTTTTCATCCTTCCCAAGATAAGTTGGACTGTCTTGGACTGCAAGGTAGCTTTCCCCTCAATGTCCTGCGCCATATAGGCAATTATGAGGAAGTCTTCGCGCGCAATATTGGTTCGGCTTCCCCTTTGAATTTGCCGCGATTCAAAAACACGTTGTGGTCATCTGGTGGCTTATTGATTTCCCCTTCATTTCACTGAAAGCCGACTATGAAAATTTCCCAAGACTTCCTACGCAATGGGCGTATGGAAATGATAGCTGCGATGGTTTTGTCAGGGACTATCGGGTTCTTTGTCCTGGAGTCCGGCCAACAGCCATTCAACGTTGTCTTCTTCCGCTGCTTGATCGGCGCTGGCTGTCTTTTGGTGTATTGCTTGATGAGGGGGTTTTTCAAGGACTTTCATCCATCAATCAAAGACCTTATGTTATTGGGGTTAGGTGGTGTAGCGCTTGTGCTGAACTGGGTTGCCTTATTCGCTTCGTACTCCCGAGCTTCTATCGGAATCAGTACCGTGATATATCACGTGCAACCGTTTTTCGTGTTTTTCGCAGGGGCTTTATTCTTTGGTGAACGGATCACCCTATCAAGGGTGTTTTGGCTAGCTCTGGCATTCGGCGGTGCTTTATTGATCATCAACCCGTCTGGTACAGAATTCACGCTCGATTCCAATTACCTTACGGGTTGCGGATTGGCTTTATTGGCTGCGCTTTTATATGCCGTGGCGACCATCGTTACCAAGCGCCTCAAAGGGATACGTCCGCACCTGATCGCGTTGCTCCAGATGTCTTTGGGCATCCTGATGCTGCTGCCACTAGCAAATTTCCAAACTTTGCCGGTGAACAGCATGCAGTGGGGGAGTCTGGTGACCCTCGGCGTAGTGCATAGCTGCTTGATGTATATCTTGATGTACTCGGCATTTCAGAAGTTGCCTGCCAGCGGGATAGCAGTACTGTCATTCATATACCCAGCGGTAGCTATGTTGGTCGACTTTCTGGCTTACGGACGCACGCTGACGCCGCTTCAACTGGGCGGAGCTGTGCTGATACTAATTGCCGGTGCATCCAACAATCTCAATTTGTCGCCTACTGCTCTCTTCGCGAGAAACCGTTCATTAGATAAGCTGAATCAAAAGTAGTTCTTGATTTTCTTGCCATAAGGAGGAGTGCGCCAATGCATTTAACCACCCAGAAAACAAGCATTGGAGTCGGTCGCGGCACGATCGTACTCGGGGTTGCGGCAAGTGATGCGCACGTGGTGGCCAACCACTTGATTGCCATGTTCTTGCGCCGTCAAGGATTTGAGGTCATAAATCTAGGTGCGTGCACGCCGACAGAGGAGTTCATGCGCGCCGCTAGTGAGGCAGATCATCTCGCGGCCGTATTGATCGGTAGTCTTAACGGTCATGCCGCTGACGATCTAGCTGATTTGCCGAGGCTGCGAGCGCAATACAAGGTAAGCGCCCCGATCATCGTAGGCGGCAATCTTTCAGTTGGAGCGATAAAGAAAGTCAACATAGTTGAAACATTACGTGGCCTTGGCGTGGATGAAGTTTTTCAGCACCCACGCCAGATAGTGGAATACCTCCAACATCCAAGGCATCACATTTTGCAAAGGGAGCTCGAAAATGCGTGATCAAAAAATCAGGATGGCCATAGCTGGCGCAACGGGCGCTGTTGGGTTGGAGCTATTGCGCTTGCTGGAAGAGCGTCAACTGGATATGGAACTAGTGGGCTTGGCAGCATCTGCTCGCTCAGCTGGCCGCAGTGTGCGTTTTCGCGACCAGATGCTGAAGGTATCTGACTTGGAGGATTTCGACTTCAGCGGAGTTGATATCGCATTTTTCTCCGCCGGTGCGAGCGTAAGTCGCGTTCATGCACGTCGTGCAGCAGCTCAAGGTGCCTTGGTAATTGACAACACAAGCGCATTCAGGATGGAACGCGACACGCCGTTGGTAGTTCCACAAGTGAATGTTCACGCGCTAGCGCAACGCCCGATTTCCAATATCATCGCCAATCCCAACTGTTCGACTATTCCGATAGTGAGATTGCTTGACCCGGTGCATCGCTTTAGTCCAGTAAAGTCAGTCATTGCGTCCACTTATCAAGCGGCTTCTGGGGCCGGCCTGACAGGCATCGAAGAGCTCGATGCATCTACACGTGAAGTGCTTGATGATGGTGGAGCGGCTCCCCAATTCAAGCGTTTTATTGCGCCACTTGGATTTAACGTGATACCAAGCATCGATGCGCTGCTTGCAGACGGCTTCACTTTAGAAGAGCAAAAGATGCTCCAGGAATCGCGCAAGATTATGTCTGCACCGACCCTGCATATCACTGCTACCTGTGTACGAGTTCCGGTGCGTAATTGCCACAGTGCAGCAGTTTATGTGCAATGCGAGAGGGGCATCACTCGCGCAGATTTGCTGAAAATTTGGCGGAATAGTCCTGAGGTACGCGTCTATGAAGGTGCAACCGCTGACGATTTTCCATCCCCAAGAATGGTTGGATCGTCCGATCTAGTGCATGTGGGACGCGTCCGGCAAGACCCGGAAAACAACAAGGCCTTCTGGTTCTGGGTGGTCTCAGACAACGTTCGAATTGGCGCCGCACTGAACGCGGTACAAATTGCCGAGGCTTTATTGAATATGCGCCCCTTCGATTTACGGAATCAAGAAATTGCAGTAGCTGCCGGAATGTAGACAGGCATCGGAGCGGGGGATTGCATTCCGAGACATGTTATCGGGAGTAGAGCCATGAAGAATCGCGGCGTCCTGAGCGTAATGAAATTTGGCGGGTCATCGTTTGCCAGTCAGGCACATTTCGTTCCGATCTGCCAATGGATACATCGGCATTTGCGTGAACTTGAGGGAGATCATCGAGTAATTTGCATTGTCAGCGCGCCGTCTGGCTTAACCGAAAAATATCGAGAAACATTGCTGGCACTCAATCCGATGCCGACAAGCCGGTTGATCGATGCCGGGCTTCCGTTAGCGGACAGTTTAGGTGCGGTATTCGTTGCAGCCGCACTGCAAGCGGCCGGCGTGTCCGCAACCGTTGCATTGGGCAATCAGATCGGTTTACGCACTGACCGCAACTACACGAGAGCGCGATTGCATGCGGTTGAAACTGATGCCTTGGCAGCTTTGTTGGAGGAGCATCAGGTCATAGTTGTACCGGGTGGCCAAGCATCCGCGGCGGACACCGGAGAAACCACCTGGCTCGGAAAGAATAGCTCCGATCTCTCCGCCATCGCGCTAGCTGCGGCGCTGGAATGCGAGAACGTGGAAATATACTCCGACGTGCCGGGCGTATATAGTTGCGATCCCAACATTGTTCCCGAAGCATATCTGCTGCCACAACTGCCACATGCACAAGCTGTGGAGATGTCGCGGTCGGGTGCCAAGGTGCTGCATCACCGCGGCGTCGAACATGCGCTGCAGCATCGCTTACGGATCGTTTGCCGTAGCAATCGCGATGATTTTTCCATCGGCACAATCCTTGAGGTTGCCGGGCTTTTTCAATCGACGGTGATACCTGATGCACGGTCCCAGGTCTTTTCCGGCCCCATTGCTGTAATCAACATTGCGGCCCAAGAACTCGAAGCGATCGCAGTTCCCTGTCTTCTAGTCCTGGACAACAACGACATCAACACGAGTCGCTTGGTTGTTACCTGTGGTTATTTTGATGCGCCGCATTTTTTGGTCGCCGGACGCCAGTTTCCACTGATTTGCGAAGACACGCGCTTAATCAGCGTCATCAAAAATGATGGAAGCATATTGCGTGAACTTGTGCCGCCGTCGCAACTTGCTGCTCGTGCACGTGAACTGCATAAGTCTCATTGTAAGGAACCTTTTTTTCCAGTTAAGCAATCAAGAGGGGAATCATCGAGTGCCAGCGAAAAAGGTATGGATGCGCAGCTAGCTGTATTCACTAATGCTGAGGAATACCAGAATGTTCGAGCAGCATAGCTTGTTTGCTTCGTCGCTGCAGCTTGAGCAGCCGGATCCGCATGAGGTCCGTACCTATCTGCAGAATCTCCCCAAGAGTTCAGTGTGTAGTCGCCTACAGCTCGCCAAATCGCACGGTCAGCTATTGGTACAACCCCGTTGCGGTGTAGGGAAGCATGCCGAAATGCGAAAGCTATTAATTGGATTGGAGAGCGGCGCCGCGCCGGATGTTGCGACCATAACCATCGATGCACATACAAGGCTGAAGCGATTTGAAGTGGCGGCGCGAGTGGCACGTGACGAACCACAGAACTTAAATGGCTATCCTCTTGTTGCTCATGGATGGCGTTGTGGCCGCGATCTAAATGAATCAGTGCAAGCGCCGGTGCAAATTCGTCACGGATCACCCGACCCGCGCCTGCTGTTCGAAGTAGCGCTGGCCGCTGGGTTTACTTCGTTTGAGGGAGGGGGAATTGGCTACAACATTCCATATTGCAAGAATATTCCGCTTGAAGACTCCTTGCGATGGTGGCGTGAAGTGGATCAGTGCTGCGGAGACTTGGCTCGGGATGGAATTATCGTAGACCGAGAATTTTTCGGCACGCTAACAGCAGTATTGATGCCACCCAGCATTCAGCTGGGGTTGCAATTATCGAAGCGATGCTTGCCCACGAGAGTGGCGTGAGGTGTCTGTCGTTGGCGGTCTGCCAGACGGGACACACTGTGCAGGACATTGCCATGCTGCGAGCAATTTCGTACTTGGCGCAGCGCTATTTGCCCGATTGCGCTGATCACGTATTTCCAGTGTTCCACCAATTCATGGGGGCTTTCCCGACGCGGAGGCTGGACGCTGATGCGCTCATCTTGCGCGGTGCTATGGCGGCGAAGGCGGGCGGTGCCGTCAAAGTTATCAATAAGACCCATCAAGAAGCCTATGGAGTGCCTTCGCTAGATGCCAACATTAGTGGCATTCTGTTGAGCAAGACCGTCAACAGCTGGATCCTAGACTTGATTCAAGCCGGCGCTGAAAAAATAGAAGAAGAACTTCACTGGCAGCTAGAAGAGGTCGACGCGCTGCTTGCGCCGATATTAGATAGCCCGGATTTGCTTCAGGCGACTTGTGCTGCCTTCGCTAATGGAAGACTCGATGTTCCGTTTAGCGCGAGTCGCTATGCTCAAGCCCGTGTGATTCCGATGCGGGCTCCCGACGGTGCGATTCGAATTTTTGACTTTGGAAACTTATCCATTCCCCATCGGGTGCGACAGCGTCACAGGCACCAGTTGGACATTGTCATCGATGAGGATTTATTCACCAGGCTCGAGGCCGACATTATGTGGTTTTGCCGGAATAACGCGACGGCCGAAATCACGCCTTCAGGAAATGCCGAGCCGCAGCTTGCATTCCAAGCATCCTAATCACTTTCAGGGGGTCATTTATGAGCTGCTACACCCTAACGAGCGCCCAACGCATGGAATTGAGAGAAAGTTATTCGAACATTCCCTCACCATACGATGACTATCCTGGGGCCTTATTTAGACTGCACAAAGCGTTTGGTTCTTCCTTGCCTGAAGACCTGCTACGTGACATTTTCCTTTTTGGCCGTGATCCAGCGAGTCCGGGCGTGATACTTATTGATGGCCTGCCTACTGATATTGAGCTACCTGTTACGCCGACTGCTGGCCAAATTCAATCCGGCCGCGCGACATTTGACAGCGAGAAAACCTTGCTTGGGCTCGCTCAATTGATGGGTACGCCCGTCGGATATCTCACCGAAAAGGATGGCAATCAAATCCATCACGTCGTACCTATGCCAGGGGGAGAATATACGCAGTCCAATCGCGGGTCCAAAGTATTTTTGGATTACCACAATGATTCGATGTACGACGACTCGTTGATCTTCAATTCGCATAATCCAGACTATTTGCTACTGCTGTGTCTGCGTCCTGATCGCGACGGTCAAGCAAAAACCCTCTATGCGGATGCGCGTGATCTTTGTCAGGTTTTGGACAAGGACACATTGAATACTTTGCGCCAGCCCTGCTTCCGCATGGCGGCACCGAGCAACTATACGTTATTGGTACGCGGGGAAAAGATATGGTCGCACCCAGTCCCGGTTCTTAGTGGTCCGCAGCGCCTGCCTGAAATCTATCTCGCCGCCAATGGCGTTGTCGGCATTGATGGCAAGGCTGAAAAGGCGTTGCTTGCGCTGCAAGATGCCTGCGAGGTGGTGGGCGAGCGCAACGCTGTGTATCTTCACGCAGGGCAGGCCATGCTGATCAACAATCGCAAGGCGAAGGAGGCATGAATGCGTGAGCGATGAGATCCATTGCGGCAGATACGTCGCTGTATACCAGCCTGCCGTTGTCTGTTAATTCCAGCCCTTGATTCGACTGTAAAAACAGCTTGCGACCAATGAATTCCTCTAGCACGCGCATCTGCTGGTTGATCGCGGATGGCGTTACATTTAATTCACGTGCTGCGCGTGTTTGGGAACCTAGTCGTGCCACCGTCTCAAATACCTTTACTGAATTCAGAGGCGGAAGCACCCTCCGTATCTTTCGAATGGACTTTAATGGTGCGTCTACATCAATCCACATAAATTCAGCCCCCTGATTTGGAAATTGCCGCATTGATCCACTCGGATTGTCTAGTGGTTGCGCGGGATGCGAAAAAATAAGCCCATTTACCTCACAGTGTCGAGTTCTGCCTTGCCTTACTTGCCTAGGCCGCAGCGTTCGAGCCTAGATTAGCTCCTCCGCGTATGCGCGGCTGGCCTTGACTTCCAATCCCGCGGACAGAGAATGGCTTGCTTCTCAAGCCGATGATTGAACTTGCCCCTGTCGTCGGCCGCCGAGCGGTTCGTCAAGCCGCTGGAGACTCCTGAAAACTACCGCACCTGCTGGCTGTGTGAAATAATTGCCAAATGCGAGACCTGATGGCCCTGTTGCGGGCTGGGTGTGCCCCTCCCTGCAAGCTCACCTTTACCCGCAATGTGCGTGTCTCTGGCGCGCTCTGCCTGCAGGGCGAGGAGCGGCCCGTGTTCCTGTTCGGGGATGCGGTCAGCTCGGGCGAGGGCGCAATCGGGTATGTCCGCGCGGAGGGAGGATGACAAGCGAGCTCGATGCGGACACCGCCGTCGAGGAGGTCGCCCCCGGGCGTTTCCGCGCCTGGATCACGGACCGGTGGAACCTGGGCGCCGCTCCCAACGGCGGGTACCTCTCCATGATCGCAACCCGCGCGATCACAGCCTCGTTGTCGCACCCCGACCCGTTCAGCGTGACGACCCACTTTCTCCGGATGGCAAAACCCGGAGAGGCCTTCGTGGAGGTCGAGCGGGTCCGGGATGGCAAGCACCACGCGACCGTCGAGGCGCGGCTCATCCAGGACGGGGCCGAGATCCTGCGCACCATCGCCGTGCTTGGAGACCTGACAAAGATCGAGGGGCCGACCCACGTGACCTTACCTGCGCCCGCGCTCTCTTGGGATGAGTGCACCGCTGGGTGGCCCGCGCCGCATCTGGCCGCGATCAGCGGACGGCTGGAAGTCCGCCTGGCGCCGGGGACGACGAGCTGGCTCGACCAGACCCACTCCGAGCGCGCCGAGCTGGGCGGCTGGATCCGCCTGCAGGATGGACGAGCGCCCGACGCGCTTTCCCTCGTCTTCTTCGCCGACGTGTTGCCGCCCCCAGTCCTCAACCTGTCGATCGTGCAGACGCGGTGGGTGCCGACGTTGGAGTTGACGGTGCACGTGCGGGCGCGCCCCTCCCCCGGTTGGCTGTACGCATGGTTCCGAACGCGCGCGCTGTCGCGCGGGTACCTCGAATCGGACGGCGAGCTGTGGGACTCGACCGGCAGCCTGGTCGCGATGTCGCGTCAGCTCGCCCGCCTGAACCGGTGACTGCTGGTATTTCATCCCCGATTTTGCGGGGGTCGGCGTAGATCGCCGACCTGGTGAGCACCTGAGCGCGGTTCGTGCTGCATGGAGCTTTTTCATGTCCGAGGGCACAGAAAGCGGCTTCCTGCGGCTCCCAGCGAGCCCCTGCGGCAACTCATGGCGCAGCGATTTTCACACTATTGCTCTACTCCTGCAAATCGAGGATCATTATGAGCGTGAGTCGACCTCTCCTCCACAACCAGCTGCTCGCGTGGATTGGCCAGTCGTACTACGGAGACGCGCCGCTGTACAACGTCCCCCTCGCGTACTGGTTCGACGGGCCCCTGGATCTATTGAAGTTTACCTGTGCCTTCGACCTCGTCGTCCGGCACTGTGACACGTTGCGCCTCTCCATCGACGAGTCGGATGGCGTGTTCCGACAGGTCGTCTCGCCAGAGGGGTCCGGCTCGTGCGACCTCATGGACGTGAGCGACCAGCCCGATCCGCTCCGGGCGGCCCGCCAGGTGCTGACCGCTCGCGCGGGCAAGGTGTTCCGGCCCAACGCGCCGCTGTTCGACGCGTGTATCGTCCGGCTCTCGCCCACGCGCCACGTCTGGCTGCTCAATCAGCACCACTGCATCACGGACGCCGTCACCAACCTCCGGCTCTACGACTGTGTTCGCCGCGCCTACGCTGGAGAGAGCGCCTCCGAGATCTTCGCGGATCAGCCCAGCTTCATCGATTACGTCGACTACGTGCTCGCCCGAACCGCTCCCGACGAGACCCGCGGGCGCCCACGGTCCGAGGCAGTGGAGCAGTTCGCGCCGTTCGGGAGCGGAGCGCCCGACGACGACCACCGCGCCGTTCGGATCAACGAGCCGTTCGGACGTGCCGAGACCCAAGCGCTGCTTGCGCGGGCGCGCTCTGCCGAGTGCTTTCTGCACAGCGAGGACGCGACCCTCCTCAACCTGTTCGTGGCCGCGACAGCCATCCTGGCCCACAAGCTCCAGGGAGAGAGCCAGGTGGCGCTCGCCACGCCGCTGCGCAACCGCAACGTCGCCGCGTTCCGGGAGGTGCCCGGGCTGATGATGTCGATGCTGCCGGTCGGCATCGGCATCGACAGCTCCATGACACTCGGCGAGCTCTACCGCGGTGTCGTCGCATCGATGCGACACGCGCTCAAGAACCGTACCGAGGTGGTCGCCAACTCGGCGGAGCGCAGGCTCTACGATCTCGTGGTCAACCTGCCGACCCACAGCTACCCGGCCTTCGCGGGCCTGCCTGTCCAGGTGGAGCGCCTCTGCAGCGGAGCGCAAGGGGAAGCGCTCCATCTGCTGTTCCATCGCTACAACGACGCCGACAACTTCACCTTCGAATTCACGTTCAAGACCAGCCTGTTCTCCGAGGCTCAGCGGCAGCGTGTCATCGGGTACTTCCGGCGCATCGTGCTGGCACTGGCCTCGGACCTCTCGCAACGGGTCGGGGAACTCGACGTGCTCTCTCCCCAAGAGCGAGCGCGCCTGCTTGCCTGGTCGGGTCGAGGAAATCCCCGCTTTCCGACCACGACCTACGCTCGCGATCTGTTCCGGCAGCGACGGGCCGAGGCCCCGGACTCGATCCTCGCTTCGACCGACGATCGGTTCTTGAGCACAGACTACGTCGCGCAGCGAGCTTCGCAGCTGCTGGACCAGCTCGACTCCGCTGAGGGCGAGCACATGGGCCTGCTGCTCGACGAGGGGCCTGAGCTGCTCATCGGCATGGTCGCGGCGCTGGAGGCCGGCCTGCCGCTGGTGCCGTTAAGCTCGCGCAACTCGGACGAGCGGCTCGCCGCGATTGTGCAGGAAGCAGCGGTCTCCGTGATCGTCACGGACGAGCACCACCTTCCGCAGGCCCGAGCGCTGCAGCAGACCGCGCCGGAGGTCCTGCGCATCGCCCAGCTCGACGCCGCCGGCGAGCCCCGGCCGGCCGCGCGATGGACCCCCGGCCTGGACGACTTCGCGTACATCGTCTGCACCTCGGGCTCCACGGGCCGCCCGAAGGCGGTGCCGCTCACCCACGCCAACCTGTCGGCCATGTTGCTGTGGACCCGCGACCACTTCGGGCTGGGGCCCCACACCCGGACGCTGCAGACGCTCTCGTTCGGCTTCGACTTCGGAGTCTACGAGGTGATGACCACGGTCCTAAGCGGCGGTGTCATCGTCTTTCCGGGCCGCGAGGTGCTGCTCGACCCCAAACAGGGGCGTGCCTTCCTCACGGCGCTGTGCATCGACAACATCAACCTCACCCCGACGCTGGCGAGCGCCCTGTTCTCCGCGGACCCATGGCCCAACGCGCTGCGCACGATGCATCTGGGGGGAGAGGCGGTCACGGCCGACCTGGTCCGGAGCATCGAGCGCAGCGCCGGCGAAGGGTGTGCCATCAACAACGGCTACGGCCCCACCGAGGTCACGGTCAACAGCTCGATGACCCGGGTCCGCGCGCGGGACCTGGTGGACGACAGCGTGTCCATCGGGTTTCCGACGGCCAATAACGGGCTGTGGGTGGTCGATCCCCAGAGCGACCTCGTTGCCACCGAGGTCACGGGCGAGCTGTGGATCACCGGCACGGGCATTACGCCGGGCTACCTGGACCGGCCCGCCCAGACGGCCCTGGTGCTCCGCCCGTTCGCGGAAGGCGGGCCGGGAGCGAGGGCCTACGCCACAGGGGACCGCGTCCGGCACGGACCGGACGGGTCGCTGCAGTTCCTTGGCCGTGTCGACACCCAGGTCAAGGTGCGGGGCTTCCGGGTCGAACCAGGCGAGATCGAAGCGATCCTGTCGTCTCACCTCGCGGTGCGGGATGCGGTGGTGGTCGCGCGGGGCGCCGGGGCGGAACGCCGCCTGTTCGCCTACGTCGTCCCGCGGGACTCTTCGCTGACCACGGCCCAACTACACGCTCACGCGCAGCAGCGCTTGCCCGACTACATGGTGCCCACTGCCTTCGCACTCGTGGACGCGCTCCCGGTGACGGCGAGCGGGAAGGTCGATCGGAAGGCGCTCCCCGCCATCGAGCTGCAGCCTCGGGACGCGGCTGCCACGGTTGCTCCAAGGAGCCCCGACGAGCGCGCGGTCACGGGCATCCTGCAGGAAGCCCTGCACCTCGACCACCTCGGCGTGCATGACAACTTCTTCGAGTTGGGCGGACACTCGCTCATCGCCGCCACCGTGATCGCGCGGATCCGCGAGTCGATGGGCATTGCTCTGTCTCTCCGCACCGTGTTCGAGACGCCGACGGCCGAGGGGATCGCAGCCGCGGTGGGCCGGACCCGCGGGACAGCCACTGATCGGCCGAGCTTGACAGTGCTGGCGTCGCAGGAGTCCGAGCGGTTCGAGCCGTTCCCGCTGACGCCGCTACAGCAGGCCTATTGCATCGGGAGGACCGGAGATTTCGAGCTCTCGACGACCGCAGCCTTCTTCCGCGTCCAGCAGGTCGAGGGGCTCGACGTGCCACGGCTGGAGCGCGCGATCCGCGCGCTCATCGAGCGACACGACGCGCTGCGTCTGGTCGTGTTCTCGGACGACGAGCAGAGAATCCTGCCGTCCCCCCCGCAGTTCGTCCTGCCGGTGCAGGACCTGCGCGGCCTGCCGGCCGACGCCGTGGACGCGGCCATCGAGGCCACCCAGCGTGAGATGCGGGACGAGCATCGCTCTCCGCGTCACTGGCCGTTGTGGGAGGTCAGCGTCCTTCGCCTGTCGGAGCGACAGTACCAGGTCCACATCCGCGTCGAGCTGCTGCTGATGGACGGTCGGTCGCTGCAGACCATCGCCGCCGAGCTTCTCCGGCTGTACGTCGATCCGGGGGCCGCGCTCCCCGAGCTCCACCTCTCGCTGCGCGATTACGTCAGGACGGTGTCGGCCCTGCGCGCGGACGCGGAGGCGTCCGCCGCAGATCGGCAATATTGGAGCCACCGCCTCGCGGGCCTTCCGTACGGTCCTGAGCTCCCGCTCGCGCCCGGTCGCAGCCTGCCTCGTCAATCTCGGTTCTTCCGGCGGAGGGTCCGGCTCGACGCGGGCACCTGGAGGCGGCTCGGCGAGCGCGCGCAGGCGCACGGTCTGCCTCCGAGCGCCACCATCCTCGGGGCCTATGCGGCGTGCATCGCGCGGTGGAGCCCCAACTCCCGGTTCCTGCTGACGGTGCTCAGCAGCCGGCGGGTGCCGGCCCACCCCGAGGTCGACCGGCTGGTGGGGTGCTTTACCGAGACGGTGCTGCTCGAGGTCGATTGGAGCGATGGCTCGTTCCTGGAGCGGACCCGGCGCGCGCAGGCACAGCTGTGGCAGGACCTGGATCATGCGCTGGTGAGTGGCGTGGAGGTGCTCCGCGACCTGAAGCGCGCGCGGGGCACTTCGGCGACCATCCTGTCACCGGTGGTGCTGGCCAACAACATCGGCCACGCCACCCGCGTCGACTACCAAGACCCTGCGCTCCCGCCGCTAAGCCCGCTGCCGATGTCGAGCAGCCTGCAGACGCCGCAGGTGCTGCTTGACCACCAGATCTTCGAGTTTGCCGACGGCTCGCTCCTGCTCAATTGGGACACCGTGGACGACGCGTTCCCGCCGGGGATGCCCGAGGCGATGCTCGCCCACTACTGCGCCTTGCTCGAGGCGCTGGCGGTTGACGCGGCCGAGTGGCACCGAGTCTCGCCCGGCCGGCTGTCCGACGACCAGCTCCGTGAGCGCGAGCGGCTCAACCGCACGACCGCACCGCCTACCGCCCACACCCTGTTCACGCTGTTCGCGGAGCAGGCGAACGCGCACCCCGAGAGGGTCGCCGTCCTGACCTCGGAGGAGACCCTCACCTACGGGCAGCTCCGCAAAGCAGCCAACGCGCTGGCGTCCACACTTCGGCAGCGCGACGTGCGCCGCGGAGAGCTCGTCGCGGTCGTCATGGAGAAGGGCTGGGAACAGGTCGTGGCCACGCTCGCGATCCTGCAGTGTGGAGGCGCGTACATGCCCGTCAGCGCCGAACTCCCCGAGGAGCGCCTGTCCTACCTGCTCCGCCATGGTCAGGTCCGGATCGCGCTTACGCAGCCAGACGTCGCGGCGCGGACCCCGTGGCCGGGGGAGGTGGCGCCGATCGTGGTGGACGCATCGCTGTTCGCGCGGCCCTCCGAGCCCATCGAGGTCGAGACGGACCGCTCCGACCTCGCATACGTGATCTACACCTCCGGATCGACGGGCCTTCCCAAGGGGGTCATGATCGACCATGCGGGCGCGGTCAACACCGTGCTCGACGTCAATCGCCGCTTCGGAATCACCGCCACCGATCGCCTGTTCGCGCTCTCCGAGCTGACGTTCGACCTGTCGGTCCACGACATCTTCGGCTCGCTCGCGGCCGGCGCGGCGCTCGTGCTTCCCAGCAAGGCGCAGTCGCGGGATCCGGCGGTGTGGTGCGACCTGATGCGGGAGCACCGCGTGACGGTCTGGAACTCGGTGCCGGCGCTGATGGATCTGCTGGTCGACCACGTGGAGCGAACGGGCGAGCGCCGCGGCCTGGTCCTCCGGATGGTGATGATGAGCGGGGACTGGATCGCCGTTCCCCTCCCTGACCGGATCCGGAGGCTGTGGCCCGAAGCCGCCATCATCAGCCTCGGTGGCGCCACCGAGGCATCGATCTGGTCGATCTTCTATCTCATCGGCCGGGTCGACCCGACCTGGAAGAGCGTGCCGTACGGGCGGCCGCTGACCAACCAGACCATCCACGTGCTCGACCAGGCGTTCGAGCCCTGTCCGGTCTGGGTGCCCGGCGACCTGTACATCGGCGGCGGGGGAGTGGCGCTGGGCTACTTGCGAGACGAAGCCAAGACGCGCGCGAGCTTCCTCGTACACCCGGTGACCGGGGAGCGCCTGTACCGGACGGGCGACCACGGCCGATATCTACCCGACGGCGATGTCGAGTTCCTCGGGCGCACGGACCAGCAGGTGAAGATCCAGGGCTACCGGATCGAGCTCGGAGAGATCGAGTCGGCGCTCGCCAGACACCCCGCCGTCCGTGACGTCGTGGTTCTCGCGAGGAGCTCCGGCGCGCGGGCGGGGAAGTACCTGGCCGCCTACGTCATCCTTCATCACCCGGTCGATTCCGCGGACCTCGAGCGAGCCATGCAGGAGCGCCTGCCCAGGTACATGGTGCCCTCCGTGTACGTGTTCATGGACACGTTCCCGCTGTCCCCCAACGGCAAGGTCGATCGGTTGGCTTTTCCCGACCCACACGCCGGACCGCCCGCCGCGCACTCGGCCGAGGGTCCGAGGGACGAGGTGGAGCGCGAGGTCCTGACCGCGTGGCGAGCGGTCCTGGACACCGGCACGATCGGCATTCACGACGACTTCTTCGCGATGGGCGGCAACTCGCTGATCGCTCTGCGCCTGCTCGGCCGAATCCGCGATAGGTTCGACCGCGATCTCACCTTGTCCAGCCTTCTGGAGCAAGGGACGGTCGCCAAGCAGGCCCGGATCATCCGGGACCGGCTGGAGGCGACCTCCTCCCCCGTCGTCACCCTGCGCGACCGGGGAGAGGCGCCCATCTTTTGTGTCCACCCGGTCGGGGGAAGCGCTCTGTGCTACGCGGAGCTCGCGAAGTCCCTCGACGGGTTCTCGGTGTTCGGGATCCAGGCAGTGGGCCTGCGGTCGATCCCCGAGATGGCGTCTCGCTACCTGGCGGACGTCGTCGCGAAGCGACCTCGAGGGCCGCTGGCCTTCGTCGGCTGGTCGATGGGGGGGGCTATCGCCTACGAGATGGCGAGGCAGGCGTTGGACAGTGGGGCGTCCGTCGCCCTCGTGGCGGCGATCGATTCGGCGGCGCCCGGCGTGTACCGCCAGAACCTCGAGCCCGCCGCGCTCCTTGCCTGGTTCGCCCGCGATCTGGCGGCCATCAGCGGTCGGCCGATGTCGCTGCGCACCGAGGGAGAGCTCGCCCGCTTCGACTTCGACGGGCTCTACCGAGCCGCCACGGAGGCAGGGATCTTCGCCGGCGTGACCCGCGCGGAGGTCGCGCGGATCTACGAGGTCTTCTGTGTGAACGCCGAGGCGCTCGCCGCCTACGACCCGCCGCCGTGCGACGTCCCGATGCTGCTGATCCGGGGGGCGTCCAGCCGCGTGACCTCTGATGACGCCGAGGTCGGTTGGCGGCGTCTCGTGGGCGGTGGACTGTCGGTCGTCGAGCTCCCGGGCGATCACTACACGCTCGTGCAGGCTCCGTCGGCCAGGTCCGTCGCCGCCGAGCTCGACAAGCGACTGTCACTCGTCACCCAGGGAGCCTCAGCGTGAGATCCTGCTGGATGCTGCGTGTCTTTCACATCGAGACGGGAGCGCTCGTCGCTTGCGACGCCCGCTGGGACGGGCGGAATTGGCAGCGCGGCGAGACGTTCACCTTCCTCTATCGGAGCCGTCGCCATCAATACTTCCAGTTGCGCGCCGTGCGCACCTGGTGCGTCGTCACCCCGGAGCAGGCGAGAGCGCTCTACGAGCGGCTACCCGAGAAGGTGATGTCCCTTCAGGAGGCGTTCGAGGCCGAGCCCGAGTTCGAGGTGCTCCCTCGCGGCCGGGACGACGACGAGGACATGCGCGACTATAAGGTGGTGAGGAACGGCGATTGGTACTTCTCGCTCTGTCTGGAGTACCAGGCGCTGCCCGCCGGCTGGCGCCCCATCGGGTTTGCGGGCACCAAGCAAGCCTGTCTTGACTTCATCAGGCGCAACTGCGTCTTTGGTGCTCCAAATCCGAGGATTCCCTAACATGTTCGACGCAGCGTTCATCGCGAACCCCTACCTGACGTACGAGCGGCTCCGTGCGACCGGGCCGATTCACTGGGTGGACGGATTTCGTTGGGGCGGCTCGTGGCTCATCCCGCACCACGAAGCCGTCCTGGCCGGTCTGCGGGATCAGCGCCTGTCCAGTCAGCGCAGCCGCACCTGGACGGCGGACCTGCCCGCCGAAGTCCAGGGCGAGTTCGAGGCCTTCAATCGAACGTACCCGCACTGGATGCTGTTCCTCGATCGACCCCGACACACCCGATTGCGGGCGCTGCTCAACAAGAGCTTCACGCGTCGCATGGTCGACAGCCTGCGGCCGCTCATCCAGCAGACCGTGGACGGCCTGCTCGCTGGTGTGATCGAGTCCGGCAGGATGGAGTTCATCGGTGACTTCGCACACCCGATGCCCGTCGCCGTGATCGCCGATCTGATGGGGGTGCCGCCCGAGGATCAGCGCACCTTCAAGAAGTGGTCCTACGACTTCGCCGCGTTCTTCGGGAGCGGTCGGGCGACGCTTGAGCAGGCGCGCTCCGGCAAGGACGGCTTCATGGCCATCACGGACTACTTCCGCTCCAAGGTCTCGGAACGGCAGCGCAAGCCGGGCAACGATCTGATCAGCCTGCTGCTGCACGCCGAGGTAGGAGGCGATCGGCTGACGACGGAGGAGGTGCTGGCCCAGTGCTCGCTGCTGCTGGCCGGGGGCCACGAGACGACGCGCAACCTGCTCGGCAGCGCCCTGCTGAACCTGCTCCGCAATCCGGAGCAGCTCGAGCTGCTGAAGCGAGAGCCATCGCTGCTGCCCGGCGCCGTGCAGGAGGTCGCGCGATACGAGAGCCCGGTCCAACTGCTCAGCCGGGTCGCCTCAGAAGACGTCGAGATGCACGGGCAGACCGTCAGGAAGGGGCAGACCATCATTCTTCTGGTCGGCTCAGCCAACCGGGACCCAGCACAGTTTACGAATCCGGACACTCTCGATATCACCAGGGACGCAGGGGACTCCCTGGCATTTGGCCAGGGGCCCCACTTCTGTCTGGGTCAGATGCTCGCTTCCGCCGAGGTCGAGCTCGCGCTGTGGGCGGTGCTGACGCGCCTGCGAGACCTGCGCCTCGCCGAACGAGAGCTGGTGTGGACGGCCAACCCGACGCTGCGGGGGCTGACTGCCCTGCAAGTGGAGTTCAGTGCTTAGCGGCTCACGCGCGCTGGAGCCGGGGCGCCGATGGGGACGCTCCAGGTGACGGCAGAGGCCAGCAACGCGAGCGTCGCCGCACCCAGGATGGAGGCGCTGTAGCTGCCCGTGGCGTCGTAGGCAGCGCCTGCCAGGGTCGGGCCGAACAGCGTGCCGATGCCCGCTGCGGTGTAGATGAAGCCGATGATGCCCGCCACCGATCTTGCGCCGAACAGATCCATGACCACCGAGGGGAACGCGGCGACGTAGCCGCCGAACGCCAGGCCGAACCCGACCGCCATCAGCGCCAGGGCCAGCCAGCTGGTAGAGGCCCACCAGAACATCAGCATCGAGGCCATCATCAGCTGCATGAGCGCGAGCGAGCGCATCCGGCCAAGGCGATCCGCGACCACGCCGATCAACACCCGTCCTAAGAGCCCACCCAACCCGATGAGGCTGACCAGCAAGACACCGAAGGATTCGGGATGACCGGCATCCACCGCGTAGCGACCCAGGTGAACCATCGGCACGAACCCACCGAACCCCGAGAGCCCCGTTGCCAGGTAGAGCATCCAGAAGGTACGGGTGCTCATGGCGTCGCCCAACGACAATCCTTGAGAGGTGGTGGTGGCAGTCGACGGTGCGTTGCGGATCGCCGCCGCCGCCGCCCCGCCCAGGACCAGCGCGACGATGGAGAGCGCCAGGTAGGCGCCGCGCCAGCCGAGCTCGTCGATCGCCCAGGCGACCAGCGGCGGAGCGATCAGGTTGCCGAACCCAATCCCGGAGACGGCGAGCCCCGAGGCAAAGACCCGCTGCTTGTCGAACCACGGCTGCACCGCGCCCACGGACGGCGAGTACGTCAGCCCGATGCCGATGCCCAGTCCGATCGAGTACGTGACGTAGAGCATTTCGATGGACCGCGCAAAGCTTGCCGCCGCCAGGCCCACAGCCAGGCACGCGACGCCCACGAGCGCCACTCGGCGCGTACCGAAGCGGTCGGCCAGCACTCCGCCCGGCGCGCCGAGGACGAAGTAGAGGCTAGCCGACAGCGCGAAGACGAGGGACACGTCCGCACGAGCTGCACCGAACTCAGCCTCGAACGCACCGAAAAATACGGGAAACGAGTATGCGGCTCCAAACCCGACGAACATCAGGGTGAAGGCGCAGAGCACCACCACCCACCGGAAAGAACGAGCGTTCATTGGCTGCGGCCTTGTGTCCAGCTTTCTTCCAAATTATACTTTTTACTGCTGACCGGACATAGATGAGCAAAATTGATCTCAATTTCGCAGGGCTGAGCAGAACGTGAAAATCGCCGCGCCATGGTTGCGACTGCGTCTGGATGCCCCGTCTCTACAGACCGAGCTTGGCGAGATGCACGCGGACCCGTCGCACGTTGGGCTGCCCCGGCCGTCCGGCGTTCCACGTCGACCCCTGCGAAATCGAGATTGATCTTGCTCACACCCGAAACCGCTTTCCTCACGCACCTCGACCACCCCGCGACCTTCAAGGAACACATTGAGCGAGACCTCAAGGCGTTCTGGTGCCGGGTCGGGGCCGCCGGAACGCCCCCGGGAAACTTTCCGTCCTATCTGTGCGACGACGGCACACCCATGACACACGAGCAGATCGTGGAGCGGACCGCGGGGGAGCCTTCGTGGATCCGCGACTACGCGCGCTTCGAGTATTGCAGAACCCGCTCTCGAAACCTGTTCGGCCTGTGCGCGATCTTTCACGCCACCGGAGATCGGCGGGTGCTTGGGCTCATGCGCCAGACGATGGCCTTCATCCGGGACCGCGTGCTTCGCCCGGATGGCACTTTCGTTCACGCCTGGGACCGGACGACCGGCGCCGATCACGAGGACGACCCGAACAGCCAGGAATTCGCGCTGCTGATGCAGGGGTTCGCGTTCTACTTCTTCCTCACTCGCGATCCGGGGGTGCTGGAGGACATATGGGCGCTGTTTGGTCGCCTCGATCGGGAATACCGATGTCCCCTTGACCCGTTCCTCTTCACCTGGGCTCCCGCCAGCAGGGGCGAAGAGCGGCGCGACCTGCGCGGCGTGCTCGATCATCTGAACTCGTACATGCTGCTGCTCTCGCCCGTGCTGCCCACAGGCTCTTTCGCCGCCCACATTCGCGGGCACGTCGACGCCATGTGGCGGCACTTCTACGAGGAGCAGACCGGCCAGTTCCGGCTCACCTGCCGCGCCGACGGCAGACCGGAGGCCGCCCACACAGACTGCGGGCACACCGTCAAGGCGTTCTGGGTCACCTATCTCGCGGGCAAGCAGCTCGGAGACTCTTCGCTGATCGACCTCGCCCGGGCAGGGCTCGCACGCATCGCGCAGCGGGCCTTCATGTCCGACCACGGGGGCTGGTGCATCAACTTCTGGCCGGATGGGACGCCCATCGAGGAGTTCGAGTGGTGGTCCTACGCGCTGTTCGACCAGGCGCTCGCCACCTTGTCCTTGGAGGAGCCCGGGTGGTCGGGCATGCTGAACAAAGCCTACGGCACGTGGTTCTCGAAGCTCGTCGACCACCGACACGGAGAGGTTTTCCACAACGTCGTCGACATCAAGGCCCGACATGTCCGGTATCCCAAGGTGCACTTGTGGAAGGACGCCTACCATAGCTGTGAACATGCGTTGATCGGCTACTTAACGAGCAGTCCGAGCGACGAGAGGGCGGTATACTTCGCGATAGAGGGCCCGTCGACGACCGAGCTTCGCCCGTACCTTTTTCGAGGGGAGGTCGTCAATAGTCACGAGACCGGGGCAGGATCCGAGACGGTCCAACAGATACTCTTTCGGAACATCCGCTGCTGAAGGGTGAGGAACGTCGAATGCCTGGTGCGCAACGAAAAGTCGCAGTTCTCCTGGAACACCACTTCGAGGCCGATCTGGAACGGATGAGAGATCGGTTCTCCAGATCCGGGATCGTATTGGACTGCGTGTCGCACCTGTGGGGCCTGGACAGCCTACGGTTCCACGATCTCGACTTTCAAACCTCGGTCGACGTGGGCCTCGAGATCGAGAACGTCGACATGGCCGATTACCGCGCCGTCCTGATCCCGGACGGCTACGCCGCGGACAGGCTGCGATACCAGAACGAGTTCTCGGCGGTCAACACCGCTCCCGCGACGCGCTTCGTGCGCGCGGCGCTCGAACGCGGCCTCGTCCTCGGTGTCTCCGGCTTCGGCATCTGGCTGCTCACCGTCGCTCCGGACCTGCTCCGCGGCAAGCGCATCACAACCCGACCCGAGGCCGCCGCGGACGCCCGGAACGCAGGCGCCACGATCGTGGACGGCATCCCCGCCGTGTGGGTCCACGACAACCTCGTGACGAGCGTTGGAGCCAGCGCCACCGACGCCTTCGTGGATCGGATCATCGAACGAATTTCAGCCCAGGATCGGCCATGACCAGGAAGCGAACCCATCGAGTCGTGGTGCTCACGGGCCCGCAGTTCGACGACGTGGAGCACTTCGAGATCGTGCAGTACTTCGCCAATCGTGGATACTACCCGGATGTCGTGAGCGATCTCCGGGGTGAACCCTCGGCGCAGTTCCACGGCAACGATCCCGACAAGCTCGGGCGTCAGATCACCGTGAAGCGCGACGTGCGCCAGGTGAACCTCGATGACTACGACGGTGTCGTCGTGGTCGGCGGGTACTGTACGGCCTACCTCCGCGTGCCGGATGACCCGGGCAGCGGGGAAGAGTCCGCCTCGGTGCAGCTCGTGCGAGCGGGGATGGAGACCGCAGAGATGGTGGTGGGCATCCACTGCCACAGCTTGTGGCTGCTCACCGGCGCGCAGGATCTCCTCCGAGGCAGGCGGGTGACAACCAACCACAACGTGGTCTGGGACGCCCTCAACGCCGGCGCCGACGTGCAGTTCACCGAGGACGGCACACGGACGCTGGACGTGTGCGTGGACGGCCTGCTGGTCACGGGCCGGGAGCGCACGTCCACCCACGCGTTCTGCGACGCAGTCTTTACCCTGCTGGAGCGCGAGAAGCGCTGACCCCAAGAGGCCGCAATGCTCAAGCCAGACACCCCCCATTCGGTCATCGCCGAGGCTGCGGATCGGCTGCAACAGGCCGTCCGCACGGCCACGCCGATCGCACCCATGCGAGATCTGATCGACAAGAGCGACGTCACCACCGGGTACGCGATCCAGGCGCTCGTGACGGCCAGGGAGCGCGCGGCCGGCAGGCGGATCTGCGGCCGGAAGATCGGGCTCACCTCGCTCTCGGTGCAACGCCAGATGGGCGTATTCGAGCCGGACTACGGCGCCCTGTTCGCCGACACCGAGTTCGGCTCCAACCAGGAGATCCCCTATACGGGGCTCATCCACCCGCGCTGCGAGGCGGAGGTGGCTCTGGTGCTGGACAGAGACATCCGACACGAGATGCCGACCTTCAGCGACATCGTCCGGGCGACGGCGTACGTGACGCCGGCGATCGAGGTGGTGGACAGCCGGATCGTGAACTGGGAGCACGCCTTGTCCGATACGATCGCCGACAGCGCCGCGGCGCGGTACTACGTCGTCGGAGACGTGCAGCGCAGGCTCGTCGACTGCGATCTGCCCGCCGTGAAGATGCAGCTGCGCCGCAATGGCGAGGAGGCCTCGCACGGCCAAGGCCTCGACTGCATGGGACATCCGCTCAACGCGGCCGTGTGGCTCATTCGGAAGATGCGCGAGCAGGGGTTGGAGTTGTTGGCGGGAGACGTCATCCTGACGGGCGCGCTCGGGCCGATGGTCCCTGTATTTGCTGGCGATGCCATTTCAGTCGCCATCGAAGGGCTCGGCACGGTGAGCGCCCGATTCTCCGCCCCCACCTGAAAAGAATACGACATGCCCAGGTTTCCATCCAGCTCGCCGCACGTGGGTCTCATGAAGGGAGCGATCTTCGCGCCGCCCCCGGCCACTTTGGCCCCCACAGGGGAGTCCTATCCGCTCAATGTCGGTGACACGTGGATGGATCCTCCCATAGGCACTCGCATGGAGGATCTCCGGACCGCGGATTGGCCCGGACTCCATCAGTACGCTCCGACGCAGGGTCGGCCGGATCTGCTGGCCGCGATCGCTGCCCGGGTCTCTGCGCGCAGTGGTCTGCCCGTGGATGTCTCCAACGTGCTGGTCACGGCGAGCGGCACGATCGGCTGGTCGGCGATCGTCGCCACCATCATGGATCCCGGCGAGGAGATCATCGTCCTGTCGCCGAACTGGCCGCTCGTGAGCGGTGCGATTCGCGCCTGCAAGGGGACGCCGCGGCAGGTCCCGTTCATGGGAGTCCACGATCCGGAGACCGCCATCGCGCTGGTCGCCCCACACCTGACGGAGCGCACGGTGGCGCTCTACTTCAACACCCCGAACAACCCGTCCGGCGCAGTGCTCACGCGGCCGATCCTCCAGGCACTCGTGTCGTGGGCGGCGAAGAACGATCTGTGGGTGATCGCCGACGACGTCTACGAAGAACTTCAGTACCAGGGAGAGCACGTCCCCGCGCGGACGCTTGCTCCCGACCGGACCATCAGCCTGCATTCGTTCACCAAGGCGTACGGAATGGCGGGGAACCGCGTCGGGTACATCGTCGGCCCCAGCGAGATCATCGCCGCCGTCCACAAGGTGACGACCCACATCTTCTACAGCTCACCGACGGCGGGCCAGATCGCGGCGCTGCGCGTGCTCGGCCCCGTGGGCGACGACTGGGTCGCGGCGGCGCGCAGGACGTACTGGGATGTCGCGCAGCGATGCGCCTCCATCCTCGGCGTCTCTCCTCCGGATGGCGGCGCGTTCCTGTTTCTGGACGTGGAGGACGATCTGGCGCGTAACTTTTCGGACAGTGGACTGCAGGGCCTGATGCACCGATGCGCCGAGCGGCGTCTGTATGTCACGCCGGGAACGAGCTTCGGTCCCTTCCCGACGCACATCCGGGTCAGCTTCACCTCTGCCCCGCCCGAAGTCGTGGAGCGGGGGGTGCGGATCCTCGCGGAAGTGCTGGGCCGATGAGCGACCTTGTACACCGGCTGACGAACGAACAGACAGTCGAAGTCGTCGTTCCGTTCGGGGACGCGCTCGAGCAGCTGAAGGCTGCGGTGGATCGCGGCTACGTTCACGTCCGCTTCACCGGCACCCGCGGCGGAACGCGGCTCGGGGTGCGGATGGATCCGAGCCGCAGCCACACGTCAGGCATCGACTGGCAGAGCGGCCAGGGAGGGCTCGACATCGTGGGTCAGCTGATCCTCGACGATGTACCGGTGCGGTGCTGCGCGAGCATCGACGTTTCCACGCTCCGCGGTGTCGGCCGGCTCGAGATCGTTGGACGATGAAATGAACATCAGTCAAGAGACGACCGAGCTTCAGTATTGGGAGTCGCTGGCCCCCAGCTGGCAGAAGCACCATCGGTTCTTCAACCGCCACAGCGCTCCGGTCACCGCCCGGATGCTGTCCCTCGCCGGCGTCGAGTCCGGGTGCAGGGTGCTCGACATCGCGAGCGGGACGGGGGAGCCCGCCCTGACCGCGGCGCGCCGCGTTGGGCCGGCCGGGTCGGTTCTCGGCACGGACTTCGTCGAAGAGATGCTCGTTTTTGCGCGCACCGAGGCTGCCAGGCTCGGGCTGCGCAACCTCGAGTTCCGATGCGTGGACGGTGAGCGGCTCGAGCTGATGCCCGGGACATTCGATGCAGTGACCATCCGGTGGGGCCTGATGTTCATGCCGGATCCCGGAGCGTGCCTGGCGGGTGTGCACCGGGCGCTGCGGCCTGGAGGGAAGATCGCGGTGGCGTGCTGGTCGGCTCGGGACGAGAACCCGTGGCTGAATCTCCCGCTAGGGATCCTTCGTCGAATGCTGGATGTCCCGCTCACGCCGCCGGGGGCCCCGGGACCGTTCGCGTTTGCGGCGGAGAACGCCCTGGTGCACGCGCTGGTGTCGGCCGGCTTCGACGAGGTGGTCGCTGAACGCGTGGAGTTCACCATGGCCGAGTTCGACACAGTGCAGAGCTATTTCTCGTACATCTGCGAGATCGCCGGTCCGATCGCAAAGATGTACGCCGCCCTCGCGCCGGAGCAACGCGAGACGTTCGAGGGCGAGCTCGCACGAGTCGTCTGTAGACCTGACGGCAGCGTTCGGCTCACGGGGGCCACCTGGGTGGCCTCGGGTCGCAGGTAGCGCCGTGGCGTGTGGCTCCACCCGCGCAGCTGCGGTCGAAAAGCCGGG
The DNA here is from genome assembly GCA_013815685.1 of Ramlibacter sp. Classification (GTDB taxonomy): domain Bacteria; phylum Pseudomonadota; class Gammaproteobacteria; order Burkholderiales; family Burkholderiaceae_C; genus Ramlibacter. The sequence goes on from JACDFR010000010.1 coordinate 27,668, forward strand.
ATGCCGGCGAAGGAAATTCCGCGTGAACACCGATCTATTGACACATCACAGCTAGGGGGCAGGCGTGACCTCTATGGAGTCCACGTTGATCCACCCCCAGTCTGGGAGGCTGAGGTGAGATAGCGGATCGCGATGTTGTAGTTGCCTGCGGCAAGGCGATGCATTGGCCCCGAGGTCGTGCCGAATCGGGCGCTTCTTCGTTCTGGCGGATTGCGCCGTGGTGCCTCCGCAGGCCTGGACTTTCGATCCGACCCGGCCGCAATCGCACCCGAAGCCGTCCTACAGCGGCGCCTTTGCGCGTCCTAGGATTGGCGCCAGAGCACCGCCGCGCGGTGCCGCAGTATGAATCAGAGGATGAGTCATGCCCAATCGCGGCAGAAAAACTCGCCAAGCGCCGTGAAAAGTACTCGGAATTTGACATGAGCGACGCGGATGCCGACCGCCGGCCTTATCGCCCAGTCAGCCCAGGGCCCGCAAATTCGCCCTGGGCGACGAAACATGGCGCGAGCCGCGTTGGGACAGGCAACATCCGAACAGCTAGTCGCGCGAGCAGGAGTGCTGCCCGGTACTTGCGATACTCCGGGCATGCAACTGCAAGATGTCCTGTTTTCACAGGGGTTCGGCACCCGCCGGGTATGCGCCGGCCTGATCCAGTACGGCCACGTCCACATGGATGGGCAGCCCGTAACCGACGCCGCACTGGAGGTGGTTGCCTCCAGCCTGGTTTTCGAGGTCGACGGCGCCGAGTGGCAGTACTACGAAAAGGCTTACTTGATGCTGCACAAGCCGGCCTCAACCGAATGCTCGCGCAAGCCGTCCGCCTATCCCAGCATCTATAGCTTGCTGCCAGCGCCCTTGCGCCAGCGCCCGCAAAAAGGGGCGACCCAGGGCGTGCAGGCCGTCGGCCGCCTGGACCAGGACACCACCGGGCTGCTGCTGCTCACCGACGACGGCCAATTCATCCACCGCATGAGTTCGCCGCGCCATCATGTGCCGAAGGTTTACGAGGTGACTGCCAAGCACCCGGTAGACGATCGCCAGCTCAACCGTTTGCTCGAAGGCGTGACGCTGGACGACGATCCAAGGCCCGTGAAGGCCGCAGCCTGCGAAGTGGCCGGTGAGCGGCTGCTGCGCCTGACCTTGACCGAGGGCAAGTATCACCAGGTCAAACGCATGATTGCCGCCGTGGGCAACCGGGTGGAAGGCTTGCATCGTGCATCCATCGGACGCCTGGTCTTGCCTGCGGATCTTGCGGCCGGCCAGTGGCGCTGGCTGTCCGATGCGGACCTGGCTTTGCTGGCTCCCTGATCAGGCCAGCGGCGCAAGAAACTCGACAATGGACTGGGTAACCCGTTCGGGCTGGTCGCGATGAGGGGAATGGCCGCACCGCGGCAGCACCAGCCGGCCGATCGGCCCCTGCGCCGGGGCGATATCCTCGATCTGCTGAAGCGTCCCGTAAGGATCGTCCTCGCCCTGAATGGCCAGGATCGGGGCGATGATGCGTCGGCAATCGGGTCGGATGTCCAGACCGCGAAATGAGGGGCTGAGCCAGATGTCGTTCCATTGCCAGAATGCGCAGTCGACGTCGGCGTGATAGCGCCGCAGGCGCTCGCGCAGATCGCCGGATTCGTACGTCTGGCGGACTGCGCGGATCGCCAGGACGGATTTTTCTTCCACGATGACGTGCGGTGCCATCACCACGCTGGCCGTGACCGGCATCTGGCTCGCAAACAGCAGGGCAATCGTGCCGCCGTCCGAATGGCCCAGCAGAACGGGGCTGCGGATACCCAAAGCATTCAGCAGGCCGGGCAGCACTTCCAGTGCCTCGCGGTGCAGATAATCCGGGCCCAGGCGTCCTGCAGCGCGGGCGTCCGGCACCGATTCCGAGCCGCCATAGCCGCGCCGGGAGTAAACGATCCCCTCGCGGCCGGTGGCGGCACAGACCTGGTCGGGCCAGTCGCGCCACATGGCGACCGACCCCAGGCCCTCATGAAGAAAAATAATTGGTGCCAGACGTCGTCCGGATGAGCCGGCGAGGCGTTGAACCTCCAATCCGGTGCCGTTGACCTGTATCCGTTCCATCAAGGGGATATTAAGGGAACGCCAAGCGCTGCCGGATACACTCCAACGTCCCCCCAGGAAGCGGTCTTTCGTGAAACTTATCTCGCGTTGTTTGGGCCTGTTGCAGGCGGCACTTCTTGCTGCCGCTTCTTTTTCCGCCGCAGCGGATGTCCCGCCGGTCTTCATCCTGAATTCGCTGGATGGCAGCGTCAGTGTGATCGATCCCACGCAGTGGGCGGAGGTCAAGCGCCTTCCCACGGGCAAGGAGCCGCACCACCTTTACATGACGCCCGACGAAAAGTCGGTGATCGTTGCGAACGCGCTGGCGGATTCCCTGACGTTCATCGATCCCCGCACGGCGGAGATCCAGCGCACGGTGCGCGGCATCGTCGATCCTTACCACCTTCGCTTTTCGCCCGACATGAAGTGGCTGGTGATCGCCGGCAATCGGCTCAATCACGTTGATATCTACCGGTGGGACGGCAAGGAGCCGCAGCTGGCCAAGCGCATCGCGACCGCCAGGACGCCCAGCCATATCTGGATCGACGGCAAGAGCACGACCGCATTCGTCACCATGCAAGACAGCGACGAGCTGGTTGCGGTCGACCTGGCGACGCAATCGCTCACCTGGCGGGTCAAGACCGGCCCGATGCCGGCCGACGTGTTCGGGACACCCGACGGGAAAAATCTGCTGGTCGGCATGACCGGTGGCGATTCGGTCGAGGTCTACGACGTGAGCGGCAGGGAGCCCAAACTCACCAAATCCATCAAGACGGGCGCGGGTGCCCACGCATTTCGTTCGGCGGGCGATGCGCGCCACGTGTACGTCAGCAACCGGGTTGCCAACACGATCGGCAAGATCGATCTGCAGACCTTCGCCCTGGTGGACACGATTCCCGCGCCCGGCGGCCCGGATTGCATCGAAGTACTGGCGGGTGGCAAGTTGCTGCTCGTGACCTCGCGCTGGGCCAGGAAGCTCACCATCATCGATACCGAGACGAAGAAAGTCGTTCGGCAGATCAAGGTAGGCAAGTCCCCTCATGGCGTCTGGACGCTCGCGCACGCGCCTCGCTGAGGCAGGCCTGGCAGCCCTGCTGGGGCCCGCGTTTTTCGCCGGGTCGGCCCTTGCGCAAACCCCCGTTTGCGACCGACCGGTGTTCCTCACGCTGGATACCGGTCACATGGAAGTCGCACCCTTGATTGCCGAGGTGCTGGCGCGCCAGCACGTGAAAGTGACTTTTTTCGCCGCCAATGAGCGCACCAAGTCGGGCGACGGCAGCCTGGGCTCACATTGGGCGCCGTGGTGGAAGGCCAGGGCGGCCGAAGGGCACGAGTTCGCGTCCCACACCTGGGACCATGTGTATTGGCGCGCGGACGTGCCCGGGACGCCACCGCGATTTCGCGTTCGCGCGTCTGCGGGCCCCGACGAGGGCCGTGATCTGGTCTGGACGGCGGCACAGTATTGCGGTCAGATCGACAAGGCAGCGCAGCGGTTGCGGGAAATGACCGGCAAGAAGCCGCTGCCGCTGTTCCGCGCGCCGGGGGGCAAAACCTCGCCGCGCTTTCTTCGCGCCGCCAAGGCTTGCGGTTACGAGCACGTCGCCTGGGCGCCGGCTGGTTTCCTGGGCGATGAGTTGCCCAGCGAAACCGCCAGCAATGCGGCTTTGCTGAAAAAGGCCTTGAACGATGTGAGAAGCGGGGACATCCTGGTAGCCCACCTGGGCATCTGGTCGCGCAAGGACCCGTGGGCGCCGACGGTGCTGGAGCCGCTCATCGTGGGGCTGAAGGAAAAGGGATTCTGCTTCCGGACCTTGCGCGACCACCCGGGCTATCGCGGCTGGATCGCCCAGGCGAACTGACGATGGACAAGTTGGAAGAAATCTTCGGCGTGGCACAGCAATGGCTGTATGAAACGCTGATGCAGCCGCTGATGTTCGCGCTGGGCCTGGGCCATTTGCTCGAAGACGGCTACGCCGCCAGTGGCTGGCTCCTCATGGGCCTGATACAGCTCGCCGTGCTGGTCGCGGTCATCGGGCCGCTGCAGTCGTGGCGCCCGGTGGAGGCCGTGAGCGACCGAGCCACTATCCACACCGACGTGCTGTACACGTTGATTCACCGGTTAGGGTTATTTCGCGTTGCGTTGTTCCTGCTGGTGGAGCCGTTGTTCGACGAGCTGTTCGGCAGCCTGCGCCTGGTGGGCTTCGGCACCTTCCATATCGACCAACTCTGGCCGGGGATCACGGATACCGCGCTGGTGAGCTTCATCGTTTACCTGGTCATTTTCGATTTTGCCGATTATTGGCTTCACCGGGCCCAACACGGCTCGAGCTGGTGGTGGAGCCTGCATTCACTGCATCATTCCCAACGCCAGATGACGATGTGGAGCGACAACCGCAACCACCTTGCGGACGATCTCTTGCGCGACAGCCTGCTGGTCATGCTGGCGCAGCTGATCGGCGTGGCGCCCGGGCAGTTCGTGGCCATCGTCGCGATCACGCAGTTGAGCGAAAGCCTGCAGCATGCCAATGTCAGGCTGTGGTTCGGCCGGGTGGGCGAGCGGCTTTGGATCAGTCCCCGCTTTCATCGGCTGCACCACAGCATCGGGATCGGCCACGAGAGGACGGGCGCCCACCCTGCGATCGTGCGGGGCCGCAGCCCGGCCCTGGGTGGGCACAACTTCGGCGTCTTGCTGCCGTGGTGGGACATGCTATTCGGCACGGCCAACTTCGAACAGCGCTATGACCCGACGGGGGTGCGCGACCAGGTCGAGGCCGGCCGCGACTACGGGCGCGGCTTCTGGTCCCAGCAATGGCTGGGCCTCAAGCGCTTGGCCGGAAGGGCATAGCGAGCCGTTAGCATCGGCATATGCAGGCATTCCCTCAAGCTGAGCCGCCCGATATCGGTCTCGTCATCGTCGGCGACGAAATCCTGTCCGGCAAACGCGCGGACAAGCACATGCCCAAGCTCATCGAGCTGCTGGCCGCGCGCGGTTTGCAGCTGATCTGGGCGGAATACGTCGGCGATTCGCGCGAGCGCATCACGGCCACGCTGCGACGCGCCTTTGCCTCGGGCGACGTGGTTTTTTCGTGCGGCGGCATCGGTGCGACGCCCGATGACCATACCCGCCAATGCGCGGGCAACGCGCTCGGCGTCGAGCTCGAACTGCATCCGCAGGCCGAAGTGCTGATTCGCGAGCGCATGCAGGACATCGCGCGGGAACAGGGGACTCCGTACGAATCCGATCGTCCCGACAATATCCATCGGTTGAACATGGGTGTCTTTCCGAAGGGCGCGCGGCTGATTCCCAATCCCTACAACAAGATCCCCGGCTTCAGCATGGGCCATGTGCACTTCGTGCCTGGGTTCCCCGTCATGGCCTGGCCGATGATCGAATGGGTGCTCGATCACCATTACCCGCACCTGTTGCGCAAGACGGCGAACATCGAGAAATCGATCATCGTCTTCGGCGCCATGGAAGCGGCGCTCACGCCATTGATGGAGCAGATCGAGCGCGACCACCCCGGGGTGAGGGTGTTCAGCCTTCCCAGCGTCGACCACCCCGAATACGGACGGCACATCGACCTGGGCGTCAAGGGCGAACCTGCCGTCGTGGAGCCGGCCTACGCGCAGTTGCGGGCAGGCTTGCAGAGCTTCGGGGCGAAGACGGGCCCTGAATTGGTGCGATAGAAGTCGCCCCATATTGGTGCTATAAGGCGCCGCACTGTTTTGGCGCGCAACTTTTCCCGTAAGGAACGTCAGCAGCAGAGAACAAGGCAAAGATAGAGGACAATCGCCCAGCTTTGCATTGCGCCACGCACCAGCTTTGGCACAGAAACTGCATCCCTACCCCCGTCCAAATTCAACAACCATCCACCAGGAGAACCATTGATGGCAGCCAAGACCGTCGCAGACGTGATGAAGATGGTGAAGGAAAACGAAGTCAAGTTTGTCGACTTCCGTTTCACCGACACCCGCGGAAAGGAACAACACGTCACGGTGCCCGTTTCCCACTTCGACGAGGACAAGTTCAGCGGCGGCCATGCCTTCGACGGTTCCTCCATCGCCGGCTGGAAGGGCATCGAAGCCTCCGACATGCTGTTGATGCCGGATCCCAACACCGCCAACATTGACCCGTTCTTCGAAGAGACGACGCTGTTCCTCTCTTGCGACGTGCTGGAGCCGGGCGACGGCAAGGCCTATGACCGCGACCCGCGATCCATCGCGCGCCGCGCCGAGGCCTACCTGAAGGCGTCCGGCATGGGCGACACGGCCTTCTTCGGCCCGGAGCCCGAATTCTTCATCTTCGACGACGTGCGCTGGGGCGCCGACGGTTCGGGCTCGTTCGTCAAGATCGACGAGTACGAAGCGCCCTGGAACACCGGCAAGAAGATCGAGGGCGGCAACAAGGGCCACCGTCCCACCACCAAGGGCGGCTACTTCCCTGTTCCCCCGGTCGACAGCACGCAGGACCTGCGCGCCGAAATCTCCCTCATTCTCGAATCCCTGGGCATCCCGGTCGAGGTGTTCCACCACGAAGTGGCCGGCGCCGGCCAGAATGAGATCGGCACCAAGTTTTCGACGCTGGTCCAGCGCGCGGACTGGACCATCCTCCTGAAGTACGTGATCCACAACGTGGCGAATGCCTACGGCAAGACCGCGACCTTCATGCCCAAGCCTATCGTCGGCGACAACGGCTCGGGCATGCACGTGCACCAGTCGATCTGGAAGGACGGCAAGAACCTGTTCGCCGGTGACGGCTACGCCGGCCTGTCGGATTTCGCGCTGTACTACATCGGCGGCATCATCAAGCATGCCCGCGCCCTGAACGCCATCACCAACCCCGGCACCAACAGCTACAAGCGCCTGGTCCCCGGATTCGAGGCGCCGGTGAAGCTGGCCTATTCGGCCAAGAACCGCTCGGCCTCGATCCGTATTCCCTACGTGGCCAACCCCAAGGGCCGCCGTATCGAAGCGCGCTTCCCCGATCCCCTGATGAACCCCTACCTGGGCTTTTCCGCGCTGATGATGGCCGGCCTGGACGGCGTGGAGAACAAGATCCACCCGGGCGAGGCCGCCACCAAGGACCTGTACCACCTGCCGCCCGAAGAAGACGCGAAGATCCCGACCGTCTGCCACAGCCTGGACCAGGCGCTGGACTACCTGGATAAGGGCCGCAGCTTCCTGACCAAGGGAGGTGTGTTCACCGACACGATGATCGACGCCTTCATCGAGCTGAAGATGCAGGAAGTGACCCGCTTCCGCATGACGACGCACCCGATCGAGTTCGACATGTACTACTCGCTGTAGGGCGATCCGATGCTGTAATTTCGCACGGCTTGTGGCAGGGAAAGGACGGCATCGGCCGTCCTTTCCTTTTTAGAATCAAGGGCTTAGTTGGCATTTCTTATCAATTGGTGGATACTGCAGAGCCAGCCCGTGCCTGCCGGTGCGAGGAGTCATCTCCATGAAGTACGCTTTTCTTTTCCCCTTGGCCGTTGCCGCTCTGGCAACCCACGCCCACGCCCAGACCATCTATCGCTGCTCGGGCAACGTCTATACCAATGACGCTGCCGAAGCCCGTGCCAAGGGCTGCAAGACCTTGGAGGGCGGCAACGTCACCGTGGTGCAAGGCACGCGTGTCAACAGCCCTCCCGCCCCCGTCAAGGTCGCTGCCGCCACGCAGTCCTCGGCAGGTCCTGGCCAGCGGATCGAGGCGGACGAGCAGCGCGCGAGGGATTCGGACGCCCGCGGCATCCTCGAATCCGAGCTGAAGAAGGCGGAGGTCCGGCATGCCGACCTGGTCAAGGAATACAACAACGGCGAGCCCGAAAAGATGGGTCCGGAACATCGCAACTACCAGAAGTACCTGGACCGTGTCGCCGAACTGAAAGCCACCATCGCGCGCACCGAGAGCGACATCGCCGGCATCAGGCGAGAGCTGGGCCGGGTGTCAAAATGAGGGCTTGACCCAGCCAGCGCCCCTTTCCGCCCGCTTTCAATCGCTCGACCTGCTGGCCACCCTGGTGGCGGTGGTCGCGGGCGACGGAACCGTGCTCTTCGCCAACTCGGCGCTCGAAGACGCCCTCGGCAGCTCACGCCGTACGATCGAGGGCTCCGACTTTCCCCACTGTTTTACCGAGCCGCACCTCCTGCGCGGTGCGCTCGAGGGCGCGAGCGGCAATGTCTTCGCAGCCCTGCGCTACGATGCCTGGCTGGTCCGGCAGAACAATGGCGAGCCCTTGCCTGTCCACGTGGTCGTGGCACAGACCGACAGGCCGGGCGAATGCATCGTGGAGCTACTCCCGCTGGAGGCGCAGGCCAGGCAAGAAAGAGAAGAAAGGCTGATCGACCAGGCCCAGGCCAACAAGGAGCTGATCCGCAACCTGGCGCACGAAATCAAGAACCCCCTGGGCGGGATCCGCGGCGCCGCGCAGCTCCTCGAGATGGAGATCGACTCCAAGGAGTTGAAGGAATACACCAAGGTCATCATCCATGAGGCGGATCGGCTGCAGACCCTGGTCGATCGCCTGCTCGCCCCGCACCGCCGGCCGCACGTGGTGGGCGACGTGAACATTCACGAAATCTGCGAGCGCGTGCGTTCGCTCATCCTGGCGGAATTTCCCCGCGGCTTGAAGGTGGTGCGCGAATATGACGTGTCGATCCCCGAGTTCCGGGGTGACCGCGAGCAGTTGATCCAGGCGGTGCTCAACATTGCACAGAATGCGTGCCAGGCGTTGTCCGATGCCATTTCGGCCGGCGAGGCGCAACTGATCTTGCGCACGCGAATCGCCCGGCAAGTGACTTTCGGCAAGCAGCGCTACCGACTGGCACTGGAATTGCATGTCATCGACAACGGGCCCGGTGTACCCGAGTCCATCAGGGACCGAATCTTCTTTCCGCTGGTATCTGGCAGGGAAGGCGGTTCGGGCCTGGGGCTGACACTGGCACAGACCTTCGTCCAGCAGCATCATGGACTGATCGAATGCGACAGCGTGCCCGGAAGGACGGATTTCAAGATGCTGATTCCGTTGCCATGAACCATTGATGTATTGACCAGGGTCACAAGAACACATGAAGCCGATCTGGATCGTTGACGATGACCAATCCATCCGCTTCGTGCTGGAAAAGGCCCTGCTGCGCGAGGACCTCCCCACCCGCAGTTTCACCAATCCGCGCGAGGTGCTGCAGGCACTGGAATCGGGCGACGAGGAGAGCGGCCCGCAGATCCTGGTGAGCGACATCCGGATGCCGGGCGGATCGGGGCTGGATCTGCTGACCAAGGTCAAGGAGATGCATCCTGGCCTGCCGGTCATCATCATGACCGCGTTCTCGGACCTTGACAGTGCGGTCTCGGCCTTCCAGGGCGGTGCCTTCGAGTACCTGCCCAAGCCGTTCGATCTGCCAAAGGCCATCGAACTGATACGCCGCGCCGTCGAGGAAAGCCAGCGCGAGGAGGTGGCGGAAGAGCGGATGGCCGCGGCGCCCGAGATGCTGGGCCAGGCACCCGCGATGCAGGACGTGTTCCGGGCGATCGGCCGCCTGTCGCAGAGCAACGTCACGGTGATGATCACGGGCGAGTCGGGCTCGGGCAAGGAGCTGGTGGCGCGGGCCTTGCACAAGCATTCACCACGCGCGGGCGGGCCGTTCGTGGCCATCAACACCGCCGCCATCCCCAAGGACCTGCTCGAGTCCGAGCTATTCGGCCACGAGCGCGGCGCCTTTACCGGCGCGCAAACGATGCGGCGCGGCCGGTTCGAGCAAGCCGACGGCGGCACACTGTTTCTCGACGAGATCGGCGACATGCCCTTCGACCTGCAGACACGCCTTCTGCGCGTGCTCTCCGACGGGCATTTCTACCGTGTCGGCGGCCACAATGCGGTCAAGGCGAATGTGCGGGTGATTGCCGCGACGCACCAGGACCTGGAGCAGCGCGTCAAGGAAGGCGTGTTCCGGGAGGACCTGTTCCACCGCCTGAACGTGATCCGCTTGCGCCTGCCGGCGTTGCGCGAGCGGCTGGACGACATTCCGATGCTCGCGCGGCATTTCCTGCAGCAATGCGCCAGGCAACTGGGCGTGGAGCCCAAGCGCATCTCGGACCCGGCGCTGTCACGGCTGGGGACGTTCGGGTTTCCCGGCAATGTGCGGCAATTGGAGAACATCTGCCATTGGCTCACCGTGATGGCCCCGGCGCAATTGATCGAGCCCAAGGACCTACCCCCCGAAGTGGGAACGGCCCCGGCGGAAACCCCGCCGCCGCGTGCTCCGTCACCCGCCGTGGCGCCGCCGCATGCGGCATCGCCGGACGACGCTGGCCGCACCGTGGCGGCCACGCCGCAGGTGCAAGCTTCCACCTCCGCGGGTCAAGACAGCTGGGAGTCGGGCCTCGAGGCCGAGGCGCTGGAGTTGCTGGCCAGCGGCCGCCACGACGTCTGGGAGGCATTGATCAGGCGGTTCGAGTCCAAGCTCATTCTCACTGCGCTCGCCAATACCCGGGGCCGACGCATCGAAGCCGCGCTGAAGCTGGGCATCGGGCGCAACACCATCACGCGCAAGATCCAGGAACTGGGGCTGGAATAGGATCCCCGACGCTTGCCGGCTGCGCTGCCCCCCACGGGTGTTGGGGCCTTGGGGCGGCCCGGCGGCCTTCAGAGTAGTTCGACCGTCACGGGCGCGTGGTCGCTCGGCTTGTCCCACTTGCGCGGAACCCGGTCGATGGCGCATGCCTTGACTTCGGGTTTCAAGGCCTCGCTCACCAGGATGTGGTCGATGCGCAGCCCCCTGTTCTTCTGGTAGCCGAGCATTCGATAGTCCCACCAGCTGTAGCTCTTCTCGGGTTGTTCGAACAGGCGGAAGCTGTCGGACAGTCCCAGTTCCAGCAGCTTGCGGAAATGGTCCCGCTCCTGTGTGGTGTGGTGGATTGTTTCGCGCAGGCCCTCGGGGTCATACGAATCGCGGTCCTCGGGCGCAATGTTGAAATCGCCCAGCAGTACGAGGCGGGGATGCCCGGCCATCTCTTCGCGCAGGTAGTCGCGCAGGCCGCGCAGCCAGCTCATCTTGTATTCGAACTTGTCGGTCCCCGGCGCCTGGCCGTTGACGAAGTAGCCGTTGATGAGGCGCACTTCGCCTCCGGGGCCGTCGAGCGTTGCCGCAATCACCCGAGAATGCTCGTCGGCGAAACCCATGATGTTCTTGACGATATCGCGCAGCGGCTGCCTGCTCATGATCGCGACGCCGTTGTAGGTCTTCTGCCCGAACACCGCGCAATGCTCGTAGCCGACCGAGCGCAGCACATCGAGCGGAAACTTGTCGTCAGTGAGCTTGAGTTCCTGCAGGCACAGCACATCCACCGGGTTGGCCGCGGTCCAGTCCAGCACGTGCGCAAGCCGCGCCGTCAGCGAATTGATGTTCCAGGTGGTGATCTTCATCACGGGGTCATACGTGCAGCACTGCCAGCAGACCGATTGCGACGCCGATGCCGCCCATCCCGAACATTCCCCATTCGAGCCATTTCTTCTTGGTCAGCAGGGCGATTGCAGCCAGCGCGATCGACACCTGCAGTGCCGTCGTCGCCTGGGCCCAGCGATGATGCTGGTGCATCTGCTCGTCGCTGCGCTTGTCCCATTCGGTTGCCTGGGCTTCGAGCTTGCGGGCATCGGCCTCGATCTCTTTCTTTTCCTTCTCGTAGCGCTCGACCTTGGTCTGGTAGATGCCCTGCTTGTCGGGCGGTGAGAGGTCGCGCGAGACTTCGGCCAGGGATTGCTTCGTGCTCTTGGACTGGAAGTAGTTCCACTGGTTGGCGGCTTCAGTTTTCTTGATGGCCGCGTTGTTCTTGTACAGGCCGGCGTTGGCCTGGGTCGCGCCGCCCATGTACGCGAAGATCGCGCCCACCGTGGCGATGACGGCGGTGAACATGGCGATCTGGTTGATCATCCCACTCTGGGAGGCGTGTTGCACGGCGTGCTCCATCTCGTGGTCGTGGGGGCCGTGGACGTGGAATCCTGCTTCGGACATTTCAAACTCCTCGTTGCGTGTTCTGGTAGGTGACGAAACTGTAGTGCACGCCCCCGGCCGAAACGTGCGGCTCGCGGGCGACCTGCTTCCATGGCGCGCCGAGTTCGGGAGCGAAGGCGTCGCCCGTGAAATCGGCGTCGATCTCGGTGACCTCGGCCGTATCCGCCAGCGGCAGCGCATGGGCGTAAATCTGCGCGCCACCGATGACCCAAGCCTGTGGGTGGGGGGCGCACCGCGCGAGGGCCTCGGACAGCGATGCGGCCCGTTCGGCGCCCGCGGCCTCCCAGCCGGCGTCACGCGTGACGACGATGTTGAGGCGCCCGGGCAGCGGGCGGAACTTCGGCGGCAGTGAGTCCCAGGTCTTTCGGCCCATGATGACGGGGCAGCCCAGGGTGATCCGCTTGAAGTGCACCAGGTCCTCGGGCAGGTGCCAGGGCAGGGCGCCTTCCTTGCCGATCACGCCGTTGCGGGCGCGCGCGTAGATCAATCCCAGCTTCATGCGCTCAGACCGCGACGGGCGCCTTGATGGCGCCGTGGCATTGATAGTCCAGCACCTCGAAATCCTCGTACTCGTAGTCGAAGATCGAGGCGGGCTTGCGCTTGATGTTCAGCACCGGGTAGGGGAAGGGCTGGCGGCTCAACTGCAGTTCCACCTGTTCGTGGTGGTTGCTGTAGATGTGACAGTCGCCGCCGGTCCAGATGAAGTCGCCGAGACCCAGGTCGCACTGCTGCGCCATCATGTGCGTGAGCAGGGCGTAGCTGGCGATGTTGAAAGGGACACCCAGGAAAATGTCGGCGCTGCGCTGGTAGAGCTGGCAGGAAAGCTTTCCATCGGCGACGTAGAACTGGAAAAACGCGTGGCAGGGCGCCAGCGCCATCTTCGGGATGTCCGCCACGTTCCAGGCGCTCACGATGATGCGCCGCGAGTCGGGATTGGTCTTGATCGTCTTCACGGCTTCGGCGATCTGGTCGATCTGGCCGCCGTCCGGCGTGGGCCAGCTGCGCCACTGCACGCCATAGACCGGGCCGAGGTCGCCGTCGGGCCGGGCCCACTCGTCCCAGATCGTGACGCCGCGCTCTTTCAGCCAGTTGTTGTCGCTGGACCCCCGCAAAAACCACAGCAGCTCCTGGATGATGGATCGCAGGTGGACCTTCTTGGTCGTGACCATCGGGAAACCCTCGTTCAGGTCGAAGCGCATCTGCCAGCCGAAAACGCTTCGCGTGCCGGTGCCCGTGCGGTCGGTCTTGGGCGAGCCGTGCGATTGAACGTGGCGCATGAAGTCCTCGTACTGGGACCGGATGGGACGCTGGGTTTCGCTCATGGACGAATTATGCGGGCGCGGAAAAAACCCTTAGCGGCGAAGTACGCGCCCCGGGTTCATCAGGTTGGAAGGGTCGAGGGCACGCTTGATCGAGCGCATCATCTCGAGCGCGACCGCCGGCTTGTGGCGTTCCAGCTTTTCCAGCTTGAGGCTGCCGACGCCGTGCTCGGCGGAGATCGACCCGCCGAAGCGCTCGACCGATTCGTAGACCAGCGCATTGACGCGGTCTTCCCAGTCGTCCAGGAATGCGCCAGGGTCCAGGCCGTCGGGTGCCTGGACGTTGTAGTGCAGGTTTCCGTCTCCCAGGTGCCCAAAATTCACCAGCCGCATCCCGGGTATCTCGCGCGCCAGCAGCGCCTCCGTCACGCGGCAGAACTCGGGGATGCGCGACACGGCGATGGAGATGTCGTGCTTGATGTTCGGTCCTTCTTCGGCCTGGGCCAGCGGGATGCTTTCGCGGATGTGCCAGAGCTGGCGCGCCTGTGTCAGGTTTTCGGCGACGACTGCGTCACTGGCGCAACCCTGTTCCATCGCGGTTTCAAGCAGCCGTTCGAACAGCTCCCGCGCATGCGCGTCCGACTCGTGGTCCGAATTTTCCAGCAGCACGCAAAACGGGGAATGTTCGTACAAGGGAACGCGCATCTGCGTGAAGTGCCGGGCCACCAGCCTCAAGGAGAACTGTCCCATGACCTCGAAGCCGGTCAAGCCCGCACCGAGGTGCTTGTGTGCCAGGCCCAGCAGAAGGACGGCGTCCTCCAGCGATGGCACGGCGGCCCAGGCCGTGAGCCTGGAGGCGGGCAGGGGATAGAGCTTCATCGTGGCGGCGGTGATGACGCCCAGCGTCCCTTCGCTGCCGATGAACAGGTCGCGCAGGTCGTAGCCGGTGTTGTCCTTGCGCAGGCCCGACAGGCCATTCCAGATCTCGCCCCGCGCCGTGACGACTTCCAGCCCAAGGCAAAGGTCGCGCGCGTTGCCGTACCGCACGACCTGGGTGCCGCCCGCGTTGGTGGCCAGGTTGCCGCCGATGGTGCAGCTTCCTTCGGCCGCGAGGCTCAATGGAAACAGCAGGCCGGCTTCTTCGGCGGCGAGCTGGATGCTTTGCAGGATGCAACCCGCATCGACCGTCATGGCGAGGTTCTGCGCATCGATCTCTCGCACAGTATTCATGCGCTGCAGGCTGAGCACCAGCTGCGTGCCTGATGCGTCGGGGATGGAGCCGATCACCAGGCCTGTGTTGCCGCCTTGCGCAACGATGGATGCACCTGCGGCCGCACAGGCTTTGACCACCAGCGCCACCTCCGCCGTCGAAGCCGGCCGCACCACCGCCAATGACTTGCCGCGTGCGCGTTTGCGCCAGTCCATCTCCCAGGCACTCAGGTCGCCTTCGGTGAGCACGTGGGCATCGCCGGCGATGTGCCGCAGTTGCGCGATCAGCGTCATGACTGGGCCTTTTGCTGCCGCAGCCGCACATGCAGGACGCAGGCGACGAACAGCAGCAGGCACAACAGCACTTCGAGCAGCGCAAGCCGCGCGCTCAAGCCCCGGTCGCTGTACGCTCGCACCACGCCCTCGGTGAAGTAGAGCCAGACCATGAGGCTCACCCACCGGTAGGTGTACATGCGGTTGCGCAACAGGCCGGCCAGCGGGAAACACAATGGCAAGACCTTCACGACCAGCCAGGAGCCTCCGGGCCGCAACGGCGCCAGCCACAGCTCCCAGGCCAGGCCCAGCACGATGAGCGCCAGCAGGCTGCCCGCTGCGAGCGCCCGGGTGGCCGCAACACGGTTGTCGCGTGGCGTGGCGGGCGTGGAGTCGGGACTGGGCATGGCGATGGCATCATAGCGGCCGATGGATATCCGCCAGCTTTCCGCCGATCTCATGCGCTTTCCGTGGAGGGCCACCGCCGTCACGCTGGGCGAAAGGTTCCGCGAGGATCGCTTGGGCCTGACGGCCAGCAGCCTCACCTTCACGACGACGATGGCGCTCGTTCCTCTGTTCACGGTGGCGTTGGCGGTCTTCACGGCGTTCCCCGTGTTCGGTAAGCTGCAAGGCGCGTTGCAGGCCTGGCTGGTACAAAGCCTGGTTCCGGACGCGATCGCCCGTCAGGTGCTGGGTTACCTGACGCAGTTCGCGGGCAAGGCCAGCCGCCTGGGCGCCGTCGGCCTGGCGGTGCTGTTTGTCACGGCGCTCGCGCTGGTGCTGACAATAGACCGTACGCTCAACAGCATCTGGCGTGTCAAGCGCCGCCGCTCGCTGGGACGGCGTGTCCTGGTTTACTGGGCCGTCATGACGCTCGGCCCGCTGCTGCTGGGCGCTTCCTTGAGCATCAGCTCGTACCTGGTCTCGGTGTCGCGCGGCCTGGTGACGGGAATGCCGGGCGCGGTGCAGCTGTTGCTCGCGCTCATTCAGTTCGGGCTGCTTTCGGGAGGGCTGGCCGCCCTCTATCGGTTCGTTCCGAACACACCGGTACGGCTCGGCCACGCCTGGGCCGGCGGCCTGTTCGCCGCACTGGGGATCGAGCTGGCGCGCCGCCTGCTGGCGTTCTATATCGGCAAGGTGCCCACCTATTCCGCGATATACGGCGCATTCGCCACACTGCCCATCCTTCTGGTCTGGATCTACATCGCATGGGTCATCGTGCTGTGGGGTGCGGTGGTGGCCGCCTATCTGCCCAGCCTGGTGGCGGGCACCCGCCGCCGGGCCAGCGCCCACGGCTGGCAGTTCCAGCTGGCGCTGGAAGTCCTGCGCGAGCTGCACCGCGCGCGCGGCACATCGCGCCGCGGCCTCAGTGCTTCGCAGCTGGCCCGGGCCCTGGAGGTGGAGACCCTGCAGCTCGAGTCGGTGCTGGAGACGTTGGTCTCGCTCGACTGGACAGGGCGAGTCAACGAAGTGGAGGACGAGGAGGACACGCGCTACATCTTGCTGGCCGACGTGCAGGCCACCGCGGTGGAGCCGCTGATCCGGCAATTGCTGCTGCCGCACTCGGAGGCCACGGACAAGCTGTGGAAAAGCGGTCAGTTGTCTTGCGTCTACCTCAAGGACGTCATCTGATAGCGAACGCGGCATGCAGGAAGCCGCGAAAACGGGCCCGCCCGCCACGCAGCGGGGGTGCCGTGAGCCGGTAGCCGGGAAAACGCTGGAGGAACCGGCCGATGGCGATGCGGCCTTCCAGCCGGGCCAGGCTCAGGCCCGCGCACTGGTGGATGCCGAAGCCGAAAGCCAGGTGCCGGTTGTCCTGGCGCGAAAGATCGAGCGTATCGGGATTGATAAATTGCGCGGGATCGCGGTTGGCGGCGCCTATGCACAGCGTCACCAGGGCGCCTTCCTCGAGCGGGACGCCGCCAACAACGCAGGGCCGCACGGCCCTGCGGTTGCCCAACTGATTGGACGACTCGAACCGGAGGAATTCGTCGATCGCGGCACCCAGGTCGGCTTCCAGTGCTGCCGGGTCGGCGGCCATGCGCCGCATGCGCGCCAGCAGCGCCTCTTTCTCGTCGGGCCATTCCTGCAGCGCCACCAGTGCGTTGCCGATCAGGTTGGTGGTGGTTTCGTGGCCGGCGTTGAGGATGAACACGCAGTTCTGCAGCAGTTCGGACTCGGTGAGCCGCTCTCCCGCGGCTTCGCCCTGGATCAGGCGGGTCAGTACATCGTGCTCCGGGTCGCCCGGGTACTTGCGCCGATGCGCCACCAGGGTCTTGAGGTAGGCCGTGAATTCGCCGACGCTGCGGTTGCCCAGCGCCTCCTGCCCGGGAGTCAGCCTGGGCTCCAGCGCGCCCAGGATGGCGAGCGACCAGGCGCGCAGCGGGCCGCGGCCGGCGTGGGGAACGCCCAGCAGGTTGCCGATGATCTCCACCGGGATGGCCGAGGCGAAATCCTCGACCAGGTCGCCGCCTCCCTGCGACTCGATGCGGTCCAGCAAGCCGTCGACCAGCGTGACGAGGCCCGGCTCCATGTCGGCGATGGCGCGCCGCGTCAGCGCGCCCATCATGAGCTTGCGCACGCGCGTATGCAGGGGCGGGTCGTTGAACACCAGGCTGGTCGTGTGATGCTCCAGCAAGGGGGAGCCCGCACCGTACTTGGGCGTGAATTCGACTTTCTTGTCCGAGCTGAACGCCTGTGCGTCGCGGTTCACGCCCACGAGGTCGGCGTACTTGGTGACGAGATAGGAGCCGTCGGGCATGCGCCTGACCGGCTCGGATTCGCGCAGGAATGCGTAGACGGGATAGGGATTGGCGTAGAAATCGGGCGGCAAGGCGCGCAGGTCGAGGCCCGCGGCGATCTCGCGCGCACGCGCCCGGCTCATGGGCGGGGTGACGGTTGCGGCGCTCATGCCCGCAGGAAATCGCGGATGGCGAAGAGCGTCGCATCCGGCGCCTCCGTCATCTGGTGGTGGCCCACCGCCAGGCGGACGACCTGGAGGGATTTGCCGCTGGCCTTGGCCTGTTCGATCAGCGGCTGCGCGGCCTTGGGCGACGTCATCTGGTCCTGAGCGCCGAGCACCAGCAGCGCGGGGCAGTTGATGGCGGCCATGGCCGCCTCGCCACCGGTGTAGCTGTCGCAGGCCTTGAATCCGCGATGAAAGACATTCACGTTCGGATTGCTGGCGATGACCCGCCGGCACAGGGCCGTACTCGCGCCGTACACCCAGGTGCCCGGGCCCAGTGCAGACGGGGGCGCCGCCAGCGTGCTGCGAGAAAACACGTTGATCATACGCACCGCGGTCATCGGGTCGTTCAGCGAGGCTTCCAGCAAGGCCGGCGAGACTTTCATCGGGTAGGCCGCCCCGACCATCACCAGGTGGCTCGCCCGGTTTTTCAACCGCGCCGCCGTCTCGAGCGCGATCAGCGAGCCCCAGCTGTGGCCCACCAGCGCGGCACGGGCCACACCGGCGGCATCGAGCAGGGCGGTGATGAAGCCGGCGGCCTCTTCCACTGAAGCGGGCGCTTCGCCCTCGCTCTTGCAATGACCCGGCAGGTCCACCGCCAGCACGTTCCAGCCATGGTGGGCCAGGTAGCGCGTCTGCAGTATCCAGATGCTGTGGTCGTTGAGCACCCCGTGGATGAAGACCGCGGTGGGCTTGGTGTCATCGAAGGGCCTGCCGCCGGTGTAGCAGTAGGTATTTTGCGCGTTGACTTGTAGATACATCGCGTTGTCCTCAAGCCTTTTGCGCGGCCTTGAGCGCGCGCTTGAGATCGTCGATCAGGTCATCGGGATCCTCGAGCCCGATCGACAGCCGTATCGTGCCCTGCGTGATGCCCCCGCCCGCCAACGCTTCGTCGCTCATGCGAAAGTGCGTCGTGCTGGCGGGATGGATGACCAGCGAGCGGCAATCGCCGACGTTGGCGAGATGGCTGAACACCTTCAGCCCTTCGATGAACTGCTTGCCTTGATCGCGGTGGCCCTTCAGGTCGAAGCTGAAGACGGAACCTGCGCCCTTGGGCAGGAGCTTTTGCGCCAGCGCATGGCTGGGGTGCGACTCGAGCATTGGGTGGCCCACCCGGCCTACGAACGGGTGCGCGGCCAGGAACTCCACCACCTTGCGCGTATTGCTCATGTGCCGCTCCATGCGAAGCGGCAGCGTTTCGATGCCCTGGAGGATCAGCCACGCGGTGTGCGGGCTCATGCACGCGCCGAAATCGCGCAGGCCCTCGCGGCGGGCGCGTAGCAGGAAAGCACCCACGGTGGACTCTTCGCTGAACACCATGTTGTGGAAGCCGTCGTACGGCGCCGTGAGCCCGGCGAACTTGCCCGAGCGTTCCCAGTCGAAGCTGCCGCCGTCCACCACGACGCCGCCGATCACCGTGCCGTGCCCCGAGAGGAATTTGGAGGCCGAGTGATAGACGAGGTCGGCGCCCAGCTCCAGCGGCCGCATGAGGTAAGGGGAGGTAAGAGTGGAGTCGACGAGCAGTGGCACGCCGAATTCGTGTGCGAGCGCCGCCGCTTGCGGGATGTCCAGCACGTCCAAGCCCGGGTTGCCCACCGTTTCGCCGAAAAGCAATCGGGTTTCCGGCCGGATGGCAGCGCGCCAGCTGTCGAAGTCCCCGGGTTTGACAAAAGTCGTTTCGATGCCGAAGCGCCGCAAGGTGTAGTGCAGCAGGTTCTGCGAGCCGCCGTAGAGGGCGGTGCTTGCCACGATATGCGAGCCCGCGCCCATCAATGTCGCGATGCTCAGGTGCAGGGCCGCCTGGCCGCTGGCGGTCGCGATGGCGCCGATACCCCCCTCCAGCGCCGCCATCCGCTGCTCGAACACGGCGTTGGTGGGGTTGCTGATCCGCGAGTACACATGCCCCGCACGCTCGAGGTTGAACAGCGCCGCGGCGTGATCGCTTGACTCGAAGACGAACGAAGTCGTCAGGTGGATGGGCACGGCCCGCGCGCCCGTCGCGGGGTCCGGCGACGCGCCGGCATGCAGGGCCAGGGTGTCGAAACCGGGATCGGAGTAACCGGGCATTGCTATGTCTCCTCGCAGGTTGCCTCTATGGAACTGCCCGTGATTGTGGGCTATATTCATTGGACCGGCAGGTCCCCGGTGCTACAGAGAGGAGACCACATGAAGGTCAGCGACATCCTGCGCGTCAAGGGAAACACCCTCTACACCGTCACGCCCGAAGAGCCCCTGTCTCGCGCGATCGAGATCATGGCCGAGAAAGACATCGGCTCGCTGGTGGTGATGGAGCACGGCGACCTGGTCGGCATGCTGACTTTCCGCGAAGTGATCCTGTGCATCGTGGAAAACGGCGGCGCCGTGGGCGATGCGATGGTGCGCAGGGCGATGGACGACCATCCGCTTACCTGCACCGCGGAGACCGAGCTCGACGAAGTACGCCGCATGATGCTGGAGCGGCATGCCCGCTACATGCCGGTGGTGGAGCGGCGCGTGCTGATGGGTGTGATCAGCTTCTATGACGTCGCCAAGGCGGTGGTGGACAGCCAGAACTTCGAGAACCGCATGCTCAAGGCCTATATCCGCGACTGGCCGGGCGGCGAAGAGCAGCATCAGGGCGGCGCCCAGCTCTAGCCCCGCCGTCGCTGCAGGCCGCTCTGGGATAATCCCGGCATGAGCGGCAACACCTTCGGCACCCTGTTCGCGGTCACCAATTTCGGCGAATCGCACGGACCGGCCATCGGCTGCGTCATCGATGGTTGCCCGCCCGGCATGAGCCTGTCGCCGGCCGACATCCAGCCCGACCTCGACCGGCGCCGCCCTGGCACCAGCCGCCATGTCACCCAGCGCCGGGAGGAGGACAAGGTCGAGATTCTGTCTGGCGTTTACGAAGGACGTACCACCGGCACGCCGATTGGCCTGCTGATCCGCAACACCGACCAGCGCAGCAAGGACTATGCGGAAATCGCCCAGGCCTTTCGCCCGGGACACGCCGATTACACCTACCTGCAGAAGTACGGCTTGCGTGACCCGCGCGGCGGTGGACGCGCATCGGCCCGGTTGACGGCGCCCATGGTCGCCGCGGGTGCGGTCGCGAAAAAATGGCTGGCGCTGCGTTACGGCACCTTGTTTCGCGGTTGCATGCAGCAGATCGGCGACCTGCCGATCGCGTTCGAGAGCTGGGACCATGTGTCCCGCAATCCTTTTTTTGCGCCGGTGGCCGACGTCTCGCACCTGGAGACCTATGTGGACAGCCTGCGCAAGGCCGGAGACTCCTGCGGCGCGCGCATCCGCGTGACCGCGTCTTGCGTGCCGGTGGGCCTGGGCCAACCCTTGTTCGACAAGCTCGATGCCGACATTGCCTACGCGATGATGGGCATCAACGCCGTGAAGGGCGTCGAGATCGGGGCGGGGTTCGCAAGCGTCGTGCAGCGGGGAACGACGCATGGCGATTCGCCCACCCCCCAGGGTTTCAGGACCAACAACGCCGGCGGCGTCCTGGGCGGCATCAGCAGCGGCCAGGACCTGGAAATCTCCATCGCCATCAAGCCCACCAGCTCCATCATCAGCCCGCGTGACAGCATCAACCTCCGGGGCGAGGCCGCCGAGGTGGTGACCAAGGGTCGCCACGACCCCTGCGTGGGCATTCGCGCGACCCCCATCGCCGAGGCTATGCTGGCCCTGGTGGTGATGGAACACGCCTTGCGGCAGCGGGCGCAAAACGGGGATGTCGATCCCCCCATGGCGCCCATTGCCTCTTCGTTCCTTTGAGCATCGTGGCCGCGCGCCAGCCCGGCCTTGGTGCTTGCTCGCCAAGCGAGCCAAATGCGGCTACCCTTCCAGGACGTTTTTTCGTCCATCGCCATGACTGATATCGCTCCCTCCACAGGCCCCGTGCCCGACGGTCGAGGCAATCCGCGGCCGCGCCGCCTGCTCGTCGTCGACGATAACCAGGACGCGGCCAACACGCTCGCCGAGCTCTTGCAGATACTGGGCAGCGAAGTCGCGGTGGCACATGACGGTCAGGCAGCTGTCGGCCTGGTGGCGAAATTCGAGCCTGACATCGTCCTGCTGGACATCGGCTTGCCCGACATCGACGGCTATGAAGTCGCGCGGCGCATCCGCCGGCTCGTGGGCGTGGGCCAGCCCAGGCTGATCGCTTTGACCGGTTGGGGCCAGGAGCAGGACAAGCGCCTGGCCGAGCAAGCCGGCTTCGACGAGCACTGGACCAAGCCCGTCGACCCGGGGCGTCTGCAGATCCTCGCCGGCTGAACCGGGGCGGTTCGGCGTAAGCCTCGTCCTACCCTGTGCGTTCAGGTCTTTCGACACCGTTGGCGGGTGACTGGCGCCATAGTGGCTCTTTTGCCCCCGAAGGAACCCAGTGACCAAGCCTGCCGCCAAGAACACCCCCCGCGAGTCCGGCGGCAAAGAGCCGGGCGACAAGCAGCGCGAACTGCAGCGGGAGCAGGATCGCAAGGACGAGGCCAAGGCCAACCGGGGTTCCGAAAAACCGCAGAAGGCCATGCAGGCCGGAACCCGGCAGCAGCCAGAGCCGCCTTTTCCCGAGCAGCATCTGGAAAAGCCGGGCCTCGAGGCGCAGATGGAACTCAAGCCCCGGTTCTACGCACCCGACTACCGCGGCAGCGGCAAGCTCGAGGGCATGGTGGCGCTGATCACCGGCGGCGATTCCGGCATCGGACGGGCCGTCGCCGTGCTCTTTGCCCGCGAGGGCGCCGACGTCGCCATCGTCTATCTCGATTCGCATGAAGACGCCGAGGAAACCAGGCGCCATGTCGAAAAGGAAGGGCGCGAGTGCCTGCTGGTCGCCGGCGATGTGAAGGACTCGAAGTTCTGCCGCGACGCCGTGGAGAAAACGCTGTCGCGGTTCGACCGCCTGGACATCCTCGTCAACAACGCCGCGTTCCAGTTGCACGCGCACACGCTGGAGGATGTGACGGATGAGCGGCTCGAAGAAACCTTCAGGACCAACATCTTTGGCTATTTCTACATGGCCCGCGCGGCGATTCCTCACCTCAAGCAGGGGTCGTGCATCATCAACAGCGGCTCGGTGGTGGGCCTGCGCGGCAGCGGGGAACTGATGGACTACTCGGCCACCAAGGGGGCGATCCACGCTTTCACCATGTCGCTGGCCAGCAACCTGGTCGACAAGGGAATCCGCGTCAACGCCATCGCTCCCGGGCCCGTATGGACGCCCCTGAATCCCGCCGACAAGGAACCGGAAGTGGTGAAGGACTTCGGCAAGAGCACGGACATGAAGCGCCCGGCCCAGCCGGAGGAGCTGTCGCCGGCCTATGTGTTCCTGGCCTCGCCGGTTTGCTCCAGCTACATCACCGGCATCGTGCTGCCTATCACCGGGTCGGTCGGCGGCATCTGACCGCGCCGCCGGCCGCGCAAACGGGGGGCAAAAGGTTTATAACCGGCGCATGGGCAGCATCTTCGAGAGTTTCCTTTCCACCCCCGAGGCGCTGGAGGCGTTCGGCGAACGCAGCTTCATTGCCTCGATGCTGCGTTTCGAGGCCGCGCTGGCGCGGGCGCAGGCGAGCTGCGGCCTGATCCCGGAGTCCGCCTCAGCACACATTGCGCGGTGCTGCGCGGTCGAGCTGTTCGATGTCGTGGCCCTGGTTCGAGGCAGCGGCAGTGCCGGCAGCGTGGCCATTCCATTGATCCAGGCGCTGAAACAGCGGGTGGGCCAGTTGCAGCCTCGGGCGGTTGCGTTCGTTCATTTCGGCAGCACCAGCCAGGACGTCATCGACACGGCCAGCGCGCTGGCGACACGCGTTGTGCTCGACGCCGTCGAAGCGGACCTGCAGCGGGCCATCCAGGCGCTGCTGGTGCTCGCCGAGCGCCATGCCGACGCCCCCATCCTGGCGCGCACACTTTCGCAGCCGGCCTCCGTCACCAGCTTCGGCTTGAAGTGTGCGCTCTGGGCCGCGCCTTTGGCTCGCAGCCTGCAGCGGCTGCGGCGCGCCGCGGGCCTCGCATTGGCGGTCCAGCTGGGCGGCGCCGTGGGCACCCAGGCGCAGATGCTGGGCAAGGGCCCGGAAGTCGCCCGCCTGGTAGCCCGGGAACTGGGCCTGCGGGCGCCGCCCGCCCCGTGGCATACCCAGCGCGACGAATGGGTGGCCCTCGCATGCGAGCTCGGGGTGATGGTGGGCAGCCTGGGCAAGATCGCGAAGGACATTTCGCTGCTGGGGCAGTGGGAAGTGGGCGAGGCCTGGGAGCCGTCCGAGGCGGGACGCGGGGGCTCTTCTGCCATGCCCCACAAGCACAACCCGGTGGCCTCGATGGTGGCCCTGTCGGCTGCCCAGCGCGTGCCGCAGCATGTGGCCGCGCTGCTTGCCGCGATGCCCCAGGAACATGAGCGCGCCCTCGGCGCCTGGCAGGCCGAGCTCGCGGAGTGGCCCCCGCTGTGGGCGGCGGCGCACGGCAGTGTGCGCGCCATGGCGCAGGCGCTGCCCGGCCTGCAGGTTGACACGGGCCGCATGCTGGACAACCTGCAACGCCTGCATGCCGGGCTGCCGGCGCAGGCCGCGCAGGAATGGTTTGCTCCGGCGCTGGCCAGCCATGCCGCGGGCCTCGCACGGGCGCAGGTCACGATGCTGCGCGAACAACTCAAGGAGTTTTCATGAGCGACCGCAAGATCGACCGGGACAGCGGCATGGCCAACCGCCGGCGCGTGCTCGGCGATGCCTGGGTAGAGAAGGCGCAGCAAAACACCAGCGAGTTCAACGCGGAATTCCAGGACCTCATCACACGCTATGCGTGGAACGAGATCTGGGGCCGAGAGGCTTTGGGCGACCGGACCCGCAGGCTGATGGTGCTGTCGATGATGCTGGCCATCAAGAGCTTCGAGGAATTCGCCATGCATGTGCGTGCCGCGCTGGACGGTCCCCCCGAATCGCGGCTCACTCCGGACGACATCAAGGAAGTCATCCTCATGGCCGCCATCTATTGCGGCGTGCCGGCGGCGAATCACGGCTTCGGCGTGGCGGCGGACATTCTGCGCGAAAAAGGGCTGCTGCCGCCCAAGTCGGCGTGACGGAGGATTCGATGCTGCAACTGAACTTCATCAAGGAGGGGCGTGGGCCCACCATCGTGTTGAGCCATGCCCTGGGATGCGACCTGCACATGTGGGACGGCGTGGCCGCGCAGCTGGCGCGGGGCTACACGGTGCTGCGGTACGACCACCGTGGCCATGGGAAATCGGAGGTGGCGCCGGGACCCTACAGTATTGAAGCGATGGCGGACGACGCCGCGGCGCTGATCGAGGAGCACGCCGCGGGCCCAGTGCATTTCGCGGGCCTGTCGATGGGCGGGATGGTCGCGCAGCAGCTGGCCGTGCGCCGTCCTCACCTGGTCGCGAGCATCGTGATCGCCAACTCTTCCAGCTACTACGACGAAGAGGCTCGCGCCATGTGGCGGGCGCGCGTTGCGACCGTGCTGAGCCAGGGCATGGAACCCATTGCCGACGGCGCCCTGCAGCGCTGGTTCACGCCCGAGTTTCGCGTGGATCCCGAAGGCTCCCGGCACGCGGCCGCCTTGCGTCAGGTGCTGGTCTCCACCGACGCCGGGGCTTACGCGGCCAGCTGCGAGGCTGTCGCGCGGATCGACTTGCGCGGCAGCAATCCACGTATCGCGTGCCCGGCGCTGGTGATCGCCGGCACCCGCGACCAGGCGGCGCCCACCGCCATGGCCGAGGCCATCCGCGACACCATTTCCGGCGCCGGCTTCGTCGTTACCGAGGCCGCCCACCTGAGCGCGGTAGAAAAACCGGCGGAGTTCGCCAACCTGGTCGCGGGCTTTATCCGCGGGCTCGCATGACACGCCACCTCAAGATCGACTTCGTCTCGGACATCTCCTGCCCATGGTGCGCCATAGGCTTGGCCTCGCTCGAGCGCGCTCTCGACAGTTTGCAGGGCCAGGTCGTTGCCGAACTTCACTTCCAGCCGTTCGAACTCAATCCGCGGATGGGCGTGGACGGACAGGACATCGCCGAGCACCTGACGCAGAAGTACGGTACGACGCCGCGGCAGCAGGCGGCGGCGCGCGATGCGATTCGTGAGCGGGGCGCCGGGGTGGGATTCGACTTTCGCAAGGAAGGGCGCGGCCGCATCTACAACACCTTCGACGCGCATCGTCTGCTGCACTGGGCCGGCACAGTCGGGCGGGGCCGCCAGCACGCCCTCAAGAAGGCGCTGCTCAAGGCGTACTTCACCGACGGCAAGAGTCCTGCCGACAGGCAGGTGCTCATCGATGCGGCAGTGCAAGCGGGTCTGGACCGGGCGGATGCGGCGCGGATACTGGAGGAAAACGAGTACGCAGCCGAGGTGCGCGAGCGCGAGAGGTTCTTCACGGACCACGGCATCAACGCGGTGCCGGCGGTCATCATCGATGACAGGCACCTGATCCAGGGCGGCCAGCTGCCGGAAGTGTTCGAGCAGGCCCTGCGGCAGATCGCGGCCGAAGCGCGGCCCGGTCAACCGCCGACGGGCCGGTAGCGCTCGTTCACGGTCATCCAGAATGCGTGAACCTGGCGCATCTTGCGGCGCAGTTCGTCATAATCGGTAGCCTTGCGAACGTAGCTGTTGGCACCGTTGGCATAGCACGCCGCAATGTCGCCTTTTTCGGTCGACGAAGAATGCATCACCACCGGGACCGTGGCTGTGCGCGGGTCCTTGCGCACAGCCTTCAGAACGTCCAGGCCGTGCAGGCGCACCAGCTTCATGTCGAGAATGACCAGGCGTGGCTGCTGGGTGGTATCGCGCTGCGCATGCGCGCCGCGCCCGAACAGATAGTCCAGCGCCTCGACGCCATCGGTGGCATGGACGATATCCCGGGGGTCGCAGCACTCGGTGAGCGCCATGACGGTCAGTTCAAGGTGATCCGGGTTGTCATCCACCACGAGAATCGCAGAGTGATTCATCTTCTGGCCCAAACGAATGCAAAGGCTATTTTCGCACACGAACCAACACATGGACCTGGCTTCCGTGCGTCTCGCCTCGCGCAAGCGTCCTGGCCCCGGATGCTCGACCGTTCCGAGGGGCGCGATACCTGGTCGAGCACGCTCTGCAAGCGGTTCAGTTCCGAAAAGACGTCCGCTGCAGGCCTGAAGGATGCGTTCATCATCACAGCTCTCCTATGAGTGATAACAAAGAAACACCTGGTGTGCTTGCGCAGCAGTCAGCCGCGCGACATTGAATTAGCGGCGGATGCGGCAATTTCAAGAGGCGGCGAACCAGCGGCCGGCCAGCACCGGCAGCGCGGCCGCCAGGAGGGCGATGCCGGACGCGGTGAGCAGCCCCAGCACGACCTTGCGGAAACCGGTTTCGCTGATGCCCGCATACAGCCGGGCGCCCAGCAGTGAAGGGATCAGCATCGCGGGCATCACGATGGCGAAGAGCGGCACCATCTCGCGCTTGACGATGCCGGTGGCCATGTAAGTGGTGAAGGTCACGATGAGCATGGCCAAGTTGAAGTTCTGGATCACCGCCCGCTGCACGTCCTTTTCGAATCCGCGCAGGGTGCACCAGAGCGTAGGCGCCACGCCGGTGAAGCCACCCAGCCCACCCATCACGCCCCCGGCTGCGCCGGCCACGGCATCGGCCGCGCGCCCGCCGTGCGTGATGCGCGGCAGCTTCGCCGCGAAGTACATGAGCGGGCACATCACCACCAGAAGCAGCCCCAGCAGTCCCTTGAACAGCGGCACGTCCAGGCGAGGCAGGATGTAGATGCCCAGTGGCAGGCCCGCGAGCCCGCCCAGGACGAAGGGCAGCAGGCGCGCCAGGTTGGCGCCGCGCCGGACCGAGGCCGCAGCGATGACCTGGCCGGTGAGGCCGCCGAACACCGCCAGGGCCGCCGCCAGTTGGGGCTCCAGCGTCCAGGCCCAGAGCGACATGGCCGTCAGGCTGAAACCGAAGCCCGACAGGCCTTGCACGAAGCCGGCGAGTGCCGCGCCGGCAATGACGATGAGGGCCAGTTCCATCCGCTAGCGGCACTGGTCGCCTGGAGCAACGCGCAAGGCGGAGCACTTTGGGCGGGGACCGGCTTTGCCGGCCTCGCTCAACTGATCAACCCACTTGCAAAAACACGCAGTGTTTTTCAAGCGAACTATTCATACGCCGACATCGGCACGCAGCTGCAGAACAGGTGGCGGTCGCCGTAGACGTTGTCCACCCGGCCCACGGGCGGCCAGTACTTCGCATGGCGGCGCTCGTCGAGGACCGCGGCGCCCGCCTGGCGCGGATAGGGATGCGGCCATTCGTCCTTGAGCAGGCTGGCTGCGGTGTGGGGTGCATGCTTCAGGGGATTGTCCTCGCGCGGCCACTCTCCCCGTTCGACGCGCCGAATCTCCTCGCGGATCGCGACCATCGCGGCGATAAAGCGGTCGAGTTCGTCCAGGGTTTCGCTTTCGGTGGGCTCGACCATCAGTGTCCCTGGCACGGGAAAACTCAGCGTCGGCGCGTGGAAGCCGTAGTCGATGAGGCGCTTGGCCACATCCTCCGCCGTGATGCCGCTGGCATCCTTGATGGGGCGCAGGTCCAGGATGCATTCATGGGCCACGTGCCCGTTGGCGCTGGCGTAGAGCGTGGGGTAATGGTCCTTGAGGCGGGCGCTGATGTAGTTGGCGCTCAGGATCGCGATCTCGGTGGCTTGCTTGAGGCCCTCCGGCCCCATCATGCGGCAGTACATCCAGCTGATCGGCAAAACGGCGGCATTGCCCAGCGGCGCTGCCGACACGGCGCCCACCGCGTGATTGCGCAGGCCGCCGGCCTTGTGGCCCGGAAGGAACGCAACCAGGTCTTCCACGACGCACACCGGTCCCACGCCCGGGCCGCCTCCGCCATGGGGAATGCAGAAGGTCTTGTGCAGGTTCAGGTGGCTCACGTCGCCGCCGAACTCGCCCGGCGCCGCCACGCCCACCAGCGCGTTCATGTTGGCGCCGTCCACGTAGACGCGCCCGCCATGCTGGTGCACCAGCGCGCACAGCTCCTTGACCTGCATCTCGAACACGCCGTGGGTGCTGGGATAGGTGATCATCACCGCGGCGAGGTTGGCGCTGTGCTGCTCGCACTTGGCCTGCAAGTCGGCCAAGTCCACGTTGCCGTTCGCGTCGCAGGCCGTCACGACCACCTGCATGCCGACCATCTGCGCGCTCGCCGGGTTGGTGCCGTGGGCCGAGGAGGGGATCAGGCAGATGTTGCGATGGCCCTGGCCCTTGCTTTCATGGAAAGCCTTGATCGCGAGCAGGCCCGCGTATTCGCCCTGCGAGCCGGCGTTGGGCTGCAGGCTGATGCCGGCGTAGCCGGTGGCCTCGCACAGCCAGGCGCGCAGCTGCTCGTCCAGTTCGGCATACCCTTGCAGCTGGTCTTGCGGCGCGAAGGGATGGACATGGGCGAACTCGGGCCAGGTGACGGGAATCATCTCGCTGGTGGCGTTGAGCTTCATGGTGCAGCTGCCCAGCGGAATCATGCTGCGGTCCAGAGCCAGGTCCTTGTCGGAGAGTGCGCGCAGGTAGCGCAGCATGCCGGTCTCGGAATGATGCGTGTTGAAGACCGGATGGGTGAGGAAATCGCTGGTGCGCCGCAGTTCGGCGGGGATCAGCGGCTCGATGCCTTTTTCGAACCTCGCGAAGTCGGGCAGCGCCTGCCCCGGCTTGGCGAACAGCGACCACAGCAGCCGGATGTCCTCGCGCGTGGTGGTTTCGTCGAGGGAGATGCAGAGGTATTCCTCGAAGTAAATGCGCAGGTTGGCATGCTTGGAGCGCGCGCGCGCCGCGATCGACTCGGTCTCGGCGCGCGTGTGCAGGCTCAAGGTGTCGAAAGCGCCGCCCGGGCGGGGAGGATGCCCCAGCTGTTCCAGCCCCTTGGCCAGGATGGCCGTGTAGCTGGCCACCCGCTGCGCGATGCGCCTGAGGCCGTGGGGGCCGTGGTAGACCGCATACATGCTGGCCACTACCGCCGGCAGCACCTGCGCCGTGCAGATGTTCGAAGTGGCTTTTTCCCGGCGGATATGCTGCTCCCGCGTCTGCAGCGCCAGCCGGTAGGCCGGATTGCCGTGCGAATCCACGCTGACGCCCACCAGCCGTCCCGGCAGCGAGCGCTTGAGTTCGTCGCGGCATGCCATGTACGCGGCGTGCGGGCCGCCGGCGCCCATGGGCATGCCGAAGCGCTGGGTCGTTCCAACGGCGATGTCGGCGCCGAACTCGCCCGGTGGCACCAGCAGCGTCATGGCCAACAGGTCGGCGGCAACGATGAAGGCCGCCTGCTTGCCGTGCACCTTCTCGACGTCGGCGCGCAGGTCGTCGACGCGGCCGCTGGTCGAAGGGTACTGCGCCAGCACCGCGAAATAGTCGCCGGCCAATGCACGGTCCCAGTCCGGCGCCGAATTGGCGAGCACCACTTCGATGCCCAGCGGCTTCGCACGGGTCTGGACCACTTCGATGGTCTGCGGATGGCAGTCGCCGGCGACGACGAAGACATTGCTCCTGCTTTTGACGCTGCGCTTGGCCAGCGTCATGGCCTCGGCAGCGGCCGTGGCTTCGTCCAGCATCGATGCGTTGGCGATGGGCATGCCCGTCAGGTCGCACACCATCGTCTGGAAATTCAGCAGCGCTTCCATGCGCCCCTGGCTGATTTCGGCCTGGTAGGGCGTGTACGCGGTGTACCAGGCCGGATTCTCCAGGACGTTGCGCAGGATCACGCCCGGGGTGTGCGTGCCGTGGTAGCCCTGGCCGATGAAGCTCTTGAACACCTGGTTCCTGCCGGCGATGGCCCGCAGTTCTGCCAGGGCTGCGGCCTCGGTGGCGGCAACGGGCAACTTCATCGGATTCTTGCGGGCGATCGAGCGGGGCACGATGCTGTCGATCAGCATCCGGCGGGAAGTCTCGCCGATGACGGACAGCATGTGCTGCTCGTCGGGCTCTTCAATGCCGATGTGGCGGGCGATGAATTCGGTCGTGTTCTCGAGCTCGCCGAGAGGGCGGGCGGATTGCATCAGCATGGAGGAGATACCTTCTGTGGGTCCGGAGCAGGCCTGGGAGGACAGCTGCGCTGTCAGTTGTCTTGGGAAAACTTCGCGTAGGCCGGTTCCTCCATGAGGACGTCGAACTCGCCCATGTCCTTGATCAGGATTTTGAAGAACCAGCCTTCGCCCATGGGATCGCGGTTGGCGAGCGAAGGATCGGCCCGCAGTTCCTCGTTGACCTCCGTCACTTCGCCGGCCACCGGCATGAAGATGTCCGCGGCGGCCTTGACGGACTCGACCACGCCGGCCACCTCGCCTTTGGCATAGCTGCGGCCCACCTCCGGCAGGTCGACGAACACCACATCGCCCAGCGCGTCCTGCGCATGCAGCGTGATGCCCACGACGGCGGCTTCGTGGTCTTCGAGCTGGATCCACTCGTGTTCTTCGGTGTATTTGACGGTCATGGTTTTTCCTGTGGTATTCGATGGGGTCAGATTCCGATTCCTAGCCGCGGAAATAGCGGTTGGGGACGAACGGCATGCTGCTCACTTCCATGGGCACTGGCTTGCTGCGAACCATGGCGTTTATCCGGGTACCCAGCGCGGCAATTTCTGCATCGACGTAGCCCATGGCCACCGGCTTGTCGATGGTGGGCCCGAGCAAGCCACTGGTGACCTCACCGATCCTTGCGCCTTGTGCATCCTGCAGCTCCACGTGCTCGCGCACCGGGGTCCGTTCCAAAGCTTGCAGGCCGACGCGCTTGCGTATCACGGGCACGGTGCCTTGCAATTGGCCCAGCACCTTGGCAGCGCCAGGGAAGCCGCCTTGGCGATCGCCGCCCGTGCGCCGCACCTTCTGGATCGCCCAGGTGAGGCCGGCTTCCACCGGGGTAGTGGTCGTGTCGATGTCGTTGCCATAGAGGCACAGCCCGGCTTCCAGGCGCAGCGAGTTGCGTGCTCCCAGGCCGACAGGCTTGACTTCGGGTTGCGATAGCAGCGCGCGCGCCAGCGCATCGGCCTGTGACTCGTGCACTGAAATTTCGAAGCCGTCTTCGCCGGTATAGCCGCTGCGGGTGACGAACAGCTCCCCGCCCTTCCACTCGAAGCGCGAGCCGGTCATGAATACGAGCTTTTCGACGCCGGGCACCAGGCGCGTCAGGGCGTCGACCGCCTTCGGTCCCTGCAGCGCTAGCAGACCGCGCTCGGGCAGGGTGAGCACTTCGCAGCGCGAGCCGATGCGCTCCCGGATATGCGCGATGTCGCCGACCTTGCAGGCACCGTTGACGATGACGAAGATGTTAGCGCCCCCACGCTCGCTTGAAGGCTCGCTGCCCCCCGAGGGGGCCCTCGCTTCTTGAGGCGACCCGGCGAAGCTCATGTCGCCGCAGTTCACGAACATCAGGTCGTCGATGATCGTTCCTTCCTCGGTCAGCAGCAGCCCGTAGCGCTGCTTGCCGGGCGCAAGCCCGACGACGTCGACCGGCATCAGCGTCTCGAACGCGGCGGCCGCGTCAGAGCCGACCAGCCGCAGCTGCCCCATGTGGGACACGTCGAAGAGGCCGGCGGAGTTGCGGGTGTGGTGATGCTCGGCCATGAGGCCGGCGGGGTATTGGACGGGCATGGAATAGCCGGCGAAGGGCACCATGCGGGCGCCCAACTCGACATGCAGGGCATGCAGCGGGGTCTTCTGAAGATCTTGTTCTTGCGATGCGGACACGCGGCACTCTCCGAGGCAGGGGACAAACCATGGTACACACCACGGGCGGCCCCTGCTGTCCGCTTTACCTGAGAGATTCACCCGTTACGCGGGCTTGCTCCTTCGGTGGGCCGTCTGCCCGTTGGGGCGGAGGCCTCTCTCCAGCAAGGTGGACGCCCCACGATCGAAGCGCCTTGTCAGTCCTGGGTGCCTGAGCGTTCGGCTATTGCCTGCGCCTTCGGCGGTTCCGCGGGCGGAACTCTCTCCTGACCGATGAATTGTAACTACTTTGCGTAGGCCAGGTCGCGCAATGTCAGCGACAGCGCCGGCACGTAGGTGACGACCATCAGGCATGCCAACACGACCAGCACGAAAGGGACCAGCTGGGTGACGATGCGGTCGAGCGAAATCCTCGCGACCGTGCAGGCCGCGAACAGGTTCACGCCGAAGGGCGGCGTGATCATTCCGAGCGCGAGGTTGACCACCATCACCAGGCCGAAATGCACCGGATCGACGCCGAAATGCATCGCCACGGGTGCCAGGATCGGCGCCAGTACGATGATGGCGGCGCTGGTCTCGATGAACATGCCGATGATGAACAACACAGCATTCACGCCCAGCAGGAACATGGTGGGGCTTTGCAGCACGGCCTCCAGCCAGCGGCCGATCGCATCGGGCACACCGGCCCGTGTGAGCAGGAACGCAAAGAGGCCGGCGTTGGCAATGATGAACATGATCACGGCCGACGAGATCACGGATTTGCGCAGGATGGCGAAGAGATCTTTCACGCTGATCTCGCGATAGATCACCATGCCGACGACAAGCGCATAGAAAACGGCCACGGCCGATGCTTCGGTGGGCGTGAAGATGCCGCCATAGATACCGCCCAGGATGATGACGGGCATCAACAGGGCCCAGCCCGCCTGCACCGTGGCCTTGCCGAAACTCAGGCGGCCGTCGCCGTCGTTCTTGCCCCATCCTTTCCATTTGCACCAGAGATAGACGAACAGCATCAGAGCCAGGCCGATGAACAGCCCCGGCCCGAAGCCGGCGATGAAAAGCTCTCCAATGGAGACTTCGGCGCTCACGCCATACAAGATCATCGGGATCGAGGGCGGGACGATGACGCCGAGTTCCGCGCTGGTGGCCTGGAGCGCTGCGGCGTAGGGGGTGGGATAGCCGTGCTTGATCAGTGCGGGAATCAGGATCGCGCCGATGGCGAAAGTGGTGGCGACCGACGAGCCCGATACCGCGGCGAAGATCATGCAGGTGAGCACGCAGGTCATCGGCAAGCCGCCTTGCACGCCGCCCACGATACTCTTGGCGAACTCGACCAGGCGGCGCGAAATGCCCCCGGTCTCCATCAGATTGCCGGCCAGGATGAAGAAGGGGATGGCCGCAAGGGGAAACTTGTTGATGGCGTTGAACATCTCCTTGACGGAGATCAGCATGTGCGCGTTGGCGGCCTGGATGCCCAGGATGGCGGCCAGGCCGATCGAAACCGCCACGGAGATGGTGAGCGCAAAGCACAGCACCATCGTTCCAATCATGATGCTGGTCATTGCGCCGTTTCCAATTCCATTCGCATCGGGTCAATCAGGTTGCCGATGATGCCGATCACGCAAAAAATGCCGCCAACCGGCATCGCCAGATAGGCCCAGAACATGGAGACGCCTTCGAGACCGGCCATGCTTTGGACTCTCCCGCGCTGGGCGTAATCCCAGCCCCACCAGATGATCACGCCGATCAGCGCCAGTGCCGCCAGGCAGACCACCCAGTCGAGAACGCGTTTGATTTTCGGGGGGCTCCAGCGGTAAAGCACGTCGACGCTGACCATCGCGCCCTGGCGGAACGCCGCCGGAATACCGAGAAAGACCATCCAGATCAGGCTCATGCGGATCAGGATTTCCGACCACTCGGCCGGCTGCTCGAGCACGAAGCGGGTGAGTATCTGGAAGACGCCGAGGCTGGCCGCGATCGCCAGCATGGCGCACGCGGCCACCGTGGCGAACCCGGTGGTCCAGCGCTCGAGCCTGAGGAAAGCGTCTTTCAAAAACGCTTATTTGTAATTGCGGATCTTGTCGATATTGGCCTTGCCAAACTGCTTCTCGAATTCGGCGTTCACAGGAGTGAGTGTGGCCACGAATTTGGACTTGTCGACGTTCTCGACGACCTGCATGCCCTTGCTGCGCAATTCGGCGACGCCTTTGGCATCGTCTTCGTCGACCCGCGCGCGGTTGACCTTGACGGCCTCCTTGGCGGCGTCCAGGAACGCCTGCTTGTCGGCGGCGCTGAGCTTGTCGAACGCGGCCTTGTTCATGAGGAAGATCGCCGGCGAGTAGACGTGGCCGGTCAGCGACAAATGCTTTTGCACCTGGTCGAACTTGGCAGCCATGATCACCGACAGCGGATTTTCCTGCCCATCGACCGTGCCCTGCTGGAGCGCGGTAAAGACTTCAGGGAAGGCCATCGGCGTCGGAACGATGCCCAGGCCCTTGTACGCCGTGACGTGCACCGGATTTTCCATGGTGCGCATCTTCAGGCCTTTGAGGTCTTCAGGCGAATTCACGGCGCGCTTGCTGTTGGTCATGTGGCGCACGCCGTTCTCGGCCCAGGCCAGCGCCTTGAAGCCCTTGGCCTCGAACTGGGTCAGCATCTCCTGGCCGATCGGGCCGTCCAGCACCGCGCGGGCATGCGCCTTGTCGCGGAACAGGAAGGGGATGTCCAGGATGCGTGCTTCCGGCACGAAGTTGGGTACGGGCCCGGTGGAGGTGAAGGCGAGCTCCTGCGTGCCCAGCTGCACCGCTTCGATCGACTCGCGCTCGCCGCCCAGGGCGCCGGAGTAGAAGGTCTGGACTTTGTGGCGTCCGCCGGTGCGCTTCTCGACCTCGCGGGCGAAGGTGTCAATGGCGACGCCCTGGTGCGAGTTCTGCGCGACCGAGATGCTGATTTTCATCGCCGTCTGGGCGAGTGAAGCGCCCGCGAATGCGAGCGAAATGGAAAGGCCGAGGGCCAGCTTGCGCAACTTCATCGAATGAGTCTCCTGTGAACTGCAGGATTGCGGGAGTGCAACCCAAAGTTGTCGTACAACCTCGAAATTATGGCCCGGCACTCTCCGCCGTGGATGGGGGTTTGCGCTGACTACATGTTCACGTAATTCGGCCCGCCGCCGCCCTCGGGCGTCACCCAGACGATGTTCTGCGTCGGATCCTTGATGTCGCAGGTCTTGCAGTGCACGCAGTTCTGCGCGTTGATCTGCAGGCGGTCGGTGTTGTCCTCGTTCTTGACGAACTCGTACACGCCTGCCGGGCAATAGCGCGCCTCGGGGCCGGCGTACCTGGCGAGGTTGACCTGCACCGGGATCGACGCGTCCCGCAGCGTCAGGTGCGCCGGCTGGTCCTCGGCATGGTTGGTGTTCGAAACGAACACCGACGACAGGCGGTCGAACGTCAGCTTGCCGTCCGGCTTGGGATAGGCGATCGGCTTGCACTGCGCCGCCGGCTTCAGGTACGCGTGATCGGGCTTGTCGCGGCGCAATGTCCAGGGTATGCGGCCGCCCAGGGCGAACTGCTCGATGCCGTTCATGAGCGTCGCGGTCCACAGGCCCTTCTTGAACCAGGCCTTGAAATTTCGCGCCTTGTTCAGCTCGGCGTGCAGCCAGCTCTTTTCGAAGGCGGCGGGGTAGTCGGTGAGTACGTCGTGCTGGCGGCCCTGCGCGATCGCTTCGAAGGCTGCCTGCGCGGCGAGCATGCCGGTCTTGATGGCGGCGTGGCTGCCCTTGATCCGGCTCACGTTCAGGTAACCCGCGTCGCAGCCCACCAGGGCGCCGCCCGGGAATACCGTGTTGGGCAGGCTCATGAGGCCGCCGGCCGTGATCGCGCGCGCGCCGTACGAGATGCGCCTGGCCGGCTTGATGCCGCGGCTCTCGTCGCCCTCCAGGTACCAGCGGATGTTGGGATGCGTTTTCCAGCGCTGGAACTCCTCGAAGGGGCTCAGGTAGGGGTTGGCATAGTCCAGGCCGGTGATGAAGCCCAGCACCACCTGATTGTTCTCCATATGGTAGAGAAACGACCCTCCGTAGGTGGCGTTGTCCATCGGCCAGCCGGCGGTGTGCATCACGAAGCCGGGCTGGTGGCGCTTGGGGTCGATCTCCCAGAGCTCCTTGACACCCAGGCCGTAGGTCTGCGGGTCCTTGCCCGCGTCGAGCTTGAACCGGCTGATGAGTTGCTTGCCCAAGTTGCCGCGCGAGCCTTCCGCGAAGACCGTGTACTTGGCATGCAGCTCCATGCCGAGCTGAAAGCTCCCGGTCGGCTCGCCGTTCTTGCCGACCCCCATGTTGCCGGTGGCGACACCCTTAACCGAGCCGTTCTCGTTGTAGAGCACTTCGGCGGCGGGAAACCCCGGAAAGATCTCGACGCCCAGGCCCTCGGCCTGCTGCGCCAGCCAACGGGTCACGTTGGCCAGGCTCACGATGTAGTTGCCGTGGTTGCGGAAGCAATCGGGCAGCACGAAATTGGGCGTGCGCACCGCGGAGTTCTTGCCCAGGAACATCATGGCGTCTTCGGTGACCGGCTGGTTCAGCGGGGCGCCCAGCTCCTTCCAGTTGGGGATCAGCTCGGACAGCGCGCGCGGGTCCATGATCGCCCCCGACAGGATGTGGGCCCCCGGCTCGGAGCCTTTTTCCAGCACCACCACGGAGACTTCCTTGCCCTGCTCGGCCGCAAGCTGCTTCAGGCGGATCGCGGTGGACAAGCCCGCCGGGCCGCCGCCTACCACCACCATGTCGTACTCCATGGCCTCGCGCGGCCCGTGCTGCGCCAGTATTTCTTCGTGGGTCATGCTGCCTCCTGCCGAGCCGCCTCAAAGGAGGCATGGGCCCCCTCGGGGGGCAGCGAACGCATGTGAGCGTGGGGGTTCATGGTTTATCTCGCTGATAATGTTTTGACAACGCGCGCGGGCCGCTCGCAGATGGAATTGAATTCTATTCGGCGCAGGCCCGGTCATCGAACCCGCGTTCCCTTCCTTGACGCCTATCAGGCAGGAGACTCTTGTGAGCTACAGCATCGATTTGTCGGGCCGTGTCGCTTTCGTGACAGGCGCATCCAGCGGCCTGGGCGCGCAGTTCGCCCGCACCCTGGCACGCGCCGGCGCCGCCGTCGTCCTGGCCAGCCGCCGCGTCGAAAAGCTCAAGGACCTGCGCGCCCAGATCGAGGCCGAGGGCGGCGACGCGCACGTGCTGGCGCTGGACGTCACCGACATGGACAGCATCAAATCGGCCGTCGCCCACGCCGAGACCGAGGTCGGCTCGATCGACATCCTGGTCAACAATTCCGGCGTCAGCACCACCCAGCGGATCCAGGACGTGAGCGAGGAAGACTACGACTTCATCTTCGACACCAACGTCAAGGGCGCGTTCTTCGTGGCCCAGGAAGTCGGCAAGCGCATGCTGGCGCGGGCGCGCGGCGCCGCGCCCGGCACCTACACCGGCGGGCGCATCATCAACATCGCTTCCACGGCCGGGCTGAAGGTGCTGCCCCAGATCGGCGCCTATTGCATGAGCAAGGCGGCCGTGGTGCAGATGACCAAGGCCATGGCGCTGGAGTGGGGGCGCTTCGAGATCAACGTCAACGCCATCTGTCCCGGCTACATCGATACCGAGATCAATCACCACCACTGGCAAACCGAGCAGGGCCGAAAGCTCGTGCAGATGCTGCCGCGCAAGCGCGTCGGCCAGCCCGGGGACCTGGATGCGCTCGTGGTGCTGCTGGCCAGCACCCAGAGCCACTTCATCAATGGCGCGGTGATTTCGGCCGACGACGGTTTCAGCATCTAGCCGCCCGCTGCGCAAGTGCTAACCGGGGTTTTTGCCGGCGTCGCCGGGTTCACGGCAGGCATACTCGCGTCCATCAGGGCCCACCAATGAAAATCGAGATACCCGACAACAAGAAACTGGTCTATGAATTGCGTATCCCGATCCGCTGGGGCGACATGGATGCCATGGGCCACGTCAACAACACGAGCTATTTCCGCTATCTCGAAACCATCCGCATCGACTGGATGCGCTCCATCGGCTGCCAGCCCGACCCCCAGGGCGAGGGGCCGGTCATCGTCAACGCCTTCTGCAACTTCTACAGGCAGCTCGAATACCCAGGCGACATCCTGGTGAAAATGTATGTGAGCGATCCCGCGCGCAGCACGTTCGAGACCTGGGGCACGATGGAGCGCGCGGACAGTCCCGGCGTGATCTGCGCCGCCGGCGGGGCCACGACGATCTGGGTCAACTTTCCCGCGCAGAAAGCGGCGCAGCTGCCCGAGTGGATGCGCGCGCACCTGTCGTAGGGCTACTTCTGCTTCGGCACGCGCCCCATCAGGTAGAACTCCGGATTGGGCATCATGTTCGAGAAGCTGGCCAGCCGGTTCGAAAGCCCGAAGAACGCGGTGATGGCGGCGATGTCCCAGATGTCCTCGTCCGAAAAGCCATGCGCGTGCAGCGGTGCGAAGTCCTCTTCGCCCACTTCGTCGGAGCGCAGGCACACCTTCATCGCGAAATCGAGCATCGCCCGTTGCCTCGGTGCGATGTCGGCCTTGCGGTAGTTCACCGCGACCTGGTCCGCCACCATCGGCTTCTTCTCGTAGATGCGCAGCAAGGCGCCATGGGCCACCACGCAATAGAGGCAGTTGTTGGCCGCGCTGGTGGCCGTGACGATCATTTCGCGGTCGCCCTTGGTGAGCGAACCGTCTTCCTTGAGCATCAACGCGTCGTGGTACGCGAAGAACGCCCGCCATTCCGCAGGCCGGCGCGCCAGCGCCAGGAAGACGTTGGGCACGAAGCCGGCCTTTTCCTGGACCTCCAGCACTTTGGCCTTGATATCCTCGGGCAGGTCCTTCAGTTCGGCGGCGGGGTAGCGATTCATGCGGTTCTCCAGGGTTTGGGCGGATTATCTGTGAGTCCCCGCCGGGCACCGCCTGCGGACGCGAGGAGCAACTTGATTCAAGCCCCGGCCATCAACTTGTGCACCAGATCGGCGGTGGTATTGGCCTTGTACTTGCGCATCAGCCGGGCGCGATAGATCTCCACCGTCCGGTGGCTGATGGCCAGGGCCTTGCCGATCTCCTTGGACGTCATTCCGTCCAGCAGCCGCGCCGCCACTTCGCGCTCGCGCGCCGTCAGTTCGGCCTTCACGGGCCGTTGTGAACTGAGGTCTTCGAATGCCCAGATGCCGGATTCGTGCGGCTCTTCGCGGTTGAGGGCCCGGCCGGTGACGTGGCACCAGAACACCTCGCCGTCGGCGCGCTTCATGATGCGGTCGTCCGCGTAATGGCCCCGGGCATTGAGGATGGGCCCCATGCGCGCACCCAGGCGTTCGTACTCATCCGCGCTGGGATAGAGCACCTGGAAAGACTGGCCGATCAGCAGCTCCCTGGACGTGCCGAACATCTCGCACAGCTGCTGATTGCAGTCCACAATGGCGCGGTTGCGCGACAGGCACAGGCCCACCGGCGCCAGGATGAAGGCAAGGCGGTAGTCGACGTCCATCGGGCTATTCTCTACGAAGAACTACGTAACTCATTAGGTAGTATCGTAGCGGCATTCCAGCGAACCCGACCCCGGGTTTCTATCAGGAGACTTCATTGAACAAGCTCTTTCCCTCCGCCGCCGAAGCGCTGAAGGGCGTGGTGAAGGATGGCCAACTGCTGGCCGTCGGCGGTTTCGGCCTGTGCGGCATTCCCGAGGCGCTGATCGATGCGCTGTGCGACAGCGGCGTCAAGAACCTCACCGTGATCTCCAACAACGCCGGCGTCGACGGGTTCGGCCTGGGCAAGTTGCTGGGGACGCGCCAGATCAAGAAGATGATCTCCAGCTATGTGGGCGAGAACAAGGAGTTCGAGCGCCAGTACCTCAGCAATGAACTGGAGCTGGAGTTCACCCCGCAGGGAACACTGGCTGAAAAGCTTCGCGCCGGCGGCGCGGGTATCCCGGCCTTTTTCACCAAGACGGGTGTGGGCACCATCGTCGCCGAGAGCAAGGAACTGCGCGAGTTCGACGGCCAGACGTATGTGATGGAGCGCGCACTGGTGCCCGACGTCGCGCTGGTGAAAGCCCATGTCGCGGACAAGTCGGGCAACCTGCGGTTTCGCCTGACGGCGCGCAACTTCAACCCCGCCGCGGCCATGGCCGGCAAGTTCTGCATTGTCGAGGTCGAGGAGGTCGTCGAGGTCGGCCAACTGGCACCGGACGACATCCACCTGCCCGGCATCTACGTGCAGCGCATCGTGCTCAACGCGACGCCCGAAAAGCGCATCGAGAAACGTACCATTTCCCCTGGAGCCTGACATGCCTTGGACCCAAGACCAGATGGCCGCACGCGCGGCCGAGGAACTCGAAGACGGCTTCTACGTCAACCTGGGAATCGGCATCCCCACCCTGGTGGCCAGCTTCATCGGCAACAAGGAAGTGTGGCTGCAATCCGAGAACGGCATGCTGGGCATGGGCCCGTTCCCCACCGAGGACCAGGTCGACGCCGACCTGATCAACGCGGGCAAGCAGACGGTGACCACGATCAAGGGGTCGTCCATCTTCGGCAGCCATGACAGTTTCGCCATGATCCGGGGCGGCAAGATCAATGTGTCCATCCTCGGCGCCATGCAGGTCAGCGCGCAGGGCGACCTGGCCAACTGGATGATTCCGGGGAAGATGGTCAAGGGCATGGGCGGCGCGATGGACCTGGTGGCCGGCGTCAAGCGCGTCATCGTGCTCATGGAGCATGTCGCCAGGAAGAAGGACGGCACGCAAGACCTCAAGATCCTCGAGAAATGCACCTTGCCGCTGACCGGCGTGGGCGTGGTCGACCGCATCATTACCGACCTGGCAGTCATGGACGTCACGCCCGAGGGCCTGAAAGTCATCGAACTGGCGCCGGGCGTGACCATGGAAGCCGTGCAGGCCAAGACGGGCGTGAAGCTGCACTGACTCTGCGCATCTGCTGCCGGGTATCGAATATCGCTTACATCACGACGGTGTGGGCACCTGCACGGCAGCTGCAAGCCCAGCCGCATCATCCAGTCATCGAAGCGCATTC
This sequence comes from Ramlibacter sp., assembly GCA_013815685.1. GTDB lineage: Bacteria > Pseudomonadota > Gammaproteobacteria > Burkholderiales > Burkholderiaceae_C > Ramlibacter. The sequence continues at coordinate 69,205 of JACDFR010000010.1, forward strand.
GCGCCGGGGCTGGAGACTCTCATGCAACGCTGGAAATACCTTTTGCTCTGTCCGGTTCTGGGCGCGGCGTCTTTCAGCGCCGCAGCCTGCTACACGGTCTACGACCGGTCGGACCGGGTCGTCTACCACGCGCCCACAGCCCCGGTCGACATGAGCCGTCCCATCCACGAGACGCTTCCCGCCATCTACCCGGGCGGCCACATGATCTTCGACACGGCGGCCGATTGCCCGGAAGTCGTCACGCCGCGCGCAGCGGCCAATCGAAGCGTGGCGTCTCCCCTGTTGACCGATGAGCGCACGGCCCGGGCCATGCAGCTGCGCCATACCGTACTGGCGAGCGGAGTCGCCCTGGTTCAGCCGCGCGATGCGGCCATGCCGTCCGGCATTACTGTCCTTTCTTCGACCGTGGTGGCCGATCGAAGGGCCGGCCGCGACACCGTCATCACCGAAATGCGCAACCCGCCGATGACCATCGTGCAGTCGGGCGATCGCGTTGCCGTGGAGCGGGACACCCGCGCCATGGGCGCCGGGCCGAGCCGCTAGACGCTTCAGTTCAAGGCGCCGGGGGCGCTGTGGGTGTCCCAGTCCGAGGCGATGTCGGCAATCGCCTGGCGGGCTTTCTGTTCTGCGGCGGCGACCGCTTCCAGCTCCGTCTTGCAGCCCGACGCGCAGGTCAGCTTCTCGACCGAGTTCGCGGTCCATACGCTGGCAGGCTCGTCGACGCAGACCTTGGCATAGCCGACGAACCGAGGTCCGGCTTCGACGGTGTATGCGGCTATGAAATAGCCCTTGTAAGGTCCGCTGATTCGCTCCATCGGACAAATCCTACGCCGCGCTTCCTACGTCTGCTCGAAGTCCATCAATCGGAAACGACAGATACATTTGGTTGTTAAGTGCGACAAGCCATGCAGTTAATCGCAAGTTCTCACGACCAGCTTCAGCTTCTTGCAAAAGGTCGACTGAGGTAACGTGAGCCGGCAAGCCCAAAACGCCAATGCACCTCCCTGGCCTTTGAAATTCCGATGCGAGGGCCTGACTCAACGGCCGCTTGCCCGGTTGTTGCTACCACCTTGAAGGGTGCTCGATCCAGCCGCGCCCCATCGAGGTCTCGCGTGATGGCAAGCGCCTGGCCGACGCGACCCGGCCCCGAGCACAGCAGGCGCGGCTCAGCCAGGCCTCGGCGTGCGCGCATCACATCGATGCCGAAGAGCGGTTCTATGGCGCGGATCAGCACCCCCGCGCCGTGACCCTCTTCACGGCAAACGAAGTTCAGGCACCAATGGATGCCGTAGGAGCGATATACATAGGCGCGTCCCGGCGGGCCGAACATGGCCTCGTTTCGGGCGGTGGGTCCCGCGAAGCTGTGGGATGCCGGGTCCTGCCGGTCATAGGCTTCGGTTTCCACGATCCGGCCCCCCACACCATTGACCATCAGGATCGCGCCGATCAGCGCAATCGCGACTTCATGCGAGTCGCCGGCGAAGTCGGCCGGGTGCAGCCGCTTACTCATCGATGCTCTCACCCAGGAAGCCTCCACTCTGGTGCGACCACAGCCGGGCATACAGGCCTGCTTGCGCCAGCAATCCGCGGTGATTGCCTTCTTCCACGATGCGCCCCTGGTCGAGCACGACCAGCCGGTCCATCGCCGCGATCGTGGACAGCCGGTGGGCGATGGCGATCACCGTCTTGCCCCGCATCAGGTCATTGAGGCTGGCCTGGATGGCGGCTTCGACTTCCGAATCGAGCGCACTGGTGGCTTCGTCCAGCAGCAGGATCGGCGCATCCTTGAGCATCACCCGGGCGATGGCGATGCGCTGGCGCTGCCCGCCCGAAAGCTTGACGCCGCGCTCGCCGACCTGCGCGTCGTAACCCTGGCGGCCCTGCAGATCCGTCAGGTGGGCGATGAATTCGTGGGCTTGTGCGCGCTGTGCCGCGCGGAACATTGCTTCGTCACCGGCGCCGGGGCGTCCATAGAGGATGTTGTCGCGAACCGAACGGTGCAGCAGCGAGGTGTCCTGCGTCACCATGCCGATGTGGCTGCGCAGGCTGTCCTGCGTGACCTGGGCGATGTCCTGTCCATCGATCAGGATGCGGCCGGAGTCCAGGTCGTAGAAGCGCAGCAGCAGGTTGACCAGCGTGGATTTGCCGGCGCCCGAGCGTCCGATCAACCCGATCTTCTCGCCTGGCTTGACGGTCAAACTGAAGTCGCCGATCACCGGCAGGCCCTTGCGCCCGTAGCTGAAGCTCACGTCTTCGAATTTCACTTCGCCATGCGGCACTTCAAGCACCGACGCCTGGGGGCCGTCGACCACGACGCGAGGGCGCGTCAGGGTGGCGATGCCGTCCTGCACGGTGCCTATGTTTTCGAACAACGAAGCCATCTCCCACATGATCCAGTGCGACATGCCGCTGATGCGCAGCGCCATCGCCGTGACGGCGGCCACGGCGCCGATACCGACCTGGCCCAGCGTCCACAGCCGGATCGAGTAGCCGCACACGGCCAGGATGAGCCCCACCACGAGGATGTGGTTGACGATCTCGAAGGCGCTGACCAGCCGCATCTGCCGGTAGCCCGTGTTGCGGAATTCGGTCATCGCGGCGCGGGCGAACCCGGCTTCGCGATGGGTGTGCGAGAACAGCTTGACGGTGGAGATGTTGGTGTAGGCGTCGGTGATCCGGCCCGTCATCTGGGCCCGCGCATCGGCCTGGGCCTTGCCCATGCGACCGAGGCGGGGAACGAAGTAACAGACCGAAATGGCGTAGAGCACCAACCAGCCGGCGAATGGCAGCGCGAGGCGCGCGTCGAAGCCGCCTGCCAGTGCGACGATGGCGACGAAGTAGACCCCGATGCCGATGACGACCTCGGTGGTGGTGAAGATCATTTCGCGCACGGCCAGGGCAGTCTGCATCACCTTGGTGGTGATGCGGCCGGCGAACTCGTCGGAGTAGAAGGCCATGCTCTGGCCCAGCATCAGGCGATGGAAGTTCCAGCGCAGGCGCAGGGGAAAGTTGATGGCCAGCGTCTGGTGCTTGACGATGGTCTGCAGTGCAACCAGAAATGTGCTGGCCGCCAGCACTCCGCCCAGCAATAGCAAAGTGGGCCCTTGCTGTTTCCATAGCACGGCCGGCTCGATGTGCCCCAGCCAGTCGACGATGCGGCCGAGCAGCGCGAACAGCCAAGCTTCGTACGCGGCAATCGCGGCGCTCAGCAGTGACAGGCCTGCGATGTAGCCGCGCAGCCCGCGCGTGCAGGCCCAGACGAATTCAAAAAAACCTTTAGGCGGCAACGCGGGTTCGGCTTCGGGATAAGGATGAAGTAGTCGTTCGAAGATTCGGAACAAAAGTGGGGCTCCAGGCGGCGGGCAAACCGGCAGTTTTAAACGCAAACAGGTTTTGGCGGGCGCAGTAAGCCGTAAGAAGACTTCCTGTCTGTGGGCAAAAGGCTGTATAAAGATACAGTATCTTTTGTTATTGCCGTGTCCCATTTGTCCCGTTTGCGCCTTGCCGATGCTGCCTGTCTTCCTGATGTCTGGCGGGTGGACGAGCTCGCGGCACAGGAAGCTGTCTTGCCCAGTGGCCACCGCCTGCTCGATCTTCAGTTACCCGGCGGCGGCTGGCCGGTGGGGAGCATGGTGGAACTGTTGCAGCAGCGGGCCGGCCGGCATGTCTGGCAGCTGTTGTTGCCCGTCCTGGCGCTGGCGATCCGCAAGCACCCTGGGCCGGTCGTGCTGGTCGGCTCCCCCTTTGAGCCGTTCGGGCCGAGTCTGCATGCCCAGGGGTTGCCCCTGGACAGGCTGCTGTGCATTCGCTCGGAAAAAGCCGCGCCCAGGCTTTGGGCGGCCGAGCAGGCCTTGCGCTGTGCCGATGTGGCCGCGGTGCTGGCGTGGCTGCCGCAATCCAGAAGCGCCGAACTGCGGCGGCTGCACATGGCCGCGCAGCAGCACGGACGCCTGTTGTTCGTGCTGAGGGGTATCGATGCCCGGCACGAGGCTTCGCCGGCCCGCTTGCGGCTGCTGGTGGGGGGCGTGGATTTGATGGAGCTTCACATCCTCAAGCGCAGGGGTCCCCCACTCGAAACGCCATTGGCCTTGCCGGCCTTTCCCTCCCGGCTGGCGGCATTGCTCGAGGCCCGGAAAACGCGTGGAACCGTCGTGGCGCCGGTCTTGCTAACGCAAAGAAAGACGCATGTACTGGATCGCACTGCTGCCCTCACATGACGATGAGCGCATCGCCTGGGGATGGCGGGCATTGCAGTTCACTCCACGTGTGGCCCAGGTGGACGAAGCCTTGCTGCTGGAGGCCTCGGCCTCGCTGCGGCTGTGGGGCGGGCGCAAGGCCTTGCTCGCGAAACTGGTTCAGGACACCCGGCCCCTGGGGCCCGTGCGATGGGCCCAGGCCCGAACGGCTTTGACGGCGCTTGGTTTACTCAGGTTGCAGCTGCGCGGAGAGCCGCCTCCGGCGCGTTCCCCAAACGATCTTCCGATCGACCTGCTCACCGCGGCGCGGGAGCATGCGCCCACGCTCGAACGCATCGGCTGCCGCAGCTGGGGCGCACTTCGCGACTTGCCGCGGGCAGGGGTGGCACGGCGCTTTGGCGCACCCTTGCTCGAAGCACTCGATGCCGCTTTTGGCGCGAAGGACGAGCGATATTCCTGGCTTCAGCTCACGGAGGAATTCGACATGAAGTTCGAACTCCTCTGCCTGGCCACCACGGCGCCTGAGCTCATGGAGGCGGCCCGGCACCTGCTCACGCAACTGCAGGTGTGGCTGCAGGCCCGCCATCGCGGCGTGTTGGCGCTCGAACTCGAATGGACACTTGATTTGCGGCGCCTGAACGGCGTTCGCCTTCCTTCGCATGAACAGCTGATGGTCCGCACCGCGCAGCCCACGCAGGACATCGCTCATTTGCGCCGGCTGCTGTCCGAACACCTGTCCCGGGCCAGCCTGTCTGCTCCGGCCAACCACCTGCGGCTGCGCACACTCGAAACCACGGCATGGGGCGGCGCCAGCAAAAGCCTGCTGCCCGAGGACAACGTCAAGGGTGAGCGGCTGCACCAGCTGGTGGAGCGGCTGAGCGTGCGGCTGGGGGAGGGCAGTGTGGTGGTCGCGAAACAGCAGGCCGACCATCGGCCGGAACGCATGCAGCAATGGTTGCCGGCGCGCACGGCTGGCGGGCAGGCGTCTGCGGCGAGCGCCGACAGTTTGTACCCTTCATGGCTGTTGCCCCGGCCTTTGCCGCTGGAAGTGCGCAACAACGTGCCCTGCTACGGCGGTCCGTTGCGGCGGCTGACCCGCCAGTACCGGGTGGAAACAGGCTGGTGGGAAAGCGGGGAGCCGGCCTTGCGTGACTATTTCATTGCACGCAGTGAAACCGCGGGCCTGGTCTGGATCTACCGCGAGCGCCCGATGTCGCAGGGCCTGGAACAGGCAGCGGAATTCCGCTGGTACCTGCAGGGCCTGTATGCCTGAATACCACGAGAAAGAAGGGGCGGGCCGGCGCAACCGCGATCTGCCTCCCGTGCTGATGGACACCCCCGATGGGCTTGCAGGCTATGCCGAGCTGCATTGCATCAGCAACTTCAGCTTCCAGCGGGGGGCATCGCATCCCCAGGAGCTGGTTCAGCGCGCCTACAACCTGGGCTATCAGGCCCTGGCCATCACCGACGAATGCTCGGTGGCCGGCGTGGTGCGGGCATGGTCGGGGCTGAAAGAGCACCTCGAGTTCGTCGAGGCGCTCGAAGCCCGTTTTCCCGGCCAGCGCAGAAAGCGGCCGTTCCAGCTGCTGTGCGGCAGCGAGTTCGACCTGGAAGGCGGCCGCCTGATCGCGATTGCGCGCGATCTCCAAGGCTGGGGAGGGTTGTGCGAATTCATCACCGCGGCGAGGATGACGTCGCCCAAGGGCCATTACCGGGTGGGTTGGGATGCCTGCGACTTCAGCCTGTTGAACGGATGCGAGATCCTCTTTTCGCCTCGACGCGAAGCAGTGGGCCCCCAGGCACTCGGGGAGCGGTTGGCGTGGGGAAAAGCACTCTGTGGCGATTCGTTCTGGCTGGCCGTGGAGTTGCCGCACATGCTGGACGACGATCTCTGGTTGGCAAGGTTGCATGAAGAGGCGAAGCAGGCGGGCGTTGCCGCGGTGGCTTGCGGCGACGTGCACATGCACAAGCGCTCGCGCAAACCGCTGCAGGACGTGATTACCGCGGTGCGCATGGGCAAGCGCGTCGCCGATTGCGGCATGGCGCTGCAAGGAAATGCGGAACGCCATTTGCGCCAGCGCAAGCGCCTGGCGCAAATCTATCCACCCGAAATGCTGGCCAGCACGCTGGAGGTGATGCGGCGCTGCCGCGATTTCGATCTGGCGCAGATTCGATACGACTATCCGCAAGAGACGGTGCCCGAGGGGATGACCCCGCCACAGGCCCTTCGGCAGCTGACCATGGCGGGGGCCGCCAGGCGCTATCCCGATGGCGTGCCGGACAGAGTGCGCCAACTCCTCGAAAAAGAGCTGGCGCTCATCGCCGAGTGCAATTACGAGATGTTCTTCCTCACGGTGAACGACATCGTTTGTTTTGCCGGGCAGCAGAAAATCCTGTGCCAGGGCCGTGGCTCTGCCGCCAATTCGGTGGTGTGCTTTTGCCTGGGCATCACCGCGATGGACCCCATGGTGTCGCAACCGCTGCTGGAGCGTTTCATCAGCATCGACCGCCGCAACGAGCCGCCCGACATCGACGTCGATTTCGAGCATGAACGGCGCGAAGAAATCATCCAGTACATCTACGGCAAATACGGACGCGAGCGCGCGGCCATCGCGGCGGTAGTGATCGGCTACCGCACCCGAAGCGCCATCCGCGATGCAGGCAAGGCCCTGGGCATCGCGGACCCATTGATAGACGCCTTCGCCAAGGACCACCACTGGTTCGACGACGAACTGGCGGCGGACCGGCTGGGGGAGCTGGCCCGGACCACCGGCGCCCGGATCGCCCCGCACCAGGCGCGGCTGTGGCTGGACCTGACAGGGTCGCTGATGGGTTTTCCGCGCCACCTGAGCCAGCATGTGGGCGGGTTCGTCCTGACACAGACCCGGCTCACCCGCCTGGTGCCGGTGGAAAACGCCAGCATGAAGGACCGTTCGGTGATCCAGTGGGACAAGGACGACCTGGAGGACATGGGCCTCATGAAGGTGGACGTGCTGGCGCTGGGCATGCTGACAGCTGTGCGGCGCTGTATCGATCTGGTGAGCAAGCGCCGGGGCCGGCCTTTCACCCGCTACGACATACGGCTCGAAGACCCGGCCGTTTACGACATGATCTGCAAGGCCGATACCGTGGGCGTGTTCCAGATCGAAAGCCGCGCCCAGATGTCCATGCTGCCCCGGCTGAAGCCGCGGGTTTTCTACGACCTGGTGGTGGAAGTGGCCATCGTGCGCCCGGGACCGATTTCGGGCGGCATGGTTCACCCGTACCTCAAGGCGCGCGAGCGCCTGGCCCGCGGCGAGAAGATCGAATATGAGCGGTCCCGGTTCGACGGCGACACGCCTCGGCTGCAGGAGGCGTTGGAACGCACCCTGGGCATCCCCATCTTCCAGGAGCAGGTGATGCAAATTTCCATGGTGGCGGCCGGCTTCAGTGCATCACAGGCCGATGCCTTGCGCCGCGCCATGGCCGCCTGGAAGCGCAAGGGCGGCGTGGACAAGTTCCAGATGCGGCTCGTCGACGGCATGATCGCCAACGGCTACAGCGAGGATTTCGCCCGGCGCATCTTCAAGCAGATCGAGGGTTTCGGCGACTACGGATTTCCCGAAAGCCACGCCTACAGCTTCGCGTTGCTGGCCTACAGCAGCAGCTGGCTCAAATGCCATGAGCCCGAATGCTTCCTGGCGGCCATGCTCAACTCGCAACCCATGGGCTTTTATTCGCCCTCGCAGTTGATCCAGGACGCTCGCCGGCATGGCGTGGAGGTGCTGCCGCCCGACGTCTCTTGCAGCGACTGGGATTGCACACTCGAAGGTGAAATGCCCAAGCCCGCCGTGCGCATGGGGCTCCGGATGGTGGGCAGCTTGAGCGAAGCGGGTGGGAAGCGCATCGTCGGTGCACGTTCGCTGGCTGCTTTCGAGAATACCGAAGACCTGGCCCTGCGCGCCCGGCTCGATCTGAAGGACCTGAATGCACTGGCCGCAGGTGATGCCTTGCTGTCGCTGTCCGGACACCGGCGCCAGCAGGTCTGGGAGGCTGCGGCCCAGCGGCGCGCACCCGCTTTGCTCGAAAGCGCCCCGGTCAATGAAGACGCATTGCAGTTAGAAGCCGCCAGCGAAGGCGAAGAGATCGTCTTCGACTACGCCTCCATGGGCCTGACCTTGCGCCGTCATCCCCTGGCGCTGCTGCGCCCGCGCCTGGCGCGCATGAAGCTGCGCAGTGCCGCCGAACTGCAAGACCTGCGGAGCGGCAAGCGGGTCGGTGCGTGCGGCATCGTCACCGTGCGCCAGCAGCCGCAGACGGCCAATGGCACCATCTTCGTCACGCTGGAAGACGAAAGCGGGACGGTGAATGTGATCGTCTGGAAGCATGTGCGCGAGCGCCAGCGTGAAGCGCTGCTGCGCTCACGCCTGCTGGCTGTGCGAGGCACTTGGCAGCGCGACGTCGAGAGTGGCGGTGAGGTGCGCCATCTCGTGGCCAAGCACCTGCAAGACCTGACGCCCCTGCTTGGGCGGCTCGGCCGTCAGAACAGCAAGAGCCGGGATTTTCATTGACACATTGACACAACGTCGTTGGCCCTGCTCATGTAGGCCAAAGTCGCCAGTATCGGCCTTATGTGCGCTAGCGAACAGATCGGCCTTTGGCTCAACCTTAACATCAACAAGTGAACTGCGCCTCATGCAAATTTCTGTCCAGGTGAGCGGTTTCTTTTCCCGACTGAATCTCATGAAATATGCAATAGCTCTCTCCCTGGCAGTATCCGCGATGACCTTGGCGGGTTGCCAGCGCGAAACCGTGGTCACCCCCGGTCCCGCCGTTGCCGTGCCCGGCCCTGCCGGCGCTACGGGCGCGACCGGGAGCACGGGTTCCACCGGCAATACCGGGAACACGGGCAACACGGGAAGTACAGGCAGTATGGGCAGTACGGGCGCCGTGGGCAGCACCGGCGCGACCGGCAGTACGGGCACCACCGGCATGACGGGTGATACCGGCGCGACGGGCCAACGCGGCAAGACCGGCGACACCATCGTCGTGGTGCCGGCGCCTTCGCCGACCCCCGCGCGCTGATTCGCTTCTAAAGCTTAAAAAGGGCCCCCGATGGGGCCTTTTTCTTGTCTGGAGCGGGCGATGGGAATCGAACCCACGTTATTTGCTTGGGAAGCAAGAGTCCTGCCATTGAACGACGCCCGCGGTTCAGGTGGCGATTCTAAGGGTGGTTTGATCGGTGGGCTACTGAAAGTGGGTGCAGTGCTTTCAAAAGCCCACGCCCGATCATGCCCGCCGGGTCGGTTCCCGTACCCATCTTGTTGATAAAGCTCCCCAGGCCCGACCTGTTGGCCAGGTCGTTGAATTTCACGGCGCGAAGAACAGCGGCGATTCCCCTTTCGACCAGCGAGGCGATCAGCCAGCCGACAACGAAAGCGCCGTGCTGCCGCTGCTCAGTTCACTTGAGGACGTCGCCCAGGCACAAATACTTCATCTCCAGGTATTCGTCCATCCCGTGGCGCGAGCCTTCCCGGCCCAGGCCCGACTGCTTGACGCCTCCGAACGGGACGTGCTCGGTGGCGATGATGCCCACGTTGATGCCCACCATGCCGTATTCCAGCGCCTCGCTGACCCTGAAGATCCGTCCCACGTCGCGGCTGTAGAAATAGCTGGCCAGGCCGAACTCGGTGTTGTTGGCCGCATCGATCGCTTCCTGCTCGGTCCTGAAGCGAAACACCGGCGCCAGCGGGCCGAAGGTTTCCTCGCGGGCGCACAGCATGTCGGCGGTGGCCCCGGCAATCACGGTGGGCTCGAAGAACCGGCCCTGCAGCTTCTTGCCGCCCACCGTCACCTTGCCACCCTTGGCCAGGGCGTCATCGACATGCCGCTGCACCTTCTCGACCGCCGCGTCCTCGATCAGCGGCCCTTGCACCACCCCGTCCTCGAAACCATTGCCGACCTTCAGCGCCCGGACCCTGGCCGAGAACTTCTCGACGAACTGGTCGTACAAGGCGTCCTGCACGTAGATGCGGTTGGCGCAGACGCAGGTCTGCCCGGCGTTGCGGTACTTGCTGGCCATGGCGCCGTCTACCGCGGAATCCACGTCGGCATCGTCGAAAACGATGAAGGGCGCGTTGCCTCCCAATTCGAGCGCCAGCTTCTTGACCGTGGGCGCGCTTTGCGCCATGAGGATGCGGCCGACCTCGGTGGAGCCCGTAAAGCTGATGTGGCGCACCGTGTCGCTGGCGCAAAAGACCTTGCCCACCGCGATGCTGTTGGGCCCGTCGGCCGTGAGCAGGTTCAGCACGCCCGCCGGGATGCCGGCGCGCACCGCCAGCTCGGCGGCGGCCAGGGCCGTGAGCGGCGTGAGCTCGGCCGGCTTGATGACCACCGGGCAGCCCGCGGCCAGCGCCGGCGCCACCTTGCGCGTGATCATCGCCAGCGGGAAGTTCCAGGGCGTGATGGCCGCGCACACGCCGATCGGCTGGCGGATCACCAGGAGGCGGCGGTTGTTGTCGAAAGGCGGCAGGGTTTCGCCATTGACGCGCTTGGCTTCCTCGGCATACCACTCGACGAAGCTCGCGCCGTAGGCGATCTCGCCCTTGGCCTCGGCGAAGGGTTTGCCCTGCTCGGCGGTCATGATGCGCGCCAGGTCATCCTGGTTGGCCATGAGCAGGTCGAACCATCTGCGCAGGATGAGGCTGCGCTCCTTGCCGGTCTTGTTGCGCCAGGCCGGCCAGGCCGCATTGGCGGCGGCGATGGCGGCCTGCGCCTCATTGGGGCCGAGGTTGGCGACATCGGCCAGCAGGTTGCCGTTGCTGGGGTCGTGCACCTCGAAGCGGGCGCTGCCCTTGAGCCACTGGCCGCCGATCAAGCCGTCGGTCTTGAGAAGGCTGGCGTCCTTGAGCAGGGCCAGCGGCGAAGTCTTCATGTCCACGAATGCGTCTCCTGGGGATTGCGATGTCATGCCACTCCGTGCAGCATAGCGCCGCACCAAGACACTTCCGGCGCCCCCGGTAAAATCGGGCCATGACCCCCAACGCCACCGTCGCCGACATTCGCAAGACCTTCCTCGACTTCTTCGCCTCCAAAGGCCACGCCGTCGTGGCGTCCAGCCCGCTCGTGCCGGGCAACGACCCGACCCTCATGTTCACCAATTCCGGCATGGTCCAGTTCAAGGACGTGTTCCTGGGCAGCGACAAGCGCGCGTATGTGCGCGCCGCCTCCGTGCAGGCCTGCCTGCGCGCCGGGGGCAAGCACAACGACCTGGAAAACGTGGGCTACACCGCGCGCCACCACACGTTTTTCGAAATGCTGGGCAACTGGAGCTTCGGCGACTACTTCAAGCGCGATGCGCTCAAATGGGCTTGGGAATTGCTGACGCAGGTCTACCGGCTGCCCGCCGACAAGCTCTGGGCCACGGTGTACGTCGAGGACGACGAGGCCTATGACATCTGGACGAAAGATATCGGGCTGCCGGCCGAGCGGGTGGTGCGTATCGGCGACAACAAGGGCGCCCGCTATGCGTCCGACAATTTCTGGATGATGGCCGACACCGGTCCCTGCGGTCCCTGCTCCGAAATCTTCTACGACCACGGGCCCGAGGTGGCCGGCGGCCCGCCGGGAAGCCCCGACGCCGACGGCGACCGCTACATCGAGATCTGGAACAACGTGTTCATGCAGTTCGACATGCAGCCCGACGGCAGCGTGAAGAACCTGCCCGCGCCCTGCGTCGACACCGGCATGGGCCTGGAGCGCCTGGCGGCGATCCTGCAGCACGTGCACAGCAACTACGAGATCGACCTGTTCGCGCAGTTGATCAAGGCGGCGTCGCGCGAGACCGGCGAGCGTGACCTGGCGAACAACTCACTGCGGGTGATCGCCGACCACATCCGCGCCACGTCGTTCCTGGTGAGCGATGGCGTCATCCCTTCCAACGAGGGCCGCGGCTACGTCCAGCGCCGCATCGTTCGGCGCGCCATCCGCCATGGCTACAAGCTGGGCAAGAAAACCCCGTTCTTCCACAAGCTGGTGCCGGACCTGGTGCGCCTGATGGGCGACGCCTACCCCAAGCTGTGCGCCGACGAGAAGCGGATCATCGATGTGCTCAAAGCCGAGGAGGAGCGCTTTTTCGAGACGCTGGAGAACGGCATGGAAATCCTGGAGACCACGGTCTATGGGATGGAATGGAATCGTGCATCGCCCAAGGCACTTATCGGCAAGCTGCCCGGCGAAACGGCTTTCAAGCTTCACGACACCTACGGATTCCCCCTCGACTTGACGGCCGACGTATGCCGCGAATGGGATATCGAAGTGGACGAGGCGGGTTTCCATGCCGCCATGGACAAGCAGAAGGCGCAGGGCCGTGCGGCCGGCAAGTTCAAGATGGACCGCGCGCTCGAATACGCCGGCATCAGCAACACCTTCACCGGCTATGAGAAGCTGGAAGAACCGGCCCGGATCGTGGCCTTGTATGCCGAAGGCGCGGCGGCGCAGGAACTCAAGGCCGGCCAGACCGGTGTGGTGGTGCTCGATACCACGCCTTTTTATGCCGAGTCGGGCGGCCAGGTGGGCGACCAGGGACTGATCGACGGCCAGGACGGCAGCTTCAAGGTCGAGGACACGCAGAAGATCAAGGCCGAAGTCTTCGGCCACCACGGCGCGCTGTCCCGCGGCTCGCTCAAGGTCGGCGATGCGGTGACGGCGAAGGTCGACATGAACAAGCGCCATGCCACCATGCGCAACCACAGCGTCACGCACCTGATGCACAAGGCCCTGCGCGAAGTGCTGGGTGACCATGTGCAGCAAAAGGGCTCGCTCGTCGATGCCGACAAGACGCGCTTCGACTTCACCCACAACAACCCCGTCGGCGCCGCGCAAATCCGCGAGATCGAGGCGCGCGTCAACCTGGAGATCCTGGCCAATCACCAAACCATGGCCCGCGTGATGGAGATCGAAGCGGCCAAGCAGACCGGCGCCGTGATGCTGTTCGGCGAGAAATACGGCGATTCCGTTCGCGTGCTCGACATCGGCTCCAGCCGCGAGCTGTGCGGCGGCACGCATGTGCAGCGCACCGGCGACATCGGGCTGTTCAAGGTGGTGGGCGAGGGCGGTGTGGCGGCAGGCATTCGCCGCATCGAGGCGGTCACCGGCGCCAATGCGCTGGCCTACCTGCAGCAGCTCGAAGCCACCGTCAATGGCGTGGCCGGCACCTTGAAGGCGTCCCCGGCCGAATTGCAGGGCCGTATCAGCCAGGTGCTGGACCAGGTCCGCACGCTCGAAAAGGAAGTGGCGCAGCTCAAGGGCAAGCTGGCCTCGTCGCAGGGCGACGAGCTCGTTGCGCAGGCGGTCGACGTGAAGGGCATCAAGGTGCTGGCGGCCCGGCTCGACGGCGCCGATGCCCGGACCTTGCGCGACACCATGGACAAGCTCAAGGGCAAGCTCAAGACGGCGGCCATCGTGCTGGCCACGGTCGATGGCGGCAAGGTCCAAATCGCGGCGGGGGTCACGGCCGACAGCATGGGCCGGGTGAAGGCGGGCGACCTCGTCAACTTCGTGGCCCAGCAGGTTGGCGGCAAGGGTGGCGGCAAGGCCGACATGGCCATGGCCGGCGGCACCGATGCAAGCAAGCTCCCCGGCGCGCTGCAGTCAGTGCAGGCTTGGGTGGCGGAGCGGGTTTAGCCAGCTGACTCGACGACCTGGACCGCATCAGGGCACAAGGCCAAAAGGCGCATACAGCAGGAGCCATGACTCACATAGCGCGCAATCGACGGTGTTATCCCGCAGTGTTATCCCGCACCCTGACAGTTGCGGGGTTTGTGGGGTATTTTTATTCCAGCGATTGGGACGAAATAGCTTGCTGGATCAGGGACTTGCGGCGACCCACGGCGACGTGTTATCCCGCAGCGGGTTTGTTATCCCGCAGGGTTCGCGGTCTACATTACGTTAGGCAGCACGAAATGTCGAAGCGCACTTTGAGCGGAATAGCAGGTGTCCACTACGTCGCCTCGGAGCTGTCTCGCCGGGGGTTGATCGCCCTTCCAACTACCAAGAACCTTCCTGCGTTCGACGTGCTGGTCGCAAACATGGAGGGCACAAAGCATGCCAACGTTCAGGTCAAGGCGTCGGCGAAACGTGCTCCGTTCTTTCCTATGCCGGCGCCTGAGAAGGTTCGCACCGGACGGCATGACTTTTATGTCTTGGTGCGCTGGCTCGAGTCTGAGAGGCGCTACGAAGGCTTTCTCCTCAGTGGGCGGCAAGCCAAGCAGGCGGTCGAAGAGACCTGCGCTTGGCAGCGCATAAGCATTGGCAAGGGCACGCGCACGAAGGTATTTCCGACAGTAAATGTGATGCCAGCACGGTCGCCAAAAGCTGAGAAGTGGAAACAGGCCTGGGAAAACTGGAAACTGTGAACATGCTGCCTAACTTGTCGCTCGACACGGACGCCCAACGGCGTCCGCGCGCTGCGCGCGCTCCTGTTGGTCGCCGGTTATCTTTACGTTAGAGCCCACAACAAGACACTTCACCACATGGCTGATCCCATTGAATCAATCGACGAGCCGACGGCAGCGCAACTCGCCCTCTTCGGAGCAACGCGAAGCGTCAGTGACGCGCTTCCGACGTTCTCAACGTGGCTCATGGCAGGGTTCGGCGCAGCCTTCGCGCTAATCCTCGCCAATATCGACAAGGTCTCCCAATTCATTGACATTAGACACATCCGGTTCGCTATCCTGCTCTTCCTTGTGAGTGTCGTCGTCGCAGTGTTCTCGAACTACCTCTCCGTAGTTGTAAAGGCCGGGCTTGCTGCACAAGCCGACGGCGAACGTCTTGTCAAACGACTCAAGTCAAATGCCGGACCTTTCGACATCGAGCTGTTCTCGACGGAGTACAAGCGCGGTCTCTTCCCTCCAATTTCGTGGATCACTCAGGCCGCAATGGAAAGGGCGAAGCGAGGTGACACGGTTGCCTCCGCCAGGATGATTGCCAAGATCTCGCAAGTTCAAGTCCTTCTGGTGGTTGCGCAAGGGCTGCTTGCAGTAGTCGCTGCCGGTGCGGTTGCGTTCGGCATGAAACTGCAGTAGCGCGATGGGCTCTAACATGTCGTATATGGACTCCCCCGCAACGGCAAGAAACTGACCGATAGTTTTGGCTGTTGGGAAACGCGTGCAGTCGTATATCCGGCATCTTTAGTGGGCTCGCATTGGCCCGTGCCGACATGGAATCTGCTCACGCGGTGCCAATCGGTACGAGCGGCTGGCAAGCAGCCGGACATGTTATCGGCATCGAAGTGTGATGGTGCGAACCTGGTGGCCATGAGGGTCGATCAATCTCGTCGCAACGCGGGAACGAATGCTTGGAGATATGCCCCAGGTAACGCGATCCTCCCGAAGAATACTCTTTAGGCGTCAGGCCGAACCAGCTGGCAAAGTGCCGCGCATCCTTGAAGTGGCTCACGTCGCCCGAGTCGCCGCCACCATCGCGGTGGCCGTCAGCAGGCCAATGCCCGAGATCGACAGCAGCGTGGTGCACGCCGGACTCAGGCGCGCCAGCTCGCTCAGTTCACGCTCCAGCTGGCCGATACGCGCCTCCAGCAGGCGGATCTCATCGACCAGCAAGGCCATCGTGCCGCGGATCAGGGCAGGAACGGCTGTGCCCGGATCGGCCAGCACCCGGCTGATCGTCTCCAGGCCGGTACGCGCTCCAACCGGAATGGCGATGCCAAACTCGCGCAGGAAGCCGCGCAGGGCGTTGATGCGCGAGGTGCGCGTGCCCATCCACAGGCTGCGGATGCGGTGCAGACCCTGCGAGGCCTGCTGCTCGACGGACTTGACGCGCACCGGGCGCATGTCCGAGGCGCGGGCCGCTTCGAGCAAGGCGGATGCATCGGCGGCGTCGGTCTTGTTGCGCCGCACATACGCGCGCACGTACTGCGTTGGCAGCAGCCGCACCTCGATGCCCAGGCCGTTGAGCCAGCGCGCCCAGTGGTGGGCCGAGCCGCAGGCCTCCATGATGACCAGGGACACATCCCGGTTGGCAAGCCAGCGTTCGAACTGGGTGCGCGTCAGGCGGTGCGTTTCAATGACCTTCCAGGACGCATCGGTCACGGCCAGCTGGAAGACCGACTTTGCTAGATCAACGGCAACGGTTGTACGATCCATTTCGGACTCCTTTCGTTTGATGAACACCTGATCCGCACGCCAATGAAGACCAGAGCGCCAATGTGGCGCAAACAAACGGGGGAGTCCATCCCATCATTCGACACGGACACGCAACAGTACGAGGCTGCTCCGCAGCAGTTGTTGCGTGCCGGTCATCGCCAACGTTTAGCCGGCGAGGGAACCGCGTTGGCGTTCGTAGGGCATACTGAGAACCTCTTTCGTTGGCGGCCATAGCCATGCCTGACGTCAAATCCATTGAAGATGCGGTGAAGTCCCTTCCGCCGCAGGACCTCGCTGAGTTCCGTCGGTGGTTCGCTGAGTTCGACACCGCGGCCTGGGATCGACAGATCGAACAGGACCTTGCCGCGGGCAAGCTTGACGGCTTGCTGGCTGAAGCGCAGGCCGACTACCAGGCCGGGCCGGAACGCGAGCTTTGAGGCACACGGCCTCGAAGCGGTTTTGGCAATGCCTTGATGCGCTTCCCACAGACGTACAGTCGCTCGCGCGCAAGAACTACGCGCTGCTGAAAACCGACCCCGGCCACCCTTCGTTGCAATTCAAGCAGCTTGGCGGCGGCAAGCTATGGAGTGTGCGGGTTGGCTTGTATACCGTGCGCTCGGTGCTCCCTCGAAAGAAGGTGTGCATTGGTTCTGGATTGGAACGCACGGCGAGTACGACAAACTCATCGGCTAACATGTTGATCGACACGGACACGCAACAGTACAAGGCTGCTCCGCAGCAATTGTTGCGTGCCGGTCATCGCCGACGTTGAGGCTCCGCAAGTCCGCGCGACTGGTCGAGCTTGCTAAAAAACTACGATGTAGTTACACTCGGGTCATGAGTGATCTTCGCTTTGAATGGGACCCGCGCAAGGCCTCGGCGAACGCTCTGAAGCACGAGGTCAGCTTCGAGGAGGCGAGGTCTGTATTCGCCGACGAGCGTGCGAAGTTGATCGATGATCCCGATCATTCAGAAGACGAAGACCGCTTCATTCTCTTGGGCCTGAGTGGTTCGCTCCGGGTGCTGATCGTCTGCCATTGCTATCGCGAAGAGGGCAACGTCATTCGAATCATTTCTGCCCGGAAGGCGACTCCGAAGGAAGCGAAGTTTTATCCGTAGAGGTGACTGTATGCGCAAGGAATACGACTTTTCAGCGGCGAGAAAAAACCCCTATGCCTCGCAGCTAAAGAAGCAGATCACAATTCGCCTGGACGAAGAGGCGATCGACTACTTCAAGTCGATTTCCGAGGAGGTTGGCATTCCCTACCAGAGTCTTATCAATCTCTACCTTCGAGATTGCGCTGCGTCGCATAGGAAGTTGAATCTGAATTGGAAGTAGCGTGGCGCCGTCAAGCTCCGGGTTAACAGGTCAGTCCATCG
>JACDFR010000094.1 GCA_013815685.1 Ramlibacter sp.
GCCCAGGCGGCCTTCGCCGCCTGGGCCGACACCCCGCCGCTGCGGCGCGCGCGGGTGATGTTCAGGTTCCTGGAGCTGCTGAACCAGGAAAAAGACAAGCTCGCCCACGCCATCACCGCCGAGCACGGGAAAGTCTTCACCGATGCACAGGGCGAAGTGGCCCGCGGCATCGACATTGTCGAGTTCGCGTGCGGCATCCCGCAACTGCTCAAGGGCGGCTACACCGACCAGGTGTCCACCGGCATCGACAACTGGACGATGCGCCAGCCGCTGGGCGTGGTGGCGGGCATCACGCCGTTCAACTTTCCCGTGATGGTGCCGATGTGGATGTACCCGGTGGCGATCGCCGCGGGCAACTGCTTCGTGCTCAAGCCCAGCCCGCTGGACCCGACCCCTTCGCTGATGATGGCCGATATGCTCAAAAGGGCCGGCCTGCCCGACGGTGTGTTCAATGTGGTGCAGGGCGACAAGGACGCGGTGGACGCGTTGCTGGAGCACCCGGACGTCAAGGCCCTTTCTTTCGTCGGCTCGACGGCGATCGCGCAGAAGATCTACGAGACCGGCGCGCGCCACGGCAAGCGGGTGCAGGCCCTGGGCGGCGCGAAGAACCACATGGTGGTGATGCCCGACGCGGACATGGACCAGGCCGTGGACGCGCTGATCGGCGCCGCCTTCGGCGCCGCGGGGGAGCGTTGCATGGCGATCTCGCTGGGCGTGCTGGTGGGCGAAGCGGCCGACAAGATCATGCCCGCGCTGGCCGAGCGCACGCGCCAGCTCAAGATCGGGAACGGCGTGGAGCCGGACGCCGAGATGGGCCCCATCGTGTCGAGCGCCGCCGCGACCCGCATCACGGGCTACATCGGGCAAGGCGAAGCCGAGGGTGCCAAGCTGGTGGTGGATGGCCGCAAGTTCCAGGCCGCGAAAGCCGGCGCGGGCTGCGGCAACGGGTTCTGGGTCGGCGGCACCCTGTTCGACAATGTCACGCCCGACATGAAGATCTACAAGGATGAAATTTTCGGGCCGGTGCTGGGCTGCGTTCGCGTGAAAGACCTGGCCGCCGCCGTCGAGCTGATCAACTCGCACGAGTACGGCAACGGCGTTTGCTGCTTCACGCGGGACGGCAACGTCGCGCGCGAGTTCAGCCGCCGGGTCCAGGTCGGCATGGTGGGCATCAACGTGCCGATCCCCGTGCCCATGGCGTGGCACGGGTTCGGTGGCTGGAAAAAGAGCCTGTTCGGCGACATGAACGTCTACGGCGAAGAAGGCGTGCGCTTCTACACCAAGCAGAAGTCGATCATGCAGCGCTGGCCGGAGAGCATCGGCAAGGGCGCCGAATTCGTGATGCCCACCACGAAGTAATTGGCCCCCACGCCGGGCCGCTGCATACTCTGCGGATGAGCGACACCCACTTCGACTACATCATCATCGGAGCGGGCACGGCCGGTTGCCTGCTGGCAAACCGGCTCTCCGCGGATCGCAGCAAGCGGGTTCTGCTGCTGGAAGCGGGCCGCCGGGACGACTACCACTGGATCCACATCCCGGTCGGCTACCTGTATTGCATCGGCAACCCGCGTACCGACTGGCTCTACAGCACCCAGGCCGATGCCGGCCTGAACGGCCGCATCCTGCGCTACCCCCGCGGCAAGACACTGGGCGGATCTTCCAGCATCAATGGGATGATCTACATGCGGGGCCAGGCTCGCGACTACGACAGCTGGGCCCGGGCCACCGGCGACGCCTCGTGGACCTGGGACAACGTCCTGCCGTACTTCAAGAAGCACGAGGACTACTACAAGGGCGCGGATGCCGTCCACGGCGAGGGCGGAGAGTGGCGGGTGGAGCGCCAGCGCGTGCGCTGGGACATCCTGGACGCATTCGCCCAGGCCGCGCAGGAGGCCGGCATCCCCCACAGCGAGGACTTCAACCGCGGCGACAACGAGGGCGTCGGCTACTTCCAGGTCAACCAGAAAAAGGGGTGGCGCTGGAACACGGCCAAGGCGTTCCTGCGGCCGGCCTGCTATGGCCGGCCCAATTTCGAGATGTGGACCATGGCCCACGTGGCCAGACTGGTGATCGAAGAGCAGGCGGATGGCGCCCGGCGCTGCACCGGCGCGCAGGTCTGGGCCGAAAACGAGCTCGTCACCGTCACCGCGGCCCGCGAGGTGCTGCTTTGCGCCGGCAGCGTGGGCTCGCCGCAGATTCTGCAGCTCTCGGGGATAGGCCCGGCGCCGCTGCTTCAGCAGTACGGCATCCCGGTGGTCAAGGACCTGCCGGGCGTGGGCGCCAACCTGCAGGATCACCTGCAAATCCGGGCCGTGTTCAAGGTCTCTGGTGTGGCGACGCTCAACACGCTGGCCAACAGCTGGCTCGGCAAGGCCCGGATCGGGCTCGAGTACGCTTTCAAGCGCAGCGGGCCGATGAGCATGGCGCCGTCGCAGCTCGGAGCCTTCACCCGCAGCTCGCCCGACCAGCCCTACCCCAACATCGAATACCACGTGCAGCCGCTCAGCCTCGACGCGTTCGGCGAGCCGCTGCACGATTTCAATGCCTTCACGGCCAGCGTGTGCAACCTCAATCCCACCAGCCGCGGGTTCGTGCGCATCTGCAGCAACAAGTTCGAGGACGCGCCGCTGATCGCACCCGGCTACCTCAACACGCCCGAGGACCGCAAGGTGGCGGCCGATTCGCTGCGCGTGACCCGGCGCATCGCCGCGCAACCGGCGCTGGCGAAGTACCAGCCGTCGGAGTGGCGGCCCGGGACGCAATACCAGAGCGACGAGGAACTGGCCCGCCTGGCGGGCGACATCGCGACCACCATCTTCCATCCGGTCGGCACGACCAGGATGGGGCGCGACGACGACCCCCTGGCGGTTCTCGATTCCCAGCTGCGGGTGCGCGGGATCGCGGGACTGCGTGTGGTGGACGCAGGCGCCATGCCCACCATCACCAGTGGCAACACCAACTCGCCCACGCTGATGATGGCCGAGAAGGCTGCCGGCTGGATCCTGAGGGACTCCGCTAGAGTCGAGGCCCTCGAACCACATCCGGCTGCCGTTGCCCAGGAAGCCATCGCCATGCGGTGAAGGCCCAGGAATAGCCGACCGCGAACCCTTCGACTCAGCCTTGCGGCATATCTCATGCCAGAGCCATCTGGGGCGGGAAAGTCCCGATGCACCAGCAGAGTGCGGCAGCTAGAGTGCGTCCACTCGCAAGCGGGCTCAAGGGTTCGCGAGGGCGAGGGACCGAGGAGACAAACTCAGAACACTACAAGATTTTTATCAGGCATCCCACGAGATGCCTTCGCAAGGCGCCGGCAACCCCGGCGCCTTTTTATTGGGCCGGCGCGCGATGGGACAATCGGCCGATGGAAATGCTGCTGGTGTCGCTGGCCTCGCTGCTGGCAGGTTTCGTGGATGCGATCGTGGGAGGCGGGGGCCTGATCCTGGTGCCGGCGCTTTTCGCCGTCTTCCCGGGGACGCACCCGGCCACGCTGTTCGGAATCACCAAGAGCGCATCGATCTGGGGCACCGGCATAGCGGCGCTGCAATACGGCCGCCGGGTACAACTGAGTTGGCGGGCGTTGCTGCCGGCGGCGGCAGCGGGCTTTGCCGGATCGTTCGCCGGGGCGTGGGGTGTCACCGTGGTGTCCCCCGACTTCCTGCGCAAACTGCTGCCCTTGATCCTGCTGGCGGTGCTGGCGTACACGCTGGCCAGGAAGGATCTGGGGCGGCATCATGCGCCGCGCCTGGCCGGCAGGCCCGAAGCCCTGGTCGCCAGTGCCATCGGGCTGGCGCTGGGTTTCTACGACGGCTTCTTCGGGCCGGGTACCGGCAGCTTTTTCGTCTTCCTGTTCGTGCGCTGGCTCGGCTATGACTTCCTGCACGCTTCGGCCTGCGCCAAGCTGCTCAACACCGCGACCAACCTGGCGGCCCTGATCCTGTTCGCCCTCAAGGGCCACGTCTGGTGGCACTACGCCCTGGCGCTGGCGGCCGCCAACGTCGCGGGTAGCCTGCTGGGAACGCACTTCGCGCTCAAGCATGGCGCGGGATTCGTGCGCGGCGCATTCATCCTGGTGGTATTCGCGCTCATCCTCAAGACCGGCTACGACGCTTTCCTGCGCTAACGCCTGCACCGGGCGCCGGGGCCGATAATCGGTTCATGGATGACATCGTTCGCCAGGCCATCGCCAAATGGCCCAACGTGCCGCACTGCTTCGGCTGGCTGGGGTTGGACGCGCGAGGGAATTGGTACATGCGCGACGACCGGGTGCAGGCGGCGGGCGCCTTCCCCGCAAGCAAGGGCTCGCTGCTCAAGCACGACAAGCTGATCGACTTCATCCAGCGCAACTACGAGTGCGATGCGCAGGGGCAGTGGTTCTTCCAGAACGGCCCGCAACGGGTTTATGTCGAGCTGGAAGTGACACCCTGGGTGTGGCGCCTGGGCGAGGGCCACCGCGTGACGGCGCATACCGGCCGGCCCGCCCAGCCGCAACGCATGGTCCTGGACGAACAAGGCAGGCTGTACCTGCACACCGACCTGGGCTTCGGGCTGGTCCACACCCTCGATGTCGCCCAGGCGGCCGACGCCATCGAACAGGGTGTGTGGGCTCCGGAGGAAATACCGGCCGAGGAGTTGCCGCAGCGCTTCGGCTACTTGCGCAGCCCGGCCGCGGCACGGCCGGCGCCGGTTACTTGACCGTGCTCACCATGTATTCGACGGCAGCCTGAATCTGCGGATCGGGCGCGGTGGAGCCCCCCTTGGGCGGCATCGCGCCCTTGCCCTTGATCGCGCTTTGCACCAGCGCCGGCAGGCCCTGCTGCAGCCGCGGCGCCCAGGCGGCCTTGTCGCCGAGTTTCGGCGCATTGGCCACGCCCGTCGCGTGGCAGGCGAGGCAGGCCTGCTTGTAGAGGGCTTCGCCCGCGCCCGCCGCTACGGCGGTGGCCGATTGCGGCGCGGCTGGTGCCGCCGGGGCCGTGGCAGTGGCAGTGGCAGTAGCGGGTGCCGCGGGGGCGGCCGGCGCCGGTGCGGCTGTCTGGACCATTGCGGGCGCCGACGCGGCGGCAGTCGCGGGCGCGGGGCCAGGACGCTGGGGCTCTGCGAACTTCGCCCCCGCCGTGTTGGCCATGTACGCTACGGCACGGGCGATCTCGATGTCGTCGAAATCGCCGCCGCCCTGGGCAGGCATCGCACCCTTGCCCTTGAGAGCCGACTGGACCAGCGCCTCGAAGCCGCTCTTGATGCGGCCACCCCACGCGTCGGGGTCGCCGACCTTGGGTGCATTGGCCGCCCCCGAGGTGTGGCAGGCGGTGCACTGGGCCTTGAAAACCTCTTCGCCGCCCTTGAGCGGCCGGTTGGCGTCGCGGACCTCGACGGCGCCCACCTTTCGGATGCGCGCGGAAATGCCGCGGTCGAGGTCTGCCGCCGTGACGCCGCCCAGGGCGTGGCTCTCGGCCTCCAGGCGCCCGGCCGGCTTGCTGTCCTTCACCACATAGGCGACCAGCCCGAAGATGGCGAAGACCGGGATGACAAAGGAGAAGAACACCGCGAGCAGCAGCTGTTGGGGCGTCTTGATCGGGCCGGTGTGCGCTTCTTCTTGCATGCTATCGCTCATGGAGTCCTCTAGATTGGCGGGCTTTTTGAAATCAACCTTCAATTATAGCGGCCGGGTCCGGTGAAACCCTTGGTTCGCATAGCGCGGGACGTGCCCGGCTCGGCCCCGGCAGGCACCGCTCGACGTTTCAGGCGCCACCTTTACCGGTGACCACGGCAGCGTCGCGGCCTGCGCCGGTGCTCGCAAGCCGCGGGCCTCTCGCCAGTGCGTAAAGCTACTTGATGCCGATCGTGTACTGGCCGGTCGCGCCCGGTGTCTTGTGCCGCACCGTCAGCCAGTAGTTGCCGGGTTGCAGCTTGCGCACGATGCGCGCGTTCAGGCCGCGGCCGCGATCGTCGTCCCAGGTGATCACCGCGCCGGGGTCGCCGGGGCCGTGCAGCGTGAGGACCGTGTCCGTCGGGCCCGTGGTGGTCATGACGAGCGTGGCGGCGAGGTCCACCTGGAAGTGGTAGCTGTCGACCTCGCCCGCACCGGCGAGGTCGGCTGTCAGGCGTGCGCCGCCGACGCCGAGTTCGCTGACGGCCGGCGCGTCTTTCGGGTACTGGCGCTTCATGAACGTCGTGTCCATCGGCGAGAACTCGGTATTCCAGCCGATGGCGTACGAGCCGATTGTCAGCGAGTCCGGGATGGCGTACTCCATGATCGAGGTCGCATCGAATGCGCTGTGGTTGGTGCTGTCTTCGGAATAGACCTCGAAGATGTTGAAGTCCACGTCGTCCTGGCTCCAGCCTTGCTGCGCGTAGTAGGCGTACACCTTGGGCTTGTCCCAGGGGATCATGCCCTGCGCGGCCGGATTCTGGTGCTCGTGGATCATGCCCAGCGCGTGGCCGAACTCGTGGCGCACCACTCGCTGATACTCGCGCAGCGGCGTGTCGGTCTCGAGCCAGCCGTAGTTCATCGTCGCCTGGCCGGCGGCGACCGTCAACGCATCGGTGCCCACCGTCGACCAGGAGAACCCCTTCTCGGCGAAGCTCACGCGAATCTGCGCGGTGCCGCTGCTCACGAACTCCAGCTCGAGGCTCGCGATCGCCTCCCATTCCTTGGCGATGGCCCGCACCTTGGCCTGCACGGCCGGGTCGCCATCGAGGAACTTCACCTTCAGCGTGCGGCTGTTCTCCCATAGCTTCATGCGTTCCACCGCGGCACGCGTGCGGCCGGGACCGGTGCGCATCGGCATCACGCGCACGTTGTCCACGCGCTCGCGCGACGCGGCCTCTTCGCTTCGGCCGGTGTCCCCGGTCCGGCCGGACGGGTAGGGGGAGCAGATCTTGCAGGTATGGCGCATGGGTGTCTCCTTAATCTTTCAGATGGTTCACGCCTGGCTTATTCATCCAAGATGGTTGCCTGGGGCTCAGGGCCAGTTCTTGATCATCTCGTCGAGCACGCGATAGACCGGCTCGGAGCCGAGCGCGTCCGGCACGTTCTGCCAGACCGCGACGAAGGGCGCGCTGTCGCTCTTGCGCTGGGCGAAGATGGCTTCCGACATCACGGGGCCGACCTTGGCCGATGGGCTGCCGGAATGGCCGACCTTGCAGGCCGTGACGGTGAACGAAAAGGTCTCCGGGCTGGCGAGCTGCCAGAACCAGGACCATCCGGCACCGGCGTCGAACATGGCGCGCATGGTCGTGCTGGCGGGCAGGTCGATCAGCTTGCGCCGATGGATGTGCGACAGCAGGTTGGCCATGGCCAGCGCCGTCATCGCCGCGGAGGACGTGCCCCCTGTCGCCACCGGCACGTTGAAGTCCGTCCAGTCGCCGTAATCGGTGGCCATCCAGATGCCGGTCTCGGTGTCGGCGTCGAAAAATCCGGCGGCGTCGAGCGCACGATTGACGTAGCTGTAACCCAGCCGGTGCATGGTGTCGCGAGGGCTGTGATTCTGGGACTGTTCCGAGAAAATCTTGCGCAGTTCCGTGTCGTGCTCGGTGCTCAGGCTCACGCGATAGCGGTTCGGGCCGTCGGGCGTGGCGGCCAGGGCTTCGCTGAACGAAACCTTGCGCCAAGGGCCCGGCTTGATGCGGGGCACGGCGTTTTCGATCTTGCCGGAAAAGTCTTTCTCGACCTTTTCGAGGAACTCGGCCCCGGTCACGGCCGTGATCGCGGGCGCCAGCACATTCACGCGGGCGACCAGCTCGAAGCTCGCGTAGAGCAGGCACACCTTCAGCAGGCTGGCCGAGAAGAGCATTTCGGTTTCGCGCGCCCCCGCGTACTCCATCGCGCCGCTGGGAGTGAGCTTGGCGACGATCAGCGCGGCCTTGTCCAGGCTCGCCTTGTTGGCGGCGGACAGCGAGCCGCGCACGGCCAGCAGCGCGGCGGCCAGGCGGGCGTTCTGTGGCGCGCTGGGTGCCATTTCGGCGGGGTAGAGCTTGGTGGAGAAGGGGCTGGTCGAGGAGCCCGCCGAAAGGGGGAAGCCGTTGACGCGGACCGATCGGACGGCGACGCCCGTGCTCGTCATGGCCAGGTGGTCCAGCTTGGCCGGTGCCAGCGCGATGTCGCTGCCGGAGCGGATCACCGCCACCAGCATCACCAGGCTGTTGCGCCTGGTGCCCGACAGGTCCAGGTCGAAGGTCGCGATGCCGGGGTGCGTGGCATCCAGCGTCTGGCCGGCCAGTGTCTGGCGCCGCGTGGCCGGCGTGCCGCCGACGAAGCTCCATCCGCTGCCGAGCGGCAGGGACGTGGCGCCGGTGGGTGAATTGAGCACCTCGTTGACGGCGGCGGTCCACGGCATGTCGTCCTTGAACGAGGGCTCGATGTCGCTCCAGCCGGCGGCGTCCTTCGTCTTCGGGTCGATCCACTTCAGCAGTGTCACGCGCACCTGCGCGCCATCCAGCGGCGCCAGGCCGCGGTGGTTCACGAGGACGTCCACCTTGCTGGCGTCGGGCGGCAGGTCGCAGGAAGCCGCCTTGCGCTCCCCCTCTTCGATGCCGGCCGTGAAATCGAGCAGGTCGGCGTGCGTCGGCCGGGCGGTGGCCCAGGGCTCGGCGGTGGCATGCGGGGCCTGCATGCTCAGGTTCCAGAACGCATCGTCGAGCCGCACCGTGGCCGGGGCGACGGTGGGGGCGCCCAGGTCACGCATCACTTCGTTGAACCAGCCGTCCCAGCGGCCGGTGGCGAGCACCCGGCGATCGCCGGTGCGCGCACGCAGCGCGCTCTGGAAGCGCCGCAGCGGTT
>JACDFR010000113.1 GCA_013815685.1 Ramlibacter sp.
GCGCCCAGCTTCTTGAGCAGCAGCATGCCCACGCCTTCGCCGCGCACGTAGCCGTTGGCGCTGCTGGAAAAACTCTTGCACCGCCCATCCTCGCTGAGCATCCCCGCCTTGCTGAAACTGATGTGGATTTCCGGCGCCACCAGTGTGTTTACCCCGCCGGCGATCGCCATCTCGCAACCATCGGTGTCGAGCGCCTGCAGCGCCCGGTGCACGGCGATGAGCGAACTGGAGCACGCCGTCTCGATCGGCTCGCTCGGGCCGTGCAGGTTGAGGAAATAACTCATCCTGTTCGGTCCGACCGAGGGCGCGGCGCCGGTGGCGCTGTAGCCGTCGATCTCGATCTTTGCTTGGGCGACGAGACCGGCGTAGCCGCTTGCCATGGTGCCCACGAACAATGCCGTCTTCGTGCCCGACATGCTTTCGGCCGAGTAGCCCGCATCCTCGATTGCCTTCCACACGTAGGTCATCAGCAAGCGCTGCTGCGGATCCATCAATAGCGCTTCACGCGGGGAAATGTTGAAGAAAAGCGGGTCGAACTCGTCGATCCCGTCGATGACGCCGCCCCATTTGGTGGGGATCGCTCCCCAGCCCCAGCGGCTGTCCGGAATCTCGCCAATGCAATCGCGCCCCTGGGCCAGGTTGCTCCAGAGCGCGTCAGCATCCTGTGCCATTGGAAACCGGCCGCTGATGCCGATGATCGCCACCGGTTCGGCAGGCCGCGCCAGGGCTGTTTCGATCCGGGCTTGGCGCAGATAACGGCGCGCCGGCAGCTGGAGCGCCGGCTGTTCTTCGCTGGAGAGCGCCCCAGCTGTCGCCCGCGTGGGCAATGCCCTGGGCCGCGTCCCCGCAAAGCGCCGGGCCACCGCGTCGCGCTGCCGGTGCAGCAGGAAACCGGTGAAGCTGCCCAGCGTGGAGTATTCGAAGAATATCGGGGGCACCAGTTCGAGCTTGAGCTCCTCGTTGACGGCGTTGGTCAACTCGATGAATTTGATCGAGTCGATTCCGTAGTCGGCGAGCTCGGTGTCGGCCTCGATATTTTCGCGCTTGACCTTGAGCAGGTGCGACAAGGTCCGCTTCAGCCAATCGCGCACCGGTCCGGCGAATTCATCGGCCTCGGCCTCGGGCTCGGGCTCGAGTTTCGCGGCCAGCGGCAGCCTGGCTTGGGCCGCCGCCGCCGAAGGGACGGGCGCTTGGCCGGAGAGCTCGCCTTCCAGCAGCCGCAGGCTCAATCCGAGCATCCTCATGCTCACCGCGCCTTCATCGTCGCAGAGCGTGATATCGAGTGTTTGGGCCTTTTCCGATGGCGCGGCCGCATCGG
Source organism: Ramlibacter sp. (assembly GCA_013815685.1). Taxonomy (GTDB): domain Bacteria; phylum Pseudomonadota; class Gammaproteobacteria; order Burkholderiales; family Burkholderiaceae_C; genus Ramlibacter. The sequence goes on from JACDFR010000113.1 coordinate 1,319, forward strand.
CGTGGCGAATGACGGCCCACCCGGTGTCGGGGCAACGGCCGAAAATCTCCAGCCTTTGCAGCGCGAAGGGCAACAACGGCTTGAGTTTGGCGTCGGCCGGGGCGTCACCCGTCAGCGCCAATCCCAGGGCAGCCTGGATCGATGCGTCCATCAGGCTCGGGTGCAGCACATACTGTTCTCGGCCCTCGCTCGCGCAGGGCGGCAGCCGCATGCGGGCCAGAACCTGCGCACGCCCTCGCCCATCGGCACCGGCATGGAGCGAATCCATGGCGCGCAGTGCGGGCCCAAGAGCAAGGCCCATGGCGTCCAGCGCCGAATACGCCTGCGCCGCGTCGATCGGGCGCGGGCATTCCCGCTTGCACGCGGCCAGGTCGATACGGGGGACGTCGCGCTCGCCATGGACGATCGCCGCGCGACCTTGCGCATGATGCTCGCGGGCCGGTTCCTCGCCGGCCGGCGCCCAGGCTGTGCTGCGGATCTCGTAGCCGATCTCGCCGTTCTCATGCGGGTACAAGGCGATGTCGACCGATGCTGCGGCGCCGCTCAGCATGAGCGGGCGCGCCCACACGATGTCCTTGAGCACGATGCCGGTGCCGTGGTCGAGGGCCCCGGTGGCGCGCGCAACCGCGAGCCGGGCCATTTCGAGGTAAGCGACGCCGGGCAGGACCGGTGTGCCCTGCAGCACATGGTCGGCCAGGAAGAACTCCTTGCCGGTAAATCGCGAGCTGAAGCGCTGCTCGGTGAAATCCGAGGTGTTCTGCTGCAGCAGCGGATGCAGCACGGCCACGCCGCCTTTTGGTGTGCCCACGTCCGCGGGTTCGGTCACCCAGTGCCGCTCGCGTGCGAAAGGATAGGTCGGCAGGCTGATCCGGCGCGGCATGCGCCCGCCGTACAGCTGCTGCCAGTCGAGCGGCAAGCCCTTGACCCACAAATCGAGCAACTTGCCGTGCTTGCTCCCGGCCATCCAGGCCTGAACCAGCTGGCGGTGGTCGTCGTCCGCCGCCAGCGCGGCCATCGCATCCTTGCTGCGCCTGGCATCGGCCTGGTAGATATCGTCGCCGGCGGGCCGGCCGTCGGCGATGCTGGCCAGCTTGCGCTGGAGTTCTTCGATCGAAGCCGCCGTGAGGGCGACGCGGCTGTCCATGGCCGAGCGCCCGACCTGCAAGGTGTAGGCGATATTGGGCAGGTCTTCGTCGGTGAAGGGGTGCTGGGCGATGGCATCGAGAAGCTGGCGCACCTGCTCGTGCAGGCGCGCCTCGTTCCTTGCCGACAGCACCACCAGGGCCGGCTGCGCCGGGCTGGGCGCCGGCGGGGGCGGCGGCGCTGCGGGCGCGACATACTCCTCGATCACCACATGCGCATTGGCCCCGCCAAAGCCGAAGGAGCTGATGCCCGCGCGCCGCGGCAGCTCGCGCCCGACAGCGTCGCGCGGCGCCTCCCAGGGCTGGTTCTGGCGCACGATGAAAAACGGGCTGCCTTGCAGCTGGATGTAGGGGTTGAGCTCTTCGCAGTGCAGGCTCTTGACCAGCGTCTTGTGCTTGAGCTGCAGCAGCACCTTGATGATGCCGGCCACGCCCGCGGCCAGCTCCAGGTGCCCGATGTTGCTCTTGACCGA
>JACDFR010000049.1 GCA_013815685.1 Ramlibacter sp.
AGGTTGTTCACCCGAGGTGAAGGAAGATGGAGGTTCTGACATCTCCCGACTTTCTTCAGGACTCCCCGGATGAACATCCACAGAATGCCTCAATGACGCCCAAAGGTCGAGCCCATCTGGTTCGATAAATTGATCGAATCGGTCAAGCCAGCGGCTGCAGCCGCTGGCTTGAGCACCCGCACGGCCGCCAAGTGGCGTCGCCGCTTTGTCCTGCACAGCGTTGCGGGGCTGGCCGATCTCAGCTCACGCCCGCACACGAGCCCGGGGCGCAGTTGCCCCAGCAAGATCGAGCGGGCCGTGGCACTGCGGCGTAATCAACGCCTGACCTATGACTGCATTGCCGAGCGCGTGGGCTTGTCCAGAAGCGCTGTGGCACGCGCCTGCAAGAGGGCTGGCTTGGCCAATCTGCCGGCCTTGCAGGATGCAGTGCCGGTGCGACGCTATGAGCGCCAAACGCCAGGCGAGCTGCTGCACATGGACACCAAGAAGCTGGGCCGCTTTGACAAGCCTGGCCACCGCGTCACGGGCGACCGCACCCAGAACACCCCGCCGCGGGCGGGCTGGCAGGCGCTGCATGTGGCCATTGACGATCATTCCCGGGTAGGCTTTAGCACATTCGCACTCGACCCTACACGCCGCGCACCAATGGCAAGGCCGAACGCTTCATCAAACATTGCTGCGCGAGTGGGCCTATGCCTTCATCTATCCCAATTCGCACGCCCGCGCCAGCGAGCTCGCACCATGGATGTACCACTACAACTTCCACCGCCCTCACTCAGCTACTTCTCCATCGCCCTCCAGCTTCTCGCCTCGGCCTTGATGGGAACAACGTCATGAGAAACTACAGCTAGCGCAAGACGCCGAGCGCGAACGGCAAGCTCAGCATACCCAGTAGGGTGGACAGGGTGACCAGGGCACCGACGTACGGGCCGTTGTAGCCCATGCGCGACGCAAGCACGTAGGCACTCGGCGCGGTCGGCAGGGCCGAGAAGGCCAGCAGCACCGCCGTCTGCACCGGGTCCAGGCGAAACAGCAGCGCCAGGGCGTATGCCAACAGCGGCAGGACGAAGTGCCTGATTCCGAGCACCGCCGCGGCCAGTGTCTTGCCGCGCGCCAGGGGGCCGAACTGCATGCCGGCGCCGGCGGCCATCAGGCCCAGCGCCAGCGACGCGGCGCCGATGCGGGTCACGCCCGGCTCGAGCCAGGACGGAATGGAAAATCCCAGAAGATTGGCCGCCAGGCCGGACGCCGTGCCGACGATCAAGGGGTTGCGCAGCAATGCCCCCACGAAGCCGGTTCGGCCCTGGCGCGCCATGGGCCACACGGCGGCCATGTTGAACGGGGGAACGCATACGCCGATCAACACCGCGATCAGGAGCAGCCCTTGCGGCCCCGCCAGGCGCTCGGCCAACGCCAGGGCAATGAACGAATTGAATCGGAAGGCCACCTGTGCGCTGGCCGCGTGATCACGGGCGTCGATCTGCCGGCCCAGCCAGGGCAGGTAAGGCAGCGAATAGGAAAGGCCCACGCCCGCCAGGCCCATCAACAGGCCGGCCGCGATCAGGCTCGACGCGGCGCCCAGGTCCAGCGGGCTTTTCACGATGGAATGGAACAGCAGCACCGGGAACAGGAAGTAGTACCCCAGCCTGTCGACCTGTTCCCACACTGTGCGGTTGAGGGCCGTGTAGCGGCACACCAGGTAGCCGCAGAGAATCAGCGAGAAATCCGGCAAGAGCAGTTGGGCGAAGTTCACCGCCCGAGGATACCGGCAAGTCGAGGGTAAGCCCTTATGTGTATTCCACAGAACGCCGGGCTGCGTTCTCCTTATAGGATTGCGGGTATCTTGCTTTCTGCATCACAAGGAGTCTCCTTCATGAAACGCCGCCAATGGATTGCGCTGTCGACGGCCGCGCTGGCAATCGCCGCCGGACCCGCACTCGCCCAGAGCTACCCCAACAAGCCGATCAAGCTGCAGGTGCCGTTCGCGCCGGGCGGCACGACGGACATCATCGCCCGCGTGATCGCCGAGCCGCTGGGCAAGGCCCTGGGCCAGACCGTCGTGGTCGAGAACAAGGCGGGCGGCGGCGGGGTCATCGGGGCCACCGAGACGGCCCGTGCGGCACCCGATGGCTATTCGCTCGGCATGGCCACGGTCTCCACCACCGCCGCGAACCCGGCCATCAATCCCAAGATCCCGTACAACCCGACGACGGATTTCACACCGATCACCAACATCGCGGCAACGCCCAATGTGATCGCCGTGCATCCCAGTTTCCCGGCCAAGGACTACAAGGCGTTCGTGGCCGAGCTCAAGCGCGCACCGGGCCGCTATTCGTATGCGTCCTCCGGGACCGGCGGCATCGGCCACCTGCAGATGGAGCTGTACAAGAGCCTGTCGGGCACCTTCGTCACGCACATTCCCTACCGGGGCTCGGGCCCGGCGCTCAATGACACCGTCGCCGGCCAGGTCCCGCTGATCTTCGACAACATGCCCTCGGCGCTTCCTTTCATCAAGGACAACCGGCTGGTGCCCATCGTGGTGGCCGCGCCGCAACGACTGTCCGTGCTGCCCAATGTGCCGACCTTCAAGGAAGTGGGCCTCGAGCCGGTCAACCGGATGGCGTACTACGGCATCTACGGGCCCAAGGGGCTTCCGAAGGACGTGGTCGACAAGATCCATGCCGGCGTCAGGAAGGCGCTGGAGGACCCGGCGGTTCGCAAGCGCATCGAGGACACCGGATCGTTCATCGTCGCTAATACACCACAGCAGTTCGGCGAGCAGATCAAGGCCGAGTTCGAGGTGTACAAGAAGGTCGTCGACCAGTCCAAGCTCAAGCTCGATTGAACGGCGACGCGTCCATCGACGCGTTCATCGACGCGCTCTGGCTGGAAGAAGGGCTATCGAAGAACACACTGGCCGCGTACCGGCGCGACCTGGCGCTCTATGCGGCATGGCTGGCGGGGCAGGGCCGTCCGCTCGACAGCACGGCCGAAGCCGACTTGAACGGCTACTTCGCTGCCCGCCATGCGGGCAGCGAGGCGAGCACCGCCAACCGCCGGCTCACCGTGTTCAAGCGCTATTTCCGCTGGGCATTGCGGGAGCGCCGGGTCACGTCCGATCCGACGCTGCGCCTGCAGTCGGCCAGGCAGCCGCTGCGCGTGCCGAAAACCCTGACCGAAGCGCAGGTGGAGGCGCTGCTGGACGCGCCGGACGTGGACACGCCGCTGGGCCTGCGCGACCGGACGATGCTCGAACTGATCTACGCCAGCGGTTTGCGCGTCAGCGAGCTGGTGGGCCTGAAGACCTTCAACGTGAGCATGAACGAGGGCGTACTGCGTGTGTTGGGCAAGGGCAGCAAGGAGCGCCTGGTGCCTTTCGGGCAGGTCGCGCGCGACTGGATCGGCCGCTACCTGGCCGGTTCGCGTCCCGCCATCCTGGACGGCCAGCAGACCGAGGACCTGTTCGTGACAGCGCGGGGCCGGGGCATGACCCGCGCGATGTTCTGGGTGATCGTCAAGAAGCAGGCCGCCGCCGCGGGGATCACGGTCCCGCTCTCGCCGCACACATTGCGCCATGCGTTTGCGACGCACCTGATTAACCACGGAGCCGACTTGCGGGCAGTGCAGATGCTGCTGGGCCATGCCGACATCTCCACGACGACGATTTATACGCATGTCGCGCGCGAACGGCTAAAGCTGTTGCACGGAAAGCACCATCCCCGGGGCTAGGGCTTTCCCCGCACATCGGCGTATTTTTTTGCATGCTCAGCAGGTCGAGTTGGGGCTGATTCTATGCGCCGGACGCCGTCTTCGGTGCACAATTGGACACACTAATAAGTGAGCTGCTGAGTCATCCCGCCGCTCGCCCCAGCCTTCGACATCGTGCAGCCGCTTCGACCCATAGATCCCGTCGTCACGTTCCACAACAGCCAGGGGGAGGCCGCGCGCGGCATACTGACCAGCGTTCAGAGGCGATCTCTGGTGATGGAGATCTACAACCCGTATTCGATCGTCCAGGTGAGCGAGGTGCTCAGCAACCTTACGGTGCGCTCGGGTGACAAGAGCATCTACAAGGGCAAAGCCGTGGTCGGTAGCCTCGTCAACACGGGGCTGATGGCCGTCGTATCCGTTGCCCTGACCGACGAATGGTCCGAGTTCAATGCGATCAGAGGCGACTTGTCGCGCGTGCCGCAGGAATCGAGCCGCTTCGTGGAGGAGTGGGAGGCGCGTATTCGCATCAACCGCAGCTACCAGGTCATCATCAGCGAATTCAGGGCGTTCCTGTCGGAGGCCTCCAAATGGGCGGACCAGGCCGACATGTCCGATGCGCTGCCCCGCGACACGGACGGCCGTATTCGCGAGAACGTCTTCTACGACCTGGCCGAGCCGATCATGCGCAAGGGCGCCGAATACTTGACCTGGCTCGAAGAAGAGGGAAAGAAAATCCCGCCCGAAGAGTCGGTGGCCCACCGCAGCTTTGCCCAGACGGCGCTGCACCCGCTGCTGCTGCGCGCGCCCTTTGTGTACCGAACCTTCGCCAAGCCTCTTGGCTACGCCGGGGACTACGAAATGGTGAACCAGATCCTGGCGGACCCCCGGCAAGGCAGCAGCACTTATTTCCAGATAGTCAATGCCCTGTTCCTGAAGGCGGCCGTGGCGCAAGCCCATCGCAACCGGATCGACATCCTGGTTGATTATCTGAACCAGGCAGCAGACAGGGCAAAAAAGGAGCAGCGCCAGATCGCAGTCCTCAACGTGGGGTGCGGCCCGGCAATTGAGACCCGCCGGTTCATCGAACAGCATGCGCAGCCACATCTCCTGTCATTCACCCTGCTCGATTTCAGCCAGCCCACCATTGATTACACACGTGCCCGAATCACGGAAGTCTGCGCGCGTGAAGGCAAGAGCGTGGAGGTCGAATTCGTCAATGAGTCGGTACAAGAGCTGCTCAAGTGTGCTTCCAAGCGAGACATGCCTCTGGAAAAAAAGACGTTCGACCTGGTTTATTGTGCGGGTCTGTTCGACTATCTTTCCGATAAGGTCTGTTCGAGGCTGCTTCAGTACTTCGTCTCGCGCACCAGCGGCGGGGGCACGGTGCTGGTGACCAACGTCCACTCCAGCAACCCGCAGAAAATCCTGATGGAACACTTGCTGGAATGGCATCTCATCTACCGCAACGAGGCTCAGGTGGAGAGCGTGTTGCCGGCGGCGCGCGCCGGCACGCGGCTGTACACAGACGAGACCGGGGCCAATGTTTTCGCCGACTTCTTGGTGCAGAACAAGACGTGACCGCAAGCCATCCCCCTGTGCCGGCACAAAACCTGTCGCCTTACCACCAGGAGCTGAACGAGTTCCGCCTTGTATATTCCAAGGCCTGCGCGATCGTGTGCGCGATTCTGATTCTGTCGGGCTTAGGACTGGACTACACGCTTTATCCGCAGGATTTTCCCCAGCTGGCACCGGTTCGGATATTCGCCACAATCGCCGTAGTCGTCATTTATCTGCAGCTGCGGCGTACTTCGTTCGCCTTGCGATGGATCAAACCGCTCACCTTGTTGTGGCTGTCAGTCCCGCAGATCATGATCAGCTGGATGATCTGGGCCACCGAAGGGACCAGTTCGATCTATTTCGTAGGGCTCCACCTGGCGCTGTATGCCACGGGAATCCTTTTGCCGATCAGTTTTTTCGAGAGCCTGGCGTTCGGCGGCTTTACCTACGCCGTTTACTTCATCGCCTGTTATTTCCATCCGAGTGGTCTGGCCGACATCGGCAGGTTCGCCGGGTACTCGATCTTTCTCATTTTTTCAGCGGTACTCAGCTCGTTTTGTACTTACTTCAATGAGCGTGCAAGAACCCACTTGTTCTACCTGCAGCGGCAAGTCGCCGAGAAAAACGCCGACCTCCAGCAAACCAACGCCGCCCTCGCCGAAGTCAAGGGCCACCTGATCCAGCAGGAAAAAATGGCGGCGCTCGGCACCCTTTCCGCGGGCTTGCTGCACGAGCTGAACAACCCGGTCAACTACAGCCTGATGGCCGTCAACATGGCCTCGAAGGGCGCGTCGGCGCAAGGCGACGCGGGCTTGCGCGAATGCCTCGACGATGCGCGCGAGGGCATGCAGAGGGTGCAGAAGATCGTCTCGGACCTCAAGACCTTCGCCTACCAGAAGCCGGGCGAGGAAGGCAACCGCATCTTCCTGCTGGAGAAGGCCATCGAGTCGGCCCTGCGCCTGACCGGCTACGAGCTCAAGAATGTCGAGATCGCACTGGCGCTGCCGCTGGACACCCACGTGCGTGGCGACGAGCCGGCCATCATCGGCGTGCTCATCAACCTGCTGACCAACGCTTCGCTGGCCTTGCGCACGGCAGCCCCGGCTGCTCCGCGCATCGAGCTGCAAGCCAGACCCGAGGGCGGGCGCCTGTGCCTCACCGTGCGCGACAACGGCACAGGTATCGCTCCGCAGAATCTGCCGCGGGTGTTCGAGCCTTTCTTCACCACCCGTGACGTGGGCCAGGGCCTCGGGCTGGGCTTGAGCGTGAGCTACGCTATCATCCAGCGCCATGGCGGCACCCTGCGCGTGGCCAGCGAATGGAACGCGTGGACCGAGTTTTCTTTCGACCTCGCCCTGGCGTCGCCGCAGCCATAAGGGAGAGCAACCGATGTCGCCGCCCGCGCACGATGCGCAAACCATCCTTTTTGTCGATGACGAGCCGCAGGCCTGCAAATGGTTCGCCCGCACCTTCGGCGTCGAATTTTCAATCCTCACCGCACCCGGCGTAGACGAGGCGCTCGCATTGCTGCGCGAGCGCGGCGGCGAGGTGGCGGTCCTGGTGACCGACTACCGCATGCCCGGGCGGGATGGGCTGGACCTGCTGCGCGCGGTGCAGCGCGCTCACCGCCATCTGGTCCGCCTGCTGGCCACGGCCCATGCCGAGAAGGACGTGGCCATCGCCGCGGTGAATGAAGGCAAGGTGCTGCGCATCCTGGAAAAGCCGCTGGACAACACACTGACGCAGCAGGCGTTGCGCGAGGCCCTTGCGTTGTACCGTTCGCAGGCGCTCGAGCGCACTTTGAACGAAGGCCGGGTGGGCGCCATGCGCGATACGCTGGGCTTTCTCGCGCACGAACTCAACACGCCGCTGGCGACAGTGCGCGGCTACGTACAGGCCGTGGCCGCCCGGCACCGGCCGCCGGCGCCGGACGCAGAGCCCGGCATAGCCCAGTTCCGCGAAGACGAGCCGGGGGAGCTGCTGGGTGCCCTGGAGAGCGCTGAACGGCGCACGCTCTATTGCCAGTCGCTGGTGTCCACATTCGTCCAGTCGGCGCGCGATGCGTATCCTGGCGCGCCGGTTCAGGCCGTGAGTGCCGCGGGCCTGGTGAAAGCACTCCTGGACGAATTCCCCTTCGATGGCGACGAAGCCTCCTGGGTCAGCCGGAATGTCACGGACGACTTTCCGCTGCCCGGGCGGCGCGACCTGCTCTACCTGGTGCTGTGCACGCTCACCAAAAATGCGCTGCTGGCGCTGCGGGCCGCTACGCGGCCAGGCCTGCGAATCGAACTGGGGCGGGAGACCGCAGCCCAGGAGGTCGCGCGGCGGTGGATCCGGTTCGCGGACAACGGCCCGGGAATCGTTCCCGACGTGCTGGCCAAGCTGACCCGCGAGCCGGTGTCCACGCGTTCCCGAACAGGCGGCAGCGGCATGGGCTTGATGTTTTGCCAGCGCGTGATGCAATCCATCGGCGGCGCCGTCGAGATAGCGTCCGCAGTGGGGCAGGGCACTGCCGTGACACTCTATTTTCAGCCCGTCAACGCAACCCATGCGGAGGCCAGCGCGTGATCCCAGACAAGATTCTGTATGTGGACGACGAGGCCATGGCCCTCAAGTACTTCGATCGGCTGGTAAGCCCGCTGGCTCCCGTGATCACGGCTGCCTCGGTGGCAGAGGGCAAAGCCGTGCTCGCCCAGCGGGGCGCCGAGATCGCCGTGCTGGTTTCCGACCAGCGCATGCCGGGGGCCCGCGGCAACGAATTGCTGAGCTACGCGCGCGAGCATCACCCCGTCATCGTGCGGATGCTGACCACCGCCTATTCCGAACTGGGCGAGGCCATCGACGCCATCAATGCCGGCGAGATCTATCGCTACATCGTCAAGCCCTGGGATCTTGAAAGCCTGCAGGCCGATTTGCGCAATGCGCTCGAACTGGCCGTTCTGCGCGGCGAGCGCGACAGCCTTCTGCGCGAAAAAATGCTGTTGCAGCAGCAGCAGTTGCTGGGCCACCGGGCGGGCCAGCTGGTGCTGGCCTGCGAGGGCTTCGTGGGCCAGGGCAGCGCCCACGCGGTCCATGTTTTCCTGCAAACGGCACTGATGGCGGGATGCCCTGCGCCTGCCATCGATTGGGGATGGCTCGACTATGCCGACCTGATCGAGGCCGAAGCCGAACGCGGCCTGGTCATCGGCCGGCAGCTGGCCCGGTGGCACCAGCAGTTTTCATCGGCGCCCACTCCCGCGCAGGCCCTCGCGGCGCTGGCACAGGCGTTGGACGGACAGGCTCAGTTCCAGGATGGCGAGGTGCGGGTGACCCATTCGGGCGCCTTGATAGATCTGCTGGCCGCGCCTGCGCCGCAGGCGCCGGCGCCCGAGCAGGTGGCTTGGCTGGCGTGGCTCATGCACTGGAGCCGAGGCGCGCAGATCCGTGCGCACGGCAGCAGCTGGGGCGTGTCCTTGCCTGCATCATCACCCCAGGCCGAGGACTCGGTCGCCGGATGGCTGGCTGGCGACATCGAGCGGTTGATCGCCGGCATGTCGCAGCGCGGAAATTCCTGATCACTCTAAAGAACTAAAGACAGGCCGCGCACCGAACAAAAGTTCGTGCGATAGCATGGAAATACAACGAGTTCTGTAACAAAGAGTGACACAACTCTACATATCGAATACAACCGGACCATACCAAGGAAATTTGGCAATGGCACCCGACTTCTCCTATCCACGCCCCGGCAGGCAAGTGCCCGCGCGCAGCTGTTTCGCCTGAGCCGGCCGATGCGCAGTCCGTTCCACGCACCCGAAGGGAATTTCCCGGCAACCGAAGCAGCCCCGCTTGAGTCGCTCTTCAGCATGTCCCTGGCGCCTGCGGACGACTTGTCCAGATCCCAGCCCGACACCGGCCTGGCGACCTTCATGTATGCGCGGATGCGCAATTTCGCGCTGGCATGCGAGACGATGGCGGGCCCGGAACTGACGTCCTTCGTCAACGAGGTTCGGCGAATCCTCTCTTCCGCCGCGCTCCAGGTGGGCGGCGAGATCGCCCAGCGACGGCCCGATTCCATCCTCTGCGTTTTCTCGCACAAGCCCGAGGACCGTGTTCCGGCGCATGCCAAGCGCGCCTTGCACGCGGCCATCCTGACCGTCCATGAGGCGGTCCAGCTTGCCACCCGTATTGCAGGCCGGCCGCAATCCGGAGGGCTTTCGCCGCTGTCCATCGCGGTCGGCGTGCATCTCGGTGCCGGCGAGGTGGCGCCCCGCGCCACCAACACCCACGGAATGGTGCATGCGACCGGCGAAGCGGTCGAGATCGCCCGCATCCTCCAGGTCGTTGCGGCCGACATGCACTGGAGCGTGGTGACTTCGTTCGCGACGAGCAAGGCGGCGGGCACGCGGGTGGAGCCGGGCCGCAGCGCGACGCTGGGACTGCCCGACGACACCTTCCTCGAAGTCGTCGAAATCGCGGGTCTGGTCCCGCGCGAGGGTTCGGTCACGCCGCCCAGCCACTATGAGGGACTGCGCAATTCATTGCAGCGCAACCAGCAGTATTCGCGCTCTGCCGCCAACGCCGCCAGCCATGGGCCGGCGCAGGGTGCGGGTCACCTGCTGATCGAAGGCTACCGCCTGCTGCGCAAGATCGGCGAGGGCGGCATTGCCACCGTCTATCTCGCCCAGCCGATGGCCGGCGGCCCGGCCCAGGTACTCAAGGTGCTCCGGCTGGAGAACGCCGACCGCGACCTGCAGCGCTTCATCCAGGAATTCGCGTTGCTGGTGCAGATCGACAACTTGAACGTGGCGCGCATCCACCGCCAGGGCTTTTGCGGAAGCAACGCCTACATCGCCATGGAATATTTCCCGCTGGGCGACCTGCGCAGCCGCATGCGCAAAGCCATGGATCCCGGCATCGCGCTGTACTACCTCAAGCAGATCGCCGCGGGCCTGGAAGCGATTCACAGAGTCGGCATCGTGCACCGCGACCTGAAGCCCGACAACGTGATGATCCGCCAGGACGGCATCGTGGCCATCGCGGACTTTGGCGTCGCCAAGCAGGTTGCCATGCACATCACCGACACGGGCGCCGGCGATGTCGTCGGCACGCCTTACTACCTGAGCCCGGAACAGGCGCTCGGCAAGCCGGTCGATGCGCGTTGCGACATCTACAGCCTCGGCATCCTTGCCTACGAGATGCTCACCGGCAGCAAGCCTTACGACGCGCAGACGGCACGCGAACTGCTGGACTTGCATGTGAACGCGCCGGTGCCGGTGCTGCCGCCGGCGCACCGGCAGTTCCAGCCCGTGCTCGACAAGATGATGGCGAAGGACCCGGCGCTACGCTACGAGTCGGCTGCCGCGTTGATCGATGCGTTGGCGGGGGTGGGGCGATGAGGGCTGCGTTGGCTGCGCGTTCGAACCGCGGCGTGGCCGGGTACCAGCTCGAATCCGTGCTTGGCCGCGGCCGCCACGCCATCGTCTATCTTGCGCTGCACCCTCGGCGCGGGCGCCGCGTTGCGTTGAAGGTGGCACATCGAAAGCCGCAAGGTGCTCTGGAGCGAACGGACGACTTGCGGGCGGAATTCAGCGCGTTGACCGCGCTGCCGCATCCCCACGTCATCCAGGCCTTCGACCATGGCGTGGTGGGCGCCACGGCGTATCTTGCAATGGAGTGCGCTGCGGCCGGCCACGCCGTCCGGAATGGCCGCACCCTGGGCACCGCCCGGGCGATGCGGCTCCTCGGCCAGGGCGCCAGCGCGCTGGCGTGGCTCCACCAGCAAGGCTGGGTCCACCGGGACGTCAAGCCCTCCAACCTGCTGCTGCGCGCGGACGGCAGCCTGGCGCTGGGCGACTTCGGCAGCGCATGCCGCCGGGACAGCACGGTTGCGGCAGCAAACAACGCGGCGGCGGGTTCCCCGCAATATGCGGCGCCCGAGCAAAGCGGGGGAGCGCCCTGCGATCCCGCACAGGACGTCTACAGCCTCGGCGCCTGCCTCTACGAAATGCTGTGCGGCCGCCCGCTCTATCCCGGCCAGACCGCGGCCGAGCTGCTCGGCCAGCACCTGCTGGCGCCGGTCCCCAGCTTGCCGCCGGCGCTGGCGGCCTGGCAGCCGCTGCTGGCCGCCATGGTGGCGAAGGACCCGCGGCAGCGGCTGCCTGATGGCCAGGCAGTTCTTTCGCAGCTGGAGCGCATCCAGAACCTCCTCCCTCGAAACCCGGAGCACGACGCCAGGAATCCATCTTGAATCTCAACGACCAATATCTTGTCGATGTCATCGGCTTCAACGACGTAGAGCGATCAATGCTTTCGAGCATCTTCGCCCTCGCCGCCCGCCGCGACCCCGGCTTCGCCCAGTACGAGCCCGGAACGCCGGGCCGCACCCCCGACATCTACCTCGTGGACGCCGACGACGCGGCCGCTTTCAAAGAATTCCGGGCGCTGCACAAGCGTGCGAGCCTGCCCGCCGTACTGATCGGTTCGGCAACCAGGGGCGCCAACCACCCCGTGCTCGCGCGGCCGCTGCAATGGGCCAGGCTCCTGCAGGCGCTGGACGATACGCTGGCAAGCGGCGACGAACCGCCGATATCGCTCGAGCAGCCCGCCACCGAGCCTTCTCAGGTGCTGCGGCGTAGCCACTCGGGGACGTCGCTGGCGCGTTCCAACTCGCCGCGCGCGGCAGTGCCCGACGCCGCCAGCAAGAAACGCATGCTGGGCGACACAGTGCTGGTCGTCGACGACAACGCCACCGTGCGGATGTTCATGCAGGCCAAGCTCGCACCCTTCGGCTTCGAAGTGGACATAGCCGAAACCGGCGAAGAAGCCATCGGAATGAGCGCGAGCCAGGAATACACCTGCGTGTTTCTCGACGTGGTTCTGCCGGGGATCGACGGCTACCAGGTCTGCAAGCTGATCAAGTCCAACAAGCAGGCCATCAAGAAGACAGCGGTGGTCATGCTGACAAGCCGCAGCTCGCCCTTCGACAAGCTGCGCGGCTCGCTGGCCGGCTGCGACGAATACCTGACCAAGCCCCTCGACGAAGACCGTCTGCTGGAAGTGATCGCGAAATTCCTTCCTAGCAGCCGCAAGCACCAGGAGCGCGCCGAGCGCAAATGATATGAACAAGTCTATTCTGGTCGTGGACGACACGCGGTCGATGCGCAAGATGGTGGCGGCCGTGCTCGCGGGCGCGGGCTACGAAGTGTCGGAGGCTGGCGACGGCGAAGAGGCGCTGGACCTCGCGCGGGTGCGGCGATTCGACCTGGTGGTCACCGATCACAACATGCCCCGGATGGACGGCGTGACCCTGGTGCGCGCGCTGCGCCAGCTCTCCAATTACGACGCGGTCGCCTTGATCGTGCTGTCGACCGAGGTCGACCCTGTGCTGAAGGCGAAGGGCCGCGAGGCGGGCGCCACCGGCTGGATGGCCAAGCCCTTCGATCCGCAGCGCATGCTCGACATCGTGGCCAAATTCATCTGAGCGGGGCACCCATGTACAACACGTCCGGCCCCCTGGGAGACCCCAACGCGTACCGCGCCATCTTCTTCGAGGAGACCCAGGACCACCTGGACAGCGTCGAATCGATACTGCTGCGCCTGCTGCCGGACCAGCCTTGCCACGACGACTTGAACGCGATTTTTCGCGCCGTGCATTCCATCAAGGGCAGCGCGGCGATGCTGGGCTGCGGCGACATGGCGGCGCTCGCGCATCTTCAGGAGAGCCTGCTCGACCTGCTGCGCAAGGATGAGCGCCCGCTCGATGGCGGCGATGTGAAGGCCATGCTCAAGGCCGGCGACAGCTTGCGCGCCCAGGCGCTGTGCCACCGCGGCGTCGCCGACGGGCCGCACGACAGCACGCATGCGCAGGCGCTGCTGCGCCAGCAGCTGGAGCGCCCGCGCAGCGACGCCAAGGGGGCCGCGGCCGGGCCGGTGGTTCGTCGGTTCGCCGTCAGCCTCGCGCCGCTCGAGCAGGCGATTGCGGACGCCGAACTGGAGATGATGCTGGCTGGGCTGACCGAAATGGGCACGGTGACCGGCACGGCCATCGACAATACGCCCGGGGGCTCGGTAACGTTTCGCGTCGAGCTGGAAGGCACCGCCGCCGACCTGCAGAGCGTTCTCTTACTGCTGGTCGCGCCAGAACTGATTCGTATCGACAAGATCGACGGCGACGCGGCGGCGGACAGTGGGCGGCAATCGGTCGCCGCCGCGGTCCAGGAAGTCTTGCTTGTGGCCGACAGCGGTGACGAATTCTTCGTCGACCCCGAGGAGTTCCGGCGCAAGCGGCAGATCCTCGAGCAGGAGCCTGCAGACGCCGGCTTGCAGGCCCACGACACCGGCTACATCCGCGTCGCAACCGACAAGATCGATCTGCTCGTCAACCTCGTCGGGGAGCTCGTGATCACGGAGGCCATGCTGGCGCGCAGCGGGCAGCCGGCGGACGGCGCTTCGGGCGTGCGCCTGGTGGAAAGCGGCCTCGCGGATTTGTCGCGCCACACCCGCAATTTGCAGGAGGCCGTGCTGGCCATTCGCATGCTGCCGATCTCCAACGCCTTCTCGCGGTTCCCGCGCCTGGCGCACGAGCTCTCGGACCGCCTCGGAAAACGCGTCGAGCTGAAATTTGCCGGCGAGGGGACGGAACTCGACCGCGGGCTGATAGAGAAAATATCCGATCCGCTGACGCACCTGGTGCGTAATGCGATCGACCATGGCCTGGAGACACCCGAGGTCCGCCAGGCGGCCGGCAAGCCGCCGGTCGGCACGCTGCGGCTGCAGGCCAGGCAGCGGGGCGGCAATATCGTCATCGAAGTCGCCGACGACGGCCGTGGACTGGACCGCCAGCGCCTGCTGGCGCAAGCCGCCCGCAACGGCATCGCCATCGCGCCCGATGCACCCGACGCGCAGGTCTGGCAGCTGATTTTCGAGCCTGGGCTCTCGACGGCTGAACAAGTGACCGATCTCTCCGGCCGCGGCGTCGGCATGGATGTGGTGCGTCGCAATATCAAGGCGCTGGGCGGGATGATCGAGCTGTCCTCCAGCGAGGGCAAGGGCACGACGGTCACGGTGAGCGTGCCGCTGACCCTGGCGATCATCGAGGCCATGATCGTGGCCGTCGGCGACGCGACCTATGTGCTGCCGCTGGCCACCGTGGTCGAGTCGCTCAGCGTCCAACCCGGCGACATCCACGCCTTGCCCGGCCAGGGCAACACCCTGAAGGTTCGCGACGCCTACCTGCCGGTCCTGCAGCTTGCGCAGCTCTTCCCGCCGCGAAACCCATCGCCCCAGCCGGGCGCCATCGGTGTGATCGTGGAAGCAGACGGCACCCATGCCGCGTTGATCGTGGACGAGGTCGTCGGCCAGCAGCAGGTCGTCGTCAAGAGTCTGGAGGCCAACTTTCGCAGGGTGCCCGGCCTATCGGGCGCCACGGTGATGGGCGACGGCTCGGTCGCCCTCATCCTCGATGTGAACCACATCGTTCGCATGTCATAGACAGGAGATTCCCAATGCAACAGTCTGGATACCGGGCCACGTCGCAGACCGAAGGTTCGCGCGACGCCGATGCCCGCAAAAGCGAGTTCCTCACCTTCCGGCTGGGCTCGGAGAGCTACGGCATCGAGATCCTCAAGGTGCAGGAAATCCGCGGCTACGAGACGCCCACCTCGATTGCGAACGCGCCCCCGTTCATCAAGGGGGTGATCAACCTGCGCGGCGTCATCGTCCCCATCCTTGACCTGCGGGTGAAATTCCGCCTGCCGGATACCCCCTACGACGAGTTCACGGTGGTCATCATCCTGAACGTGGCCACCCGCGTGGTGGGCGTGGTGGTGGACTCGGTTTCCGATGTGCTTTCGCTCGATTCCGAGGAAATCCGGGCGACACCCGAATTCGCATCTGCTACGTTCGACACCAAGTACATCACGGGCCTTGCCACCGTGGACGAGCGCATGTTGATCATGCTCGACATCGAGAAGCTGCTGACTGGGGCCGACATGTCGCTGGTGGAATCGGCGGCGCTGCAATGAACCGCCAACTCAACGCCGGCGTGTTGCTGGACATTCTGGTCGCCGTGATGCTGGCCGGCGTCGTCGGGTTCGGCGGGTTCTCCTACCAAGCCCTTGCCCGCGCCGGCGGTGCAGCGGAATCGACCGGCTCCGGGGGTCTCGTCGTGATCTTGCTGGTCCTGCTGCTGGTGGCCGCCGCGCTGCAACTGCGTTGGCTGATCCTGCGGACCAATGGGCGCCCCCTCAAGATCGCCACGCAACTGGTCGAGCGGATCGCGGGGGGCGATCTCACCGTCAGGGCAGAGGGGATGGAACAGGCACATACCCGCAAGCTGGCCTCGGCCCTGGACGCGATGACGGTCAACCTTCGCACGCTCGCGGTCGAGGTTGCCAGTGGCGCCAGGACGGTGGCTGACACGAGCGCGCAGATTGCGCAGGGCAATCTCGACTTGTCCCAACGAACTGAAGAGCAGGCGAGTACGCTCGAGCAGACCGCCAGTTCGATGGAGGAGCTGACTTCCACGGTGGCGCAGAACGCCAAGAACGCGCGGCAGGCCAGCGAGCTGGCCGTCGCCGCGTCGAATGTGGCGCGCAAGGGCGGCCAGGTGGTGGGGCAGGTGGTGGCGACGATGAACGACATCACGGGCTCGTCGCGCAAGATCGCCGACATCATCGGCGTTATAGACGGCATCGCCTTCCAGACGAATATCCTGGCGCTCAACGCGGCCGTGGAAGCCGCCCGGGCAGGGGAGCAGGGCCGTGGCTTCGCCGTGGTCGCAGCCGAGGTCAGGAGTCTGGCGCAGCGCAGTGCGACGGCGGCAAAAGAGATCAAGACGCTGATCGGGGAGTCGGTGGGCAAGGTCGACGCCGGCACCAAGTTGGCGGACGCGGCCGGCAAGACCATGGAGGAGATCGTCGGGTCGGTGAAGAAGGTGACCGAACTGATCGCGGAGATCGCGGCGGCCAGCCAGGAGCAAAGCGCCGGCATCGGCCAGATCAACACGGCCGTCGCGCAGATGGAGCAGGTGGTCCAGCAGAACGCGGCCCTGGTGGAAGAGGCAAGCGCCGCGACCCAATCGATGAAGGAGCAGGCGGGGACATTGCTGCGCGCCGTATCGCGGTTCAAGCTGGGCGAACGGCCCTCGGCTGGCACCGCCGTCATCCAGACATTCGAGTCCGCTGCAAAGCCGGCCGACAAGCCGGCCGAATGGCAGGCCGCCTCGCCCGCGCCCATCAAGTTCAGGACGAACGCGGCGCTTGCGACCGCCTCGACCGCGGTCATTTCCGGTGCCGCTCGCAAGCCCCGGGCCCAGGCGGGCGCGTGGGAGGAGTTCTGAAATTGCGAACCGCCGGTGCTGTCCACGGCGACACAGCTGCTCTGCTGGGCCCGCAGGAGTTCGCCCTGGCTTGCCGCCTGATCGCCGAATACGCCGGGATCAAGCTGAGCGACCACAAGCGCTACATGGTTTACAACCGCCTGTTGCGCCGCTTGCGCGCCCGCGGTCTCGAAAACTTCGCCGATTACCTCCAGCTGGTGCAGGACGAGCCGTCCGGCGAGCGCGAATCGTTCGTCAACGCGCTGACGACCAACCTGACGGCTTTCTTTCGCGAGCCCCATCACTTCGAATTGCTGCGCGGCCGCGCCAGGCTTCATCGCGAGCGTGAACGCCGGCCGATGCGCATCTGGTGCTCCGCTTGCGCGACCGGCGAGGAAGCCTGGTCGATCGCCATGACGATGCGCGAGGCCGGCTGCGCCGCCGACATTCTTGCCAGCGACATCGATACCGACGCGCTCGAGACCGCGAGCGCGGGGTTGTATCCGATGGAGCGCACCAGCGCTCTTTCAGATGAAACCCTGCGGGCGCACTGGCTGCGCGGGACAGCCGGCAACGCCGGCTGGGTGAGCGTGCGGCCGGAATTGCGGTCGATGGTGAAATTCATGCAACTCAACCTCCAGTCGCCGCAGTGGCCGGGGCTCGACCCGTTCGATGCCGTTTTCTGCCGCAACGTCGCGATCTACTTCGACCGCGATGCGCAGAAAAGGCTTATCACCAGGTTTGCGACGATGCTGCGGCCCGGAGGCCTGCTCGCCGTGGGCCATGCGGAAAGTTTCCCCGCGGGGCACGCGGCGTTCCAGGGATGTGGCCGCACCGCCTATGAGTACCTCCCGGCCTGAACCCGGCGGCGCCATCGCGCAATCCGCCCCGGCCCGCTACTTCGATCGGGATTTCCAGGTGGAGTCGGTGAAGCTCCAGCCCGGGCAGTATCACGCCGCGGCCGGGGACGGCTCGATCTCGACGGTGGTCGGATCGTGCGTGTCGAGTTGCCTCTGGGATCCGGTGATGCGCATCGGCGGGATGAACCATTTCATGCTGCCCGGGGAGCCCTCGGCAGCCGCGTCGCCCTGGGGAGTGTCGGCCCGGTTCGGGCTCTATGCGATGGAACTGCTGATCAACGACATGCTGCGCCTGGGCGCCGACCGCCGGCGGCTGGTGGCGAAGGTGTTCGGCGGCGCACAGGTGCTGCAAGGATTCGACACGCTCGACGTCGGCGGAATGAACAGCAGGTTCGTGCTGAATTTCCTTCGCGAAGAGGGCATCGAGTTGCTGGCGCAGGACCTGCTGGGCGTGTGTCCCCGCAAGCTGCACTTCTTTCCGGCCAGCGGCAAGGTCCAGGTCAAGCGGCTTCACCTGCAGCCGGACGGCGTCGTCCAGCAGCAGGAGCGCGACTACCTGTTTCGGCTGGCCGGCACGACCGGTGGCGGCGAAATCGAGATCTTCTCGAAGGCATCATGATCAGGGTGCTGGTCATCGACGATTCCGCCGTCATGCGCAGCTTCCTCGGCCGTGTCATCGATTCGCAGCCCGACATGGAACTGGCCGGCGTGGTCTCCGATCCCCTGCTGGCCATCGAAAGGATTCGCCAGCGCGCCCCCGATGTGGTCACACTGGACGTCGAGATGCCGCGGATGAACGGACTGGATTTCCTGCGCACGCTCATGGTCGCCAGGCCGTTGCCGGTCGTGATGATTTCATCGCTGACGCGCGAGGGCGCCGATACCACGGTGCGCGCGCTCGAACTCGGCGCTGTCGACTACTTCGCAAAGCCGGGCTCATTGGAGGAGTTCCAGGCCGCCGCAGGCGAAATCGCGGAAAAAATCCGTACCGCGGCGCAGGCACGGGTTCGGCGCCGGTCGGGCACTCGCGCAGAGCGCAGTCCTGCGGCGCGCCAGCCGCATCTCGTGCACTCCGGCGGGTCGGCGTCCGTCATCGGCATCGGTGCGTCGACCGGCGGCGTGGAGGCTCTGCGCGAGATTCTGGCGGAGTTGCCCGGCGACATGCCGCCGATCCTGGTTTCCCAGCACATGCTTCCCGGATTCACCGGTGCGTTTGCCAGGCGCCTGGACGCGATCTGCGAAATCTGCGTGAAGGAGGCCGAAGACGGCGAGCAGGTGCGCCAGGGGGTCGCCTACATCGCGCCCGGCGGCAGGCATCTCGTCCTGGCGCGCCGCGCGGCGGGCTATGTCATCGGCATCAACGACGACCCCCCGATCAACCGCCACCGGCCATCCGTGGATGCGTTGTTCCGGTCGATGGCCGCTGCGGCGGGAATCAACGCGATCGCGGTGATCCTCACCGGCATGGGAGCCGACGGCGCCGCGGCCATGCCGGAGCTGCGCCGAGTGGGCGCGATGACCATTGCACAGGACGAGGCCAGCAGCGTCGTGTTCGGCATGCCTCGGCAAGCCATCGCCACCGGTGGGGTGCAAGAGGTGCTGGCGCTGGGGGACATGGCGGCGCGGCTCAGGGAGTTGGCCGGACGGACGATGGCGCCGCGCGCAGGCCGCTGAGCGCGAAGGATCGACTTGTGATCTATCGGAGACAGCCTGGGACTAATACCTGTACCGCCCGCCCGGATTGAGGGTCTAATAGGACTAACAATATG
The DNA here is from genome assembly GCA_013815685.1 of Ramlibacter sp. Lineage (GTDB taxonomy): Bacteria > Pseudomonadota > Gammaproteobacteria > Burkholderiales > Burkholderiaceae_C > Ramlibacter. The sequence goes on from JACDFR010000049.1 coordinate 19,194, forward strand.
TTACATACCATGTTCCAAAATTCAACTACTACCACCCGGTTGCTGGCGGCGTTCGGCGTCGTGATCGCGATGCTCGCCGTCGTGGTCGGCCTGGGCCTGGCTTATCTCAACTCGCTCACTGCCCAGATCGACCTGCTGGCGACCAACCGGGTTCCGCAGGTGATCGCCACGGGCAAATGGGAGGCGTCGGTGCTCAGGACTGCCCGGCACATGCAGACGATCTTCGTCCTGAACGAGTCCAGCGAACTGCAACAGGAACTCAAGGCGATGCGGGACAACCGCGAAGAGCAGACCGCGCTGTATGCACAGATCAGGGACCTGGCGGCGCAAGGGGCGGCCCAGGCACAGTTGCAGCAGATCGAGCAGGCGCGCAAAGCTTTCCTGCAGGCCGAGGCGGAGCTTGTGCAGCTGGCGGAAGCCGGAAAAATCGACGAAGCCAAGATCGTGCTGCTTCTGAAGGCCCGTCCGGCCCAGGCGGCCTACACGGGCGGCATCTCCCGGCTGGCTGCCTTCTTCTCGGACGAGGCACGCCAGATGTCGAAGGAGGCCGCGCAGGCCTACGGACGGAGCGTCGCCATGTTCCTGCTGGCGGGCGTGTTCGGCATTGCCGTCGCGTGCGCGGCCGCCATCCTTATTTCGCGCGGGCTGCAAAAGCAATTGGGCGGCGAACCGGGGTACGCCCGGTCGGTCGTCGAGCGAGTGGCCGGCGGCGACCTGACGGTCGACATCAAGTTGCGCAAGGGCGATCAGGCCAGCTTGCTGTTCGCCATGCGGGAGATGATCACCAACCTGCGCGCCATGGTGGGAGAAACGGCCCGGGGCGCCCAGTCGGTGGCCGATACCAGCGCCCAGATTGCGCAAGGCAACCTCGACCTTTCGCAGCGTACCGAGGAACAGGCAAGCACGCTGGAAGAGGCCGCCAGCTCGATGCAGGAGTTGACTTCTACGGTCGCCCAGAACGCGCAGAACGCCCGTCAAGCCAGCGAGCTGGCGGCGACCGCGTCTGAAACAGCGCGCCAGGGCGGCGAGGTCGTCGATGGCGTCGTGACCACCATGGACCAGATACTGGACGCCTCGCGCAAGATCGCCGACATCATCGGCGTGATCGACAGCATTGCGTTCCAGACCAACATCCTCGCGCTCAACGCCGCTGTGGAAGCCGCGCGCGCGGGCGAACAGGGCCGCGGCTTTGCCGTGGTCGCTGCCGAAGTGCGCAGCCTCGCCCATCGCACCACGGCGGCGGCCAAGGAGATCAAGGCGCTCATTTCCGACTCGGAGCAAAAAGTCCAGGCAGGTTCGAGCCGCGTGGACGAAGCGGGCCACACGATGGTGGGCGTGGTGATGTCGGTACAGAAGGTCAGCAACCTCATCGCCGAGATTGCGGCAGCCAGCCAGGAACAGAGCGCCCAGATCGGGCAGGTGAGCACGGCGGTGAGGCAGATGGACACGGTGGTGCAGCAGAACGCGTCGCTCGTCGAGGAAGCGGCGGCGGCCACCGAGTCGATGAAGGAGCAGGCCGGCACGCTGCTGCGCCTGGTGACGCGTTTCCGGCTGGACGATGACGCCGGACGCGACGCGCCTGCGATGACGGACCGGATCCTGAGCGTGCCCCGGGCGGCTATGTCCTTGCGGGGGTGGCCGGGGACTCGTCCAGCAGTCCCAGCTCGGCTTCGCTGAAACCCGCGGCCCGGCGTGCCTGCAGGTTGAACGGGCCGCGCAAGCGGGGCGCGCCATGGGCCGACGCCAGGTCGGCATAGGTGGCGATCGGGTCGAGCCCGCGCTCGCGGCACAGCACGCCATACCAGTGATTGCCGACGGCGACGTGGCCGATCTCGTCGCGCAGGATGATGTCGAGGATGTCGCCCGCCGCGTGGTCGCCGGCAGCGACAAGCTTGGCCCTGATCGGCGGAGAAGCATCGAGCCCGCGCGCCTCGAGGGTGCGCGGCACCAGCGCCAGCCGGGCGGTGAGATCGTGCTTGGTCCTCTCGGCCATCTCCCACAGTGCGCCATGCGCCGGTAAATCCCCGTAGTCCCAACCCATGCCGCGCAAGTGATCGCGCAGCAGCAGGAAGTGCAGGGCCTCTTCCTGCGCCACGCCGGCCCACTGCGCATAGAACTCATCCGGCATGCCGGCGAAGCGCCAGCAGACATCCAGTGCGAGATCGATGGCGTTGAGCTCGATGTGTGCCAGGGCATGAATGAGCGTCGCACGGCCCATCAGGGTGTTCGCCGGGCGGTGCTTGAGCTGCGTGTGCGCCACCAGCACCGGCTTGGCGGGCCGCCCGGGGATTCCCGGTGGTTCCGCCAGCGATGCGCCGGAGCCGGCGTACGCCCGCGCATCGAGTTGGCGGGCCGCCGCGGCCTTGGCATCGGCGTCCCGCATCAGCAGCACGCCCAGGGCCTGTTCGCGCAATGTCGAGGTCATGCGGGATTATCGGTGCGGACGCAGCCGCCCTCGCCACTACCTACAATTCCAGTTTTGCGAGTACAAAACATGGCAATCTACGAGCTCGACGGCAAGGCGCCCCAGCTGGGCCAAGGCACCTGGGTAGCCGACACCGCCCACGTGATGGGCGAGGTGCAACTGGGCGACAACGCCAGCGTCTGGTTCGGCGCGGTGATCCGGGGCGACACCGGCCTCATCCGCGTGGGGCGCAATACCAACGTCCAGGATCTGGCAGTGCTGCATGCCGATGTCGGAATGCCGCTTACCGTCGGGAACAACGTCACGGTGGGGCACCAGGCCGTGCTGCACGGCTGCACCGTCGGCGACGGCTCGCTGATGGGCATCCGCTGCGTCGTGCTCAATGGCGCCAGGATCGGGCGCAACTGCATCGTGGGCGCCGGCAGTGTGGTCACCGAAAACAAGCAGTTCCCGGACAACTCGCTGATCATCGGCAGCCCCGCCCGGGTGGTTCGCACCCTGGACGACGCGGCGGTTGCCAAACTCGCCCAAAGCGCCGAGCACTATGTGGAAGAGGCGCGGCTCTACGCCGGCCGCCTGAAGAAGATTGCCTGAGGACACGGCTTTGAGCGAATTGCACAAGTTCATCTTCGACGGGCTGCCGGTGCGTGGAAGTATCGTGCGCCTGACGGACGCCTGGACCGACATCCTCGCGCGGCGCGACGCCAACCAGGCCACCGGTGCCTGGCCGCCCCCGGTGGCGGAGCTGCTGGGTGAAATGGCGGCAGCCGGTGTCCTGATGCAATCCAACATCAAGTTCAACGGCGCACTGGTCCTGCAGATCTACGGCAGCGGGCCGGTCAAGGTGGCTGTCGCGGAAGTGCAGCACGATCTGAGCCTGCGCGCGACGGCCAAGGTGGTGGGCGAGGTCGACGCCAACGCGCGCCTTTCGGATCTGGTCAATGTGGGGAACAAGGGCCGATGCGCCATCACGCTGGACCCGAAGGACAGGTTCCCGGGGCAGCAGCCCTACCAGGGGGTGGTTCCCTTGCACGGCGACCACCGGGAGAAAATCGAAAACATCAGCGAGGTGCTGCAGCATTACATGCTGCAATCCGAGCAGCTCGACACCACGCTGGTGCTGGCCGCCGACAGCAAGGTCGCGGCCGGGCTCCTGATCCAGAGGCTGCCGCTGGAGGGCGAAGGTAACCTCGCCGGCAGCCGCACCGCCGGGCCGCCCCAAGGGGCGGGCGCCCCCTCCGTGGGCAGCGCAGCACCACCGGGTGCGCAGCGTGGAGGCCCTTCATTCTTCAGCAAAGCCAATGAGGACGAGATCGGGCTCAATGAGGATTACAACCGGATCGCGATACTCGCTTCCAGCCTCAAGCGCGAGGAACTGCTCGAACTCGACGTCGATACCATCCTGCATCGCCTGTTCTGGCAGGAAAAGCTGCTGCGCTTCGAGCCGCAGACGCCGCAATTTGCCTGCACCTGCAGCCGCGACCGCGTGGCCAGGATGATCCGCGGGCTGGGGCAGGACGAAGCCCAAAGCATCCTGGCCGAGCGCGGCGAGATCGAGGTGGGGTGTGAATTTTGCGGGCAGCAATACCGCTTCGACGCGGTCGACGCCACGCAAATCTTTACGTCGCCGGGCGACCAGCCCCCGGTGAGCCCCACAGTCCAGTGAAAAGCCGGTGCTCGCAATCCGGGTCGCCGCATTTTTCGCAGGACCAGCTCCATGGGCGCGACGGCGCCGCGGGCCGATCCCCGGCGCCTATCGCCGCCACCGCGTTCGCCAGCCGTTCCCGGCCGCTGCCGTAGACCAGGCGGTAGGGCACGCCGGCCCGCTGCAGCGCGGCGCGGACCAAGGCGTCGACCGGCTCTCGGACATGCGGGCCGTCCCGCTGCAGGCCATCGGCCACCCACGGCAGGTCCAACCCTGTCAGGAGCGTGATGTCATAAGTACGCTGCCGTTCCAGCGCGAACTGGTAGAGCGTTGCGTCCTCGAACAGCATGGCGCTGTAGATCGCCACCATCAGCGCTGAGGTGTCGGCCACGACGATGCCGGCGCGCCCTGCGGCCTGGTCCACCTGGCGCTCCTGTTCCTGGGCGATCGGAAGCTGCTCCTGCGGCTGGGGCGTGCGGCCTTCGCGCTCACACCATTGGCGCAGAACTTCGGGCACCACCTCGACCGACTGGCCTTGCGCACGCAGGAAAGAAGCGAGTTCTTGCGCAAGCTGGGTCTTTCCGGTGCTTTCGGCGCCGAGCAGGGCGATCTTCACAGCGACTTTTTCCAGGCGCGCCAGCCGACGACGCTGAGCGCAATGAAAGCGGCATAGAGGGCCACCGTCAACCACAGCCCCTTGTAGGCGAACAGGCCCACGCTCACCACATTGACGACGATCCACACTGCCCAGTTCTCGATGTATTTGCGGCCCAGGAGGAACTGGCCCACCAGGCTTACCGCGGTCGGGAAGGCATCCCACCAGGGTACGTCGGTGTCGGTGTAAGTCTTCAGGAAGAGTCCCGTGACGGGCCAGAGCACGGCGCACGCGCCGACCGCGGCGATCAGGCCCGGCCGCGTCAGCCGCGCGACCTTCAGATTCGAGCCGTCCGGCCGGCGGCCGCGCAGCCACTGGAACCAGCCCCAGAACGCCACGACCGCGAAGAAAACCTGCAGCACCGAATCGCCGTAGAGCCGGCTGCGCCAGAACAGCGCGAAGTACATGAGCGAGCTGACAATAGCCAGCGGCCAGCCCCAGTGAACCTGCCGGATATTGCAGCCCACCATGGCCAGCGCGAGGACCACCGCCGCTATTTCGAGCCAGGTGGTGGGGGAGCCCCACACGGTGAATGCGGGCGTGAAGAACAGGTCAGCCATGGAGCACCACCGGCCAGGGCCTGCGCCTGGCCTTCATTTGCCGATGCTCACGAAGATCTCGTTGGGCTTGACCATGCCCAGCTCCATCCGGGCCTTTTCCTCGACCATTTCAATTCCTTCCCGGAGGTCTCGCACTTCGGAGGCCAGTCGCTCGTTGGCCTGCTGCGCCCGCAGGTTGGCGGCCTTTTGCGCTTCCAGTTTTTGCTGCATCGCCGACACGTTGCCCACACTGCCCCGGCCAAACCACAACTGCGCATGAATGATCAGCAGCAGCGCGATCAGGAAGGCCGGGACGACGCGGTTGGCCACGGGAGTCAGGCCGGCGACGGGCCGCCCCTAGCAGGCCTGGGCCCCCACGGGGGGCAGAGCAGCGGCGAAGCCGCAAACGTGGGGGCTGACATTTCTAGCGGAGGTTATAGAAGGCCGCGCGCCCCGGATACGTCGCTACGTCGCCCAGGTCTTCCTCGATGCGCAGCAGCTGGTTGTATTTGGCCATGCGGTCCGAGCGCGAGAGCGAGCCGGTCTTGATCTGTCCCGCGTTCGTGCCGACGGCGATATCGGCGATGGTGGAATCCTCGGTCTCGCCCGACCGGTGGCTGATCACCGCCGTGTAACCCGCGCGCTTGGCCATCTCGATCGCGGCGAAGGTTTCGGTGAGCGTGCCGATCTGGTTGATCTTGATCAGGATCGAGTTGGCGATCTTCTTGTCGATGCCTTCCTTCAGGATTTTTGTGTTGGTGACGAACAGGTCATCGCCCACCAGCTGCACCCGGTTGCCCAGCCGCTCGGTCAGCGTCTTCCAGCCGTCCCAATCGCTCTCTCCCATCCCGTCCTCGATGCTGATGATGGGGTACTTGTCGACCCAGCTGGCGAGGATGTTGGTCCACTCGCCGGAGTCGAGCGTCAACCCTTCCGCTTCAACGTGGTACTTGCCGTCCTTGTAGAACTCGCTGGCCGCGCAGTCCAGGCCCAGGGCGATCTGTTCGCCCGGGCGGTAGCCCGCGCGTTCGATCGCTTCCAGGATCATCTGGATCGCCGCTTCGTGGTTGGCCACGTTGGGCGCAAAGCCGCCCTCGTCGCCCACGGCCACGCTCATCCCCTTGTCGTGGATGATCTTCTTGAGCGCGTGGAACACCTCGGCGCCATAGCGCACCGCTTCGCGAAAACTCGGCGCGCCCACGGGGATGATCATCAGCTCCTGCAGGTCGAGGTTGTTGTTGGCGTGCGCTCCGCCGTTGACCACGTTCATCATCGGCACCGGCAACTGCATGCCGCCCATGCCGCCGAAGTAGCGGTAAAGCGGCAGGCCCGATTCCTCGGCCGCGGCGCGCGCCACGGCCATGGATACCGCCAGCGTCGCATTGGCGCCAAGGCGGCCCTTGTTGTCCGTGCCATCGAGGTCGATCAGGGTCTTGTCCAGGAAAGCCTGCTCGGAGGCATCCAGTCCCAGCACGGACTCGGAAATTTCGGTGTTGATGTGCTCCACGGCCTTGAGCACGCCCTTGCCGAGGTAGCGGCCTTTGTCGCCGTCGCGCAGCTCGATGGCTTCGCGCGAGCCGGTCGAGGCGCCGGAGGGCACGGCCGCGCGGCCCATGGTGCCGGATTCCAGCAGCACGTCGCATTCGACGGTGGGGTTGCCGCGCGAATCCAGGATTTCGCGGCCGACGATGTCAACGATTGCGCTCATTCAATTTCTCTTCTCAATGTTGATAAACCTTTTCAAGCCCCCTCGACCACGACCATGCGCACGATGGCTGCGCCCTGCCGCGACCTCTTGGCCGCCTGGTATTCGGCGGAGTCGTAGAACGCCCGCGCCTGCTCCACGCCCGGGAACTTGAGCAGGACGACACGCGACGGAGCCCAATCGCCCTCCAGGATTTCGACCTTGCCGCCCCGGATGCACACCTCGGCGCCGTGCGCCTTGATGGCCAGGGTGGAAAGCTTCTTGTACTCTTCGTATTGGACCGGGTCCGTGACTTCGACGCTGGCAATGATGTAGGCGCTAGGCAAAGCTGTTCTCCAGGTAGCCGTTTTTCTTGGTGACCCCGTCGAGCGCCAGCAGCGTCTCCAGAAGGGCCTTCATGTGCTTGAGCGGCACCGCGTTGGGGCCGTCGCTGAGCGCCTTGGCGGGATCGGGGTGCGTTTCCATGAACAGGCCCGCGACGCCCACGGCGACCGCCGCCCGCGCGAGGACCGGCACCATCTCGCGCTGGCCGCCCGAGCTCGTGCCCTGGCCGCCGGGCAGCTGCACCGAGTGCGTGGCGTCGAACACCACCGGGGCGCCGGTTGCGCGCATGATCGCCAGCGCGCGCATGTCCGACACCAGGTTGTTGTAGCCGAAGCTCGCGCCTCGCTCGCAGGCCATGAAGCTGTCTTCGGGCAGGCCGGCTTCCTTCGCTGCGGCACGGGCCTTGTCGATGACGTTTTTCATGTCGCCCGGCGCGAGGAACTGGCCCTTCTTGATGTTCACGGGCTTTCCCGACTGGGCCACCGCGCGGATGAAGTCGGTCTGGCGGCACAGGAACGCAGGGGTCTGCAAAACGTCCACCACTTGCGCCACTTGCGCGATCTCCGCTTCGCTGTGCACGTCGGTGAGGATGGGAAGGCCCAGGTCTTTCTTCACCTTTTCCAGGATCTCGAGGCCGCGCGACATGCCCGGACCGCGAAAGCTGGTGCCCGAGGAGCGGTTGGCCTTGTCGTAGCTGCTTTTGAAGATGAAGGGGATGCCCAGGCCGGCCGTGATCTCCTTGAGCGCGCCGGCGGTGTCCATCTGCAGCTGCTCGGATTCGACCACGCAGGGGCCCGCGATCAGGAAAAAGGGCTGGTCGAGGCCGATGTCGAAGCTGCACAGTTTCATAGTGCCAGTCCGGCCGCTCCGACGGGCGCTATGGATCCCCTCAGGGGGCAGCGAACGAAGAGAGCGCGGGGGAGCGAAATAGTCATGCGACGGCCTTCAGCGAAGTCTTGCCGGCGGCCTGGTGGTCGACGGCGGCCTTGATGAATGAATTGAACAGCGGATGGCCGTCCCATGGCGTCGACTTGAACTCGGGGTGGAATTGCACGCCCATGAACCAGGGATGCACGTCCTGCGGCAGCTCGACGATCTCGGTCAGGTGCTCGCGCTGGGTCAGCGCCGAAATAACCAGGCCGGCGTTGCGCAGCTTGTCCAGGTAGTTGACGTTGGCCTCGTAGCGGTGACGGTGGCGTTCCGTCACCACGTCGCCGTAGATCTTGTGGGCCAGCGTGCCCTTGGCGACATCCGAGCTCTGCGCGCCCAGGCGCATGGTGCCACCCAGGTCTGAGTTTTCGCTGCGGGTCTTGATGGTGCCGTCCGCGTCTTCCCATTCCGTGATGAGGGCGATGACCGGGTTCGGGCTGGCCGGCTCGAACTCCGTGCTGTTGGCGTCTTTCAGTCCCGCGACGTGGCGCGCGTACTCGATCGTCGCGACCTGCATGCCCAGGCAAATGCCCAGGTACGGGATCTTGTTCTCGCGGGCGAACCGGGCCGCGGCGATCTTGCCTTCGATGCCGCGCTTGCCGAAACCGCCCGGCACCAGCACCGCGTCGAATTTCGCCAGCTGCGACACGCTGTCGGGACTGATGGTCTCGGAGTCGACGTAGTCGATCTTCACGCGAACATGGTTCTTCATGCCGGCGTGGCGCAGCGCCTCGTTGAGCGACTTGTAGCTGTCGGACAGGTCGACATACTTGCCGACCATGGCCAGGTTGATTTCGCTGCGCGGGTGCTCGGTCTCATAGACCAGGTCATCCCAGCGCCTTAAGTTGGCCGGCGGCGTGTTCAGGCGCAGCTTGTCGCAGATCAGGCCATCCAGACCCTGCTCGTGCAGCATCCGCGGTACCTTGTAGATGGTGTCCACGTCCCACATGGAGATCACCCCCCACTCGGGGACATTGGTGAAAAGCGAGATCTTGGCGCGCTCGTCCTCGGGGATCTTGCGGTCGGCACGGCAGAGCAGGGCGTCCGCGCTGATGCCGATGGCGCGCAGTTCCTTGGCCGTGTGCTGTGTGGGCTTGGTCTTGAGCTCGCCCGCGGCGGCGATCCAGGGTACATACGAGAGGTGCAGGAACGCCGTATTGTTGGCACCCATGCGCAGGCTCATCTGGCGCGCCGCCTCGAGAAAAGGCAGCGACTCGATGTCGCCCACGGTGCCGCCGATCTCGACGATCGCGACGTCTGCGGCGCCGGGTTCGCCGAAGCGGGCCCCGCGCTTGATGAATTCCTGGATCTCGTTGGTGATGTGCGGGATGACCTGCACGGTCTTGCCCAGGTAGTCACCGCGGCGCTCTTTTTCAAGAACCGCCTGGTAGATCTTGCCGGTGGTGAAGTTGTTGACCTTGCCCATGCGGGTGGTCACGAAACGCTCGTAGTGGCCCAGGTCCAGGTCGGTCTCGGCGCCGTCGTCGGTGACGAAAACCTCGCCGTGCTGGAAGGGAGACATGGTGCCCGGATCGACGTTGATGTACGGATCGAGCTTGATGAGAGTGACTTTGAGGCCCCGCGATTCCAGAATCGCAGCGAGGGAGGCTGAGGCGATTCCCTTGCCCAGGGAGGACACCACACCGCCGGTGACGAAGACAAATTTGGTCATGTCAGGGCCGGAAGTAGAGCTTCCGGGAGGTGGTAAAGCGAGATTATAGGCGTGCTCCATTCCCTGGCCGGGCAAAAGTGGGCACGCGTCGCGGCAGGCGGTACCCGGCAGGGGCTCATACTGTGGCGGTC
>JACDFR010000114.1 GCA_013815685.1 Ramlibacter sp.
GGCCGGCGCCGTGTACGCACACGGGCTGGCGGCGGACCACTGGCCCGAGGACGCCGCACTCACTGCCGCCGACCTGGCCCGCCGATAGCGACAGCGGGCCAGCCCCGCGATGCAATCTCAGCCGCGCCCGACGAAAGGCATCTTGGTCGCCATCACCGTGTGGAACAACACGTTGGCTTCCAGCGGCAGGTTGGCCATGTACAAGATGGATTGGCCGACGATGTTCACGTCCATCAGCGGTTCGATGGCGATCTCGCCGTTGGCCTGCGGCACGCCCTTAGCCATGCGCGCGGCCAGGTCGGTCTGCGCGTTGCCGATGTCGATCTGCCCGACAGCGATGTCGTACTTGCGCCCGTCCAGCGCCGCCGCTTTGGTCATGCCCGTCACCGCGTGTTTCGTTGCGGTGTAGGCGATCGAATGCGGCCGTGGAGCGTGCGCCGAGATCGAGCCGTTGTTGATGATGCGCCCACCCATGGGCGACTGGGCCTTCATCACGCGGAAGGCCTGCCGGATGCCGTAGAACATGCCGTTGAGATTGGTGTCCACGACCCGCTGCCAGTCCTCGATCGCGATGTCCTCCAGCGCGGCGGCCCCGAGCCCCAGGCCCGCGTTGTTGAACAGAAGGTCCACCCTCCCCCACAGCTTGACCGTTGCCGCGAACAGGGCCTCGACGGAAGCCGGATCGGTCACGTCGGTGGGCACGGCCAACGTGCGGTCCGGCGCCCCGGCCTCGGCCGATGCCTCTTGCAGCGGTTCCTTGCGGCGGCCCGCGATGGCGACGCGCCAGCCATCGCGCAGCAGCGCCAAGGCCGCAGCCTTGCCGACCCCCGTGCCTGCGCCCGTGACGACGGCGACCCTGCCGCCGGATGAACTACCAGCCATAAAGCCTCCTGCCGTCAGCGACGTACCTTGCGGGTCTTGCTCTTGCCCGCGGACTTCTTGACCGCGGCCTTGAGCGCCTGGATGGGCGATTTCGGCTCGCCCGCCGAGGCCTTCTTGGCGGCGCGCTTGGCCGACGACTTGGCCGGCACGCCGGAGGCCGCCCCGCGCCCTGCCGGAACGCCCTTGTCCTTCATCGCCCGGGTGACCAGTTCTTCGCCCTCGCGCACCAGGCGGAAGTCGATCTTGCGGCCATCGAGGTCCACGCGGCTCACCTGCACCCGCACCCGCGAACCGATCGCGTAGCGGATACCGGTGCGCTCGCCCCGCAGCTCCTGCCGCGCTTCGTCGAACTTGAAGTACTCGCCGCCGAGTTCGGTGATGTGAACCAGGCCCTCGACATACATCTGGTCGAGCGTGACGAAAATGCCGAAGCCCGTCGCCGCGGTCACGACGCCGCCGTACTCCTCGCCGAGATGCTCGCGCATGTACTTGCACTTGAGCCAGGCCTCGACATCGCGGCTGGCCTCGTCGGCACGGCGCTCATTGGCGCTGCAATGCAATCCGGCGGCCTCCCACGCCTGCATTTCGCGACTGAGGGGCGCCGGCGGTTTCTTCAGGCGGTTGGCTGGCGCCTTGACGCGGCTGGCCAGGCGGCGCGCCAGCTTCTCGTGCGCCTCGCCCGGCGTGGGCAGAACGGGAAGCTCATACCGCCGGTTGGCCAGGATGGCCTTGATCACGCGGTGAACCAGCAGGTCCGGGTATCGGCGGATCGGGCTGGTGAAGTGCGTGTAGGCGTCGTAAGCCAGGCCGAAATGGCCGGCGTTGACGGGCGTATAGATCGCCTGCGACATCGACCGCAGCAGCATGGTGTGGATCTGCTGGGCGTCGGGGCGTTCCTTGGTCGATTCGGCGATGCGCTGGAACTCCGCCGGCAACGGGTCTTCGCTGATGGTCAGTGGCACGCCGATCGCCTTGAGGTAGCCGCGCAGGATGTCCTTCTTCTCGGGCGTGGGGCCTTCGTGGACCCGGAACACGCCGGGGTGCTTGCTTTGCTGGATGTAATCGGCGCTGCAGACGTTGGCGGCCAGCATGGCTTCCTCGATCAGCCGGTGCGCGTCATTGCGCACACGCGGAACGATGCGCTCGATGCGGCCGTTCTCGTCGCAGATGATCTGGGTTTCGGTGGTCTCGAAATCCACCGCGCCGCGCTGGTTGCGCGCCTTCAGGAGCACCCCATAGACATCGTGCAGGTTCAGCAGGTCCTGCACCCTCTCCTTGCGGCGGACGGCGTCCGGCCCGCGCGTATTGGCCAGGATCGCGGCCACCTCGGTATAGGTGAAGCGCGCATGGCTCCACATGACGGCCGGATAGAACTGGTAGGCATAGATTTCGCCGGTAGCGGTCACCAGCATGTCGCACACCATGCACAGCCGTTCGACCTCGGGGTTCAGCGAACAAAGTCCGTTGGAGAGTTTTTCCGGCAGCATGGGAATGACGCGGCGCGGGAAGTAGACGCTGGTGGCACGGTCATAGGCGTCGATGTCGATCGCGCTGCCGGTCTCGACATAGTGGCTCACGTCGGCGATCGCCACGAGCAGGCGCCAGCCCTTGGCGCGCCCCACCTTGGCGGGTTCGCAATATACGGCGTCGTCGAAATCGCGCGCGTCCTCGCCGTCGATGGTGACCAGCGGCACGTCGGTCAGGTCGACCCTGTGCTTCTTGTCCTGTGGACGCACCTTGTCGGGCAATGCGCGCGCCAGGCCAATGCATGCATCGGAGAACTCGTGCGGCACGCCGTACTTGCGCACGGCGATCTCGATCTCCATGCCCGCGTCGTCGATCTCGCCCAGCACTTCCTTCACGCGCCCCACGGGCTGACCATAGAGGCTGGGCGGTTCGGTGAGCTCGACCACCACGACCTGCCCGGCCTTTGCCAGGCCCGTCGCGCCCTTGGGGATCAGTACGTCCTGGCCATAGCGCTTGTCCTCAGGCGCCACTAGCCAGACACCGCTCTC
>JACDFR010000095.1 GCA_013815685.1 Ramlibacter sp.
TTGACGAAAGCGCCGCCGATGTCCTTGGCGACAGCTTCGCCTTTTTCAGCCTGCATGTCGGCAATGACGACCTTTCCGCCATTGGCGGCCAGCATCCGTGCCGTGCCTTCACCGAGGCCTGAGGCGCTGCCGGTGACGATGAAGACTTTGCCCTGAATATCCATTGAACCGCTCCTGATTGACGTTTACGTTCACGTTAATTATCCCTTATCGCAAACGCATGGCGCGGGCATGGCCCGGCCCAGGAGCGGTTGTCCGGCGCCTACTTGAATCCGACGCGGTCCAGCATCTGCTGGACTTTCACCTGGTTTGCACCTACCGCGGCCAGGGGGATGGTCTCGCTCTTGAAATCGCCGCCCCCGCTCATGGCCTGCAGCGCCGTGTTGCTCACCTTGACGCCCTTGGCCGTCGGCCATTCGTTGTTGCCGTTGGCAAAGTAGTTCTGCGCTTCGGGGCTGGCCAGGTACTCGAGGAATTTCACTGCGTTGGCCTGGTTCCGGGCGTTCTTCGCGACGGCACCGCCGGCGATGTTCACGTGCGTGCCCCAGGAGCTCTGATTGGGGAACACCACGCCGACCCGCTCCATCAATGCCTTGTCTTCCGGGTTGCTCGAGCGCAGCAGCCGTGCGACGTAATAGCTGTTGCTGACGGCGATCTGGCACTCGCCGGAGCCCACGCCCTTGATCTGGTCAGTGTCTCCGCCCTTGGGATCACGGGCCAGGTTGGCGACAACTCCCTTGAGCCAGGCTTCGGCCTTTTGCTCGCCCAGGTGTTCGACCAGCGCGCCGAACAGCGACAGGTTATAGGGGTGCGAACCCGAGCGAATGCAGATTTTCCCTTTGTTCCTGGCGTCGGCAAGTTCCTCATAGGTGTCGACGTCTTCGCGCTTGACCTTGACCTTGTCGTAGACGATGACCCGGGCCCGCGTGGAAAAGCCGAACCAGGGCGTGCCCTCGGGGCCTGCCTTGGCCCGGTACCGAGCCGGGATCGCGTCGTCCAGCGCCTTCGATTTCACGGCCTGGAACAGCCCGTCGACCTCTCCCTTGTGCAGCCGGGCCGCATCCACCAGCAGGATCACGTCCGCGGGCGAGGCGGCGCCTTCGGCCTTGAGCCGCGCCAGGATGCCGGCGTCGTCGGCATCAACGCGATTGATCTTGATGCCGGTAGCCTTCGTGAAGTTGGCGTACAGGGCCTCATCCGTTGAGTAATGACGGGCGGAATAGAGATTGAGCACCTGTTCCTGGGCGGTGGCGGAAACAGACACGGCGAGCAGCACGGAAGCGGCGCCAAGGGCTTTCTTGATCATGGGTTTTCCTCGCAGGAGATTGAATATGAGGCAATCATAAACCAAACACGAATCATTCTCAATTGTATGCATCCGCTGCGGCGTGCAGCCGGCGAGCTCTGCGGCTAGCGGTCTCAGGCATCCCGCAATTAAAAAAAGGGCAGATCGTGAGATCTGCCCTTGAAGGATCCCTGAACCCGTGAGGGCGTCGAAAGGACCCGGAGACAATCGGAAAGATGAAGTCGAGGCTCAGCGCTTCTTCGCCGAGGTGGTGGTCCTGGCGGCGTTTACGGCTTGGCTGGCGACGGCGTTGAAATTCGCTTCGGCGACATCGGAAGCCTGCTTGACAGCCTTTTGCACCGACTCCAGGGCATTGTTGCCGGCGGCAACAGCGCTCTTGAACACAGCGACGGCGGTCTCGCTGCCGGCGGGGGCGTTCTTGGCGGCGTTGTCAACGACAGCCAGGAGTTTCTTCTGGGCTTCAGCGGTCTGGGCTTCCATCGCCTTACCGAACTCAGCGCCCGTGCCCGACGCGATGTCGTACAGGTGGCGGCTGTAGGCGGCAGTCTTCTCGGCCAGCGGCTGGAACAGCGAGGCCTGCAGTGCCAGCAGCTCTTGCGCGTCCTTGACGCCCAGCACGGCTTGCGTGGTGTCTGCGGCTTCAGCCAGCGCGGCCTTGGAAGCGGTCAAGTTCAGCTCGACAAGCTTCTCGACGCCTTCGAATGCTTTGCTGGTCAGGCCAAACAGGGTTTCGATGGTGGCTTTCTGCGAGGCCAGGATTTGTTCAGCGGTCAACATAGGGATTCTCCGTTAGGTGGTGGGGATCACGTCTGCGCTGAAACTCGGCCGGAGCCTTTATGTTGCAGTGCAGCATGGGCCTAGTATAAAGGGGGCGGTGGCCTTTGCAAGGCTTTTTTGCTGCAATGCACCATTCTAGAGCCCGGCACCTAAAAAACGTCATTGCCGGGTGTCGGCCAGAATAGCGGCATGCGGGTTTACTACGCCGGCCAGTCTGTCTACCTGCCGCCGGGGCATCGCTTTCCGATGTCGAAATATCAGCTGCTGCGCGACCGCCTTACTGGCGAGCTGCTTGGCATCGAGCTCATGCAGGCCTTGCCCGCGACCGACGGCGAACTGGCGCTGGTGCACAGTCCGAGTTATGTGACTGCCATCTCCGACGGTTCCGTCGACGCCAAGGTCATGCGCGAGATCGGCTTTCCCTGGAGTGAGGCCATGGCGGACCGGGCGCGCCGATCGGTAGGCGCCACGGTCGCCGCCTGCCGGGCCGCCGTCGAGGAAGGCGTGGCGGCCAACATTGCCGGAGGCACCCACCATGCGTACGCCGACAGGGGCGGTGGATTTTGCGTTTTTAACGACGCGGCGGTGGCCTCCCGGCTCTTGCAGGCCGAATGGTCCCGCTCCCGCGCGCGGACCCTGAAAGTGGCCGTCATCGACCTGGACGTCCACCAGGGCAACGGGACCGCACATATTTTTCGCTGCGACGCCAGCGTTTTCACGTTGTCCCTGCATGGCCAGAAGAACTTCCCGTTCCGCAAGGAGGCGAGCGACCTCGATGTCGCTTTCCCGGACGGATGCGGGGACGAAGAGTACCTGCAGGGGCTGGAGCGCGCGCTGGGCGAACTGGCGCAGCGCTTCGAACCGGGACTCGTCATCTACCTGGCGGGCGCCGACCCGCACGAGGGGGACCGCCTTGGCCGGCTGAAACTGACTTTGGACGGACTCGAGGCCCGTGACCGGCGGGTATTCGACTGGGCGTGGCAGCGGCGCGTGCCGCTGGCGTTTGCCATGGCGGGCGGTTATGGCGCGAGGATCGAGGACACCGTCCAGGTCCAGGTCAACACGTTCAAGGTCGCGGCGCAATACGCCCAGCGCTGGCAGAATCTGGCGCGATGAATACCGCTGCGACCGACAAGCCCGAACCCTCGCCCCGGACGGCCTATCGGGCCTTTCGCACCATCGGCACGCGATGGTCGGACAACGACGTGTATGGGCACGTCAACAACGTGATCTACTACAGCTGGTTCGACACTGCGGTGAACGGCCACCTGATCGAGCAGGGCGCCTTGGACATCCATCGAGGCGAGGTGATCGGGCTGGTGGTCGAAACCCGCTGCAATTACTTTTCGCCGGTCGCCTTTCCCCAGGCGGTGGAAGCGGGCCTGCGGGTGGCGCACATGGGCCGCTCCAGCGTCCGCTATGAAGTGGGATTGTTCGTCCAGAACGAGCCGATGACGGCCGCGAAAGGGCATTTCGTCCATGTCTATGTGGACCGGGCGACGCGGCGGCCCGCCGAATTGCCAGGCAAACTCAAATCGGTCCTCGAGGCCCTCAAATGACCGCATCCCAGGTAAGTACCCAGATCGAGCACCCCGCCAGCGTCGACGCTGCGATCGAAAGCCGGTTATCCGCGCGGGCTTTCCTGCCCACGGCCGTGCCGCGGGAGGTCATCGCCGAAATCCTCCAGGTCGCACGCCGGGCGCCCTCGGGAACCAATTGCCAGCCATGGCGGGTGTACGTGCTGCAGGGAGCGGGCCGCGATCAGCTCGTTGCGAAAGTCTGCGCCGCGCACGATTCCATTTACGCCAACCCTGCGCTCGCGGCCGAGTACCGGGAGGAATACGACTACTACCCCGAGCAGTGGGTTTCGCCCTACATCGAACGGCGGCGGGAAAACGGCTGGGGGCTCTATGGCCTGCTGGGCATCGCCAAAGGCGAAAAGGACAAGATGCATGCGCAGCACCAACGCAATTTCCGGTTTTTCGATGCG
The DNA here is from genome assembly GCA_013815685.1 of Ramlibacter sp. Classification (GTDB taxonomy): domain Bacteria; phylum Pseudomonadota; class Gammaproteobacteria; order Burkholderiales; family Burkholderiaceae_C; genus Ramlibacter. Next base: position 4,074 of record JACDFR010000095.1, read on the forward strand.
CCGGTGGGCTTCATGTTCACGCTTGACAGGGTGATGGGACGGGGCTCGCTGGTCGATTACGGCATGTTCATGCAAAGCATGATGGTCGCCGCGCGCGCGCGCGGCCTGCACACCTGCCCACAGGCGGCCTGGAACAGCTATGGAAAGATCATCCTGCCGCACATCGGCGCCGGCCCCGATGAAATGCTGGTGTGCGGGATGTCGCTCGGATATGCCGACGAAAGCGACAAGGTCAACAGCTTCCACACGCCGCGCGTGCCGGTGCAGGAGTTCACCCGCTGGTTGGACTAAACGCTGCGCCTAGTCCTTTTCGAATTTGTAATCGGGATTTCCGCGCTCGAATGCATCGACCTGCCGTTCGGCCTCGTCCTTCGCAATGCCGTGGCGCTCCTGGATGCGGCCGAGCAGCTGGTCGCGCTTGCCCGCGATCACGTCCAGGTCGTCGTCCGTGAGTTTCCCCCACTGCTCCTTCAGCTTGCCCTTGACCTGTTTCCAGTTGCCCTTGAGACGGTCGCGATTCATTTGAGACTCCATTGAGGCGCTAAAAAAACTCTAGAACTGCATGCGGCGCAAGCTGGTAGGAACCGCAGGAAAACTTCCGTAGGCTCCGGCCTACCGCCGAGGCTGCCGCGGACAAGCCCGCATAATCCGCTACCTAGAACAAGCAGAGGCACCCCATGACCCTGGCCGGCATCCCCCTCGATTTCTTTCTTTTTGCGCTGACGCTTCTGGGCGTGGCGCTGTTCCACCGCTACACACTCAACGTCGCGCTCACCGGGCTGGCCGTGATCACCCTGTACAAGCTTGCATTCGGGGACTTTTCGGGCGTAACCGGCATCAGCGGGCTGAGCGGCCTGCTGTTCCATGAATGGGTGACCCTGGCCAACCTGCTTGGCCTGCTGCTGGGTTTTGCCTTGCTGGCCGATCATTTCGAGCGCAGCGGCGTACCTTCGCTGCTGCCCCGATTTTTGCCAGACGACTGGAAGGGGGGATTTTGCCTGCTGCTCCTGGTGTTCGTTCTGTCCAGCTTCCTCGACAACATCGCCGCAGCCATGATCGGCGGAACGATGGCGGGTGTGCTCTACAGGAAGCGCGTACACATCGGCTTCCTCGCCGGCATCGTCGCTGCCAGCAATGCGGGAGGCTCGGGCAGCGTGGTGGGCGATACGACGACCACGATGATGTGGATCGCGGGCGTCCCGGCAATCCAGGTGGTCGAGGCCTACGTCGCCGCCATCACGGCCACGCTGATCTTCGGCGTTTTCGCGGCGCGCCAGCAGCACGCGTTGCAGCCCATCGTGAAAGACAATCCTCATGGTGTCGCGTTCGATGGTGCGCGCCTTGCCATCGTGACCCTCATCCTGCTGTCGGCGATCGGGGCCAACATCTTCTTCAACCTGCATGATCGGCAAGTTCTCAGCCGATGGCCGGTGATCGGCTTGGCGGTGTGGGCGGCCATCCTGGTGCTGTCCCCCTGGCGGCGCCCGCGCTGGGGGCTGCTGCCTGAAGCGCTGCGCGGCACGGTCTTTCTCCTGGCGCTGGTCCTGTGCGCCTCCATGATGCCGGTACAGCATTTGCCCCCGGCCTCCTGGCAGACGGCATTCGGCCTTGGATTCATCAGTGCGGTGTTCGATAACATTCCCCTGACTGCGCTGGCCTTGCGGCAGGGCGGCTATGACTGGGGATTCCTTGCCTACGCGGTTGGTTTCGGCGGATCGATGATCTGGTTCGGCTCATCGGCGGGCGTGGCGCTGTCGAACATGTATCCGGAAGCCCGCTCGGTGGGTGCCTGGCTCAAGGCGGGGTGGCACGTGGCGGTGGCCTATGTCATCGGCTTCGTCGTGCTGCTTGCGCTGCTCGGCTGGAACCCCGACGCGGCCCATGCCCCGGCTTCGGCCAGTCCCGCCGACACACCGTCCATCACGCAGCAGAAATAGGAATTCATGACCAAAGCACGCATCCTGGTCGCGCGAGCTGTTTTCCCGGAGATCATCGCCCTGCTCGAGCAGCATTTCGAGGTCGAGCACAACCAGGCCGACGAGCCCTGGCCCAAGGAGCGTTTAGCGGGGAAGCTGGCTGGCAAGGTGGGCGCTTTCACCACCGGCGGCGAACGCATCGACGCCGACGTCCTTGCCGTCGCACCCGGATTGAAGATCTGCGCCAATATGGCGGTCGGCTACAACAATTTCGACCTGGCCGCGATGACGCAGCGAGGCGTCCTGGCCACCAACACGCCCGATGTGCTGACCGAATCCACCGCGGATTTCGGCTTCGCTTTGCTGATGGCCACGGCGCGCCGCCTGACCGAGAGCGAGCATTACCTGCGCGCCGGAAAATGGCAGCGCTGGAGCTACGACATGTTTTCCGGCTCGGAGGTTCACGGCAGCACGCTGGGCATCCTGGGGATGGGCCGGATCGGGCAGGGCATCGCCCGGCGCGGTGCCCACGGCTTCGGCATGAATGTGATCTATCACAACCGCTCCCGCCTGGCCCCGGACCTAGAGGCCCAGTGCAAGGCACGCTACGTCGGTAAGGAGGAACTGCTGCGAGCAGCCGACCACCTGGTGCTGGTGCTGCCTTACTCGCCGGCGTCCCACCATGCCATCGGGGCGCCCGAGCTGGCCTTAATGAAGCCGGCGGCGAACCTTATCAACGTCGCCCGCGGCGGTGTCGTCGACGACGCGGCACTGGCTGCCGCGCTGCGCGACAAGCGGATTGCCGCAGCCGGTCTGGACGTCTTTGAAGGCGAACCCAAGGTCCATCCGGACCTGCTCACGGTGCCCAATGTGGTTCTGACGCCCCATATCGCCAGCGCCACCGTTCCGACGCGCAAGGCCATGGCCAACCTGGCCGCCGACAACCTGATCGGCTTCCTGGTGCACGGCAAGCCCGTGACGCCCCTGAATCCCGAAGTACTGAAGTAGTCGCTGGTGGAAATCTGGACCCTGGTCGCCCTGGCCATCGCCAACCTGGTGCTGGTGTTCGTGTTGTTGCTGCGCAAGCCGCCCGCCAACGACGCCGCGCGCATGGAACTGCTGGCCGCCAACGAACGCATGGAGCGCGAGCTGCGCCGCGAGATTAGCGAATCGTCGCGCGGCGCGCGCACCGAGCTCACGCACACCCTGGCCACCTTCCAGGACGCGATCGTCCGGCAGGGGGCCGAAACCACCCGCACGCAGAACATCCAGATCGATGCCTTCGGGCAGCAGCTTGCCCTGCTGCAAAAAACGCTGTCCGATACGCTTTCGCTGCAGCTGCAAAGCCTGGGTGAATCGAATGCGCGGCGGATGAACGAAGTGCGCGCGACGCTGGACGCGCAGCTGACGCAGCTGCAGCAGACCAACGCCGCCAAACTCGACGAGATGCGCAAGACCGTGGACGAGAAGCTGCAGACCACGCTGGAGACGCGCCTGGGTGAGAGCTTCAAGCAGGTCGCCGACCGGCTGGAACAGGTCCATAAGGGCCTCGGTGAGATGCAGACGCTGGCGCAGGGCGTCGGCGACCTGCAGCGCGTGCTGACCAACGTGAAGACCCGCGGCATGTTCGGTGAAGTGCAGCTGGAGGCCCTGCTCGAACAGGTGCTCACGCACGAGCAGTACGCCAAGCAGGTGGAGACCAAGCCGCGCAGCAACCAGCGGGTGGACTTCGCCATCCGCTTTCCCGGCCGCAGCGCGGACGGCACGCCGGTCTGGCTGCCGATCGATGCCAAGTTTCCGCGGGACGACTACGAGCGCCTGCTCGATGCCCAGGATCGCGCCGACCCGGCGGCGGCGGACATCGCGGCGCGCGCGCTCGAGTCGCGCATCCGTACCGAAGCCAAATCCATCAGCGACTGCTACCTGTGCCCGCCGCACACGACCGATTTCGCGATCCTGTTCCTGCCCATCGAAAGCCTCTATGCCGAGGTACTGCGCCGCCCCGGCCTGATGGACAGCCTGCAGCGCGACTACCGCGTCACCCTGGCCGGGCCCACGACGCTGCTGGCGATGCTCAACAGCCTGCACATGGGCTTTCGCACGCTCGCGCTGGAGCAGCAGGCGTCGGAAGTCTGGAAGGTGCTGGGCGCCGTCAAGACCGAGTTCGAGCGCTACGGGACCTGGGTGGAGAAGATTCGCGAGCAGGTGCGCAAGGCATCGGACACGCTGGAGACGGCGCAGACCCGCACCAACCAGATGAGGCGTGCGTTGAAAGTGGTCGAGGCCCTGCCGGAGGCGCAGGCCCAGGCGCTGCTGCCACCCGGAGCGGAAGGGGACGACGCGCCCCCATGAGCGGAGGTCTCAGCGCGGCGCTCGCGCGACTCATTGCCGGGCACATCTTCCTGCATGCATGCATGGCGGGCGTGCGCATGGCCGCGCCCCTGTTGGCGCT
>JACDFR010000011.1 GCA_013815685.1 Ramlibacter sp.
CAGCTGGAGTTCTTCAACGGCCTGGGAGGATTCGACCAGGACGGCCGCGAGTACGTGACGGTGCTGGACGCCGGCGCCACCACCCCGGCGCCCTGGATCAACGTCATCGCCAACCCGGCCTTCGGCTTCCAGGTCTCGGCCGAAGGCAGCGGCTATACCTGGTCCGAGAACAGCCGGGAAAATCAGCTGTCACCCTGGTCCAACGACCCGGTCGGCGACCCGACCGGCGAGGCGATCTACGTGCGCGACGAAATCACCGGCGATGTGTGGACCGCCAGCGCACAGCCGGTGCGCTCGGCCGGCCGCTACATCGCGCGCCACGGCCACGGCTACAGCCGCTTCGAACACACGGCCAATGGAATCGCGCTTTCGCTGCTGCAGTACGTGCCCGTGGCCGACCCGGTGAAGATCTCGCGCCTCACGCTGAAAAACCTGTCGGGTGTGCCGCGCCGACTGTCGGTGTCGGCGTATGTGGAGTGGGTGCTGGGTAGCGCGCGCGGCGCCAGCGGCCCTTTCATCACGACCGAGCTCGACGCGGCCACCGGCGCGCTGTTCGCGGCCAACCCCTGGAGCTCGGCGTTTCCCGGGCGTGTTGCCTTCGCCGACCTGGCGGGCAGGCAAACGGCGCACACGTCGGACCGCAGCGAATTCCTGGGCCGCGGCGGCGGCACCGGCGCGCCCGCCGCATTGGAGCGAACCGCCCGCTTGTCCGGCGCCGCCGGGGCCGGGCTCGATCCCTGCGCCGCCTTGCAGCAAGTGGTGGACCTCGGCGCCGGCGAAACCGTGGAAGTGGTCTTCTTCCTGGGCCAGTGCGAGTCCGCGGACCAGGCGCGCGCCCTCGTCGCGCGCTACCGCCAGGCCGACCTCGACACGGTGCTGGGCGAGGTCGCCGAGCAATGGCGGGAGTTGCTGGGATGCGTCCAGGTCAAGACGCCCGACCGCGCGATGGACATCATGCTCAACGGCTGGCTGCTGTACCAGACCATCGCCTGCCGCATCTGGGCGCGCTCGGCTTTTTACCAGGCGAGCGGCGCCTATGGCTTTCGCGACCAGTTGCAAGATGGCATGGCGCTGACCTTCGCCCGGCCCGAAACCACGCGCGGCCACCTGTTGCGCGCCGCCGGCCGGCAATTCGCAGAAGGGGACGTGCAGCATTGGTGGTTGCCCCATTCGGGCCAGGGCGTTCGCACCCGCATCTCCGACGACCGGGTCTGGCTGGCCTACGCCACCGCCACTTATGTGCAAAGCGCGGGCGACCCCGGTGTGCTGGATGAAATGGTGACTTTCCTGGAAGGCCCGCCGCTTGCGCCGGGCGAGCACGACGCGTTCTTTCAGCCGATGGCGGCCGACGGCTCGGCGAGCCTGTTCGAGCACTGCGCGCGCGGACTGGACCAGTGCCTGGCGTTGACCGGTGAGCACGGCCTCCCGCTGATGGGCACGGGCGACTGGAACGACGGCATGAACCGGGTGGGCGAGGCAGGGCGGGGCGAGAGCGTCTGGCTGGGATGGCTGCTGGTGCGCACCATCGCCCTGTTCGCGCCATTGGCGCAGAAGCGCGATCCGGCACGCGCGCACCGCTGGCGCGATCATGCGCAAGCCGTGCGCGAGGCCCTGGAGCGCGAAGCCTGGGACGGCGCCTGGTACCGGCGCGCCACCTACGACGACGGCACCTGGCTGGGCTCCAGCGACAGCGGCGAGTGTCGCATTGATTCGATCGCCCAATCCTGGGCGGTCTTGTCGGGCGCGGCGGACCCAGCGCGGGCGGCCACCGCCATGGCATCGCTGGAGCGGCAGCTGCTCAAGCCCGATGACGGGCTGGCCCTGCTCTTTACGCCGCCCTTCGACAAGACCCCGCGCGACCCGGGCTATATCAAGGGCTACCCGCCCGGCCTGCGCGAGAACGGCGGACAGTACAGCCACGCGGCCATGTGGGCGATCCTGGCCTTTGCCAGGCTGGGTGAGGGCGCCAAGGCAGCGCAATTGTTCAGCCTGTTGAACCCCATCAACCACGCGCTCACGCCAGAGCAGGCCCAACGCTACAAGGTCGAGCCCTACGTGGTGGCGGCCGACGTGTATTCGGTGGCGCCTCATGCCGGGCGCGGTGGTTGGACCTGGTACACCGGCGCCGCCGGCTGGATGTACCGGGCCGGTCTTGGCGGCATCCTGGGTATCCGGCGCGAAGGTGCGACTTTGGTCATCGACCCCTGCATCCCCGCCGAATGGCCGGGCTACGAGGCACGCGTTGAAGTGGGCGGCACCTGCTATGACATTCGCGTCATCGCGGGGGCGCGGCGCGGCCGCGGAATCTCCCATGCAGTGCTGGATGGCAGGACTCTGGAACTGCCGCTGGAGTCCTTGCCTCAAGGCGAGCTGCGGGTGCCGCTGGACGGCGCCGCGCACAGCCTGCAGCTGGAAACCTAGGGCCTCTGCCGCCGTCCCTGCTTGGGTTGACCTCGTGCCGGCGCAGCCGCCCAGCAGCGGGCCGTCGACGCGCTCGGACGCCACCCGTTCATGCGGGCCGAGATCGTAGTAATGTTCCCCATGGTGGTGTTCCGTCGCCGGTGACGGTGCCCGCCCTGTGGTTTGGCGCGTAATGGCAACATGGAGACAAGACATGAGGCGTTCTATCCTGAAAGTGATGGCGGTTGCCGTGCTGGTTGCGGCCACGGGCTGGGCCGGCGCGCAGGAGCGCACCATCAAGATGGGCCTGCAGAACCCCAAGGGGCATCCGGCCGTGCTGGGCGCCGAGCGCTTCGCGGAAATCGTGGCCGCGAAAACCGGCGGCAAGCTCAAGGTCAACCTCTTCCCCGGCGGCGTCCTGGGTGGAGATGCGCAGACCGTCTCGGCCCTGCAAGGCGGCACCGTGGAGATGACCGTGCTGAATTCCGGCATCCTGGCTTCGCAGGTGAAGGAGTTCGCCATCTACGACTTCCCCTTCCTTTTTGCCACCCCGCAGGAAGCGGACGCCGTGGTGGACGGCCCGTTCGGCCGCAACCTGCACGCCAGGCTCGCGGACAAGGGAATCGTGGGGCTCGCCTACTGGGAACTGGGTTTTCGCAACCTCACCAACAGCCGCCGCCCCATCCAGAAGGTGGAAGATATCGCGGGCTTGAAACTGCGCGTCATTCCCAACCCGATCAACATCGACTGGGTCAAGGCGCTCGACGCCAACCCGACACCACTGGCATTTCCCGAGCTGTTTGCCGCGCTCGAACAGAAGGCCGTGGACGGCCAGGAGAACCCGGTGAGCGTCATCTCGGCCAACAAGTTCGCCGAGGTTCAGAAGCACCTGGCGCTCACCAATCACCAGTACAACCCGCAGTCCGTCATCATCAGCAAGCGCTTCTGGGACACCCTCGGCGCGGCGGACCGGCAGATCATCCAGGAGGCGGCCATCGAGGCGGGAAAGTACCAGCGCCAGGTCTCTCGCCAGCAGGCCTCGAGCACGCTGGACGAGTTGAAGAAGGCCGGCATGCAGGTCACCGAATTGCCGCCGGCCGAGCTGGCCAAGCTGCGCGAGAAGATGAAGCCGGTCATCGACAAGCACGCATCGACCGTCGGCGAATCGACCGTCAAGGACATGATGGCGGAGCTTGCGAAGGTCCGCAGGTAACGCATGGCGCAGACGGGCCGCAAGCTGCTCATCGGCCTGGTCGGCGCGGGCATCCAGCAGTCGCTGTCGCCCGCGATGCATGAGGAAGAGGCGCGGCGCCAGGGGCTGCGCCTTCACTACCAGTTGATCGACCTGGACCGCACCTGCGCCTCGGCCGCCGACCTGCCGATGTTGCTGGGCGCGGCGCGGCTGATGGATTTCGCGGGCCTGAACATCACCTTCCCCTGCAAGCAGGCCGTGGTGCCATTGCTCGATGAACTGTCCGAATCGGCGGCGGAAATGGGCGCGGTGAACACCGTCGTCATCCGCGGCGGCCGCCTCATCGGCGAGAACACCGATGGCTGGGGATGGGCATGGGGTTTTCGCCGTGCCTTGCCGCATGCCGACCTCGCGTGCCCCGTGCTTGTGGGCGCGGGCGGCGCGGGCTCGGCGATCGCCTGGTCCGTGGTTCGAATGGGCGCTTCGCGGCTTCGCATCGTCGACCAGGATCTGCGGCGCGCGCAGACGCTGGCCGCTGCGCTGCGGCAAAAGGCCGAGGTTCCGGTCGAGACCTTCGCCGACGTGGCCGATGCGTTGGAGGGCGCCACTGGCTTGATCCACGCGACGCCCACCGGCATGGCCAAGATGCCGGGGTCGGCCGTGCCGGCGGCTTTGCTGCGGCCGCCGCTGTGGGTGGCGGAGGTGGTTTATTTCCCGCTCGAGACCGAACTGATTCGCACTGCGCGCCAGCAGGGTTGCACCACCCTTGACGGTGGAACCATGGCGGTCGGTCAGGCCATCAAGGCCTTCGCGCTCTTCACCGGGCAGGAAGCGGACCCCGTCCGGATGGAGAGCCACTTTCGTGGGCTATGCCGTGCGACTCATGGGGCAGGGCCACGCGGTTCTTGACAGCCAGTATTTCCGCCATGACGCTCACGGCGATTTCCGGCGGCGTCTTGCTGCCGATGTAGATACCGATCGGCCCGCGCATCCGCTTCATCTCCACCGCGCTGAAGCCGAAGTGCTCCATCATGCGTTGCCGGCGCGCCTGGTTGTTGCGCCGGCTGCCGATGGCGCCGACGTAGAAGGCCGGCGTGCGCAGGGCCTCCATCAACGCCAGATCGTCGAGCTTGGGGTCGTGGGTAAGGGCGATCACGCAGCTGCGGCCGTCCGGCCGGAAGGCGGCGACGATGTCGTCGGGCATTCCGGTCAGCACCGTTGTGCCGTGCACGCTCCAGGTGCCGCGATGCTCCTCGCGCGGGTCGCACACCGTCACGGCAAAGCCGGAGAACCGGGCCATCGTCGCCAGGTACTCGCCGAGCTGGCCGGCGCCTATCAGCAGCATGCGGTATTCGGGGCCGAAGACGTTGACCAGCAGGCCGTCGCGCAACTCCAGTTGCCCCGGAGCCTGTGCGGGCCCGAGAGACACTTGTCCATCGGACAGGCGAACCGCCCGCCGCATCATTTGGCCCTGCTGCAGTTCCTGCACGAGATCCTGCAGCGCCGCCGGGTCAGGGTCGAATTCCAGCAGCAGCTCGAGGGTCCCGCCGCATGGCGGCCGAAGCGGTGGGCCTCGTCGGCGGACACGCCGTACGTGACGAAGCGCGGCGGGCCGCAGCTGATGCGCGACCTGTGCCGCGCGATCAGGTCATCTTCGATGCAGCCGCCGCTGACGGACCCCACCACGCAGCCATCCTCGGCCAGCGCCAGGATCGAGCCGGCCGGCCGCGGTGACGAGCCCCAGGTGCGCACCACCGTCGCCAGCAGCGCGCGCCTTCCGGCCCGGCGCCAATCCCGCAAGGTGCCAAGCACTGTGACGTCGAGGTTTTCCATGGGGTCAAACCGTCATCGGCAAGCGATCAAGCTTGTCGATCTTGAGTTGGTCGATGAGGTTGCTGGTGGCGGGTGTGACGAACTTCATGGCTCAGCCTACTTGCTGGGTCATTGTCGCCGCGGGCGCGGCTTTGGCCCATCGCAGCTTGAACTCATTCTCGTGTGTCGTTCGCTACAGCCATCAAGAAATCGTATAGACGTCCGGTAACCTCTATTCCGGCCTGACCGGTATCAGGAGAAGCAATTGAAAACTGGCCTTGTTCACACTTGCCTCGGGAGCGCAATTCTTGCTGAATGCGCCACATCGCGCAGTGAGGTTGCCGTCGTCACGCCAACTGCTTTCGGTGCAAAGGCGCCCGCCAACGGTCGCACGGTGCCGAACAAGCACGCCGTCTTTGGGTTCAGGCGGCGCCGTGACTGCAGGTGAGTCAACCACGCAAGCCATGCTGCAGGCAGAGGCCGCGGCAAAGGGGCTTGCCGTCGAATTCGACAACACCGGGCGCATCATCGTGCGGGGCGCATTCAAGGCAGCCCGCGGCGTGGACAAGATCGGGGACTTGGGTTTCAATGATGCGCCAGGACGCATCGGCAACGGCCAGCTGGAAGACAGACTTTGCCAAATCAACGGCAACGGTTGTAGCATTCATGTCGGACTCCTTTCGATTGTTGAAGACCTGATCCCCACGCCAATGAAGACCAGAGCGCCAATGTGGCGCAAACAAACGGGGGAGTCCATCCCATCATTCGACACGGACGCCGAGCGGCGTTCCGCGGCTTCGCTGCTCCACTCTCCGCCGGTCGCCGGGCATCTCCAACGTTAAATCACGCGGATGCCGTGCCTCCATCGTAGAGGCGGCATAGCGTATTTGCTATAATCCGGTGCAGATGAGCTGGGAGTCAAGTACCACGACGACAAGCTTCAGGAAGCCGTGCTTGCACTTCCTGCAGGGCTGTTGGCGCGTTATCTTCATCTGACCGATCGGATTGTGAGTACGGCCCGGATTTGGGAATGCCTCATACCCGTGCGATGGGCTCTGGGCTTTTCGAAGTGCGCTTGAAATCAGGAAGGGATTGGGCGGGTGTTCTATTGCACCTTGGTGGGTCGCAGGAATTCGTCATGCTGCACCAATTCGTGAAGAAAACCGATAAGACCCCGCCCAGAGAACTTGCAGTCGCGCGAAAGCGCATGAAGGAGTGGAAAGATGCTGACGCATAAGCAGTTGCGTGCCAAGGCACTTGGGCGCGAGGATGTGAAGGCCCAATTTGAAGAACTGGGTGAGGAATTTGGGCTGCTCGACGAGTTCCTGAAGGCGCGTTCTGAACAAGGCCTCACTCAGGCGCAAGTAGCGGAGAAAATTGGCACCACTCAGTCTGCCGTCGCGCGGATGGAGTCGGGCAGGGGTAAGCATTCGCCATCACTGGCCACTCTTTCGAAGTACGCGGAAGCGCTTGGGTGCAGGTTGGAGGTCAAGCTCGTTCGCAAGCGTAGCAAGGCGAGAGACTTAACTGGTCGGTCCAGTGGACGCGCTTCGCGCGCCACTGACCTCTGACGTTAGATCCCTGAACCCGCACCTCGTGTAGCCTTCTATTCCCAAGACAATTTCCGGCTTTCGCATGGCTTTCTCCATCCTCGAACTAAGCGCTTCGAGCGCGATCTTGCGAAGTTCATGGAGAGCCGCAGGCCGCCTCCACACATCCGGCCGCAGCTCGACATCGGCAGCAGAATTACTGGGCAGAGTGTCGAAATATTTGAGATCCGGCCAGACTGGCAAGACAATTCGACGCTGCGGGAAACACCTGTAGCCAAGGCGACCTACGTGAGAACCCAGAACCGTTGGCGAGTCTTCTGGATGCGTCGCGATCTGAAATGGCATGGCTATGAACCCAATCTCGAAGTGCATACCCTTCAGGCGTTTCTCGCCGTCGTCGACCGAGACGAATTCTGCTGCTTCTTTGGGTAGCTCGCAGGCATCTAACCCTTCCTATATGCCCAGGCCATTGAGCCAGCGTGCCCAGTGGTGGGCCGAGCCGCAGGCTTTCATGATGACCAGCGAGACATTGCGGTTGGCAAACCAGCGCTCGAACTGGGTGCGCGTCAGGCGGTGGGTTTCAATGACGCGCCAGGAAGAATCGGCAACGGCCAGCTGGAAGACAGACTTTGCCAAATCAACGGCAACGGTTGTAGCATTCATGTCGGACTCCTTTCGATTGTTGAAGACCTGATCCCCACGCCAATGAAGACCAGAGCGCCAATGTGGCGCAAACGGGGGAGTCCATCCCATCATTCGACACGGACGCGCAAGTGCGTCCGGTCGCTTCGCGCCCAGTGCACTTGCGCGTCGGTCAAGTCCGACGTTAAATCTCACCGACTTGGCTGAGCTTTCCGTCGCTAGTTTTTGTAGATACAATAACCCGTGCGTATCACCTTCGATCCCGTCAGCGCGAGAAGGCGTTGGCGGAACGAGGACTGGACTTTGCGGATGCCGAGGTAGTCTTTGAAGGAGTTACCCTTGAGGTCGAAGACGTGCGAAGGCAGTACGGTGAAGTGCGAATCGTCTGTTACGGCATGCTGGCCGGGCGGATGGTCGTCATTGGGTACACACTGCGTGGCGCGGATCGTCACGTATTCAGTATGAGGAAAGCTAATGAACGCGAACAAGCCCGCATCGCGCCGCTCCTTGAAATCTGATCTTGCGCGTGTCGATGCTCATGTCGTGAAGAAGAGCGAGTATGAGGAGCTGCCGGAACTCACTGAGGAAATGCTCGCGCGTGCCAAGGTGAATAAGGGCGGTCGACCGGTTTCTTCGAACCCACGCAAGCTACTCTCCCTTAGATTGCCAGCTGACGTCATCGAGCGCTGGAAGGCGACTGGCCCGGGTTGGCAAACGCGCATGGCTGAGCGACTGTCGAAGGTCCGGTGAAGAACAGCCGATGGCTGCGGCTGATCTTCGACATTAGGCCCCTGATGCGTGGATCAGCGCATATTGTTGTCGCGGCAGAGACAGTCTTGCGCTGTCGACGGGCTAGAGTGCTCCCTCATAGGAGGCACCGCAATGAGCGTAACGAGCAGCAGTCCACTGGCCCTCGTCGTAGCCATCAACAAAACTGCTGCGTTCAACCGATGGTGCGGCATCGAGGTCGTCAGTGCAGAGCCGGGGAAGGTCGAGATCAGCATGCCTTGGCGCGCCGAGGTCTCGCAGTATTCAGGGTTCCTTCACGCCGGTCTGGTCGGTGCTCTCATCGACACTGCGTGTGGGTTCGCCGCTGCTACGGTCGTGGGCCCTGTGCTTGCATCGCACTATTCCGTCAACTGCCTGCGTCCCGCCGTGGGTGAGCGGTTCTTCGCACGAGCGCGAGTCGTCAAGCCGGGCAAGTCTCAGGTTTTCACCTCATGCGAACTCTATGCACTTGCCGAGGGAGAAGAGAAGCTCGTTGCAACCGGTGAAACCTTGCTTTTGGTCGTCAAAAGTGAAGCAGGGGCCTAACACCTCCATCGAGAGGACGTCTACAAGCAAGCTTCGCCCTCTTGAAGCCGCCTCTCATGTCGAACGCTTAGGCATCGCAGGCTACCTCATTCGGGAGTCCAACACGATGGGCAAGACTTCGGTTTCCGACACTTGGGAGCGCGGCAGCCCTTACGAACAGTACATCGGTCGATGGAGCCGCCGCGTCTGGTCCTGAACTTTGTACCAGACTTGCCCGGTGCACTGGCCGAGATCGCGCGCGTCGCGGTGCCACGAGGAACTATCGCAGCCTATGTGTGGGACTACGCGGGCAAGATGGAATTGATACGTCTTTTCTGGGACGCGGCCGTTGAACTTGATCCCGAAGCAGCCAAGCTTCATGAAGGTGCGCGTTTCCCCCTGTGCAATCCAACGCCGCTGCGCGCCGCGTTTGAGAGAGCCGGACTGACGGATGTCGACGTCGAGGCCATTGACGTGAAGGCGGACTTTGGCAGCTTCGAGGATTACTGGGCTCCGTTCCTGGGTGGCCAAGTACCAGCACCCGCTTATGCAATGTCGCTGTCCGAGACTGACCGCTCACGGCTACAGGAGAAACTCGAATCCAAGCTCACGAGCCGCGCAGGTAGCGCAATCTCCCTCACGGCCAGGGCGCGCGGCGTTGGGCGCGCGCAAGACACCCCGAACGCTTAGTGTTGCGAGGGCGTGGCTAAGCCGTCGGTAAGATCTTCATTGGAGAACACCATGGGCGACATGTTCTGGAGCATCGACTGGGAGGGCATCTTTACACCGACCAACTCGTTGATGGAGTTGGTCGTGCGGGGCACAATCATGTACTTCCTCCTCTTCGGGCTGCTGAGGCTTGTGCTGAAACGGCAGGCCGGAGGAATCGGAACGACAGATATTCTCGTTATCGTGCTGCTGGCCGAGGTTGCTGGAAACGGATTTGCGGCAGAGTACAAGTCGGTGGTCGAAGGCACTGTTCTTGTCGGCACCATCGTATTCTGGAGCTACACGCTCGAATGGGCTGGGCATCGGTTTGCGGCAGTGGAGCGGATTTTCCGCGCACCGACGCTGCTGCTTATCGAAAACGGAAAAATGATTCGCAAGAACATGAACGCCGAACTCGTCACGAAAGAGGAGTTGATGGCCCAGTTGCGCGAAAAGGTATCGAGGACTGCGCCCAGGTAAAGCGAGCGTGCATGGAAGCCGATGGAATGATCAGTGTCATCAAGATGAATGCATGAGCTTGTATTCCAGCCGCCTGAAAGGGCGCTGCTATCAACGCCGCGCTGATTGACGACACCCCGAACGCGCTCGCGCCGCGTCGGCGTGGCAGCGGGTCAGCCGCCCAGCGTGCGGTCCTGCTTCCGGTACCAGGCGAGCGCGGCCTCCAGGTGCGCTCGCTCGTAATCGGGCCAGTACGCATCGACGACGTAGATGTCCGCATACACGGACTGCACCGGCAAGAATCCGCTGAGGCGGCGGCCCCCGCCCCAACGCACCACCAGATCCAGGCGCGACACATCGCTCGACCGCAGGCCGCCTTCGCGTAGGCCATCGAGGTCCCACTCCCAACCGTAGTTCACCAGGAAGTTCACCTTCATGCCTTCGCCCTGCCGGCGCCGGAAGGCACGCAGTTCAGGCGGGAACAGGGCCGAGCTCTCGTCGCCGACCACCAGCAGAGAAGCGCCCCTGCGCGCGATATCGGTCGCGAACTCCACGCAGGCGGCACGGAATCGCTCGGTCTGCTCGGAGGGTCGCCGGGTGTTGTCCTGCGTGAAGCCATAGACGGAAACCTCGTCCACTCCCAGCTGCTTGCAGCGCTCGTACAGCGCAAGTCCCGGCGCGACACCGAAGGAGTAGCCCGCTTCCTTCGGCAATTCTCGCTGCTGTGCCCACCGCCGATTGCCATCAGGGATGAAGCCGATGTGCCTCGGCAGGCCTTTGGTGCTCATGAGTTCGGTCGGGCAAACGACGTGCCGGAATAGAGAGGTGGGCGCCTCAAAATTTCACAGCTTCTGCGACGGCGCATGCGGTTCATGAAGAAGCGTCGCACCTGTTGGCGAGGGCACCAGCTTGAGCAGTCCCAGAGGATACCGGGTTACGAGAGACGCCAGGATGTAGACAACGCCGATGGCATAAGAGGCGGCTGCTGCGGGCGGGGGGAAATCCAGCATGCGTGGAAGCAGCAGCAAGAGCAGTGCCAATCCTTAGTCGAGGATGCCGTGCACTGTGGGACTGATGGACTTTCATTGAAGACTCCGGAAATGAGCTTGATCGGACGGCCAGCGAAGGTCCGTGTGGGTAGGACCGCGTCCCAAAATCTAGTCCGAAATAAGCTTGGAATGACCTCGCTGCTCCTGGCTAATGGGAGTGCTTCTGCGTGAGGCCTCCGACGCCATCCATGCCGTTGGGCGATGAGCCGCTTGTGCAACTGGCACATTGCAGCCAAAGCGAGCAGTCGGGCGGGGGCCGAAGTCTCTCTTTGTGGCTGGCCGGTTGTGGCGACTGCCTACAACCAAAGTAGTTGCCCGCCGACGAAGAGGCCAGGCAACCCTGCGACACTGGCATTTGCTCGGGTGAAGCGTTCATCGCGCTGACCTGGGCTGCACTCACGCGAAGGCTATCTCATGCTGGACGTACAGAACAAGCTTGGTCACTGGGCTTCCTGGTTGATCGCCGCCGCCGCCGGAGCGTCCCTCGTGCTTGCCGGCTGCGACCGTGCCGACGCCGCCAAGCCCGCCGCGGTTCGAGCGGCTTCCGATGGACCGCAGCAAGGGCCCAATCCAAACGTGCACCAGCGCGGCGACGCCGCGGCAGGGCTTGCCGTCTTCCGGTTCGAGACCTTCGGCAACGAAGGCTTCTGGACCGACGCCGCCCGCCTGCCGCAGGGAATGATCCAGGCCAAGATGACCCCGAAGCAGGCG
Organism: Ramlibacter sp.; assembly: GCA_013815685.1. GTDB lineage: Bacteria > Pseudomonadota > Gammaproteobacteria > Burkholderiales > Burkholderiaceae_C > Ramlibacter. The sequence continues at coordinate 11,817 of JACDFR010000011.1, forward strand.
CTGGAGAGCGGGCTGCAACTGGACATCGAAGCCATGGAGCCTGCCTTGCGCCAGCGCGTTGAAGCGGAGGCCAAGACCGACTGGTCGCCGGAGCAGGCACCCACGCTCAACGACCCTAAAGCGATGGTGGCGATGGTGAACGCCAATGCGGTGGTCGGCCTCGTCGCCAAGGACAGCAACCGCGACGGGCGCACCGACATCCTGCGCGGTGACAAGGTCGGCGTCGCCTGCACCATCTGCCACACCATCACCGACAAGTCGGTGTTCGACCTGAAGGGCGGCGGCTCCATCGGCCGGCGGATCGACGGCCCGGCCGCGCTGACGCTCAACGTCGGCAAGCTGCTGGCCACGGCTGCCAACTCGCGCGCCTTCTACCCCAACCTGCAGCAGACCTTCATGGGCGTGAGCATCGGGCGCGCGCCGTCCGGGCTGGGACCAAAGTCGACCGAGGCCGAGGTCGACGCCTACCTCAGCAATCCGGCCTACTACCCGATCGGCACTTTCGACGAAACGCAGGACGGCAATGGCAACCCGGTCAAGAACACGCCGCTGTTCAGGCAGGACCTGGCCGCGCCGTACGGGAGCGCGGGGGAGTTCCGGCTGCTGGATGACATCAGCAATGCCTCGTACACCACCAACCTCGATCCCACCACGCTGGTGACGCCCGAGGGCCGGCGGTTCCTGGAGATGAAAGCGGGCCCGGCGGGGCGGCAGCTCGCCAATGAATACGCGCAGATTCTGCGCGAGACGGGTGTCACCGGCTTCCCCTACGTGCAGGCTGCGATGACCGGCAAGGTGGGCGACCCCGCCAGCCCGGTGGGGCGGCGGGTCGACCAGAAGAAGCTGCTCGACATGAATGCCTACCTCGACAGCCTGCCCGCTCCGGCCGCGCCCAAGGTCGACGAGCGCATGGCCGCCAACGGACGCGAAGCGTTCAGGACCCAGTGCACGCAGTGCCACAACGTCGATCAGAGCAAGATCGTTCCGCCTGGGCTGGTGGCGCTGAAAACGCTTTGGCCCGGCTACCTGCCGGTGCCGGTCGGCAAGCGCGGCGACTCCAAGCTCAGCTACATCCTCAACTCCCGCGGCACCTTCGACGACAAGATGATCGTGGTCGATGCCAGCGACCGAGGAGAAAAGCGAGGCAACGCCCTGCCGCTGCTGCTGGACCTGGCCCGCACCAACCTGTTCTTGCACGACGCATCGGTTAGCAGCCTGGACAGCTTGCTCGACCCGCGCCGGGGCGAGAAATCTCCCCATCCGTTCTACCTGGCTGATGCAGCGCAGCGCGCCGACATGGTGGAGTTCCTGCGGGGCCTGCAAGTCGCACCGCGCTGACACGAAGAGCCCGGCTCGACCCGCCCAAACACGACTGCCATACGCAGCGGTGCCAACCGGCTGTTGGGCGACAAGCTCACAAACTGTGGTTGGAGGGTGTGCTCACGGATGATCGTGCGCACGCAGGGACACGTTCCCCTGCCTGCGACCGCGGCCGTTACCCGAACGCCCTAACGGAGATCAGTGCGAACCCGATGACCGCAAGGACGGCATGCCCGATCACGAAGGACTTCGGCAGCGGCAGCCCTTTGTCGTGGTACCCCAGGTTGATCACGGTGCCGCCAATCGCCGCCAGGACCAGCAGCGCGATGCCCGTCCAGACGACCGTGCCCACGTCACCGGCGAGGGCGGCATACAGCAGCAGCGTGAGTCCGCCGGCGGCCAGCAAGCCGTGCAGCATGGCGAGCCAGGAAGGCGGCCGGTCCATGCCGGTAAAGCGCATGATGGCCATCACGAGCCCACCACCGGCGGTCAGGCCCAGCAGCACCACGGCAGTCTTGAGGAGGGTTGCGGAATCCATGAAGTGCTCCTTGGGTGAACGCTTCGCGGCATGGATGTCACGCGCCAAGGACGCGTTCCGATGACTGGAAGTCCGTACGCATTGTAGATGCGCCCCAGTACCTTTGAGGGTGTCGGGGCGTTTAATTTTGGTGGCCTGGTGTGGGCGTTGGCTTGGTGGCGATCAACCTTCCCATTGCATTTGGAGTCAGGTGTTCTTTGCTGAAAACGTGGGCAATATCGTCACGTTTTCGTCACGTCGCAAAAGAAAAAGGCCTGGCCTCGCGGCCAGGTCCTTGGATCCAGTGGTGGGCCCTGAGTGACTCGAACACTCGACCTACGGATTAAGAGTCCGCTGCTCTACCAACTGAGCTAAGAGCCCACTGAAATCGAAAAAAAAGGGCCGTGGTGGAGAGGAGGAGGATCGAACTCCCGACCTTCGCATTGCGAACGCGACGCTCTCCCAGCTGAGCTACCCCCCCACAGCAGCGCGTAGTTTAGCAAAACAAGTTACCGGGCCGGGGGACTGCGCGCAATTATCCCAAATGTGCCCACGGGCAAGTCTTCGTCAGGCTGCTTTCAACAGCGGCGCGGCGAACATGGCCTCCATCTCCTTGCGGATTTTGTAGGCATGGGTGGACGTGTCCATCGCCACGTCGGACCAGGACAGGCTTTGGCCCTTCTTCACCGGCCGGATCACCTTCACGTCGTGAGCCAGGCCCAGGGGAACACCGCCCAGCTGGACCGACTTGTCCGCGGGCAGGAGCTTGCCCCATACCGTGTAGCCGCCTTCGCCGTCGAGCAGGTCGCCGGGCGCCAGGTCGCGTTTGGCGGTGGCCACCACATCGGCGTTCCAGCAGGTTGCCACCCCGGTGGCTTCGCCGCGCAACGCGACGCTCGCCACCGACATGCCGACCTCCAGCCCGATGAGGTGCCAGCGCTTGTAGAGCGTGAAGTAGCGCCCGCTCGGGTCGGTGTGGGCGTTGTATTCCTCGAAGCAGTTCTTGATGTATTCGGTTTCCGCCTCGACCGTGACCCACACGCCCATGCGGATGTCGTAGGGGATCTGGCGGCCATTCGTCTCCAGCGAAGAGATCACTTCGACCATGCCCTTGCGCTCCAGCACGCCGCCCTCGGCGATGGGGCGCGTCACGAAGGGGATGTCTTCCACGCTGGCCGGCGGGTACTGCAGGCCGTTGCCCGGCACACCCAGGCCCGTGGCGTTGGCCACCGCGGTGCTTTCGATGGAAGGCTTGGAGCCGTCCAGGAAACTGTTGAACATCTTCGGGTTGAGGCCGCCGCGCACCGCCTGCTCGGGCGTCAGGCCGTAGTAGCCCCACACCGTCTCGGGAGTCGATTCGCTGAAGTGCGGCAGCCACTTGTGGCCGCGGCCGGCAGCGACGACCGGGAATCCGCAGGTGCGGGCCCAGTCCACCAGGTCGCAGATCAGCGCCGGCTGGTCGCCGAAGGCCAGCGAATAGACCACCCCGGCTTCCGCCGCGCGGCGCGCGAGCAGGGGACCGCAGAACGCGTCGGCTTCCACCGTGACGTTGACCACATGCTTGCCGTGGGCGAAGGCCTCCAGGCAGTGGTCGACCGCGGCGATGGGGTGTCCCGTGCATTCGACGATGATGTCGATGGCCGGATGGCGCACCAGGGCCTGCCAGTCCTGCCCGATGTGGGTGGTACCGGACTTGAGCGCCTGATCCAGCGAAGGGGCCTGCGACTGTTCCGGCTTCCACCCCACGCGGGCGAGATTCGCGCGGGCGCCATCGGGCGACAGGTCGGCGATGCCGGCCAGATGAACGCCCGGCGTGCGCGGTATCTGCGCCAGGTACATCGAGCCGAACTTGCCCGCGCCGATCAGGCCGACGCGTATCGGCTTGCCCTGCGCAGCCAGTTGCTGGAGTTTGGCGTGAAGGCTCATGGCCGAACCCCCGCGCTTGTGACTTCGGCGGCGCTCATGCTGCCTTCTTCATTTCATCGAAGGGCACGGTGCTGGTCTGCAGCGCGCTGGCCGGCAGGCCGTCCTTCCAGGGCAGGTCGACCGGATAGTCCTTCAGCAGGCAATCATCGGGCAGGCATTCGATCGCTGTGAAATCGCGGTGGGCGATGAACTCGGGCCGCTTGAACCGGCGGATGTGGTTCGACACGGCGCACAGGCTGAGGTAGACGCTGACGCGGTTCCAGGGCGAGAGGTTGCTGCTGGAGGCATGGACCAGGCAGCTGTGGAAAAGGATCATCGAGCCCGCGGGCCCCTTGGGGCTGGCGATGCCGCCTTCCTTGCCGCCGGCGCGCTGCACCAGCTGGGCGATCAGGTCGTTGTCGACGGTCCACAGCGGGTAGCTGGTGGTGGTGAGGTCATGCCTGGCCTCGACCACGCCTTTCTTGTGGCTTCCGGGAATGAACAGCAGCGGGCCGTTGTATTCGTTCACGTCGTCCAGGAAGATGGCGACGTTCATCGCCCGCTCCGTGGGCATCATGTCGTCGTTGAGCCAGGTGCCGTAGTCCTGGTGCCACTGCCAGACGTCGCCCTCGAAAGCCATCTTGCCGTTGATCTTGAACTGGTGCATGTAGACCTCTTCGTCGAAAAGGTCCATCACCGGCCGGATCATGCGCGGGTGGCGCGCCAGCTTGGCGAAAGGCTTGCTGTACATGTGCGCGGCGAAGTTGGTGCGCACGGCGTCCCTGCCTTTCTCGCGCACGTTGTAGGCTTCGCGGCGATCGTACAGCTCGGGCACTTCATCGGTCAGGGCCTGCATTTCCTCCCGGGTGAACTGGCCGGGAAAGAAAAGGTAGCCCTCGCCGTCGAACTGTTCCAGTTGCTCTTTGCTCAGTTTCATGGGGACTTGTCTCCTTGGGTCTTCAGGACGTGGGTCAGCCGCGCGGCCAGGTTGTCGCTGGCGCGCTGGCTGTGCTGTTCAATCAATTCGGCGGCATGCCCGCCGTCGCCGGCTGCGATGGCGCGGGCGATGGCTTCATGCTCGTCCCAGAGGGCTTCGCGCTGGCGCGACTGCTGCAGGACAGCGCCCATCACCCGGCGCAGGTGGCGCCAGTGCTGGTGGGCGCTTTGCTCGATGAGCGGGTTGCCGGACGCGCGATAGATCGCGTCGTGGAAGGCGATGTCGGCATCGATCATGGCCTTCACGTTCCTGCCTCGCGCGGCCTTGCGGCCCGCGTCGATCAGCCGGGGGTCGAGCCGGAAGCGCTGCACCGCCGCCAGCCGCGCCGCCAGCGCGTCCAGCGAGCCGCGCACCTGGTACACCTTGGCGATCCAGCCGGCGTCCAGCGGGGCCACCAGCACGCCGCGCCCAGGCGCATCCAGCACGAAGCCGTCCTTCTTCAACAGCCGCAGCGCCTGCAGCACCGGCTGGCGCGACACGGCGAGCTTCTCGGCGATGTCTTCCTGCGTGATGCGCTGGCCGGGCGCCAGCGATCCCTCGCTGATCGCGTCGAGCAGGCTGCGGTAGACCTGGTCGACCAGGTCGGGCGCGCTTTCGAGTTTGACGAGGTGGGCGGTCATATTCCTGAACTCTGTATACAGAATACATGACACCCTGCCGCCCCGGCAAATTATGCCAAGATAGGCCTACTCGACCAGGGGAAATATTGCAGATGAGCATCGGCTACGACAGTGAACAGCTGGACCGGATTTACAACAACCGGCAGCGGGTGCCGCAACACCCGGAACACCTGCGCCGCTGGACGGCCGATTCGGCGCAAGCGATGCGCAGCCAGCAGCGCGAGCTGGACCTGCGTTATGGCGGCGGGCCCAACGAACACCTGGACGTCTTTCCCGCACCGCAGCCGGGCGCACCCGTGCTGGTCTTCATTCATGGCGGCTACTGGCACGCGATGGACAAGCGCGACCATGCTTTCGTTGCGCCGGCTTTCACGCACGAAGGCGTCTGCGTGGTCGTCCCCAACTACGCGCTGTGCCCGGCGGTGACGATTCCGCAAATCACCATGCAGATGGTGCAGGCCGTGGCCTGGACATGGCGCCATATCGCCCGCCATGGCGGCGACCCGAACCGCATCGCGGTGGCCGGACATTCGGCCGGAGGCCATCTGGCGGCCATGATGCTGGCGTGCCTCTGGCCCGTCCATGGCCGCGACCTGCCGGCCGACCTGGTGAAAGGGGCGCTGTCCATCTCGGGGCTGCACGACCTGGAGCCGATCATGCATACGCCTTTCCTGCAGGCGGCCGTGCAGCTGACGAAACAGCAGGTGCTCCAGGCGAGTCCCGCCCGGCTGCCCGCGCCCGCCCAGGGCAAGCTGTGGGTCGTGGCAGGCGGCGACGAGAGCGATGAGTTCCACCGGCAGGCCCGCCTCGTGCGCGAGTCATGGGGAGAAGGGGTGGTGCCGGTGTGCGAAACCCTGCCCGGACTGAACCATTTCAGCGTGCTCGACGCCCTGGTGCAGCCAGGGCACCGGCTGCATCAACTGGCCTTGCGGCTGGCGAGGGGCCAGGCGGCCTGAAGCGCTACATCAGCAGGTGCTCGCCGGCGTTATCGCCGCCGAGGATCACGTAGTTCACCTTGCGGATGTCCATCAGCCGCCTGCCGCCGGCGTAGCTGATCGAGCTCTGGATGTCCTCTTCCATCTCGCGCAGGGTCTCCACGAGCTTGCCTTTCACCGGCTCGAGGATGCGCTTGCCCTCGACGTGCTTGTATTCGCCCTTGTTGAAGTCGGACGCGCTGCCGTAGTACTCCTTGTAGAGCTTGCCGTCGGCCTCGACGGTTTTGCCCGGCGACTCTTCGTGGCCCGCCAGCATGGAGCCGATCATGACCATGGTGGCGCCGAACCGCACGCTCTTGGCGATGTCGCCGTGCTCGCGGATGCCGCCGTCCGCGATGATGGGCTTGGTCGCCACGCGGGCACACCACTTCAGCGCGGACAATTGCCAGCCGCCCGTGCCGAAGCCCGTCTTCATGCGCGTGATGCACACCTTTCCGGGGCCGATACCCACCTTCGTCGCATCGGCGCCCCAGTTTTCCAGGTCGATGATCGCCTCGGGCGTGCCGACGTTGCCGGCAATGATGAACGAGGAGGGCAGCTTCTCCTTCAGGTGAAAGATCATGTTCTTTACCGTGTCGGCGTGGCCGTGCGCGATGTCGATCGTCACATACTCCGGCACCAGGTTCGCGGCGGCCAGCTGGTCCACGGCGTCGTAGTCGGCCTGCTTCACACCCAGCGAGATGGACGCATAAGCGCCCTCGGACTGCATCGAGCGCACGAAAGCCACGTTGTCCAGGTCGAAGCGGTGCATCACGTAGAAGTAGCCGTTCTGCGCCAGCCAAAGACTGAGCTTTTCGTCCACCACGGTTTTCATGTTGGCGGGCACCACCGGGATGCGGAAGGTGCGCCCGCCCAGCTCCACGCCGGCATCGCATTCCGAGCGGCTTTGCACCCGGCATTTGCGAGGCAGCAGCAGGACTTTGTCGTAATCGAAGATTTCCATACCAAGCTCCAGAAGGCTGTTTGTCGAACAGGTGAGCGCTTGGACTGTGGCCCGGCGGTTGCTGCCGGAGGCAGAAACGCAAACCGGGCCGCAAAATGCTTGGGCCCGGTGTCTGATTTTACCCCTTGCCCGCTACCGCGGTGCATCGGGACTGGGCGATAGCCGTTATACGCCCTTGCCCATCTTCGACCCAGCCCACCACCCGCAACCGCTGCGGGTTGGCGCCATCGGGGATGCGCATGGGGCGCGATTCCAGGAGCTGCCTGGCGGCCTGTTTCGATTGCGCGGGCGCGGCCGGCCACGAGGGCTGGAACGCATTGCGCACGAGATTGCGTTCCACCGGTGTTCCCTCGGTTCCGGCAGGAATCGTTTCCACCAGCAGCAGCCAGGCCCTCCAGGGGCCGCCACCACCGGGCTTGAGCTGTATCGAGGCGCCGACGTAGTCGTTGAACGGCAAGCCGTGCGCCACGCGCAGCCGGCGCTGGCCGCTCCTGGCCGGTGTGCGCGAGCTATCGGCCCGGTCCGGCGCCTGCCGGCCCGTTGCTCGCAGGCGGGCCAGGCTGTCGCGGCTGGCGGCCGCCGACAGGGGCGCATCGTCGCCTCGGCTGCCCGGCACGATCCAGTCCAGTGCCAGGTCGCGGCGGCCGGGCGCCGGCGTGCGGGAATCGCTCCAGCAGGACTGGCAATCGGCACTGATGAACCGCTCCAGCAGGGCGGTGGGCTGCGCGAGTCCGTCGCTGGCGCAAAACGACTGGGCGCCGGCGCCCGCGGCGGCCAGTGGCAGCCAGACGGCCGCCAGTCGTGACAGTTTGTTCATGGGCGAGTTCCTACAATGCCGTATGTTCCCAGAAGTCGCCGCGGGCTCCCCGCTCTTACACAATCTCAATCCCGAACAGCAGGCGGCCGTCACCCTGCCCAGCGAGCACGCGCTGATCCTGGCGGGCGCCGGCTCGGGCAAGACCCGTGTGCTCACCACCCGCATCGCCTGGCTGCTGTCCACCGGCCAGATCTCGCCCGGCGGCGTGCTGGCGGTCACGTTCACCAACAAGGCGGCCAAGGAGATGATGACGCGGCTGCAGGCCATGCTGCCCGTCAACGTGCGCGGCATGTGGATCGGCACCTTCCACGGCCTGTGCAACCGCTTCCTGCGCGCCCACTACAAGCTCGCCAACCTGCCGCAGAGCTTCCAGATCCTTGACACCCAGGATCAGCTGTCGGCCATCAAGCGGTTGATGAAGCAGTTCAATGTCGACGAAGAGCGCTTCCCCGCGAGGGAAACGCAATGGTTCATCGCCGGCTGCAAGGAAGACGGGCTGCGTGCCAACGTGGTCGAGGTGCGCGGCGAGGAAGACCGCAAGAAGGTCGAGCTCTACCAGCTCTACGAAGAGCAGTGCCAGCGCGAGGGCGTGGTGGATTTCGGCGAGTTGATGCTGCGCAGCTACGAACTGCTGCGCGATAACGACCCGATCCGCGAGCACTACCAGCGGCGCTTCCGCCACATCCTGATCGACGAGTTCCAGGATACGAACAAGCTGCAGTACGCGTGGATCAAGATGCTGGCCGGGCCGCAAAGCTCGGTGTTCGCGGTCGGCGACGACGACCAGAGCATCTATGCCTTCCGCGGCGCGCGCGTGGGAAACATGGCCGACTTCGTGCGCGAGTTCCAGGTGGCCCACCAGATCAAGCTGGAGCAGAACTACCGCAGCCACAGCAACATCCTGGACTCGGCCAATGAACTGATCAGCCACAACAAGACCCGGCTGGGGAAGAACCTGCGCACCGACCAGGGCCCCGGCGAGCCGGTGCGCGTCTACGAGGCACCCACCGACCTGGCCGAAGCGCAATGGATGGTGGAAGAGATGCGCCACCTGGTGCGCGGCGCAGCGTCTCCAGCCGCAAGCGAGGGGGCTGCGATTTCCCGCAACGAAATCGCCGTTCTTTACCGCAGCAATGCGCAAAGCCGCGTCATCGAAACGGCGCTGTTCAATGCCGCCGTGCCGTATCGCGTCTACGGCGGACTGCGCTTTTTCGAGCGGGCCGAAATCAAGCATGCGCTGGCGTATCTTCGCGTGCTGGAGAACCCGCATGACGACACCAGCTTCCTGCGCATCGTCAATTTCCCGCCGCGCGGCATCGGCGCGCGCAGCGTCGAGCAACTGCAAGACGCCGCGCGTGCCGCGGGCTGCTCCCTGCATGACGCGGTGAGCGCCACCACCGGCAAGGCGGGGGCCAATCTCACCGCATTCGTGGCCAAGATCGACGTGCTGCGCGAGCGCACGCAGAACCTGACGCTGCGCGAGATCATCGACATGGTGCTGCAGCAGTCGGGCCTGGTCGAGCACTACCGAAGCGAGCGGGAAGGCGCCGACCGGATCGAGAACCTCGAAGAACTCGTGAATGCGGCGGAAAGTTTCGTCACGCAGGAAGGGTTCGGCCGCGATGCCGTGGCGCTGCCCGTCGACGAGCTCGGCCCCGCCACCTTGCGCCAGTCGCCCGTCAGCCAGGGACTGGACCCCAGCTTGCCGGAAGTCAACGAGCCGGCGCCCGATGGATATGGCCCCCACGGCCTTCGGCCTGCCCCCCAGGGGGGCGCTGGCTCACTTGGGGCGGCCCGGCCTGAGCCGCCGCCCGACGCCGAGACCGGCGAGACGCTGTCGCCGCTGGCTGCGTTCCTGACCCATGCCGCACTGGAGTCCGGCGACAACCAGGCCCAGGCGGGGCAGGACGCGATCCAGCTCATGACCGTGCACTCGGCCAAGGGGCTGGAGTTCGACTGTGTCTTCATCAGCGGCCTGGAGGAAGGGCTTTTCCCCAGCGAGCGCTCGATGACGGAGCACGAGGGCCTGGAAGAAGAGCGGCGCCTGATGTACGTGGCGATCACCCGCGCGCGCAAGCGCCTGTACCTGAGCTATTCGCAGACCCGGCTTTTGCATGGGCAGACCCGCTACAACCTCCGCAGCCGCTTTTTCGACGAGCTGCCGGAAGGCGCGATGAAGTGGCTCACGCCCAAGAACCAGAGCTTCGGCGGTTCCGCCTTCGGCTTCGGCGCGGGTTACGCCACTTCGCGCGGCGGCAGCGCGGGCTTCGGCAGGGATGCAAGCTTCGCCAGCCCGCCCGTGCCGGTGCAGAAATCGCCTTCGCACGGCCTGCATGCGGGCATGAAAGTGTTCCATACCAAGTTCGGCGAGGGCACGGTCGTTTCCCTGGAGGGGCAGGGCGACGACGCGCGGGCCCAGGTGAACTTCCCCAGGCACGGCATCAAGTGGCTGGCCTTGTCGGTCGCCAAGCTCACGCCCGTGACCTGAAGCGAGCCTGCCTAGCGAATCAACTTTCCGCCGGGCCCGATCACCGGGAGCTGGGCTGTTGCACGTCCTTCGGCGAATGGCAGAAGGACGTCAATGCCATTGCCATCGCATTTCATCCGTCGGGCGGCCGCTCGGTCATGGCGATCAATTGTGGCGGGCCGGGCTTCAGCTTGTCGCCCGAGTTCCTGCTGGGCGAGGTGCGTCCGCAATTGCTGGCATTGGCCAGACGGCTGCAGGGGCTGGGGGACTGAGCGCTACTTCATCAGCGGGTGCGCCTCGCCGGGCTTGGGGTCCATATAGCCCTTGCCATCGAGCACGCCTTTCCTGCCGGCGATCTGCCAGGCGGTTTGCTGGTTGACCAGCTTCGCCAGAAATTCCAGCTCCTGGTCGGTGTGGTTGATGGCCTGCGCGGGTGTGAGGAAGCGTCCGTTCTTCGCCTCGGGCTCGGCCCAGAACGACTGGTGGTAGTCGGCGCGCGACAAGGTCCTGTCCGGGCCGGCGCCCATCTCCACCGTGCCATAGCAATTGCAGAAGTAGCTGCGGAAATTCTGCTGCGCGAACACTTCGGTGTAGACGCCCGTGCCACGGATGCCCGCCGTGAGCGTGGGAGTGACGACCTGCCGGCTGGTGCCGCGCCCCCAGACACTGGCGACCGCGCCCGTGAGCAGGCGCAGCACGCTCACGGCATTGAGGGTCTGGCCTCGCTCGACGGTGAGGCGCGAGTTCTGGCGCACTTGAAATGCGGCGTTGCCGATCACGAAGACGAGGTGCCCTCCCGGTCCGGTCTGGACGCTGTCACCGGTCTGGATGCTCTGCTCCTGACGCAGCGGCTGGCCATTGACAAGCGCATCCCCCCGCAATTCGACGATATTGCCTCGCTGCTGCGCCTGCGCGGTGGCGAATCCGCCGGCCGCGGTCCAGGCCGCCGCGGCGCGCAGGAACGAGCGGCGCTCGAACCAGAGAGCCTCCGCTTCGGTGCGGCCTTGCAGGATGTGCTGTGTCATGTGGGCTCTCCGGGTTGTCATTCGTTGTCAGGCGTGGCGACGAAGCTGTCGCGGAAGGTGAAGTAGATCGAAGTGGAGAACATGGCGGCCATCAACAGCGCCAGCGGCATCATCACTGCGCGCGCCAGATCGGCGCCGCCCAGGAGGGCACCGACAAGTCCGAACGCCGAGCCGACACCCACGAAGAGGCCCAGCCAGCCGAGTCCGTAGACCAGGTACGCGCCAAGATTCCTCAGGCAGGCCACCACGCTGAAAAACAGGCTCTTGGCCGGCGTGACCCCATGCCAGTGCACCAGCGCGGGCGCATGCCAGAACATCAGGAACAGGGGCGTGTGCAATGCCAGCGCCGCCAGTGTGGACAGGTCGACCTCGCCTTGCGCCACGGGGCCGCCGGTCAGCAGCGAAGCCAGGCTGGTGATTGCGAGGGAGCCCACGGCGTAGATGATGCCCAGCAGCAGCATGGCCCGCATCCGCTGGCGGCCCGCTCGAAAAGCGCTGAGAAGCACGGAGGGCATGGGAAAGCGGCCCTTGGTCGCCTCCTCGGTCGCGACCATCAGGCCCAGGGTCGCCGCAGGGACCAGCATCCCGCCCAGCACAACGCCAACCACAGGCAGCAGCGCCACCATGATCACGGTCGCCATGTACATGAAGAAGAGCCCCGACAGCGCCAGGGGCTGCCTGCAGAATGTCTGGATGCCGAGTTTGACCCATTGGATGCCAGTGCGCGCGGGAACGATGTTGAGTTTCATTGGCAGTACGGATGGGATGTCGCGTTGGATGCGGTTTGGACGCGGTTGGGGGCGGTGGCAGCGCCCCTACAGGCGCTCGCGTGAGAAATTTAACGCCATAGCGCGATTCGCGGCAGCAAGGTCGTTCAATCGCAGCCTGCCGGATGGGCAATCCGCTGGCGCAGCACACGCTCCAGGCGGCTCGGGTCGTGCGCGTCCAGCATGGACGCTTCGCGCGGCAAATGAAAATCCCACAGCCGCGAGACCCAGAAGCGCAGCGCGCCTGCGCGCAGCATGGCGGGCAGGAGTTGACGCTCCGCCGCCGCGAGGGGCCTGGCTGCGGTGTAGGCACGCAGGAAGGCGGTGGCGCGCCCGGCGTCGTGGGCGCCTGTCGCCAGGTCCACGCACCAGTCGTTCAGGCACACGGCAATGTCGAACAGCCAGCTATCGACCCCTGCGAAATAGAAGTCGAAAAAACCCGTCAGGCTGCCGTCCTCGAACATCACATTGTCGCGGAACAGGTCGGCATGGATGGGCCCGCGGGGCAGGGCGGCGTACGCCGAGCCGGCCGCCACATGATTCTGGAAAGCCAGTTCGCTCCTGAGCAATCCTGCCTGCGCCGCGTCGACATGAGGCAGCACCACGGGCACAGTGGCATTCCACCAGGCGATGCCGCGCAGGTTGGGCTGGCTGCGCGGATAGTCGCGGCCCGCCAGGTGCATGCGCGCCAGCATTTCGCCCACGGCCGCGCAGTGGGCCGGGGCGGGCGCCAGTTCGCTCTTGCCGCGCAGCTTGTTCACGACCGCCGCGGGCTTGCCGCAGACCGTGTGCAGGATCTCGCCGTCCGGGTTCGGCGCCGTAGCACTCGAGGGCACCGATTGCGGTTCGGGCACCGGGATGCGGCGCCGGGCCAGGTGCTTCATCAGGTGCAGGTAGAACGGCAGCTGCTCGAAGGTCAATCGCTCGAACAAGGTCAGCACGAACTCGCCCCGCTCGGTGGTCAGGAAGTAGTTGGTGTTTTCTATCCCCCCCTGGATGCCTTGCAGCGCCTGGAGCTCGCCCAGGTCCAGCGCTTGCACCAGCGCCCCGGCCTCGCTGTGCGATACCTCGGTAAAGACCGCCATCAGAACTTGAAGACGTTCCAGACCCGCTGGCCGGTGGCATTGCCCATGCCATCCCGGTGGTCGCCCGGCCGCGAGCGCGACAGGTCGGTGGGCTGAATCTCGTATTCCGGCACGTCGGCCTTGGGCTGGACCACGATGCTCTGCGTCTGCCCGCCATAGCGAACTTCGTCGATACGGCTGCCGCCGTCTTCGATGCGGATGCGCTCGACCTTCTGGTTGCTGCGGCTCTCGCCCTGCGCGGGCGCGGGTGCCGGCGCGGGCGGCGCGACAGGCACAGTCTGGGCGGCCAGGCCCGTGCAGGCGAGGAGCGAAGCGAGAAGCAGGAAGCGGGAGTGCATGGGGGCATTGTAGAGTGCGGCAATACCGCGTCCGCGGGCAGGCACAATGCCCCCCATGACCGAGCCGACACAAGAGGAAATCCCCAGCGGCCAGCCCCCCAAGGTGGTGTTGCTGGTCGACGGCTCCAGCTACCTGTACCGCGCCTTCCATGCCATGCCGGACCTGCGGGCCGTGCCCGGCGACCCGGCGAGCCCCGCCACCGGCGCCATCCGCGGCATGATCAACATGCTGCAGAAGCTGCGCAAGGACGTGCGCGCCGACTACGTGGCTTGCGTCTTCGACGCCCCCGGCCCGACATTCCGCGACCACATCTATCCGGAGTACAAGGCCACCCGTTCGCCCATGCCGCCCGACCTGCGCTCGCAGATCGACGCCATTCACGAAGTGGTGCGCCTGCTTGGCTGGAAGGTGCTCAATGTTCCCGGGGTGGAGGCCGACGATGTGATCGGCACATTGGCCTGCATGGCCACCGAGCGCGGCTGCCACACGGTGATCTCGAGCGGCGACAAGGACTTGAGCCAACTCGTCAACGAGCATGTCACCGTGATCGACACCATGAACGACCGCAAGCGCGACATGGCCGGCGTCGAAGCGGAATTCGGCGTGCCGCCGCGCCTGATGGTCGATTACCAGACGCTGGTGGGCGACGCAGTCGACAATGTGCCGGGCGTCGACAAGGTCGGGCCCAAGACCGCGGTGAAACTGCTTCAGGAATATGGCTCGGTCGACTCGCTGGTGGCGCGCGCCCATGAGGTCAAGGGGGCCGTGGGCGAGAACCTGCGCCGCGCGCTCGACTGGCTGCCCAAGGGCCGCGAGTTGCTCACGATCAAGAAGGATTGCGACCTGAAGGATCACATCCCGGGGCTGCCGTCGCTCGACGACATCGCGGTGACCGTCGGCCAGGACACCGAGGCGCTGAAGGCGTTCTACGAGCGGTACGGCTTCAAGGGGCTGGTCAGGCAGCTCGAGATCCACGATGTGCCGCCCGAACTGATCGAGGAGCACCGCAGCCGCAAGAAAGTCGGTCCGGGCCCGGCCGCCGGCGACCTGTTCGAGGAGCCCGACCTGTCGGGTCTGTCGCAGGCGGCCAACCTGCAGTACGACACCATCTTTACCTGGGCGCAGTTCGATGACTGGCTCGCCCGCCTGGAGGCGTCGGAGATCGCGGCCGTCGACACCGAAACCAGCTCGCTCGACGAGATGCTGGCCGAGATCATCGGGGTCTCGTTCAGCGTCAAGCCGGGCGAGGCGGCCTACATTCCGCTGGCCCACAGCTACGGCGATGCGCCCGAGCAGCTGCCGCGCGAGGAAGTGCTGGCGCGCTTGAAGCCCTGGCTGGAAAACCCGGGCAGGAAGAAGCTGGGCCAGCATATCAAGTACGACCGCCACGTGTTCGCCAACCATGGCATCGAGGTGCGCGGCTACGAGCACGACACCATGCTCCAGAGCTATGTGCTGGAAGTGCACAAGCCGCACGGCCTGGCCAGCCTGGCCGAACGCCACCTGGGCCGCAGCGGAATCGACTACGAAACGATCGCCGGCAAGGGTGCGCACCAGATCCCATTCGCGCAGGTGGCGGTGGACAAGGCGGCCGAATACTCCTGCGAAGACTCCGACCAGACACTGGATGTCCACCTGGCGCTGTGGCCCAGGCTGCGGGCCGACGGCAAGCTGAACTTCATCTACGAGCTGGAAATGGAAAGCAGCGAGGCGCTCTACCGCGTGGAGCGCAACGGCGTGCTGATCGACGCACCCATGCTCGCACGGCAGAGCGCCGAGCTGGGCCAGCGCATGATGCATTTGGAGAAGGAGGCGCACGACCTCGCGGGCCAGCCGTTCAACCTGGGTTCGCCCAAGCAGATCGGCGACATCCTCTTTACCAAACTTGGCCTGCCGGTCACCAAGAAAACGCCCAGCGGCGTGCCGAGCACCGATGAAGAGGTTCTGGAAAAGCTGGCAGAGGACTATCCGCTGCCGGCCAAGCTGCTGGAACATCGCGGCCTGTCCAAGCTCAAGGGCACCTATACCGACAAGCTGGCGCAGATGGCGCATCCCCGGACAGGCAGGGTGCACACTCATTACGCCCAGGCCGTCGCCATCACCGGCAGGCTGTCCAGCAACGACCCCAACTTGCAAAACATTCCCGTGAAGACGGCCGAGGGGCGGCGCGTGCGCGAAGCGTTCATCGCCCCTGCGGGCCACAAGATCGCCAGCGCCGACTACAGCCAGATCGAGCTGCGCATCATGGCTCACCTGAGCGAGGACGCCGCGCTGATCCGGGCCTTCGAGGATGGCATGGACGTGCACCGCGCGACGGCGGCCGAAGTGTTCGCGGTCGCGCCCGACCAGGTCACGAGCGAGCAGCGCCGCTATGCCAAGGTGATCAATTTCGGGCTGATCTACGGCATGAGTGCGTTCGGCCTGGCGCGCAACCTGGGCATCGACGGCACCGCCGCAAAGAACTACATCCAGCGCTATTTCGAGCGCTATCCCGGCGTCAAGAATTACATGGACGAGACGCGCTTGTCCGCCAAAAGCAAGGGCTTCGTCGAAACCGTCTTCGGCCGGCGCCTGTACCTGCCCGAGATCAATTCACCCAACGGGCCCCGCCGGGGGGGGGCGGAGCGCCAGGCGATCAATGCGCCGATGCAGGGGACCGCAGCCGACCTGATCAAGCTGTCGATGGTGAGGGTGCAGGATGTGCTCGATTCGCAGGCGCGGCACACGCGGATGATCATGCAGGTGCACGACGAACTGGTCTTCGAAGTGCCTGAGGACGAGGTGGAGTGGGCCCGGCAGGAGATTCCGCGCATCATGTCCGCCGTGGCCGAATTGCGCGTGCCGCTGATCGCGGGAATCGGGATCGGCGACAACTGGGAGAAGGCGCACTGAGCGTTCGGCCAGGCCCCCGGCCTGACGAATGGGTGGGACGCCTACCGCACGGTCGGCAGCCGGAGCTCGAAGGTGGTGCCGCGGCCGGGGCCGGGGCTGTGAGCCCTGACCGTTCCGCCGTGGAGCTCGATCAGCCGGCGTACCAGCGACAGCCCGATCCCCAACCCGTCCTGCGACTGGTCGCGCCGCACCTGGCGGAACAGGTCGAAAATTCCCTCGAGGTGGGGCGGTTCGATGCCGACTCCGTTGTCAGAGATGCACAACTGGGCCTCGCGTCCGCACTGCCTCAGCTGCAGGGTGATAAGGCCACCCGTTGGCGTGTACTTGATGGCGTTGTTGAGCAAGTTGCCAAGCACCTGCTGGAAGCGCAACGGATCCAGGTTCGCCCACAAGAGCGTCTGCGGCATGTCGACGGTCACCTCGTGGCCGCGCCCCCGGGCCGCCGGGGTCCAGGCCTCGACCGCGTCGACGATCTGCTGCTGAAGCGCAGCCCGGGTGGGCCGCAATGCGATCTGGTCATTCACGATCCGGCCCACGTCCAGCAATTCACCGACCAGATGAGTCATGTGGGCCAGCTGGCGCTTGGCCATCGGCAGCGCTGGCGAACCAGGGTGGCTGCAACGCAGGATTTCCAGCGCGTTGCTGATGGGTCCCATGGCGTTGCGCAGCTCGTGCGCCATTGTCGCCATGAAAATGTTCTTACGCGCACTCTCGCTTGTGACGCGGGCAGTTTCGGCCTTTTCCTGTTCCCTGATCTGTATTTGCCGCGTGACGTTCTGGATGACGACGGCGAGTTGGCGGCTTCCGTCACCCACCCTGCAGGCCCGGACGTCGATCCAGCGGTTTCGGGACTCGTACTTGAACCGGGCGCTCGCTCCCGTCTCAGCCACTTCGGCAAATCGCTCTACCAGATATGACGCCAGTCCCGGGTCCAGCGCCAGCACGGCTTTGCCTGACAGGCCTTCCAGCTTCTTGTGCGGATCAACCGTCGTGTCGGAGTGAACGAACCGGAAATCGTCCATGCGGCCGTGCTGATCCGGCTCGAGCTGGACAATGCATAGCGCCTGGTCGGCATGATCGATCCATGTGCTGTAGAGCGCGGCCTCGCCAAGAAGGCTCTTGGAGGGGGAACGCCTTGCAAGCACCCCTGGAAACGCCAAAGGCAGGGCGCGGGCGCGGGCGCGGGCACGGGCGGTATTCAAAGAAGAGGTTGAGTTCATGGTGGCGTCGCCTTAATTCCTGGTTGGACGTAGGATGGCTCCCACATCATGTAACTGTCTGTGCACATACACCCATATGGGCATGTCTTCATAAGTTTTTAGTTTCTTAATGTAAACAATACCATTTAATCCTGTCAAGTACTAGTTCTAAGGTGTGGGTCTTCCAACGAAGTTTTGGGACGTCATCATGAGCTTCGGACCTCGATGTCACCGGCTCGTAGAGCAGGTGAATCCACTCGGAAACCGCCTCCTGAACGCCCTGCCGGAGCCTGTTTGGCTGGACTGGCGCGCTCAGCTCGAGCCTGTGGCCATGCCACGCGGAATGGTGGTCCATGCGGCCGGGACCGGGTTACAACATCCTGTCACTTCCGTTGTATCCGTCATGAACGCACTGGAGGACGTTATTGCGCCCAAATTGCCATGGTAGGACGCGAGGGGCGTGGTTGGAATCAACGTGTTCCTGGGCGGCCAAGCCGGCCCCGGCCGGGCCGTCGTTCAGCAAGCTGGGGCGGGGGTGCGGCTGGCGGCCCGGACGATCCGCACGGAGTTCGAGAAGGGCGCTGCGGTGATGCAGCTGTTCGCGCGGTACACCCAGGCCTTGATCGCCCAGATGTCGCAGACGGCCCTGTGCGACCGGCATCACACGCCGGAACAGAAAGTCTGCCGCTACCTGTTGCTCACGATGGAGCGGCTGGGCGCCAACGAGGTCTTCTCGACCCACGAAACGATTGCCGGCATGCTTGGCTTGAGGCGCGAAACGGTTTCAGACGCCGCCGGCCACATGCAAAAGGACGGTGTGCTGCACTACCGCCGGGGCCTCATTGCCGTGCTCGACCGTGGGGTTCTCGAGCGCCGGGCGTGCGAGTGCTACGGGGTAATCAGGCGCGAATACGAAACCTTGCTGCCCGATAAAAGCGCTGCGCCGTGAACTGCTCAGCCGCAGACCATGCGGCGGATGCGGTTTTGGTCATCGACCTCGATGTTCAGGCGCAGCGGGTCGGCGCCGGCCCCCGCCGTGGCAACCGAGTCCGCCTTGATGACACGCGTGCGCATCCCGCCCGCCGCCGCGCGAGCTTCGGCAATGACTCGATCGTCCAGCACCTGGCCCAGGAATTCCTGGGCGCGTGCGGCGCGGCACTGGGCTTGCGGCGGCTGTATCGGAGCATTGCCGCAGGCAGAAACCACGATGGCGGCGCAGACGAGGTACAGGCGCGTTCGGTTCGGGTTCTTCATGCGCGAATTATCACCGTCCATTGAGCATGGGCATGATGGTGCGGATGATCTGGATCGCCGCGGGGCCCATGATGACCATGATGATCGAGGGGAAGATGCAGACCACCAGCGGAAACAGCATCTTCGTCGGCACCTTGGCGGCCCGTTCTTCGGCGCGGACTTGGCGCTTGTGCCGCAAGTCATCGGAAAAGACGCGCAGCGAATCGTCAATGCTGGTGCCGAACTTGTCGGCCTGGGTGAGCATGGTCGCGAAGGAGCGCCGCCATTTATCATGGTTGCGCAAAAGTTCACTACGATTAGGTTCTTCTTGTTACCGACGTGAGGGTCCCATGCCTGTTGGTCGCCCTCATTCCATACGGGTTCACCTCGTCGCACTGCCGCTGATGCGGTGGGGCCTCGAACGGCTGGTGCAGGCCGCTCACCCGCAATTTCGAAGTCGTGTCCGGTGCAGATTCCATCGCCGAAAGCCTGCCGCTGCTGGCGCGCCAGACGGCGGACGTGGTGGTGCTCGATCTCGATGGCGAGGACGGCCCGAAGCCGTGGCGCAATTGAATGCGCGGTGCGCGGCCAAGGTCATCGTGCTGGCCGCCACGCCCGACGTCGCGCTACTGGACAAGATGGTCATGACCGGTGTGCGCGGAGTGCTGAAGAAAAGCGAGCCGCCCCAGGTCTTTCTGAAAGCCATAGAAAAGGTGCATGCGGGGGAGCTATGGATCGACCGCGGCGCGGCCGGCCGGATCTTCCTGGAAATGGCCAGGCAGCGCGCGGCCCAGACCAATGACCCGCATTCGGTGAAGATCGCGACGCTTACGGCTCGCGAACGCCAGACCATCGCCGCGGTGGCAGGCGATACATCGGCGCGCGGCAAGGCGATTGCCGGCCGCTTGTGCATCAGCGAGCACACGCTGCGCAACCATCTCACGTCGATCTACAGCAAGCTGGGCCTGTCCAGCCGGCTGGACCTGTATGCCTACGCCGCCAAGCACAGCCTGAACAAGCCTCTCTGAGGCTACTTTTTCTCCGACCAGAGCTCGCCGCCGGTGGCCCAGTCGCCGCGCTTGATGTCATAGAGCAGAATGTCCACCGACTCGGGCTTGCTGCCCAGGGTCTCGACTACGGCCTGCGTGAGCGCCTTGACCAGGTTCTTCTTCTGTTCGGGCGTGCGGCCTTCCATGAGTTCTACGCGCAGCGTGGGCATGATGTCTTCCCTGGGATGAAAGCTGCGATTCTGCCAGCGCCGTGTCTTGACGCGATTGCTAAGATCAGGCCAGAACCGGTTCGCGCCGGCCAAAAACTTATGAGGGAATCGGGCCACCCCGTCCGGGGCCGGGCCCCTCGCCATGACCTTGGTAGCAATCTTGATCGCGACTCTGGCCGCGGGCATCGGCAGCGTGTGGCTCGCCGCCGGCCTGATGCGCCTGGGTTTACTGTCGGGCGCCGATGCGGGCGCCGCGCACATCGGCCCGCAGCACCTGCTCAGTCTTGCGGCGGGCGCCTTGCTGGCCACGTCGTTCATGCACCTGCTGCCCGAAGCGTTCGAAAGTCAGGCAGGCGCCAAGGAATTGTTCGCAACGCTGCTGGTAGGCGTGGTTTTTTTCTTCCTGCTGGACAAGGCCGAGTTGTGGCATCACGGCCATGAGCACCACCACTCGCACGGCCACGCACATGGCCACGATGGTCATGGCCACGAGCACCCGCGACCGCGCCCGGGCAGCTGGACCGTGCTTACGGGCGACAGCGTGCATTGCTTTGGCGACGGCATCCTGATCGCGTCGGCCTTCATGGCCGACATGAGACTCGGAGCGGTGGCGGCGATCGCCGTCCTGGCGCACGAGGTGCCTCATCACATCGGCGACCTGGCAGTTCTGCGCCTGAGCAGCCGCAACCGCCATGCGGCCCTGGTCAAGGTGTCGCTGGCCGGGGCCGTGACGGCGCTGGGCGGCCTGACCGGCTGGTGGCTGGTGGACCGGTTGCAGGATTACCTGCCCTACTTCCTGGTGGTGGCCAGCAGCAGCTTCATCTACGTGGCGCTGGCCGACCTGATCCCGCAGCTGCAAAAACGCCTGTCCGCGCGCGAAACCGCCGCGCAGATCGCCTGGCTGCTGGTGGGAATCGCGCTCGTCACCGTCGTCAGCGGCGCCGCGCACGCCCGCTGAACGGCTGCGGCGTGTCGGGTCAATGCCGGGCAGTCCTACATGCTATTGGCTTTTTCCGACAACTCGCGCCCGTGCACGGACATAACGTTGCAGCGATTCAATCCGAGGAGAACACATATGGCATCTCGCGACCACGAAGACAGCGATCGTCGACGCTGGCTGGGCGAACAGCGCGAGCAGGGCGAAACAGCAACTCGGGGCGAACAGCAAGCTCAGGGCCGGCAGCGCGGCGGCGGCCAGGTGCCCGGCGAACCGAGACACACCGACGCGGGTACGCAAGGCCAGGGCAGCCTGGGCGGATCCGGCAGTCACGACCACGACCAAGAGCAGAGGCGCGAGGAACAGGCGCGCCACCTCGACAAGTAAAACTCTCTGCGATCAACCGAGGAAACAAGATGAAAGCCAAATCAATGCGCGCACTGCCTCTCGCGCTCGACATGACTCTGTCGGCCCAGGCCCAGAAAATGCCGCAGGACGGCAAGAGCAGTGCCGCGGACCACGGGCAGCTGACGCAAGGGTGCCGGCCCGCCGTCCTACACCCCTGCGGGAACGAATCCGACGGGCCGGCTCAGCATTACTCGCCAAGATCAGGCATAGCTTGCAAGTGGTTGGCGCGGGCGAAATGCAGGGGATTTTAAATATGAAGTGCGTCAGCGTTGGCGTCGCAGCGGCCGCGGCGGTCGTTGGGTGGACGGGTGCGGTCCTGGCGGCCGACCAAGCCAGGCCGGTGGCGGCGCGCGCGGCGGTTTTCGCAGCGTCGGCGGCGGTCAACATCAAGCCGATGGCGATGGAGCAGCGCGACGAACGGCGCTTCCTCAAGGATGCAACCGCGGCCAGCCGCTTCCAGACCGAGGCGTCGCGGCTGGCAATGGCCAAATCGGGCAACGCGCGCGTGCGCTCGCTGGCGGCACTGCTGCTCAATCACCACACCGAGGCGACGTCTCACCTCCTGCACATGCTGCACGTGCGCGGCATGGCACCGCCCATGCTGGAAAACAACCAGCGCAAGGCGCTGAACCGGCTGGTCAAGCTCCAGGGCGCGAAGTTCGACCGGGCCTTCATGGAGGAGCTAGGGCTCAAGCTCCAGCAGCAGGATGTCCAGCAATACGAGCGGGCGAGCGTCGCGGTGCGCGACCCCCTGCTCAAGTCGTGGATCGACCAGTCGCTGCCCGCGCTGCGCCATCACCTGGCCACTGCCGAACGTACGGTGCCCGCCGACACCCGGCCGGTCCGGTCGGCGGGGTCCGGCAGGACCGCTCAGGCCGGCCCGGCGAAGCCGATCGCAGCGAGGCCTAGCGAGTCGAATATCCGGTAACGCGCCACTTGCCGTCGGCTTCGCGCACGGTCGTCACCACTTCCTGCAGCTCCTTCTTGTCGAACTTGGTCTGGAAGATCACGCTGACATATTCGCCCGCCGGCCGGCCTTCGAGCGTCGTCTTGTAGACCGACTCGGCCGGAGCCCGCTCGACAAAGGCGCCGAAGGGCTCGCGCACCTTGGGAATGCCGTCCATCCAGGCTGCCAGCGGCACCGAATCGCGGAACACCGCGCTCGACGTCTCCCAGGCCCGGCCCCAATCGCGCCGGTCCAGCAGGACCAGCCAGCCCGCGGCGGCCAGCTTGCCCTGGTTCTCCTGCTCCGCATGGGGGCTCGCAGCGGGCTGCGCCGCCGCAGGCTTGGAGGGCGTGCCCTGCTTTTCGCGCGGCGGCTTCAACTGGGCGCCGGCGGTCGCGGTGAAGAGCGTTGCCGCCAGTGCGGCGGCAAGGGAAGGCAATAACTTCATTCGTTCTCCGGGATGCAAGGTTGAGGAAGTCTAGCCTTCTTCAGTTTCGGGCCCCGCCGTGGTTCAGCCTTTACCCTGTTTACGCCAGAAGCTGCCTCATCGGGCGCCTATCGACCTGGCCCTGTCTTCGCGGGGCGGCAGTCAGCCCCAGGCCCCACTGCTGCAGGTGCGTGCCGGACTCGAGCCGCCCGGCCTCGATCCCTGCCGCCGTGAAACATTTACCAACACAGCGAGCACAGCAGCGATTTAAGTTGGTCCAATAGCACAAGCGCGTATCCGGTATGGAACAACAACCAGGAGAATTTGTATGAGCAGGAATTTCGTATCGTCGGCCTGGAAGCTGGGCTGCCTGGCGTTGGTCGTCCTCCTGGGCACCGGGTGCACTACCTTGCCGGGGGGCATGCGCGTTGGGATGGGGGCGGGAGCGGCTCCGACCGCCGTGGTGGCGCCCGCCCGCCTGAACGCGTCGGAAAGAGAATTCGTCATCAAGGCGGCCAACCAGGGGTTCTATGAGGTCGAAGTGTCGCGGCTGGCAGCGGAGCGCGCGGTCGGTGCGGGCGTGCGCTCATACGCAACGATGATGGTCACCCACCACACGCAGTCCAACAACGACCTGATTGACCTGATGAGCGCGAAAGGCGTCGCGCCGCCCAAGGGATTGGCCGCGGACAAGAAGACCAAGCTGCTGCGCCTGGCCGGACTGCCGCCCAGTGCGGAATTCGATCACGGCTATGTCCGCGTGGTCGGCATCGAGGACCACCGTACCAACATCGCCGTCCTGGAGCGTGCCAGGCGCGAGACCCGCGACCGCGACCTGCTGGCGTGGATCGACCGGACCCTGCCCACGCTGCGCAACCATCTTGCCGCAGCCCAGCGCTTGTCCGCGACGCTCGCAGGGTGAACCTGCACAAGGCCTGTCCTACAGCCAGGCGCAAACACAGCCGACAGAAAGCTTTCGATGAGCTCCTAGAGTCAAGCGGTGGCTGGAGCATCCGCGACGGTCGCAATCAACATACAAGGAGCATCTCTATGGCATCGCGTAATTCCAAATCGTCCGGCGGCAGCGGCCGTACCGAAGCCGTCAGCAAGGGCGCCAAGGCCAGCAACCAGAACAGCGAAGCGCAGGGCGAGCGCGCCAAGGGCAACAGTGGCGGCGCCAGCAGCAAGCGCAGCAGCCAGGGTGGCGAGAAGAAGTCCACGGGCAGCAAGAGCAAGTAACGCGGAGTGTGCCCCCGGGCGCGGCCCGGGTCGTCGCTTCTGGAAGATGCCTGGCCTGCGAAAGCGGCCAGGCTTTTTTCATCCCGCATTCCGGCTCCCTAGAATCCCTCATGACATCAAGTGTCACCATCGACGGCGCCAGCAACTTCCGCGCCCTGCCCTTCGTCAAGCGCGGCTCTCTTTTCCGCTCCGACCACCTGGGCGCCTTGAACGGCGACGACGCCCGCCAGATCCAGGCGCTGGGCATCCGCCGGGTACTGGATTTCCGGGGAATCGACGAGCGGATGTCCGCAGCCTGCGTCCTGCCCGACGTCACCGTGCATTCCCTGGCGATCGAGCCCACCATCGTGCAGGTCTTGCACGGACTGATGGCGGCCGGCCACCGGATCACGCCGGCCGAAGTCGTGGCGCACATGCAGGACACCTACCGCGGCTTCGTGCGGCTCACCACCCACCGCTTTGCCGAACTGTTCGCGCATCTGCTCGAATCGAACGAGCCGACGGTGTTCCATTGCACCGCCGGCAAGGACCGCACGGGGTTCGCCGCCGCGCTGATCCTGCGCAGCCTGGGCGTCCCGCAGGAAGAGGTGATGCGCGACTACCTGCGCACCAACGACCTGTTGAAGATGCCCGATCCGTCGCGCTTCGGCCTGACGCCGGAGGTGGCGGGTGTGCTGTGGCGTGTGCAACCGGAATTCCTCGGGGCCGCGTTCGAAGCGGCGGACGAGGACTATGGCGGCCTCGACGCCTACCTTCGCGAAGGGCTGGGGCTGGGCCCGACCGAGCGGTCCAGGATGGTCGAGCTGTACTCGGCCTTGTAGGCCAATGCCTATTCATGAGCCAGGCGGCCCACAGCGCGGCCGTTGCGCAGTAGCATCGACGCGCACTAACGCAAAGCCTGTGAACAAAAAAAAGTTGGTCCTCGTCGCCGTCATCGTCATGCTCCTCGTGGGGCTGGTGCTCATCAACTTCAGCGGGCCCGACAGGAAGGTCGAAACCGACATTCCACACCTCTACACGGTGGATGATCCGCAGTTCCGGCGCTCAATGGGGCTGCTGATGGGCCCGGCCCTGGTCGACGGCAACAAGACGACAGAGCTCATCAACGGCGACGCGATCTTCGCCTCCATGCTGCAGGCCATTCGCGGTGCCAGAAAAACCATCCTGTTCGAAACGTACATCTACTGGTCGGGCGACATCGGCACCGCCTTCGCCGACGCATTGGCCGACCGCGCGCGCGCCGGTGTCAAGGTCCACGTGCTGGTGGACTGGGTGGGCAGCGCCAAGATGGATGGCGAGTTGCTGGACAAGCTCAAATCGGCCGGTGTCGAGGTCGAAAAGTACCATCCCCTTCGCTGGTACAACCTGGCGCGGCTGAACAACCGCACCCACCGCAAGCTGCTCATCGTCGACGGCACCGTGGGCTTCACCGGCGGTGTCGGCATCGCGCCGGTGTGGACGGGCAACGCGCAGGATCCCGACCACTGGCGCGACTCGCATTACCGGGTGGAAGGCCCGGTGGTCGCGCAGATGCAGAGCGTGATGCTGGACAACTGGAGCAAGACCACGGGCAAGTTGCTGCATGGCGCGCAGTACTTTCCCGAATTGAAAGCCGTGGGAGGCGAAAGCGCGCAGATGTTCGCCAGTTCCCCCAACGGCGGCAGCGAGAGCATGATGATGATGTACCTGCTGGCCATCACCGCGGCCACGCGCACCATCGACCTGTCCAGCGCCTATTTCGTGCCCGACGACATCACGCGCAAGGCGCTGGTCGCCGCCGTCAGGCGCGGCGTAAAGGTGCGCATCATCACGCCGGGCGAGCACATCGACGCCGAGACGGTGCGGCGCGCGTCCCGCGGGCTATGGGGCGACCTGCTCGAGGCGGGCGTGCAGATCTACGAGTACCAGCCCACCATGTACCACTGCAAGGTGATGATCGTGGACGGCCTCATGACCTCGGTGGGCTCCACCAACTTCGACGTCCGCTCGTTCCGGCTGAACGACGAGGCCAACCTGAACATCTACGACACTGCCTTCGCCGCTCGCCAGACGCGGGTGTTCGAGGCCGACCTGGCGCAATCGCGGCGGATCACCCTGCAGGCGTGGAAAACCCGGCCCTACACCGACAAGCTGCACGAACACACCCTGGCGCTGTTCGGCTCCCTGCTGTAGCAGCCATGGTAATCGCTGCCACGATACTCGTCACGCTGCTGCTGGGGCTGATCCTCATCAAGTTCAGCGGGCCCGAGCGCAAGGTCGAAACCGATATCGAACACCTGTACACCGTCGACGACGAGCAGTTCCTGCGCTCGATGGGCCTGTTGATGGGCCGTCGATCACCGAGGGCAACCGAACCACCGCGTTCATCAACGGGGACCGGATCTTCCCGGCGATGCTCGAAGCGATCCGCAGTGCGAAGACGACCGTGCTGTTCGAGATCTTCATCTACTGGTCGGGTGACATCGGCAACGAGGTCGCCGATGCCCTGGCGGAGCGGGCGCGGGCCGGCGTCGAGGTGCATGTGCTGCTCGATTGGGTGGGCAGCGCGAATGTGGAGGACGCCATCATCGAGAAGATGAAGGACGCCGGCGTCGAGGTGCGCAAGTACCACCCGCTGCGCTGGTACAACCTCGGCCGCCTGACAACCGCACCCGTCGCAAGCTGCTGATCGTCGACGGCGCCATCGGCTTCACCGGCGGCGTGGGCATCGCGCCGCAATGGACGGGCGACGCCCAGGACTCGGACCACTGGCGCGATTCGCACTACCGCGTCGAGGGCCCCGTGGTCGCGCCGCACATTGGAAGAATGGCGGGCGCGGCCGGCGGGCGAGAAAGGGCGCGAGCGGGTGATGTCCCTCTTCGGCGCATTGCTGTAGAACTCGCTAGAGTGGTGGCAGTTAGTCGAGGAGCCCCGAATGCCCGCCACCCAGCAAGACCGAGCCTTGCGTTTTCGCACGCTGCATCAGGGCCCGCGTGCGCTCCTGATCGCCAACGCCTGGGATGCGGGATCGGCGCGAGTCCTTGCGGGGATGGGATTCGATGCGCTCGCCACTTCGAGCGCCGCGTCGGCGGGCGTGCTGGGCCGCCGCGACGGCAAGGTCACGCGCGAGGAAGCATTGGCACATTCCCGCGCCATCGCCTGCGCCACCGACGTGCCGGTGTCCGCCGACCTCGAGAGGGGCTGGGGCGACCGGCCTGAAGAGGTGGCCGAGACGATCCGCCTGGCTGCGCAAACCGGGCTGGTGGGTGGATCGATCGAGGACGCCACCGGCAACTCCGCGCAGCCGCTGTACGGCATGGCATATGCGGTGGAGCGCGTGGCGGCAGCTGCCGAGGCTGCGCGCTCGCTGCCGTTCGCCTTCACGCTCACGGCGCGAGCAGAAAATTTTCTCGCTGGAAACCCCAACCTGGACGACACCATTGCGCGCCTGCAGGCCTTCGAAAAGGCAGGGGCCGACGTGCTGTTTGCCCCTGGGCTGCCCGACCTGGACGCCGTGCGGGCAGTCTGTGCCGCGCTCAGCAAGCCGGTGAATTTCATGGTCGGGATTCGGGGCAAGTCGTTCACGGTGGCGCAGCTGGAAGCAGCCGGTGTGCGGCGCATCAGCCTGGCGGCGTCCCTGTATCGGGCGGCGATGACGGGCCTGGTGGATGCCGCGCGCGAAGCGAAAGAGCAGGGCACCTTTTCTTATCTCGACACGTCGATCGCGGGCGCGGATTTCAATAGATTCATGGCGGATTGATCTTGTTGTGACAGGCGGCGATTCCATCCGCGGCGAGCCGAGCCGGCCATTCGTGGCGATCCTACGCCTTTCACCGCTGACCTCCTACAAGGCTGAGGTATGTTGCGCCGCATGCTGGCAACACAGTAGTAAAGGAGCTTGCAATGGCCAACCAGGAAGAGTCCAAAGACGGCACGCCGCGCAAGGACAGCAACCGGCCCGGCTCCGACGCCGACAACAACAACAACAGCTACAAGGGTGGCGGCCCCGGCAAGATCGGCCTGCTCAGCGACAACCAACCTGACCTCGTCTCGCCCAGCGGCGTGAACGAGCGCGATCACGGCGCGGCCGACGACAAGCCGATGGGCGGCGGATCGGTCAATCTCGACGACGACGACATGGCCCATCCGCGGGGCAAGACCACGCCAGCGGGGGGCACGCGCGATGCGAAGGGCGGCGACGGCGCGCCGCTGGGCCCGCCAGGGGCCGGTCTGTCAAACCGCAACGGCCCGAGCGATCCTGACAGCAAAAATCAATAGCCATGAAAAGGGAGAGCAATATGGTCTACGCGTTGTTCTCCCTGGGTCTCCTGGCTGCCGTAGCCGCGGTGTACACCGCGGCCATCGGCTATCTCTGGCTGCGGCAGGAGCGCCTCTTGTTCGAGCCCACGCCGCTGCCGGCCGGCCAGCCGCTGGTAGAGGATGCGGATGTGCACGAGTTCACCATCGATGTGCCCGGCGCGAAGCTTTCCGCCGCGCAGCTGCGGCTACCCGAGCCGCGCGGCGTCGTTTTCTTCCTTCATGGCAATTCAGGCAACCTCAAGGATTGCCTGGTGGACCTGGACGCCTTTCGCGAGGTCAACTTCGACGTCGTCATGTTCGACTACCGCGGCTACGGCAAGAGCACGGGGTGCATTGCCAGCGAGCAGCAGCTGCGCGCCGACGTGCGCGCCGTGTGGGATCAGTTCTACGAGCAGTACCAGGGCAAGCGAGTCGTTATTTCGGGCCAGTCCCTGGGCACCGCTCTGGCGGCCGGCCTGGCAGCGGAACTGTGCGCCGCAGGGCGCTCACCCGACCTCACCCTGCTGGTGTCGCCCTACAGCAGCATGCGGGCTTTGGCCGACGAGCTGTACCCGTGGGTCCCTCGCCAGGTCCTGCGCTATCCGCTCCATACGGCCGAACATGCGGCGCGGCTGAGCGGTCCCCTGATCCTGATCCATGGCGACAAGGACGAGTTGATCGGCATTCACCATAGCCACGCCCTGCGCACGGCGGCACCGGCGGCCCAATTCCTGTGCGTGGAGGGAGCAGGGCACAGCGACCTGCACAAGTTTCCCAGCTTCCGCAAAGCGCTGGCGGGCGCGCTGGGCTGCCTCTAGCCGCATCTGCGCCAAGTCGCGGCAAATCCTCACACGCGGCGGGCGTTCGCAGCCGAACAATGACCCATGGAATTCGCACTCTGGTCCGTCATCGTCGGTTTTTTGCTGGTCCTCATGGCCTTGAGCGGCACCGTGCTCGCCCGGCTGCCGCTTTCAACCGCCATGCTGTACCTGTTCGTCGGCGTCGCGGTCAGCCCCTGGGGCATCGACCTGATGAAGGCCGACGTGGGGCGGCACGGCGTGGTGCTCGAGCGCTTGACCGAGGTGATCGTCCTCATCTCGCTCTTCACTGCGGGGCTCAAGCTCAGCCCTGGCCTGCGCGACCGCCGGTGGGTGCTTCCATTGCGGCTGGCCCTGACTTCGATGGTGATCACGGTCGGCGCCATCGCCGCCGCGGCATATTTTTTTCTCGGCCTGCCGGCGGGCGCGTGCATCCTGCTGGGCGCGATACTGGCCCCCACCGACCCGGTGCTCGCCTCCGACGTGCAGGTCCACCGCCCCGGCGACCGCGATCGGCTCCGATTTGCGCTCACTGGCGAAGGCGGGCTCAACGACGGCACCGCGTTTCCGTTCGTCATGCTCGGGCTGGGCCTGCTTGGGCTGCATGAGATCGGCGAGCTGGGGTGGCGCTGGGTGCTGGTGGATGGCCTGTGGGCCACTTTCGCCGGGCTGGCCATTGGTGCGCTGTTGGGCCTGATGGTGGGCCGGCTGGTCCTCCATCTCAGGCGCGAGCACAAGGAGGCCGTCGGCCTGGATGATTTTCTGGCGCTGGGGCTGATTGCGCTGTCGTATGGGGTGGCCTTACTGGTGCACGCCTACGGCTTCCTGGCGGTGTTCGCCGCGGGCGTGGCGCTGCGCCACCTGGAGCAATCCCAAAGCTCGGGCCAGTCCAGCCAGCAAGCGGTGGAGCAAGCCGCGATCCACCCGGACCAGACAGTGGCCCAGGCAGTGGCCGTCGATCCGCAGCATGCGCCCGCGTTCATGGCGCAGGCCGTCCTGGGATTCAACGAGCAGGTCGAGCGCATCGGGGAGCTGGCGGTGGTCATCACCATCGGCGCCTTGCTGTGGTCGGTGCCGTGGCAGCACGCGGTCTGGTGGTTCGTCCCCATGTTGCTGCTGCTCATTCGCCCCGCGGCGGTGGGCCTGGGGTTGCTCAAATCCCCGAGTTCCGGAGAGCAAAGGTGGTTGATCGGCTGGTTCGGCATTCGCGGCATCGGCTCGCTGTACTACCTCATGTACGCGATCAACCACGGGGTGTCCGGGGAACTCGCTGACCAGTTGACCGCGCTGACGCTCTCGGTCGTGGTGACCTCGATCGTGGTCCACGGAATTTCGGTGACGCCGATGATGGCCGCCTACGAGCAGACCATCAAGGGCCGCCGCGGGTCACGTCCTCCCGAGTGAGCTTGGCGCCTGGCGCAGACTTTACGAGTGATGACGGCGAGATCTGTACGCGGCATGAAACAGACGAGCCACACCGAAGCCGGATCGAAACGCTGAGCATGAGCGCCCGAGTCCCTTCTCCGCGTGGACCGCCCGCTCGGCCGTGCCCTGACCGCACCGCTGCCTCTGCGCTTGTCCTACATGCACCAACAGCAGCTGCCGACAAGATGGGGGTCTCTCGTGCTTACAGTTCCCTCAGGGCGGTCGACGCTGCCCATTGGGTGTCGAATTTCTAACAAACCTTTCTCTCCTAGGAGTTTTCTGATGAAGATGTCTTTGACTCAATGCGCCGCCGCAACACTGACAGTGGTGAGCGCCCTTTCCCTGAGCGCTTGCGGCAACCGTGACGCGGCCACCGGCACCGGCGCAGGCACCGGGTCCAGTGGTTCTTCCAGCACCAGCCCCTCGAGCAGCGGCATGGGCTCGGGTTCCGGCTCCTCCGGGTCCGGCAGCACCGCCGGCAGCACCAGCCCCTCCGGCAGCGGCGGCAAGTCCGGCAGCACCAGCTCCATGGGCGGGCCTGGCGCCGGTGGCAGCGGCTCGACCGGCAGTTCGTCCAGTGGCTCTACCGGCGGTGTCACCGGTTCGACCAGCACCACCATCACGCCGACCCGCTGATAACCATCCGTGATCGCATCTGCTTGCTCGCGGGAGAGGGCAGCGCGGCGCCCGCCGATGGCGGGCCTCCAGCGCACACAAGGCACTGGAAGCCGCTAGGCGGATTCGGTTACGCTCGGGTGGATGATCTTTTCGCCACCCTCTGCCACTCGCTGCTGCATCGCCGGGGGTGGCCCGGCCGGGATGATGCTGGGTCTGCTCCTGGCCCGAGCCGGCGTCGATGTCACCGTTCTCGAAAAGCACAGCGATTTCCTGCGCGACTTCCGCGGCGATACCGTGCATCCGTCCACCCTTGAGGTCATGCACGAGCTGGGCCTGCTGGAGTCTTTCCTGCAGCGCCCACATGACAAGGCCCACGACATTCGGGCCTTTGTTGGCGGTGCGCAGGCTATCGTTGCGGACTTCTCGCGGCTGCGCACGCGGTGCCGCTTCATCGCAATGGTGCCGCAGTGGGAGTTCCTCGACTTCCTGCGCTGCGAAGCTTCGCTGCATCCGGGTTTCCGCCTCGCCATGAATACACAGGCTGTCGGCTTGATCGAAGAGGATGGCCGCGTGGTGGGGGTGCGTGCGCGTACCCCCACCGGCGAAACGGCGGTCCGCGCGGATCTGGTGATCGGCGCCGACGGCCGCCAGTCGGCGGTTCGGGAGGCGGCCGGGCTGCAGGTGGTGAACCTGGGAACGCCCATCGACGTGCTGTGGATGCGCATCATCAAGCGGCGGTCCGATCCCGCAGGAAGCGCCGGGCGCATCGGCACCGGGCGATTCATGGCGATGATCGACCGCGGCACCTATTGGCAATGCGCCTACGTGATCCACAAGGGTGGCAACGAAGCCATTCGCGCGCGGGGGCTGGAGGCGTTCCGGGCCGACATCACGGCGCTCGTCCCCCTCTTTGCCGATCGCATCAAGGCCGAGCTGGCCGACTGGGACGACGTAAAGCTGCTGAGCGTGAGCGTGGACCGGCTCGTGAAGTGGTGGAAGCCGGGTCTGCTGTGCATCGGAGACGCCGCGCACGCGATGTCGCCAATAGGCGGTGTGGGCATCAACCTGGCGGTTCAGGACGCGGTGGCAGCGGCGAACGTGCTGGCCGCACCGCTGGCCGATGCCAAGCTGACGGCCGATACCCTCACACGGCTTCTGGCCAAAGTGCAAAAACGCCGGATGTGGCCGACGCGCCTGACGCAAGCCGTGCAGGTGGCCGCGCAGAATCGCATGCTCGACCCCTTGCTCGACGGCACGCGCCCGCCGGAAATGCCTTTCGCACTAAAGCTGCTCAACCGCTGGCCGGCGCTGCGCACGTGGCCGGCCTACGCGGTAGGCGTCGGTGCCCGGCCCGAACACGTGAACTCCCCCGAAGCGGTGCCGCGGCGAAAGGCCTAGCCTTTTTCGACCGGCCGCGACGCATCGCGGCACCACTCGCTCCAGCTTCCCGCATACAGGGCCGTGGGCCGGAAGCCCGCGACTTCCATCGCGATTACATTGGGCAGCGCGCTCACGCCACTGCCGCAGTGGTGTACCACCGTGGCCGGGTCGCGGCCGCCGAGCAAGGCTTCGAACTCGGCCTTGAGCAGGGCCGGGCTCTTGAATTTTCCGTCCGGGCCCATGTTCTGGCTGAAGGGCCGGTTCAGGGCACCCGGTATGTGCCCGGCCACAGGGTCCAGCGGCTCGACCTCGCCCTTGAAGCGGGGAGTCGCCCGGGCGTCGATCAGGGTCTGTCCCTGCCCGCCCAACCTGCCGAGCACGTCGTCGCTGGTGGCAAGCGAACGCAGCGGCGCGCCCAGCGCGAAGTTCGACTGGAAGTGCGACGGTTCCTGGCGGCCGGTGACTGCGCCGCCGGCCGCTTGCCAGGCTTGCAGACCGCCGTCGAGCGCGGCCACCGCGTCATGGCCGGCCCACTTCAGCATCCACCAGAGCCGGCCGCAATAGTTCGCGCCGTTGCGGTCGTATACCACGGCTTGCATATCATTGGCAAAACCCACGCTCGACAGCCACATGGCAAATTTTTCGCGACTGGGCAGCGGGTGCCGCCCGCCGGATGCGGCATCGGGATGCGGGTGATGGGTGCCGTCGGGGTCCACCACACCCTTGTCGCTCAGCGATGAGTCGAGGTTGGCATAGACCGCGCCGGGAATGTGCTCCTTGCGGTACTGCTCTTCGCCGGCAGCGGGATTCATCAGATCGAAACTGCAGTCGAAGATCATCAGCCGCGAGCCGCGGGCCTGCAGCGCCTTGAGCTGATCGACGGAGATGAGCGTGCTGTACATGGTTTGTCATGCCGGGCTTGCCCCGGCATCCTGCTTTGATCGTTCATTATCTCGCTAGTGTTCCTCAGCCGGCGCATGCGGCGCCGCACGGGCCCGCAGGGCGGTGGCGGCGATGCCGCTGGCGACGATCAGCGCCATGCCGATCCAACCCGACAGTGGGATCGAGTCACCGAACAGCGTGATGCTGTAGATCGCGCCGAACACGATCCCGAAGTACTGCAGGCTCGCGACCACCAGCGTTGCCCCGTGGCTGTAGGCCCGCGTCATGCACAGCTGCCCCAGGGCAGCCAGGATGCCCACCGGAAGCAGCCACAGGGCATGGTTCCAGTCCCATGGTGAAATGCCCGCTACAGCCATTCCCGCGGCACCTGCGATGACCGAACCCAGCGCGAAATAGAAAACGGTTCGCGATTCAGGCTCGCCCAGCTTGCCCAGGGCGGTGACCTGCATGTACGCGAATGCGGCGGTGAGCCCGGACATCAGGCCCACGATCCCGGCGAATGCCTGGTTTTGATCGATCGTCGGCCGCAGCATCAAGATCACGCCGGCGAAGCCGGCCAGCACGCTCAATACCAGCGGGCCCTGGCGCGGCGCCGAGCCGCTGCGCGGATTCAAAGAGAACAAGGCCGCCCCAACCAGGAAGGCCGCCACCCACACGCTGCTCATGTAGTTCAGTGTCATGGCAGTGGCCAACGGCAGCCTGCCGATGGCGTAGAACCAGGCGCCGAGCGAGATCACCCCCACCAGGCTGCGCCACGCATGCATCCCGGCATGCCGGGTGGCGAGCGTCACGCCGCTTTGCCGGGCCAGCAGCCACATGATGAGCATGCCGATGAGGCCCCGGTAGAACACCAGTTCCGCGGCGTTGAACCACGTCGAGGCGAACTTCACGCACACCGCCATGGTGGCGAAGAAAAGCGAGCCCAGGACCATCCACAGCGCTTGCATCAGTCCGCCAGCACCGGCCCGCAGCCGCTGCGAGCCGTGGAGCGCCCGTACCGCTTGGGAAAAATCGCGTCCGTATCGACGTTGGCACGGTCCAGTGGCACCGGGATGCCGCGGTGCCGGCCGTCGGAAAATGAAGGCATCTCCTTTTTGACTCGCAACGCATCTCGCAAAAATAGTGTGAACAGGCCTAGACGCGCAAACGCTCGCTCGCGGCACCGATCGCGCCGCGGTACCACTCATGGAAATGCTGCATTCCGTCTTCCATGGGACTCTGGTAGGGCCCGACCTCGTTGTCCCCGCGCCGCAGGAGGGCCTTGCGGCCGGCATCCATGCGGCCGGCGATCTCGTCGTCTTCCACGCAAGTCTCCATATAGGCGGCCTGCTGGGCCTCGACGAACTCGCGCTCGAAGGCCGCGATTTCCTCGGGGTAGTAGAACTCGACCATGTTCATTGTTTTCTGCGGACCCATGGGGTGCAGCGTGGACACGGTAAGAACGTGTGGGTACCACTCGACCATGATGTGCGGGTAGTAGGTGAGCCAGATCGCCCCGTACTTCGGCTGCTTGCCGTCCCGGTATTGCAGCAACGCGTTCTGCCACCGCTCGTACACCGGGCTGCCTGCTTTGCCCAGCCGGTTGGCAACCCCGACTGTCTGGACCGAGTAGTTCTCCTTGAATTCCCAGCGAAGGTCGTCGCAGGCCACGAAGCTGCCCAGGCCCGGATGGAAGGGCCCGACGTGGTAGTCCTCGAGGTAGACCTCGATGAAGGTCTTCCAGTTGTAGTTGCACTCGTGCATCTCCACGCGGTCGAGGACCATCCCGGTGAAATCGAGATCGGCGCGCGGGCCCATGCCGGCCAGCTCCGCTTCGATGTTTCGCCCGTTCGCCTCGAACAGCAGGCCGTTCCATTCCTGGAGCGGGTAGTTGTTCAGGTTCAAGCAGGGATCCTGAGCGAAATGCGGCGCGCCCAGCAGGGTGCCCGCCTTGCCGGCGCCCCCGCCGCTGTAGGTCCAGCGGTGCAGCGGGCACACGATGTTGCCGCCCGATGCCGGGCTGGATTGGAGCGAGCCGCGCCCTTTCAATATGACGGCCTGACGGTGGCGGCAAACGTTGGAGATGAGTTCGACGCCGCGAGGCGTGCGCAGCAGCGCACGTCCGTCACCCTCTTGGGGCAAAGCATAAAAGTCCCCCGGGTGGGGGACGGAAAGCTGGTGCCCCACATAACGGGGCCCTTGCTGGAAGATGACTTCCATCTCGCGCCGGAAAAGCGCCTCGTCGAAATAACTGGAAACTGGTAGTTGGCTTGCGGCCTGCTGCAGTTGAAGACTTAAATCAGACATGGGTGACCTGACCTAGAGACTCCCCCTATTAAGGGGCAGGGAAGCGCTATATCCGTGGATTCGCGCAGGAGGTAGAAAAGCAAAAGAGCGGGGGCTCGCCCCGGATGGAGGGAAAGGGATTGTACCCCGCGGGGTTATTTCGGGGGCGCGGGCGGGACTGTCAAGACCGCACACAGACGCGGCGCGCCGGTCACCTAGAATTGCGGGTTTGCAACGCCCCATGATCATGCCCAAGGCTCCCTTCCAGACTCCCGCCAGCTATGAAGCTGCCCTGGAAGAGTTGGAGCAGCTCGTAGGCCTGATCGAATCGGGCCAGCTGCCGTTGGAGCAGCTTCTCACCGGCTACCAGCGCGGCGCCGAGCTGCTGCAGTTCTGCCGGGACAAGCTGCAGGCAGTCGAGAACCAGATCAAGGTGCTGGACGAGGGCATGCTCAAGCCGTGGATGCAGGAGTGAACGGCGCCGCCGCGCCGCCGCCGGACGCGGACATGGCATTCAACCTGGACCGATGGAGCGCGGTCCGCCTCGAGTGCGTCGAGCGGTCTTTGTCGAAGTGGGTCGTCGCCGACGCGCCGGCGGGCCTGGGCGACGCCATGCGCTATGCGGTGCTCGACGGCGGCAAGCGGCTGCGCCCCCTGCTGGTGCTCGCTGCCTGCGAGGCCGTCGGGGGGCTCGGGGAAGCGGCGCTGCGAGCGGCCTGCGCGACTGAACTCATTCACGCGTATTCGCTCGTGCACGATGACATGCCATGCATGGACAACGATGTACTGCGCCGCGGCAAGCCCACGGTCCACGTCAAGTTCGGGCAGGCCCAGGCGCTGCTGGCGGGCGACGCGCTGCAGGCGCTGGCCTTCGAGCTCCTGGTGCCCGACGACGACGCCGTCCCGGCGGGCGTGCAGGCCGCCCTGTGCCGGTTGCTGGCACGCTCGGCCGGCCACGCCGGCATGGCCGGCGGCCAGGCCATCGACCTCGCCAGCGTGGGCCAGTCGCTCACCCAGGCGCAGTTGTTCGAGATGCACAAGCTCAAGACTGGCGCCTTGCTCGAGGCGAGCGTGATGATGGGAGCGGCCTGCGGGTCCGCATCCGGGGCGGAACTGTCCGGCTTGCAGGCCTACGGATCGGCCATGGGGCTGGCTTTCCAGGTGGTCGACGACATCCTGGACGTGACGGCGGACTCGGCGACCCTGGGCAAGACCGCCGGCAAGGACGCCGCGCAGGCAAAGCCCACCTATGTCTCGCTGTTGGGCCTCGATCGGTCGCGCGCGTATGCGCAAAAGCTGCTGGCACAGTCGCTGCGGGCGCTGGACGCCAGCGGACTGCGGGACACACGGGCTTTACAGTCGCTGGCGATGATGGTGGTGAACCGGGACAATTGAAGGGGACGGATGGCGATGGCATCTTTGCTGGAAACGATCAACGACCCGGCGGCCCTGCGCAAGCTGCCGCGGGCCCAGCTGCGCGCCCTCGCGGACGAACTGCGCGCTTTCCTGCTGGACAGCGTGTCGCGCACCGGCGGCCATCTGAGCTCGAACCTGGGAACGGTGGAACTGACCATCGCCCTGCATTACGTGTTCAACACGCCCCACGACCGGCTGGTGTGGGACGTGGGCCACCAGACCTATCCGCACAAGATCCTCACCGGCCGGCGCGAGCGCATGAGCAGCCTGCGCCAGACGGGCGGGCTGTCCGGTTTCCCCCAGCGCAGCGAAAGCGACTACGACGCCTTCGGCACGGCCCATTCCTCCACCAGCATTTCGGCCGCCCTGGGCATGGCCCTGGCCGCCCGGCACAAGGGCGAGAACCGCAGGGCCGTGGCCATCATTGGCGATGGCGCAATGAGTGCCGGCATGGCCTTCGAGGCGTTGAACAACGGCGGCGTCGCCGACTGCGACCTGCTGGTGATCCTCAACGACAACGATATGTCGATCAGCCCGCCCGTGGGCGCGCTGAATCGGTACCTGGCCCAGCTCATGAGCGGGCAGTTCTATGCCGCGGCCAAGAACGTGGGCAAGAACGTACTCAAGGTGGCCCCGCCCCTGTTCGAGCTGGCCAAACGCTTCGAGGAGCACGCCAAGGGCATGGTGGTGCCCGCCACGCTGTTCGAAAAATTCGGCTTCAATTACATCGGCCCGATCGACGGCCATGACCTCGAATCGCTGGTGCCCACGCTGGAGAACATCAGGCACCTGAGGGGGCCGCAATTCCTGCACGTGGTGACCAGGAAAGGCCAGGGCTACAAGCTGGCCGAGGCCGATCCCGTGGCCTATCACGGGCCGGGAAAATTCGATCCGGCCGTGGGCATCGTCAAGCCGGCCACGACGCCCAAGACCACCTTCACGCAGGTGTTCGGCCAGTGGCTGTGCGACATGGCGGAACAAGACCCGCGGCTGGTCGGCATCACGCCCGCCATGCGTGAAGGCTCCGGCATGGTGGAGTTCGACAAGCGGTTCCCCACCCGCTATTTCGATGTGGGCATCGCCGAGCAGCATGCGGTGACATTCGCGGCCGGCCTGGCATGCGAAGGGCTCAAGCCCGTGGTGGCGATCTACTCGACGTTCCTGCAGCGGGCCTACGACCAGCTGATTCACGACGTGGCGCTGCAGAACCTGCCCGTGGTGTTCGCGCTGGATCGCGCGGGCCTCGTCGGCGCCGACGGGGCCACGCATGCGGGTGCCTACGACATTCCTTTCCTGCGCTGCGTGCCCAATGTGAGCATCGCCTGCCCCGCCGACGAAAACGAGTGCCGGCGGCTGCTCACCAGCGCCTTCGAGCAAAGCCACCCCGTGGCCGTGCGGTATCCGCGCGGCGCCGGCGCCGGCGTCGCTGTGGACGCGGGGCTCCAGGCCTTGCCCTTCGGCAAGGGGGAAGTGCGGCGCGAGGGCAAAGGCGTGGCGATCCTGGTGTTCGGCACCCTCCTGTATCCGGCCTTGGCGGCGGCCGAGCGGCTCAATGCCACTGTCGCCAACATGCGCTGGGCCAAGCCCCTGGACACCGACTTGCTGCTGCAGGTCGCGGCGCGCCACGACGCGCTGGTGACTGTGGAAGAGGGCGCCATCATGGGCGGCGCGGGCAGCGCCGTGGCCGAGGCGCTGCACGGCGCGGGTGTCCTCAAACCCCTGCTGCTTCTGGGCCTGCGCGATGAATTCACCCACCACGGCGATCCGGCGAAGCTCCTGGCGCTCCAGGGGCTGGACGCGGCCGGTATCGAAGCGTCCGTGCTGCACCGTTTCGGCAATCTGGTCGAACGCACGCCGCCGGCGCTGAAAATCGTCGGCTAGACGGCTCACGGTTTCCTGAAAATTTGCTGACACTTTCGGCAAAAACAAAAGGCTGCTCAAGGGAAAACCCCTGAGTACCAAAGTGGGCGCGTTCCTAGAATGGCGGGAGATTGCGACTGGCATTCCGTTGCCCGATCTTTACGTCTCACAGTTTTCTTGTTTTCAAATCAGAGGAGCGCTCATGGACCGTCGATCACTCATCAAAAACGCCGGCATTGCCGGTGTGCTGGCCGCGGGCGTCGCCCCGGCCGTGCACGCGCAGGCGGCCGTCCGCTGGCGCCTGGCCTCGAGTTTCCCCAAATCGCTGGACACCATCTATGGCGCGGCGGACACGTTCGCCAACCAGGTCAAGGCGATGTCAGGCGGCAAGTTCGAAATCACCGTGCATGGCGGCGGCGAACTGATGCCCGCCTTCGGCGTGGTCGACGGCGTGCAGCAGGGCACCGTCGAAATGGCGCACACAGCCCCTTACTACTTCTTCGGCAAGAACGAGGTGTTCGGCATTGGCACGGCGATTCCCTTCGGCCTGAACAGCCGCCAGATGACGGCCTGGATGTACGAAGGCAATGGCCTGAAACTGATGCGCGAGTTCTACGCCAAGTACAACATGATCAGCTTTCCCGGCGGCAACACCGGTGCACAGATGGGCGGCTGGTACCGCAAGGAGATCAAGTCGGTCAAGGACATCAAGGGCATGAAAATGCGCATTGGTGGCTTCGGCGGCAAGGTGCTGGAGCGCATGGGCGGCGTGCCGCAGAACATCCCCGGCGGCGAGATCTACCAGGCCCTGGAAAAAGGCACGATCGATGCGGCCGAGTGGGTGGGGCCGTTCGATGACCAGAAGCTGGGTTTCAACAAGGTCGCCCCGTTCTACTATTACCCGGGCTGGTGGGAAGGCTGCGCGGAACTCGACTTCTTCATCAACCAGAAGGCCTACGACGGCTTATCGGCCGAGTACAAGGCCATCATTGATTCCGCGTCCGCGCACGCCCATGTGATCATGCAGGCCCGATACGACGCGCGCAACCCGGCCGCGCTCAAGCAGCTCGTGGGCGCCGGCACCAAGCTGCGGCCCTTTCCGCAGGATGTGCTGGCCGACGCCTTCAAGCATTCGATGGCCCTGTACGACGACCTCAGCGCCAAGAACGAGGACTGGAAAAAGATTTACGCGGACTACTCAAAGTTCCGCGCCGACCAGAACCTGTGGTTCCGCTTCACCGAAGCGACGTTCGACCGCTTCATGCAAACGCAGAAGCTGTAAGACGCACCGCGCGGCATTGGGCCGCCAGATGCGATTTCAAAAAGGGCTGCAGCGATGCAGCCCTTTTTTGTTTCGCATGACGCTGCTGATGTTCGGGACGCAGCATGTTCCGGGCGTTGTCGCCGCCATTGAAGCGGTTTTCAGTTTCCTGACGTCGCGGCGTCCGGGGCATTT
Organism: Ramlibacter sp.; assembly: GCA_013815685.1. Lineage (GTDB taxonomy): Bacteria > Pseudomonadota > Gammaproteobacteria > Burkholderiales > Burkholderiaceae_C > Ramlibacter. Next base: position 52,533 of record JACDFR010000011.1, read on the forward strand.
CTTCGTAAGTGGGTTGAAAGGCTTTCGAACACGCCCGGCCGCATGATCGCTCCGCGTTTCGAAGCGCAAGCCCACATCAAGGAGAAGCATAAAATGGATCGTCGTTCGCTCATCAAACACACCGGCATCGCCGGCGTTCTCGCCGCAGGCGTCGCCCCCGCGGTGCACGCCCAGGCCGCAGTCCGCTGGCGCCTGGCCTCGAGTTTTCCCAAGTCGCTGGACACCATCTATGGCGCGGCGGAAGTGTTCGCGCAGAAGGTGAGGCAACTATCGGGCGGCAAGTTCGAAGTCTCCGTCCACGCCGGCGGCGAGCTGATGCCGCCTTTCGGCGTGGTGGACGGCGTGCAGAGCGGCACCATCGACGCGGCGCACACCGCGCCTTACTACTTCTTCGGCAAGGACGAGACATTCGCCATTGGCGGCGCGATTCCCTTTGGCCTCAACAGCCGGCAGATGACGGCCTGGACTTACGAGGGCAACGGCTTGAAGCTGATGCGCGAGTTCTACGCCAAGTACAACATGATCAGCTTTCCCTGCGGCAATACCGGCGCCCAGATGGGCGGCTGGATGCGCAAGGAGATCAAGAGCGTTGCCGACCTCAAGGGTCTGAAGTTCCGCATCGGCGGCTTTGCGGGCAAGGTGCTTGAGCGCCTCGGTGGAGTTCCGCAGAACATTCCCGGCGGCGAGATCTACCAGGCCCTGGAGAAGGGCACCATCGATGCGGCCGAGTGGATCGGCCCCTACGACGACCAGAAACTCGGCTTCAACAAGGTGGCCCCCTTCTACTACTATCCGGGCTGGTGGGAAGGCGGGCTGCAGCTGGACCTGTACATCAACCAGAAGGCCTATGACGCACTCTCGCCCGAGTACAAGACCATCGTCGAGGTGGCAAGCACGTTCGCCCATGTGGACACCCAGGCCAAGTACGACATGAAGAACCCCGGCGCGCTCAAGCAACTGGTGGGTGCCGGCGCCAAGCTCCGCCCTTTCCCGGCCGATGTAATGTCCGCGGCTTTCAAGACTTCCATGGCGCTGTACGATGAGCTTTCGGCCAGCAACGAAAACTGGCGCAAGGTCTACGGGGACTACCAGAAGTTCCGCTCCGACCAGAACCTGTGGTTTCGCTTCACCGAAGCGACGTTCGACCGCTTCATGCAGTCGCAAAAACTTTAGTTTGCCAAGCCGTTCTTCTTAGGTAGAAGCACTGGCGCCCGGCGCCAGCGCACTGCAAGCATTTTCCGGTGAACTGCCGCATCATGCGGCGGTTCAATATACCCAGGAGACAACATGGATCGTCGCGCACTCATCAGGAACGCGGGCATCGCCGGCGTGCTGGCTTCGGGCATCGCCCCCGCGGTACATGCGCAAGCCGCCATCCGCTGGCGGCTGGCGTCGAGTTTCCCCAAATCCCTCGACACGCTTTTCGGCGGCGCGGAGTCCTTCTCCAAGGCCGTGCGGGCGATGTCGGGCGGCAAGTTCGAAATCACCACTCATGCCGGCGGCGAGCTGATGCCACCCTTCGGTGTGCTTGACGGCGTGCAGAACGGCACCGTCGAAATAGCGCAAACGGCGCCTTATTACTTTTTCGGCAAGGACGAGACGTTCACCCTGGGCTGCGCCATCCCGTTCGGCTTGAACAGCCGCCAGCTTACCGCGTGGATGCTCGAGGGCAATGGCCTGAAGCTCATGCGCGAGTTCTACGCCAAATACAACATCGTGAATTTCCCCGGGGGAAACACCGGCGCACAGATGGGCGGATGGTTCCGCAAGGAAGTCAAGACGATCCAGGACATGAAGGGCCTGAAGTTCCGCATCGGGGGCTTCGCCGGCAAGATCATCGAGCGCATTGGCGGCGTGCCGCAGAACCTGCCGGGCGGCGAGATCTACACGGCGCTGGAAAAAGGCACCATCGACGCGGCCGAATGGATAGGGCCGTACGACGACCAGAAGCTCGGCTTCGTCAAGGTCGCCCCCTTCTACTATTACCCCGGCTTCTGGGAAGGTTCGGCGCAGCTGGACTTCTTCATCAACCAGAAGGCGTGGGACACATTGTCGGCGGAGAACAAGGCCATCGTCGAGGCCGCGGCTGCCATGGCCCACACCGAGACCCAGGCCAGGTACGACGCGCGCAACCCGGGTGCCTTGAAGCAGCTGGTGGCGGGTGGCGCCAAACTGCGTCCGTTCCCGCAAGACATGATGACGCAGGCATTCAAACACGCCAACGCGATCTACGACGAGATTTCGGCCAAGAACGAGAGCTGGCGCAAGATCTACGCTGACCTGGCCAAGTTCCGTGCCGACCAGAACCTGTGGTTCCGCTTCACGGAAGCGACCTTCGACCGCTTCATGCAGGCGCAGAAGCTCTAAAGCAGGAACGCTGCCGCCGCGACGGCGGTAGGCGCGAGCGCGCCCAGCAGCAGGCGGCCCGGCCCGATGGCGCCATCCCTGAATCCGGGCCGCAGCAGGGCAACGCCGGCAGGGTTGGGCGCATTGGCAATGACCGTCAGGCCCCCGGCCGCCACGGCGCCGGCGACCAGCGAGTACTTCGCGGCGTCCGACAGCCCGTCGATCAGGGACCCCAGGTACGTGAGCGCCGCATTGTCGGTGACGGCTGTGAGAGCGGCCGCGCCCCAGAACAGCGCGCCCGGATCCAGCCCCGAGACGATCGGCTGCAGCCACCATTGCTGCATCCCGCCCAGCACCACCAGCCCCGCCAGGAAGAAAGCGACCAGCAGCGCCTCCTTGATCAGCAGCGGCTGCTGGTAACGCTCGTAGGCCTTGGTAAAGCCCAGGAAAAACAGGAACAGGCCGATGAACATCGCGGGATGGTGAGCCACGGCCACAACGGCCGCCAGGAACAGGAGATGGATGATGCTGACGAAAACCGGCATCGGGGCCCGGCCGTCGGGCTCGTCGGATCGCTGGGCCGCCGTGAGATGCCGCCGCATCAGCAGCACTGCCGCGGTGGCGTTGACCACCACTGCCAATGCCGCGCGCCAGCCAAAGGTCTTGGCCATGAAGGCCGAGTCCCATCCCCAGGCCGATGCCACCATCAGCACCGGCGGCGCGGCGTAGGAGGTGAGCGTGCCGCCGATCGACACGTTGACGAACAGTACGCCCAGCGCGAAGTACTTGAGCCACTCCGGCATGCCCGGCCGGAACACTGTCGGCGCGAGCAACAGGGCCGCCAGCGTCATGGCGGCCGGCTCGGTGACCAGCGAGCCCAGCAGGGGAAGCAGCGCCAGGCACAGCCACGCGGTGGCCAGCGGCGTGGCGACCGGTGCTGCCCGGGCCAGCAGGTCGACCAGGGCACGCAGCGCCTCGAGCACCGGGCGCGAAGCCGCGATCACCATGATCACGAAGACGAACATCGGCTCGGTGTATTGGCGCGATTCCACATACGCAATGGCGCTGTCCGCGCCCGCCATGACGGCCAGTGTCGTTACCAGCACCATGGCCCAGAAGCCGAACACGACCTCGATCTCGCCGAGAAGGTGAAACAGGCCCGCGTGGCGGGGAAAGCGGCGACTCAGCCGCTCCAGTTGCCCGGCCGCGAATGTGTGCAGCACGGCGATGCCAAAGAGCACCGCCGCGACAAGGTTGATCGACGTCATTGGGCCAGTCTGGTTGCGCATCAAAAAAGACAAGGGCCCAAAGGCCCTTGTCTTGCGGGTTGTTGACTTACTTCTTGAACAGGTCGTCGATCTTTTTCTGCTCGTCGTCGAGAGTCTTCTGTTCTTGCGCAGGATTGGGCATCGCCTCGACGCCGCTGGCGGCCCCGGCCGGCGGCTTGTTGGCATCCTGCATCTCCTGGTTCATCTGGATCTGCACCTTGTTAAGGTCGACCGCCTCCGCCTTGTCCAGGCCGCTCGAGACGATCCCGGGGAATACGATGATGAGGCTCACCATCACGATCTGGATCAGCACGAACGGCACCGCGCCCCAGTAGATCTGCATGGTGGTAACCGGCGGGGTCATCTTGCCGGTGATGCGGTCCTTGTATTCCTTGTCGGGGGCTACGCTGCGCAGGTAGAACAGGGCGAAGCCGAACGGCGGGTGCATGAACGAGGTCTGCATGTTCACCGCCAGCAGCACGCCGAACCAGACCAGGTCGATGCCCAGCTTTTCGGCGACGGGCGCCAGCAGCGGCACCACGATAAAGGACAACTCGAAAAAGTCGAGGAAGAAGGCCAGCACGAAGATCAGGATGTTGACCACGATCAGGAAGCCCAGCTGGCCGCCCGGCAGGCCCGACAGGAGGTGTTCCACCCACTTCGGACCGTCGACCCCCTGGAAGGTCAAGCCGAAAGTCGTCGCGCCGATCAGGATGAAGACCACGAAGCACGACAGCTTGGTGGTGGTGTTGAGCGCTTGGCGCAGCAGCGAGAAGCTCAGGCGTCCGCGCGCGATCGCCATGACGATGGCGCCGAGGGCACCCATGGCGCCGCCCTCCGTGGGCGTGGCGATACCCAGGAAAATCGTTCCCAGTACCAGGAAGATCAGCAGCAGCGGCGGGATGAGAACGAAGGTGACGCGCTCGGCCATGCGCGAGAGCAGGCCCAGGCGGGTCACCTTGTTGATGACCGCAATGACGAACGCCAGCAGCACGCCCGCGCACATCGCGACCACGATGGTCTCGTCGGTGGCGACGGTATCGACCTGCGTGCCTGTCCACCAGCTCACGACCTTCGCGTAGTTCTTGCCCAGTGTCACGGCGAGCGCCGTCGAGATCACGGTCAGTGCGAGCAGCGAAGGCAGGCCGCTCTTGCCGTCGTCTTCCCGGATGGTGCGGGCTTCGGCCGGCAGGGCGGGCACCCACTGCGGCTTGATGAACGCCAGGATGATCACGTAGCTCGCATACATGCCCGTGAGGATGAAGCCGGGAAGGAAAGCACCCTTGTACATGTCGCCGACGCTGCGGCCCAGCTGGTCGGCCAGGATGATCAGCACCAGCGAGGGCGGGATGATCTGCGCCAGCGTGCCCGACGCGGCGATAACGCCGGCGGCCAGCCGGCGGTCGTAGCCGTAGCGCAGCATGATGGGCAGGGAGATCAAGCCCATGGAAATCACGGAGGCCGCGACCACGCCGGTCGTGGCGGCGAGCAGGGCGCCGACGAAGATCACCGCCAGCGCCAGGCCGCCGCGGATGGGGCCGAACAGCTGGCCGATGGTGTCCAACAGGTCTTCGGCCATGCCGCTTCGCTCGAGGATGAGGCCCATCAGCGTAAAGAACGGAACGGCCAGCAGCGTGTCGTTCTGCATGATACCGAAAATGCGCAGCGGCAAGGCCTGCAGCAGCGATTCGGGCAGCACATTGAGCTCGACGCCGATGACGGCGAAGAACAAGCCGCAGGCGCCGAGGCTGAAGGCCACCGGGAAGCCGAACAGCAGGAAGATGATCAGGCCCACGAACATGATCGGGGCGAGGTTGCCGATGAAGAACTCCATCATGTACTCCTTGTTCTAGTTGTTCGAGTTGTCAGACTTTGCCTTCGCGCTCGGCGAGGCGTCGGATGGCGTCGGCAAGTTCTTCTTCTGCGGTTTTCTCCACTTTCTTGGCCGTGGGGTCGTCGATGAGGCCCTTGAGGAAGGCCACTCGTTTGATCAGCTCGGAAAATCCCTGCAGCAGCAGCAGCGTGAAGCCTACCGGCATCATGAGGTACACGGGCCAGCGCAGCAGCCCGCCCGCGTTCGACGACATCTCCCCGGAGTAGAAGCCCTTGAGGAAGAACGGCGTGCCGTACCAGAGGATGGCGAGGCACACGGGCGTGAGAAACAGCGTGAAGCCGATGACGTCGATCCAGATCTGGCTGCGCTTGGACAGGCGGCTGGACACCACGTCGATCTTGACATGCTCGCCATTGAGAAGCGTGTAGCCCGCGGCCAGCAGGAAGGACGCGGCGAACAAATACCACTGCACTTCGAGGAAGGCGTTCGAGCTGTAGTTGAAGCTCTTGCGCACCACGGCGTTGAAGCCGCTGATGACCGTGGACAGAAGAATCAGCCAGATGACATATTTGCCGATCTGGGTGTTGAGCCAATCGACGGCCCTCGAAAATTTTAATAAGGACTGCATGTTGTCTCCGTGATGTTCAGGCGCACGCGAGACCGTCCACGGCTGTACCCAGTCGCGTGTCGGCCATCTTGTAGTAAGGAAATTTTAGTGTCGACTATAAAAGCCAAGCTGACACCTGTTTGACGGTGTTTATCCCGATAGTGGCTTGGTGATAATGCCCTATGCCCGCCGTTTCACCCGATGCGCTGCCGCAGTCCATCGACTCACCCGCGATGCGGCATGCCGGGCGCCAGCTCCTGTCGCTGGCTTTGATGGACGCCCGCAATCACAGCCTGCACCTGCTGTCGCACTTCAAGCAGGCCGTGCCGCAGGGCAAGCCCGATGTGCCGGTGCGCGCCGAGATCGAACTGCCGCAGTGGCTGGCGGGACACATCGGCTGGATGGCCGAGTACTGGATCGGGCGCAATCCACAGCGCCACCTCGGGCCCGCATGCCCGGCCGGCACCGTGCGGCTGGCATCGATCGAACCGATGGCTGACCGTTGGTTCGATCCGGCGCTGGCACTGCACCGCGCGCCCCAGCCGCTGCAACTGCCCGGCTTTCAGGCAATCCGCGCCTACCTCCTCGAAACCCTGGAACGCACGCTCGAGTTGCTCGACCACGCCGCCGAAGACGACGCCGGCCTGTATTTCTTCCGGGTCGCCCTGTTTCACGAGGATCTGCGCTGCGAGCAGCTCGTGACGCTGGCGCAGGCCCTGGCCGCGCCGCTCGCTCTTGCCCTGCCCGCGAGAATGCAGGGGCGCGATGCCATGCTGGTGCCGGCGGGCCGCTGGCAGCTGGGCTCGGCGCCGGGAGGTTTCGTGTTCGACGTCGAAAAGTGGGCGCACGAGGTCGATGTGCCGGAGTTCGAGATTGACGCGCAGCCGGTGAGCTGGGGCCAGTACCTGGAGTTCGTCGACGATGGGGGTTACGACCGGCCCGAGCTGTGGCTGCCGCAAGGTTGGGAATGGTTGCAGCGCGAGGCACGCCGGGAGGGGCGGCGCGGGCCGCGTTACGTGGAACAGATCGGTTCGGCCAGCGGGGCCGTGATGCAGATGCTGTTCGGTAAATCCGTGCGGATGGGCGCCAGCCAGAGCGCGATGCACGTGAGCTGGTGGGAAGCGGATGCCTGGGCCCGTTGGGCGGAACGGCGGCTGCCCACCGAGGTCGAGTGGGAGATGGCCGCGCACACCGCGGCACGGCGGGGGTTCCGGTGGGGCGATGTGCGCGAATGGACCGCCAGCACGCTGCGGCCTTGGCCCGGTTTCGTTTCGGATGCCTGGACCCGCCATACGGACCGGGATGCCCAGAACTTCTTTGGCCGAGCCCGGGTGCAGCGGGGAGCCTCGTTCGCCGCGCGCTCGCGCATTAAGCATCCGAAGTTCCGGGGCTTTGCGCTGCCTGAGCGCGACGATGGCTTCGTGGGCTTTCGCACCTGCACGCCTTAGCGAGGCGGCAAGCTCCACCATGGCAGCTGGCGGCGCAAACTGAGGACCTGCCCGCACGGCCCGGGCTGGTACCCCGGCAGCGCGGCCACCCGGGATCGCCACTCGCTGCCTTGCAGCACCTGGAGCAAGGCGCGCACGGGCGGCTCGTCCAACGCAGCCTTGAGGCAGACGAGGTAGTAGTCTTCCTGCAGCAAAGGCACGAACGCCAGTCCGCGCGGCCGCGCCGCCGCTTCGATGCCGAGTGCCGCATCGGCGACGCCGGAAACCACGGCCTGCGCGACGGCTGCGTGCGAGGGCTCGGTGATGCCGTAACCCCGAATGTCGGACGGGCCAAGGCCTGCCTGCGCCAGCAGGTCGTCGAGCAGGATGCGGGTGCCCGTGCCCAGCGCGCGATTGACGAAGCGTGCCTGTCGTGCCGCCACGTCCGCGAGCGAGTCCAGGCCCAGTGGATTGCCCGGCGCCACGATCAACCCCTGGCTGCGGCGCGCGAAGCCTATGAGCTTGTGGCGGCCGGGCTGCAGCAGCGGCTGATAAGTGCGCTGGGCAAGCGTGCCCACCGCCGGGGTGGCGGGCACGTGGAAGCCCGCCATCACGCAGCGGCCCTCGTTGAGGGCACTGATCGCGTCGACGCTGCCGCAAAAACGGATGTCCAGGTGCAGTCCCGCGCTGGCCAGCGCATGATCCCGCAGGGCTGCCAGCGCGTCGTCATGGCTCGCGAAGAACGCAAGCACCTGGACCGCGTCGTCGAAGGCGACGCAGAAGGCACGTTCCAGGTCGGCGTGCAAGGCCTCGATCTGCGGCGCCAGCCGCGCCTGGGCCTGGCGCTCGGCCCACAACAGCTTCAGGCCGAATTCGGACAGCCGTGCGGGCTGGCCCTTGTCCCAGACAATCAGCGCCTGGCCGAGTTCGGCCTCCCAGCGCTTGAGCTCGCCCCAAACGTGCCGATACGAGAGGTGCAGCGACCGGGCGGCGGTCGAAATGGAGCCGCACTCCTTCACGGCTTGCAGCAGGTCCATGCGGGCGTTGCGGATCAGCCGCGGGCCGCCCCGGCCGGCCCAGGTGTAGGAGAGTTCGATCTTGCGCACGGTGGCGCAGTATCCCGCATTCGATGAACGGGGCCGACGCTATGCACGCGCATGCATAGCTCGCTAGCACTGATGCGGGCATGCGTACCCAGGGCTAGCATGCCCGCCATGAACAGTTTCTCGGACAGCGCCGCGGGTGCACTGGCACTGATCGCGGGGTTCGATGCCACGCTCACGGCCATCGTGCTGCGCTCGCTCGCCGTGAGCGCGGCGGCCTGTGGACTGGCTTGCTGCATCGGGATGGCCGCCGGCGCCTGGCTGGCCGTGGCTCGCTTCAGGGGCCGGGGCGCGCTGCTGACGGTGCTCAATACCTTGCTGGCCTTGCCTTCCGTGGTGGTGGGGCTGCTGGCGTACCTGCTGCTGTCCCGCTCGGGACCGCTTGGGTTTCTGGGCTGGCTGTTCTCTTTCAAGGCGATGGTGCTGGCGCAAACCGTGCTCGTGCTCCCGGTGGCGGCGGCGCTGACCCGCCGGGCCGTGGAGGACGCCGACGGCAGCCACGGCGAGCAGCTTGCTTCGCTGGGCGCCCGCCCGCTGCTGCGCGGTCTGCTGCTGGCGTGGGACGAGCGTCATGCCCTGCTCACGATCGCGATCGCCTGCTTCGGACGCGCGGTGTCGGAAGTGGGCGCGGTGATGATCGTGGGCGGAAATATCGATGGCTTCACCCGGGTCATGACCACCGCGATCGCGCTGGAAACAAGCAAGGGAGACCTGCCCCTGGCCCTGGCGTTGGGCGCGCTGCTGCTTCTTGTGGTGCTGGGCTTGAACGCATTGGTGGCGCTGGTCGGGCGCTGGCACGGCGTGGCCGCCCGGCTGTCGCCCGCGCAGCGGGTTGCCGCATGACGGCGCTGGTGCAGCTGCACGCCGTGGACGTGCGTTTCGGCCATGTCGATGCGCTATCGCAGATCGGGTTGAACGTGCTGGCCGGCCAGCGCGTGGCGCTGATCGGCGCCAATGGCAGCGGCAAGAGTACCTTGCTGAGGGTCCTGCATGGGCTGGTGCAGCCCAGCGCCGGCACCGTCTCACGCGGCCCCGCGATCCGCCAGGCGATGGTCTTCCAGCGGCCCTGGATGCTGCGGGCCAGCGCGCGCTCGAACGTGGCGCTGGGGCTGTGGCTGGCGGGCGTGTCCTGGCGCGAGGCCAGGGCCAGCGCCCACTACGCGTTGGGGCGGGTCGGCTTGTCCGCGCTGGCGTCGCGCAACGCCCGTACCCTCTCAGGCGGCCAGCAGCAGCGGCTCGCGCTTGCCCGTGCCTGGGCCTTGAAGCCGCACATGCTGATGCTGGACGAGCCCACTTCCAGCCTCGATCCGCATGCCAAGCGCGAAGTGGAAGCCTTGATCGGCGAGTTCGCCGGCGACGGCATGACGCTGGTGTTCGCCAGTCACAACCTCGGCCAGGTCAAGCGCCTGGCCACGCGCGTCGTCTACCTGGAGCAGGGGCGGGTACTGGCCGATCTGCCGGTGAGCCGGTTTTTCGATGGCGAAGTGCTGGCCCGAACTTCGCAGGAGGCGGCGCTGTTCCTCAAGGGAGAACTGGCATGAGATGGCTGGCCGTGCTGGCGCTGGGGTGGCTCTGCTTCGCGGCGGGGGCGCAGATCGTGGTGGCGTCCACGACATCCACTGAACAGTCCGGCCTGTTTGCTCATCTCTTGCCCGAATTCCGCAAGGTCACGGGCGTCGAAGTGAAAGTGGTGGCGCTGGGGACCGGCCAGGCGCTGGACATGGGCAGGCGCGGCGACGCGGACGTGGTGTTCGTCCACGACCGGGCGCAGGAGGAGAGATTCGTGGCCGAGGGACACGCACTGCGGCGCTATCCCGTCATGTACAACGATTTTGTGCTGGTGGGCCCGCGCGCGGATCCCGCCGGCGTGAAGGGCGCCGACATCGCAGCCGCGCTGGGAAAAATCGCGGCGAGCGGCACCGCCTTCATTTCAAGGGCCGACAGGAGCGGCACCCATGCCGCCGAGCTGCGCTTCAGGGCGCTGGCACCGGTGGCCGCGAAGGGCGGGGGGTACCGTGAATGTGGATGCGGCATGGGCCCGGCCCTCAATATCGCGGCCTCGGCGGGTGCCTATGCGCTGGCGGACCGCGCAACCTGGCTGAGTTTCAGGAACCGCGGCGAACTCGCGGTACTGGTGGAAGGCGACGGGCGCCTGCTCAATGAGTACGGCGCGATGGTGGTCAGTCCCGTGCGGCATCCGCATGTGAAGGCGGCGCAGGCTCAGCAGTTCCTGGACTGGCTGCTCTCGCCGGCGGGGCAAGGTGCGATCGCTGCTTACCGCATCGACGGGCAGCAGCTGTTCTTCCCCATCCGTTGAGGCCGGCCGGCGCTATTTGCGAAAGCTGTCCACGAGGGCTTGGCCCTCGGGCCCGGCCTTCTCCAGCCACTCCTTGAGCATCACGTCGCCGACTTTCTTCATGTCGGCTTTCAGTTGCGCCGGGGGGGCGACGATGTTCATGCCGTTGGCCTTGAGCTTTTCCAGCGACTCGGTGTTGACGCGCTTGGAAGCCGTCCAGCCTCGCGTTTCGGCGTCGGCGGCCGCTTTGAGCACGGCCTGTTTGGTCGGCGCATCGAGTCCATCGAACGCAGCCTTGTTCACGAGGACGGCGTTCTTCGGCAGCCAGGCTTGGGTGTCGTACCAGTATTTGATGTGCTCATAGGTCTTGGTGTCGAAGCCGGTCGAGCCCGACGACATATATGACTCGATCACGCCCGTGGCCATGGCTTGGGAGAGTTCCGCGGCCTGCACGGTGACGGGCTGGGCCCCTACCAGTTCGGCGATGCGAGCCGTGGCCGGGCTGTAGGCGCGCCACTTCACGCCCTTCAAGTCTGCTGCCGAGTTGATCGGCTTCTTGACGTAAATGCCCTGGGGCGGCCACGCCACCGCGTAGAGCAATGACATGCCTTGCTCGTTGAATTTCTTATCCAGGATGGGCTTTTGCACCTGGTAGAGCCTCATGGCCGAGTCGTAGCTGTCCGCAAGGAAGGGCAGGCCATCGGCGCCGAAAATCTGCCACTCGTTCTGATAGTTCACCAGCAGGATTTCGCCGATCTGGGCCTGGCCCTGCTGGACCGCACGTTTGATCTCGGGCGCCTTGAACAAGGACGCGTTGGCATGCACCGTGATCTTGAGCTTGCCGCCGGTGGCCTTGTCCACGTCGTTGGCGAACTGCACGAGGTTCTCGGTGTGGAAGTTGCTGGCGGGATATGCGGCCGGCAAGTCCCACTTGACCTGGGCAAAGGACTGCGATGCCAGCACCAGCGCGGCTGCGGAAAAAGCATATTTGAGTTTCATGGTCGCTCCAGGACAATGGGGTTGTGAATAGTCGCCAAAGAATAAGTGCAAATCCCGCGCCAGCGGACCCGGTATTACCCGGCTTTGTTGGCGTGCTAATGCTGGACACCCGGTTTCCGCGGCCGTTGGGCGACATAGGGCACCCGGACAGTTTCGGGGTTGCAGTCCGGCACGCCGTAGTGCGCGGGGCTTGGCCCAGCGAGGTCGTGATCGCAGTGCAGGCCTTGCGTGCCGGCGGTCTGGGGGAAGCCTTCGCACGCGAGGCCCGCGAACTGGAGCGGCAGGGAGCGCTCGCGATCACGACCAGCTGCGGCTTCCTGGTGCTGTTGCAGCGGGAGCTGCAGAACGCCGTCGGCGTGCCCGTAGTCACCTCGAGCCTGCTGCAACTGCCCGAGCTGCTGGCGCGTGAGCAGCAGGTGGGCGTGCTGACCATCAGCGCAAAGCACCTGGGCGCCGAGCACCTGATGGCGGCCGGGGTTGCGCCGGCGCGCCTGGACGACGTGATCGTGCAAGGCGTGGACCCGGATGGCGAATTCGCAAGCGCCATCCTGGGCAATCGTGAAACCATGGATCTCGGGAAGGCCTGCGGCGACGTGGTGGGCGCCGCACTCGCGCTGAAGTCCTGCTCACCGGGGCTGCGCACGGTCGTGCTGGAGTGCACCAACATGCCGCCCTATGCGCAGGCCGTGCGCGACGCGACCGGGTTCGAGCTGCGTTCCTTGCTCGATGCCCCGCAGTTGCTGCCGCGGGCCTGACCTACATCTTTCCCGGGAGCCACACGGCGATGGCCGGGAAGAACCACAGCATCAGCACCATCGCGGACATCAGGAAGAAGAACGGCATGGTGACCCGTGCGATCCAGGTGATTTCGCGGCCGGTCATGCCTTGCAGCACGAACAGGTTGAAGCCCACCGGCGGGGTGATCTGCGCCATCTCGACCACCACCACGATGAAGATGCCGAACCAGATCAGGTCGATGCCGGCGGCTTGCACCGTCGGCAGGATCACGCCCATGGTCAGCACCACCATTGAAATGCCGTCGAGGAAGCAGCCCAGGATGATGTAGAAGATCGCCAGCGCGATCATCAGCATGAAGGGCGACAAGCCCAGTGAGGTCACGTACGCCGCCAGCTCCCGCGGCAGGCCGATGTAGCCCATCGACAGGGTGAGGAACGCCGCGCCGGCCAGGATCAAGGCGATCATGCAATACAGGCGTGTGGCCCCCATCAGCGATTCGCTGAAGGTCGCCCAGGTAAGGGAGCGCTGGAAGGCCGAGATGACCAAAGAGCCCACCACGCCCAGGGCGGCGGCCTCGGTCGCGGTGGCAACCCCGCTGTAGATCGAACCCAGCACCGCGCCGATGAGCAGCACCACGGGAATCAGGTGGCGGGATTCGTAGATTTTCTCGGCGAAGCTTTCCGTGCGATCCGGCACCGGGATGCGGTGCTTGTTCAGCAGCGCCCACACCGCGAGATAGCCCGAGAAAAGCGAGGCCAGCACGATGCCCGGGATGATGCCCGCGACGAACAGTTTGGCGATCGACACGTCGGCCGAGACCCCATACACAATCATGATGATCGACGGCGGAATCAGCAGGCCCAGCGTGCCAGCTCCGGCCAGCGAGCCGATGGTGATGTCGTCGGGGTAGCCGCGCTTGCTCAACTCGGGCAGCGTCATCTTGCCGATGGTCGCGCAGGTGGCAGCCGAAGATCCGGACACGGCGGCGAAGATGGTGCAGCCGATCACGTTGGTGTGAAGCAAGCGCCCGGGCAGGCGACTGACCCAGGGCGCCAGGCCGCGGAACATGCTTTCGCTCAATTTCGTTCTAAACAGGATTTCTCCCATCCAGACGAAGAGAGGCAAGGCAGTGAGCGTCCAGCTCGATGCTGCACCCCACACGGTGACGGCCATGGCATCGCCGGCCGGGCGAGCCGAGAACAGCTGCATGCCGATCCAGGCCACGCCGGCCAGGGTGAGACCGATCCACACGCTGCTGCCCAAAAGGGCAAACAGCGAGACGATCAGCAAGGAGGTGATGAGGATGTCATTCATGGTGCAGAGTCTCCTCGGACCCGATCGTTTTCCTTCTGCCTTGCAGTTCCAGCACCCAGTCGTCGACGAAAGCGACGAACAGGATCACCGTTCCCACGGCCATCGCGATCTGGGGTATCCACAATGGTGTGGCATCGCTGCTGGTCGACATGTCGTTGATGGTGCGCGAAACCCAGGCCAGCCGCACTGAGTAGAAGGCGAACAGGCCGGACAGGAAGACCGCGGCTGATAACGCCCACATTTCCAGCGCATGGCGGCCCCGGCCTTTGAGCTTGCTGAGCAGAAGCGTCACGCGGATATGTTCGTTGCGCTTGAGCGTATGGGCGAGCGCCAGGAAACCGGCGGCGGCCATGCTGTAGCCGGCGTAGGCATCGGTGCCCGCAACGTGGAAGCCGAACTGCCGGCTGACGATGGACAGCAGCACCATGAGCAGCACGCCGATCATGGCCAGTGCGGCCAGCCAGGCCGCGCCGTCGTACAAGAAATCCAGCAGTCGTCGCATAAGAGTCCCGTTGTTATGGGGGAGGGCGGCCAGCAGCACCGCCTCGCGCTCCCGCCCGGCCGCCGGGTCGGCGGCCGTGGCGGTTAACCCCTGATCCAGGCTTCTCATTTGGCTGTCGCCGCCGGCTTGGGCGCCGGCTTGGTCGCCGGCGTGCCGCTGGCGAACGAAGGCATCTTCAGATAGGCCTGGACGATGGATTCTCCCTCAGGCCCGGCCTTTTTCTGCCAGTCCTGCAGCATGGTCCATCCCAGCTGTTTCATGTCCGAGACAAGCTTGGACGAGGGCTGGTGCACTTTCATGCCCTTTTCCGCCAGCGTCTTCTTGGCCGCCTCGTTCTTTTCCTGGCTCGCTTTCCAGCCCCGGTCTTCAGCGGCGGCGGCGGCTTTCAACACCGCCTCCTGCTGCGTCTTGTCCAGGGCCTGGAAGGCCTTGGCGTTGACCAGCACCGCGTTCTTGGGCAGCCAGGCCTGCAGGTCGTAGAAGTTCTTGATGTGCTCATGGATCCGGCTGTCCACCCCGGTGGTGCTGGAGGTCATGAAGGCTTCGACCACGCCCGTGGCCATGGCCTGGCTCAACTCCGCCGCCTGCACCGTCACAGCCTGTGCGCCCACCAGTTCCCCCATCCTGGCGGTGGCGGGCGAGTAGGCACGCCACTTGATTTTGCGCATGTCGGAGATCGAATCCACGCTCTTCACGCTGTACAGGCCCTGGGCCGGCCACGGCACCGTGTACAGCAGCATCACGCCCTGTTTTCCAGGTAGCGCTGGAGCACCGGCTTCTGCGCGTCGTAGAGGCTCTTGGCGTTCTTGTAGCTGGTGGCCAGGAACGGCACACCGTCCACGCCGAACAGCGGGCTTTCATTCTCGAAGTTGGCCAGCAGTACCTCGCCCGCCTGCGTTTGACCGCTTTGCACCGCCCGCTTGATTTCGGGCGCCTTGTACAGCGAGGCGCCGGAGTGCACGGTGATCTTCAGTTGTCCGCCGGTCGCCTTTTCCACGTCGCCGGCGAACTGAACCAGGTTTTCGGTATGGAAGTTGGCTCCGGGGTAGGCAGAGGCCAGATCCCACTTGGTCTGGCTCCAGCCCGCCCCGGTGAGGGCGGCAAGGGCGACGGTCAAGGCGGCTTTGAAAGTGGAGGTTTGCATCTCGGTTCCTTTCCAACGGGCTTGAGAAAATGCAAATAAATTATCAATAAAATATCCAGTAAACGTCTACATAGTGCTTATACCTATAGATCATCCATAAGAACTCAACAAAATATCAAATAATTTGTCGATATAGTGCTAACTTAAACACCCTAACCGCGCCATGACAACTCCACAAAACGCTATCGTTTCTTCCTCCCACCTGGTCTCGCCGCGGAGCGCCGAAATGAGCGAACTGGAGTTTGGCCTGATCGTCAGCTGGAACGCCTTCAGCCGCTGGGCGGTGCGTTGCATGGCGGCGGCAGGAATACCAGACCTCACCATCACGGATGTGCTGGTGTTGCACCACATCAACCACCGGGCGCGCAACAAGAAGCTGGCCGATGTGTGCTTCGTCCTGAATTACGAGGACACGCATGTCGTGAACTACTCGCTCAAGAAACTCGTCTCGGGGGGCTTGGCCCAAGGCGATAAGGTCGGCAAGGAAGTGTTCTACAGCCCGACTGCCCGGGGTGAGGAAGTGGTCGCCAAGTACCGTGAGGTGCGCGAGCAATGCCTGATCAGCAGCGTGGACGGTGAAATGAATCCCTATATCGGCGAACTCGCGCGCTTCCTGCGCTTGATGAGCGGCCTGTACGACCAGGCAGCCCGAGCGGCGTCTTCGCTGTGAATTCCCTTTCTCCCTTTTGACCCAACAGACCATGCTCAAGGACAATCAGGCAATGCAAGGTCCACCCGGCGCCCGGTGGCAGTTCTGGATAGATCGGGGCGGCACCTTCACCGATATCGTGGCCAGGCGGCCCGACGGCTCGCTGGTCACCCACAAGCTTCTTTCCGAGAATCCCGAGCAGTACAGCGATGCCGCCGTCGCGGGCATCCGGCACCTGCTGGGCCTGGCACCAGGCGAGTGCGTGACGCCGGAGGTGGTCGACTGCGTGAAAATGGGCACCACGGTGGCCACCAACGCCTTGCTGGAGCGCAAGGGCGAGCCCACGCTGCTGGTCACCACCAGAGGCTTTCGCGATGCGCTGCGCATCGCCTACCAGAACCGTCCCCGCCTGTTCGACCGGCGCATCGTGCTGCCCGAGCTGCTCTACAGCGCGGTGATCGAGGCGCATGAGCGCGTCGGCGCCCGCGGCGAGTTGGTCGTTCCGCTGGACGAGGCGCTGCTGCGTGAAGAACTCCAGGCGGCCTTTCTGCGCGGCCTGCGCAGCGTCGCTATCGTGTTTCTGCACGGGTATCGCTACAGCGAACACGAACGGGCGGCCGCGCGCATCGCCCGGCAAATCGGCTTCACGCAGGTCAGCGCTTCCCACGAAACCAGCCCGATGATGAAATTCATCAGCCGGGGCGACACGACGGTGGTCGATGCGTACTTGTCGCCCATCCTGAGGCGCTATGTCGAGCAGGTGGCCGCCGAAATGCCCGGCGTCAAGCTGTTCTTCATGCAGTCGTCGGGCGGCCTGACCGACGCCCACGCCTTCCAGGGCAAGGACGCGATCCTGTCGGGCCCGGCCGGCGGCATCGTCGGAATGGCGCGAACGGCGCAGCTGGGCGGCCATGACAAGGTGATCGGCTTCGACATGGGCGGCACGTCGACCGATGTGTCGCACTATGCCGGTGAATTCGAGCGGGAATTCGAAACCCAGGTGGCGGGCGTGCGGATGCGCGCGCCGATGATGAGCATCAACACGGTGGCGGCAGGCGGTGGCTCGATCCTTGGGTTCGACGGGGCCCGCTTTCGCGTGGGACCGCAAAGCGCGGGCGCCAACCCGGGGCCCGCCAGCTACCGGCGGGGAGGCCCGCTGGCGGTCACGGATGCGAATGTGATGACCGGCAAAATCCAGCCTCGTTATTTTCCGAGGGTGTTCGGACCCGGCGCCAACGAGCCCCTCAGCTACGAAGTGGTCGAAGCCGGTTTCCGAGAGCTCGCGGCCCGTACCGGGCGCAGCGCCGAAGAGGTGGCGCAGGGATTCATCGATATCGCCGTCCAGCAGATGGCCAACGCCATCAAGAAGATATCGGTGGCGCGCGGGTATGACGTGACGCGCTACACGCTGCAGTGCTTCGGTGGCGCGGGCGGCCAGCATGCCTGCCTGGTCGCCGACGCCTTGGGCATGAGCCGGGTTTTCGTACATCCTCTGGCCGGCGTGCTGTCCGCCTATGGCATGGGGCTGGCCGACCAGAGCACCATCCGCGAGCAGTCCATCGAGCTTCCGCTGGCCGAGCACGCCCTTGACACGATTGCCGCGCAGCTGGAGGCGCTCGGGGCGGCGGCACGGGCCGACCTCGAAAGCCAGCAGGTAGCAGCCGGCGCAGTGATGGTCCATCGGCGCGTGCACGTGCGCTACGAAGGAAGCGACTCGGCGCTTGTCGTGCCTTTCGGCGACCTGGCCACGATCGCTTCGGATTTCGAAGCCGCGTATCGCCAGCGCTTTGCCTTTCTCATGCAGGGCAAGGGCATGATGGTGGAGGCCGTGTCGGTGGAGGCCGTGGTGGCAGGCGACGCACCGGCAGAGCTGCGCCATCAGGTACATCCGGCGCGAGACGTTCGGCGGCGCGAAACGGTGCGAATGTACTCCGGCGGCCAATGGCACCAGGCGGCGCTGGTGGTGCGGGAGGACCTGCGGCCCGGCGACCTTATCGCCGGGCCCGCCATCATCGCCGAGAAGAACGCGACGACCGTGGTGGAGCCGGGATGGGAAGCGCAGGTCACCGCGCTGGACCACATCGTTTTGAACCGGCGGGTGGCCAGGTCGGTGACCTTCGCTGCCGGCACCACGGTGGACCCGGTGCTGCTGGAAGTGTTCAACAACCTCTTCATGAACATCGCCGAGCAGATGGGCCTGCAGCTGCAGAACACCGCCTACTCGGTCAACATCAAGGAGCGGCTGGACTTCTCCTGCGCGCTGTTCGACCGGGAGGGCAACCTGATCGCCAACGCCCCGCACATGCCGGTGCACCTGGGATCGATGGGCGAGAGCATCAAGACCGTGATCCGGGAGAACGCGGGACGCATGGCGCCCGGCGACGTGTTCGTGCTGAACGACCCCTATCACGGCGGCACCCACCTGCCCGATGTGACCGTGATCACTCCTGTCTATCTCGGCAGCGGCGGCGACAGCGGAAAGCCGATTTTTTACGTGGGATCGCGGGGGCACCACGCCGACATCGGAGGCACCACGCCGGGCTCGATGCCCCCGTTCTCCACCCTGATCGAGGAGGAGGGCGTCCAGATCAACAACGTCAAGCTGGTGGACCGGGGTGTCCTGCGCGAGGCCGAGATGCTGGCCTTGCTGCGCGGCGAGACCACCCCCACCGGGCCGCCCCCAGCCAAATACCCCAGTCGCAACCCCGAACAGAACATGGCGGACCTCAAGGCCCAGATTGCGGCCAACGAGAAGGGACTGCAGGAGCTGCGCAAGATGGTGGACCAGTTCGGCCTGGACGTGGTGCAGGCCTATATGCGCCACGTTCAGGACAACGCCGAAGAGTCGGTGCGGCGCGTGATCACCCGCCTGAAGGACGGCGAGTTCACGCTGCCGCTGGACAACGGCGCGCAGATCAAGGTGGCGATCCGCGTGGATGCGGCGCAACGGACAGCCGAGATCGATTTCACCGGGACCTCCGCGCAGCAGGCGAACAATTTCAATGCGCCGACCGCCGTATGCATGGCGGCGGTGCTCTATGTCTTTCGCACGCTCGTGGACGATGACATTCCCCTGAATGCGGGCTGCCTCAAGCCGCTCAAGGTCACCATCCCTGCCGGATCGATGCTCAATCCCAATCCCCCGGCTTCGGTCGTCGCGGGCAATGTCGAGACATCGACCTGCATCACCAATGCCTTGTACGGTGTTCTGGGCGTGATGGCGGCGAGCCAGTGCACCATGAACAACTTCACTTTTGGCAACCAGAGCCATCAGTATTACGAGACGATCTCCGGTGGCAGCGGCGCCGGCGACGGCTTCGACGGCACCAGCGTAGTCCAGACCCACATGACCAATTCGCGGCTCACGGACCCCGAGGTGCTGGAGCACCGGTTCCCGGTGCGGCTGGAAAGCTACGAGATCCGCCAGCACTCCGGTGGTGCCGGGCGCTGGCCGGGGGGCCATGGCGGGGTGCGCCGCGTGCGCTTCCTCGAGACGATGACCGCCAGCATCCTGTCGAACGGACGAAAGCATGGGGCCTTCGGCGCAGCCGGAGGGGCGGCCGGCCAGGTCGGCATCAACCGTGTGGTGCGCGGCAATGGCGCGACCGAAGAACTGGGGCACATCGGCCAGACCGAGATGCAACCGGGCGACATTTTCGAGATCCATACGCCCGGCGGTGGCGGCTATGGGCCCGCCGGCTGAGGGCACATCCGCCCATGGAATTCCCGGGTCGTCGACAACTACCGTTCCTGGCCCGCACCAACCGCTGGTAGAACCAAAAAACCCGCCGAAGCGGGGTTTTTATTTTCAGCGGAATCTCTTACTTCTTTGCGCTGGCAGCGGGCTTCGGTGCGCTGGCTGCAGTCTTGGCGGCACTCGCCGCCGGGGCCGCGGCGACTTTTGCGTCTTTCTTCTCTTCCTTGGCTATCGCTTTTTCTTCCTTGGCGGCAGCCTTGGCATCCTTCTTGTCCGACTTGGCGGCCGCTTTCTCGTCCTTCTTGACGGCGGCGGCGCCCTTGAAGGCAGTGCCATTGACGGTCAGGCCCGCAGCGGACAGCTTGGCGGCCCGGCTATCCCCGACGCCTTTGACCCGCTCGACGAAATCTTCCCAGCTCTTGAAATCACCTTTCTTGCGTTCGGCCATGATCATCTTGGAGGTGACGGGACCAATGCCCTTGATGCCGTCGAGCTGCGCCTCGGTGGCCTTGTTCACGTCCACGGCCGCCATGGCGACGGAAGCGATCAACATGAGCACGAGCGCCAGTAGTTTCTTCAACATGGGATTCTCCTGAGAGCGGTTGATGGGACCGGCGCCGGGTCGGCACCAGAGGTCCTTTGACTAACGCAAGCCCTGCCAAGCGGTTGACCGTACCCACCCTAGGCCGATAGCTCAGCCATATACCGGGCCACCCCGGTTTGCACGTCCGCGAACACATGGTCGCAGCCCGCGGCGCGCAAGGCGGTCAGGTCGGCCTGGGTGTAGCACTGGTACTTGCCCCGCAGTGCTTCGGGAAAAGGCACGTACTCGATCAATCCCGCCGCGGCCGCCGAGGCCGTATCGAAAGGCGGGTTCGAGCCGGCTCCCAGCGCATTGACGACAGCGGTAGCCACGTCGTTGAAGGGTTGGGCCCGTCCCGTCCCGAGATTGAAGATTCCGGATTTTTCCGGATGATCGAGGAACCAAAGGTTGACGGCAACCACGTCGTCGATGAAGACGAAATCGCGTTTCTGTTCGCCGGGACCGAAGCCGCCATAGTCGCCGAACAGCTTGACCTTGCCCTCGGCCTCGAACTGGTTGAACTGGTGAAAAGCCACGCTCGCCATCCGCCCCTTGTGCTGCTCGCGCGGCCCGTAAACGTTGAAGTAGCGAAAGCCCACCACCTGTCGGCCCTTGCGCGTTCTCATGCCGTCGAAGTCATTTCCCAACTCGCGCCGCATCCGCTGGTCGAACAGCAATTTGGAATAGCCATAGACGTTGAGCGGCCGTTCGAACTCGGGCGTCTCGCGGAAGGTATCCGAGCCGCCGTAGGTTGCCGCCGAAGACGCATACATAAGCCGCGAGCCGCGCTCCTCGCAGGCGTTGAAGAGGCCGCAGGACAGCGTGTAGTTGTTGTCCATCATGTACTTGCCGTCGGCTTCCATCGTGTCGCTGCACGCGCCTTCGTGGAATACCGCCTCGACCCGGCCGAAAAAACCTTCGGCGAACAAGTCGTAGAACAGGTCTGCATCGACGTAATCGGCGATCTTCAGGTCGGAGAGATTCCTGAACTTGTCGCCCTGCGTGAGGTCGTCGACGGCGATGATGTCGTCGATACCGCGCTCGTTCAGGCCCTTGACGATGTTGCTGCCGATGAACCCGGCAGCGCCTGTGACCACCATGCGTGTCATGAAAATAGTTCCTCGTAGGAGACCGTGGCGGTGCCGAATTTGCCCACCACGATGCCGCCGGCCTTGTTCGCCAGCGGCATGGCGTCGCGCAGGCTTACTCCGGCGGCGACCAGCGCGGCCAGCGTGGCGATGACCGTGTCGCCGGCGCCGGTCACATCGAAAACCTCGCGGGCCTGGGCCCCCGCATGCAAATCGCCCGCGGCGTCGAAGAGGGTCATGCCGTCTTCACCCAGCGTCACCAGCAAGGCGTCGAGTTTGAGCGTCTCCCGAAGATTCTGCGCCTTGGCCCGCAGCTCATCGGCGTCGCGCCAACTGCCCACGACCTGTTGCAACTCGGCACGGTTGGGTGTGATGACCGTGGCGCCGGCATAGCGGGAATAGTCCGAACCCTTGGGATCGACCAGCACCGATTTGCCGCCCGCGCGGGCGGCGGCGATCATGGTGCCGATGTGGGCCAAGCCCCCCTTGCCGTAGTCGGAGAACAGCACGGCGTCGTGCTGTGGCGCCAGACGGGCGAAGGTCTCGTTCTGCAGGGCCAGTGCTTCATGGTCAGGTTCGTTCTCGAAATCCATGCGCAGCAGTTGCTGGTGGCGGCCGATCACGCGCAGCTTCACCGTGGTCTTCAGGCCTGGATCGCGCTTGAGGTGAGTGGAGATGCCAGTCTCGCGCAACAAGGCCTCGAGCCTGTGGCCGGGCTCGTCGTCGCCGACAACACCGAGGAAGCTGGCCTGGGCGCCCAGCGTGATCACGTTATAGGCCACGTTTGCGGCAGCGCCGATGCGCTCTTCCTCGCGGGTGACCTTGACCACCGGCACCGGCGCTTCCGGCGAAATCCGCTCCACCGCGCCATGCCAGTAGCGGTCGAGCATCGCATCGCCGACCACCAGCACGCGCGCGGCGGCGAATTGCTGTTTGCTTGGAGTAGTCATCTCTTTTGCTCCACGTGACTTTGCCGGGGCAACCGCGGAACCGGCTTCGCCGGGCCGCTGGTGGCGCCCCCTCTGGCGGCGGTGCCGGGCGGCCGCAGGCCGCTTCGGAGGGAAGTCATAACTCCTCCACTCGCCGCGCAGGGTAGCTGTCCCAGGCCTGACAGCCAGGGCAGTGCCAGAAATGCTGCTTCGCTTCGAAGCCGCACGCCGCGCAGCGATAACGTGTCAATGGTTTTACGGCGTGATCCAGCGCGCTCTGGACATGGGGATGGAAGTGCTCGTGCTCCAGCTTCTCCCCAGCCAGCCATTTGCTTGCGGCCACAAGTGACGGTTCGCGCTCCAGATGTTTCACATACCAATCGCGTGCGACGGCCGGATCGGGCTCGAGCGCGACGATGCTCTCCAGCACGTCCAGCGAGGGCGACAGTTCGTAGCTGGCCAGCAGGATTTCGAGCGCAGGGCCTCGAAAATCGCCCGCCAGTGCCGCGTCGGCCAGGGGCTTGGCGATCAACGGGATGGACGACGGCGCGGAATGGGCTAGGCACGACAGCGTGTCGAAGGCAATGGCGCAATCGCCCGCGCGCTGCTGAAGCGCCGCCAGGTCCATGCCGGGCCGCGCCGCTGTCGGGGCGAGGCGAATAGCCTCGCGCAGCAGTTGCTCGGCTTGCGCAGGCGGGGCCGTGGCAGCCTGCTCGCAAAGGTAATGCGCCTGACGGCCCGTGAACGTGCCATGACCCGATTCATCCAGCTTCTGCGCGATTTCGGAAGCCTGGCTCCAGTCGCGCGTGCGCTCGTAGATGGCCAGCAGGGCAAGCAAGGCCTGGCTTTCGTAAGCCGTGCCTTCCAGTTTGCGCAGCGCTTCCTCCGCGCGGTCCAGCAAGCCGGCCTTGAGGAAGTCCAGGGCCAGCGCATGCTGGGCGCGGTGGCGGTCGGCACGGCTCAAGTCGCCGCGCGAGAGCAGATGCTCATGAACGCGAACCGCCCGCTCGTACTCGCCGCGCCGGCGAAACAGATTGCCCAGGGCAAAGTGCAATTCGGAAGTGTCCGGGTCTTTCTGGACGGCCTCGATGAAAGCATCGATGGCCTGGTCCTGCTGCTCGTTCAGCAGGAAGTTGAGGCCGCGAAAATAGGCTTTGGGCGCCTGGCGGTTTTCGATGCGCAGCTGGCGCAGGTCCAGCCGCGAGGCCAGCCAGCCCAGCACAAAGACGATAGGCAGGCCCCACAAGACCCAGCTCAGGTCAAAGTCCATGCTGCTGCGACGGCGCAGCGCCGCCAGGTGCTGCCGGCATGCCTTGGCTTGCGCCTTTCGCCATCGCTCGGTGCTTCCACCAGCGTGGCACCATCCCCAAGGCCCCGACAGCCAGGCCGAGCGCGAATGCGGCGAGCACGACCAGCACCAGCGGCGCGCGCCAGAGTGTGCCGAAGAAGAAATGCACCGCAACTTGCTGCTGGTTGTTCAGCGAGAAGGCGAACAGGGTAAAAAAAATGGCTGCCTTGAGCAGCCACATGAGGTATTTCAAATCGACTTCCTCAGTGGGAAGGCTGATTCTAGCGACAGCGTCAGGGCTTGCCCTGCGCCTGGATTTCGGCCGTGCGCTGGTCCACGGCTTCGCGCAGCGCCTTGCCTGGCTTGAAGTGAGGAACGCGCTTCTCGGGAATGTGAACGCTCTCGCCGGAGCGCGGGTTGCGGCCCATGCGCGGCGGGCGCCGGTTGATCGAAAAACTGCCGAAACCGCGAATTTCGATCCGGTGCCCACGCACCAGCGCATCGCCCATCGCGTCAAGAATGGTCTTGACGGCGTATTCGGCGTCGCGATGCGTGAGCTGGCTGAAACGCGCGGCCAGTTCTTCGACGAGATCGGATCGAGTCATAACAAGGTGAGAACACGGTAGGACTGCGTCCTACCGTGTGTTCTCGTGCCTTTTATTTTTCGGAATTGTCCAGCTTTGCGCGCAGCAGGGCGCCCAGGCTCGTCGTGCCGGCATTCTCGCGAGCGGACTGCTGCGAGAGGTTCGACATCTGTTCCTGCTGGTCGGCCATGTCCTTGGCCTTGATGGACAGCTGGATGTTGCGGGTCTTGCGGTCGATGTTCACCACTACCACGGTGACTTCGTCGCCTTCCTTGAGCACGTTGCGGGCATCTTCCACGCGGTCGCGGGAGATTTCGCTGGCGCGCAGGTAGCCCAGGATGTCCTGGCCCAGGTCGATCTCGGCGCCCTTGGGGTCGACGGTCTTGACCTTGCCCGAGACCACGGAGCCCTTGTCGTGCACGGACACGAAGGTGGTGAACGGATCCTGGTCGAGTTGCTTGATGCCCAGGCTGATGCGCTCGCGGTCCACGTCGACGGCCAAGACGATGGCTTCGACTTCCTGGCCCTTCTTGTAGTTGCGCACGGCGGCTTCGCCGGGCTCGTTCCAGGACAGGTCGGACAGGTGCACCAGGCCGTCGATGCCGGCAGCCAGGCCGACGAACACGCCGAAGTCGGTGATCGACTTGATCGGGCCCTTGACGCGGTCGCCGCGCTTGGTGTTCTGCGCGAATTCCTGCCACGGGTTGGCCTTGCACTGCTTCATGCCCAGGCTGATGCGGCGCTTGTCTTCGTCGATCTCAAGGACCATGACTTCGACTTCGTCACCCAGCGAGACGATCTTGGAAGGAGCGACGTTCTTGTTGGTCCAGTCCATTTCGGAGACGTGCACCAGGCCTTCGATGCCGGGCTCGAGTTCCACGAACGCGCCGTAGTCGGCGATGTTGGTGATCTTGCCGAACATGCGCGTGCCTTGCGGGTAGCGGCGGTTCACGCCCATCCACGGGTCGTCGCCCATCTGCTTCAGGCCCAGGGACACGCGGTTCTTCTCGGTATCGAACTTGAGGATCTTGGCGGTGATTTCCTGGCCGGCCTGCACCACTTCGCTCGGATGGCGCACGCGGCGCCAGGCCATGTCGGTGATGTGCAGCAGGCCGTCGATGCCGCCGAGGTCCACGAACGCACCGTATTCGGTAATGTTCTTGACGACACCACGAACAACAGAACCCTCTTTCAAAGTTTCCATCAGCTTGGCGCGCTCTTCGCCCATCGAGGCTTCGACCACGGCACGACGCGACAACACGACGTTGTTGCGCTTGCGGTCCAGCTTGATGACCTTGAATTCCAGGGTCTTGTTTTCGTACGGCGTCAAGTCCTTGATCGGACGCGTGTCGATCAGCGAACCGGGCAGGAAGGCGCGGATGCCGTTCACGAGCACCGTGAGGCCGCCCTTGACCTTGCCGCTGGTGGTGCCGGTCACGAATTCGCCGGACTCCAGCGCCTTCTCGAGGCTCATCCAGGAGGCGAGGCGCTTGGCCTTGTCGCGCGACAGGATGGTGTCGCCATAACCGTTTTCGATGGCGTCGATGGCCACCGAGACGAAATCGCCCACCTGGACTTCGATTTCGCCCTTGTCATTCTTGAACTCGTCGATCGGCACGTAGGCTTCGGACTTGAGGCCGGCGTTGACGACGACAAAGCTGTGCTCGATACGGACCACTTCGGAAGTGATCACTTCGCCGGTGCGCATTTCAGAGCGCTGCAGCGATTCTTCGAACATGGAGGCAAAAGATTCGGACATTCAGTTTTTCCTTGCACGTCGCACAGGTTTCCATCGGCACTATTGCAGATGTTTTTAAGGCTGGGACGGCGTTTGCATGCGGCTCGGGCCGCGGGTTGAGTTGTCGAACCGCACTGCCTGTGCGCTGGCGCGCGAGAAGGGCCGTGCGGGCCTGGCAGCTATCGGGCGGACCCGAATGGCTGGTTGTCCTCCCACCACTGAAGCACCTGAGCGACCGATTCATCAACCGATTGGCTCGAGTTATCCAGTAGGAGGGCGTCCCCGGCTGGCTTCAGGGGCGCGACCGCGCGGGACGAGTCCCTTGCGTCGCGCGCTTCCAGGTCAGCGCGAAGAGCGTGGATTGTAGTTGGAATTCCCTTTGAAATCAATTGCTTATGACGCCGCTCAGCCCGCTGGGCGGCACTGGCGGTGAGGTAGACCTTCATCTGGGCGTCCGGGAAGATCACGGTGCCCATGTCCCGACCGTCGGCGACGAGCCCTGGCAAGCGCCGGAAGCTCTGCTGAAGGGCAACCAGCGCAGTGCGGACAGCGGGAAGGGCCGACACTATGGAGGCGTTCATGCCGGCCTCTTCGGTACGGATCAGGTCGGTCACGTCCTCTCCGCCCAGACGCACGCGGTTGCCGGTGAACTTGACCGGCAGGGTCTCGGCCATCTTTCCGATGCTGTGCTCGTGGGCGGCGTCGAGCGCAAGGCCCGCCCGCACTGCCGCGAAGGCGGTGATGCGGTAGAGCGCGCCGGAGTCGAGATAGTGGTAGCCGAGCTTGCGGGCGACTTCGGACGCCAGGGTGCCCTTGCCGGAAGCGGTGGGGCCATCCACGCAGATCGCCGGTATGCGGGGCGCGGGCGTCTGCACCACCGAAAACAGGGTTTCGAAGTAATCGGGGAATGTCTTGGCGACGCATTGCGGATCTTCGATGCGTACCTGATCGCCGGCGGGATTGAATGCCGCCAGCGAGAAGCACATTGCCATGCGATGGTCGTCGTAGGTGTGGATGCTCGCGGCCTTCCACTGCCCAGGGGGCGTAATCGTGATGAAGTCCGGCCCTTCGACGACGGCGGCACCCAGTTTACGAAGCTCGTTGGCCATGGCGGCCAGCCGGTCCGTTTCCTTGACGCGCCAGCTGGCGATGTTGCGCAGGGTGCTCGGGCCGTCCGCGTACAGCGCCATCACGGCCAGCGTCATGGCGGCGTCGGGGATATGGTTGCAGTCCATCTCGATGGCCCGCAGGGGCCACGCACCGCGCGATATGTCCAACCCGTTCGCGCCTGCGTCGACCCGCGCGCCCATCAGGCGGGCCGCGTCGATGAAACGGATATCCCCCTGGATGGAATCCTCGCCCACACCGCAGACCCGGATCGGGCCCCCTTCAGACCGCTGCGCGGCAATCGCGCCCAGCGCCACGAAATAGCTGGCGGATGAGGCATCCGCTTCCACATGGATGCTGCCCGGCGAGCGATACGTGCTGTCTGCCGCGACGACGAATCGCTGCCAGCCGTCCCGGCGCACCGAAATGCCGAAGCGCGCCAGCAGGTCGAGCGTGATTTCTATGTAGGGCTTGGAGATCAGCTCGCCGGCCACTTCGATGGCGACGTCGCGATGCGATACCAAAGGCAGCGCCATCAGCAAGGAAGTAAGGAACTGGCTGGAGACGTCTCCCCGGACCTGGATCAGGCCGTCGAGCTTGAGCTGGGGACGCCCGATACGCAGCGGCGGATAGCCGGGCACGCCCAGATAAGAAATCTCGCATCCCAACTGCCGCAGCGCGTCGACCAGGTCGCCGATCGGCCGCTCGTGCATGCGCGTTACGCCGCTCAATTCGAAGTCGCCTCCCATGACCGCCAACGCGGCGGTCAGGGGTCGCATGGCCGTCCCCGCGTTGCCGAGGAACAGCTTGGCGGGCGCAACCGGCGCACGTCCGCCAAGTCCGGTAATTTCTACGTTGGTCCCGTCATGCGCCAGCCGGCAGCCCAGCGCACGCAGTGCGTCGAGCATCACCCGCGTGTCGTCGGAGTCGAGCACGCCGTTTACGATCGTGGTCCCGGCACTCAATGCCGCCAGCAGCAAAAGCCTGTTGGAGATGCTCTTGGAGCCGGGCAAGACCACGGTGCCCGCCGCGGACTCCAGCGGGGGTAGGTCCAGGAACGCGGTCGCGAACATCAGGCCTGGAGCGGGTCGCTCGTCATTTCCTGGGCGTTCCCATCCGCCACTGGGCGCGGGCCTCGCTGGCCTGGGCGATGATGTTTTCGAGCGCTTCGACGTCGCCGTTCTCGATCATCGCTTCCATGGCCTGCAACGTGCTTTGGAACAGCTTGGACTGCGCCAGCAATTCCTGGCGGTTTGCCATCAGGACGTCCCGCCACATCTTGGGTTCGCTCGCCGCGATTCGGGTGAAGTCGCGGAAACCAGGGCCGGCCAGGGAAAGGTAGTCTTTTCCCGGCGGCTGCGACGTGATCGCGTTGATGAGCGCGAAAGCGATGAGGTGGGGCAGGTGGCTTACCGCGGCGAAGGCCGCGTCGTGAGCCTCCGGCGTCATCTTCAGGACCTGGCAACCCAGCCCCTCCCAGACCTGGATCGCTTTCGCGGATTGCGTGGCATGTGTCCTGTCGATCGGGGTCAGGATGACCTGCTTGCCTGTGTAGAGGTCGGGGTCGGCGTGCTCGACGCCGGACACTTCCTTGCCGGTGATGGGATGACAGGGAACGAAAGCGCCGATGTGATCGCGCAGCACCCGCCGGGCCGAATCAATGACGTCTCTCTTGGTCGATCCTACATCCATGATGAGCATGTCGTGGGTGACCAGGTGCCGTATGGCCTTCAGCGTGGCTTCGGTCGCCGCCACGGGTACAGCGAGCAAGACGATGTCGGCGCCCGAAACTGCCAGCAGAGCCGACGGCGCCTCGACATCGATCACTCCCATGGAAAGCGCGCGCTGCGTGGTGGACGGGGACTTGCTGTAGCCGACCACCCGCTTGACCAGGCCGGCACGCTTGAGCGCCAATGCAAAAGAGCCTCCCATGAGGCCACAGCCGATCAGGCCGAGTTGTTCAAACATGTGATCAGTCGCCCATCGGGTAGGTCCCGAGCACCTTGTAGAACGCGCAGAGGGATTGCAAGTCCTTCAGCGCGGCGGCGACGTGCGGCTGCGTGGGATGGCCCTGCACGTCGATATAGAAATAATATTCCCATTGCCCGGACCGGGCCGGCCTGGATTCGAACCGGGTCATCGAGACGCCATGCCGCTTGAGCGGCACCAGGATGTCATGCACCGCTCCCGGCTTGTTGGGCACGGAAACCACCAGGCTCACGCAGTCCCGCCCCGAGGCCTGCGGCGCTTGCAGGGTCTGCGGCAGGCAGACGACCGCGAATCGCGTGCGGTTGAAAGCATCGTCCTGGACGGCGTGGGCCGCCACATGCAGCCCGAACTCCCTGCCGGCGCGTTCGCCGGCGATGCCTGCCCATGACGCGTTCGTGGCCGCCAGCCGGGCGCCCTCCGCATTGCTGGACACCGCCCGGCGCTCGGCCTGGGGCAAGTGCTTGTTCAGCCAGGCCTGGCACTGCGCCAGCGCCTGCGGATGGGCCAATACGACCTCGATGCCCTCCAGCGAGCCGGACAGGCGCAGCAGGTGGTGGCGCACCAGGAGGCTCACTTCGCCAACGATATGAAGCGGCGAATGCAGCAGCAGGTCCAGCGACCGGGTGACCACGCCTTCGCTGTTGTTTTCCACCGGCACGACGCCGAAGTCGGCAGTGCCCGCGGTCGCGGCATGGAACACCTCGTCGAAATTCACGCAGGGAACGGGCTCGATGCTGGAGCCGAAGAATTGCACAGCAGCCTGCTCGCTGAAGGTGCCGGCCGGGCCGAGAAAAGCGACGCGCTGCGGCGCTTCGAGCGCCCGGCAGGCAGACATGATCTCGCGCCAGATGGTCGCAACATTGCCGTCTTTCAGCGGTCCGGGATTGGCAGCCTGCAAACCATTGATCACCTGGGCCTCGCGCTCCGGCCGGAAAACCGCCGAGCCCTCCGCGCGCTTCAGGTTCCCGATTTCGTTGGCCAGGGCCGCGCGGCGGTTCAGGCTAGCCAGCAGCTGGCGGTCGGTGGCATCGATCTCCGCGCGCAACTGGGCCAGGTCCATTTTCATGCCGGCTCGTCGTTGCCGGCCGATTCGTCCTCGTCCTCGGCCGCCTGGGCGTCGTTCTCCACGATGCGCTGCAAGCCGCTCAGCTTGGAGCCCTCGTCCAGGCCGATCAGCGTGACGCCCTGCGTCGCTCGCCCAAGCTCCCGGATTTCGCTGACGCGGGTGCGAACCAGAACCCCCTTGTCCGTGATAAGCATGATTTCGTCGTCGGCATGCACCAGCGTGGCGGCGACCACCTTGCCGTTGCGCTCGCTTTGCTGAATGGCGATCATGCCCTTGGTGCCGCGTCCATGGCGGGTGTATTCGGTGATGCTGGTGCGCTTGCCGTATCCGTGGGTGGTCGCGGTGAGCACGCTTTGCTGTTCATCCTCGGCCACAAGCATGGCGATGACGCCCTGGCCGTCGTCCAGCATCATGCCGCGCACGCCGCGGGCATTGCGGCCCATCGGCCGCACGTCGTTCTCGTCGAAGCGCACTGCCTTGCCGCCGTCGGAAAACAGCATGACGTCATGCTTGCCGTCGGTCAGGGCCGCGCCGATCAGGTAATCGCCGTCGTCGAGGTCGACGGCGATGATGCCGGCCTTGCGGGGATTGCTGAATTCATCCAGGGCGGTTTTCTTGACCGTGCCCATGGATGTGGACATGAACACATAGTGGTCCTCGGGGAAGCTTCGGAATTCACCGGTCAGCGGCAGCACCACATTGATCTTCTCGCCCTCGGCCAAAGGGAACATGTTGACGATGGGCCGCCCGCGCGACCCGCGTGAGCCCGCGGGCACTTCCCAGACCTTGAGCCAGTAGAGCCGGCCACGGTTGGAGAAGCACAGGATGTAGTCGTGGGTGTTGGCGATGAAGAGCTGGTCGATCCAGTCGTCTTCCTTGGTGGCTGTCGCCTGCTTGCCGCGGCCGCCGCGCTTTTGCGCCCGGTATTCGGACAACGGCTGGCTTTTGATGTAACCCGAATGGGAGAGCGTCACCACCATGTCGGTGGGAGTGATCAGGTCTTCGGTCGCGAGATCCTGGGCATTGTGTTCGACCAGGCTGCGGCGGGCGCCCAGCTTGGTCTGGCCAAACTCCTGCTTCACCGAGGCGAGCTCGTCGCTGATGATCGTGGAGACGCGCGCCGGCTTGGACAGGATGTCCAGCAGATCCTCGATCTCGGCCATCACGTCCTTGTACTCGGCGACGATCTTGTCCTGCTCGAGGCCCGTCAGGCGTTGCAGGCGCATCTGCAGGATTTCCTGCGCCTGGGTATCCGACAAGCGATACAGCCCGTCTTGTCCCATGCCGAACTCGCGCTCCAGCCCGTCGGGGCGGTAGTCGTCGGCATTGACGACGCCGCCGTCGGTACGCGCGCGAGTGAGCATTTCGCGCACCAGCTGGCTGTTCCAGCGACGGCTCATCAGTTCGGCCTTGGCGACCGGCGGCGTCGGCGCGTTGCGGATGATGGCGATGAAGTCGTCGATGTTGGCCAGCGCGATGGCCAGGCCTTCGAGCACATGCCCGCGCTCGCGCGCCTTGCGCAGGGCGAAAACGGTACGCCGCGTGACGACTTCGCGGCGGTGCTGGAGAAAGACCTGAATGAGGTCTTTGAGCGTACACAGTCGGGGCTGGCCATCGATCAGGGCCACCATGTTGATCCCGAACGTGTCCTGCAGCTGCGTTTGCTTATAAAGATTGTTCAGTACGACTTCGGGTACTTCACCGCGCTTCAGTTCGATCACCAGGCGCATGCCCGACTTGTCGCTTTCGTCCTGGATGTGGCTGATGCCCTCGATCTTCTTTTCATTGACCAGTTCGGCCATGCGCTCCTGGAGCGTCTTCTTGTTCACCTGATAGGGCAGCTCATCGACGATGATGGCTTGGCGCTGGCCCTTGTCGATGTCCTCGAAGTGGCACTTCGCCCGCATGACGACCTTGCCCCGGCCGGTGCGGTAGCCCTCCTTGACGCCATTGATGCCATAAATGATGCCTGCCGTGGGAAAGTCCGGCGCCGGGACGATCTCCATCAGCTCGTCGATGCTGGCCTCGGGGTTGCGCAGCAGGTGCAGGCACGCGTCGACCACCTCGTTCAGGTTGTGCGGCGGGATATTGGTGGCCATGCCCACCGCGATACCGCCCGAGCCGTTGACCAGGAGATTGGGCAGCTTGGAGGGCAGGACCAGCGGCTCTTTCTCGCTGCCGTCGTAGTTGGGCCCGAAATCGACGGTCTCATTGTCGATGTCGGCGAGCATCTCGTGCGCGATCTTGGCCAGCCGGATCTCGGTATACCGCATGGCGGCCGCGTTGTCGCCGTCCACCGAGCCGAAGTTGCCCTGGCCATCCACAAGCATGTGGCGCATCGAGAAATCCTGCGCCAGGCGCACGATGGTGTCGTACACCGACTGGTCGCCGTGCGGGTGGTACTTGCCGATCACGTCGCCCACGATACGGGCCGACTTCTTGTAAGGCCGGTTCCAGTCGTTATTGAGTTCGTGCATGGCAAACAGCACGCGCCGATGTACGGGCTTGAGGCCATCGCGCGCATCCGGCAGCGCCCGTCCGACGATCACGCTCATGGCGTAGTCGAGGTAGCTGCGCCGCATTTCCTCTTCAAGACTGATGGGCAGGGTTTCTTTGGCGAATTGGGTCATGAGGAAGGGGGCTGCGACGGCGCGAAGCCTTTGATTTTACGTTGAAGGACCCTGTCGCTAAGCCGCAACAAAACAGCCTTATTGAGGTTTTGTCCTACGTGGACGGCAAAGCTTGTGAAGGACGTGTGGCACAATAAGTTTGACGCTTTTGGTGATGGTCACCTTAAACGTAGTGTTTACGCAGCGCGGCTGCGGCTTTTTCCCCAAGAGGAGAACCATGAAGAAACTGAATAAAGTGGCGCTGTTGTTCGCTGCCGCTGCGCTGGCAACCGCTGCAGGTGCGCAAACTCGTGTGACGGCAGCCGACGGCGGCAACCGCATCGACAACTGGCAGAACGGCTCTGGTGAGCTGGTCTGGAAGAACGGCACCAACGAACTGTGCTGGCGCAATGCCTTCTGGACGCCCGCAACGGCCGCCAAGGGCTGCGATGGCGCTCTGGTCGCCGCCGCGCCCGCACCTGCCCCGGC
>JACDFR010000050.1 GCA_013815685.1 Ramlibacter sp.
TGTTCGCCGAAGGTCATGGTGCCCAGGCAGAGGGGGGTGACGTGGAGGTCGCTTTGGCCGAGTTGGACTTTTTGCATGGAAGAAAGACTACATGGACGGAGGGGGCCTGCGCAGAATAATGGATTTTTCCCACGCCGCGCCATCCGCATGCCAGAAGGCCCATCGATCGTCATCCTCAAGGAGCAGGCCGCGGCTTCGCGGGCAAGCAGATCCAGCGGGTCGAGAAGGCCCACCTGGGCAGGACCGACCGGCGCAGCTTCCTTTGCGAAAGCTGCCAGGTCCGCTACTAGGCGGCCCTGGCCTTTTCCTCTTCCTGCAGGCGCAGCACCCGGCGCTGCACCTTGCCGGTGGTCGTCATCGGCAAGGCATCGATGAATTCGATCTCCTTGGGATACTCGTAGGGCGCCAGCTTGCCCTTCACGTGCGCCTGCAGCTGCGCGATCAGGCACTCGTCGAAGCCGCCGGCGGATTTCGCGCGCTCCGCCGCGAAATCGGGTGCAAGCACCACGAATGCCTTGACCAGCGCGCCGCGCTCGCGATCGGGCTTGGGCACCACCGCCGCATTCGCGACGGCAGGATGCTTCACGAGGCAGTTCTCGATCTCGCTGGGCCCGATCCGGTAACCGGCCGCCTTGAAGACGTCATCGGCGCGGCCCTGGTACCAAAGGTAGCCGTCGGCGTCGCGCGTGGCCAGGTCGCCGGTGCGGCACCAGTCGCCGGTGTATTTCTTGCGTGTCGCGTTCTCGTTTTTCCAGTAGCCGAGGAAGAAGATCGGGTCGGGCTCGCCATGAACGTCGAAGCGGTTCACCGCCACGTCGCCCGGCATGCCGACGGGGCACTCCTTGCCCTCCTCGTCGATCACCGCCACCCGGTGGCCCGGGTAGCCGCGGCCCATGCTGCCCGCCCGCGCCGGCCAGCCGATGCCGCTCCCGGTATTTCCGTTCATGGAGCAGTTGCCCACGACGTAGTTGATCTCGGTCTGGCCGAACATCTCGTTGACCGTCACGCCCAGCTGGTCCCGGCAATAGGCGAACACGGTGTCGCCCACCGCCTCGCCCGCGCTCATCATCGCCTGCAGCCTGAGCTTGAACCGCCGCCCGGGCTCGGGGTAGGCCTTCATCATGGCCTTCAGCGCCGTGGGGAACAGGAAGGTATGGGTGACTCGATGCTCCTGCATCAGGGTGAAGGCCAGCTCGGGGCTGAAACGCCCGTTGTAGGCGACGATGGGCCGGCCGAAATACAGCGTCGGCAGCAGTGCATCCATGAGGCCCCCGGTCCAGGCCCAATCGGCGGGCGACCAGAAGATGGCGCGCGTGTCCTGGTTGGCCCTGCCGTCGAAACCAAACCAGTTCTGGCTGCACACAAAGCCGGGCAGATTGCCTATCAGCGCCCGGTGCGGCAGGAAAGCGCCTTTGGGCGGGCCCGTGGTGCCGCTGGTGTAGATCAACACCGCGCCCTCGTCGGCGCGGGTTTCCACGGCGGCGAAGCCGCTGCCGTGCCTGGGCAGTTCAGCCTCGTAGCCCAGGTCGGCTTGCGCGGCCGCCTCGCCCACGCCGATGACCGTGCGCAAGGCCGGGCAGCTGCCGCGGACCTCGAGCAGGTTGGCGATCGAGCTCTCGTCGCAAATGGCCACCACCGCTTCGCTGTCCTGCAGCCGGTATTCCAGCGCCTCGGGGCCGAACAGCATCGACAGCGGCATCGCGACCGCTCCCAGCTGGAACACCGCCATGTAGGCGATCGCCGTTTCGAAACGCTGCGGCATGACGATGGCGACCCGGCCGCCGCGTTGCACGCCCAGCGAAACGAGCAGGTTGCTCAGGGCATTGGCGCGCACCTGCAGTTCCAGGTACGACAGGAACTGCGCGCCGGCCTTCGCTGCGTGCGCCCGGATGGCGGTGCGCCCGGGCCCGTCGGCCCGGCGGGCCCAGCGCGTGCAGCACACCTGCGCGATATTGAAATGCTCGGGCACATGCCAGCCAAAGCCGGCGTGCATGCGCTCGTAATTGTCCTCGGCTTGACTAATTTCCATCGAAGCGTCTCCTATGATTGTCGAATGTATCAAGCCAAGAAAGTCTCCCGCAGCGAGTTCATTCCGATCCGCAATCTCAAGTACCACGTGCGAGTCTGGGGCGAGCCGGGGCCGGGCAAGGTGCCCCTGTTCATGGTGCACGGCTGGATGGACGTGGCCGCCTCCTACCAGTTCGTGGTGGATGCGTTTGCGCACGATCACTACGTGGTCGCGCCCGACTGGCGCGGCTACGGGCTCACCCAGGTCCCCGATACGGACAACTACTGGTTTCCAGACTACCTGGCCGACCTGGACTTCCTGATCGACCACTACTCGGCCGGAGCGCCGGTTCACCTGGTGGGCCACAGCATGGGCGGCAATGTCGCGATGCTGTACGCGGGCTCACGCCCGCATCGCGTGCGCCGCCTGGTGAGCCTCGAGGGCTTCGGCATGGCGGCGACCCACCCGTCCCAGGCGCCGGGGCGCTACGCCAAATGGATGGACGAACTCAAGGCCTTTCACCGCGGCGAGATGGCACTCATTCCCTACCTGTCATTGGCCGGGGTGGCGGGGCGGCTGATGAAGACCAACAGGCGGCTGACCCGGGACAAGGCGGACTGGCTGGCGGGCCATTGGGCGCGCGAGGATGGCGAGGGACGCTGGCGCGTGCGCGGCGACGCGGCGCACAAGATCGTCAACGCGCAGCTCTACCGGCTGGACGAGGTTCTGGAGATCTACAAGACCATCTCCGCGCCCATCCTGTCGGTCGAGTCCAGCGAAGACAGCCTGTCACAGTGGTGGCAAGGAAAATACACATTGGTCGAATACCACGAACGATTGCGTGCTGTGCAGAATTTACGCACGGTGGTGATCCCCGATACTGGGCATATGCTCCATCACGACCAGCCCGAAGACTTGGCGCGCCTGATCGAAGACTTCTTGTCATCACCCTGAAAGATGCCAACCGAGAAATAATACCGTTACAGCGGCTGAGCTTAGGCTGAACACGTAACAGTGCTTGAAGTAGGAATCGTCCTACGTCACACTCCAGTCACCAAGTGTGTTCGGGGTGTCGAATGCGTAGGATTTGTTGGGGACTGTTGCTGGCTTGCGCGCTGCCTTGCGCCGCCATTGCCGATGAGTTCGATCAGGGCCTGGCGACGCTGTGGGAGGTGCTGTGGCACCAAAGCGGCACCCCCACCCGCATCGTGCGCTGGGAAAACGACATCCGTGTGCGCATCCACGGCGTCAATGCCGCCGCCCACCGCGACCATACCCTGCAGGCTCTTCGCACCGTGACCGGCGAAGCAGGCGTCAAGCTGTTCGACGTCAGCGGCCAGGCCAATGAGCATACCGCCAACCTGAATATCGAGATCACGGCCGACACGGCGCTGGAAGACAACCAGCCGTGCGTCACCTACCTGGATTTCCGCACCGAAACCAAGATCGACTCCGCCACCATCCAGATGCGCGCCAAGGACGCCTGGCGTTGCGCGTACCACGAAGCCATGCATGTGATGGGGGTGCGCGGCCATCCCGCCGGGCAAACGGTCCTGAGCTACTTCCCCTGGAAGATCGATGGGCTGCTGCCGCTGGACAAGGTGATGTTGCGGGCCTGGTATTCGCCCCGCATGACCGGCGGCATGACGCCCTTCGAAGCCTTGCCGATCCTGGCCGACGAACTCGTGGCCAGCACCCCGAACAAGGCGGTTGCCGGGCAGATCCGCGACCAGTTCTTCAACGCCACCGTCCAGCAGATGCATGCTTACGCCAATGGCCAGGGCGACATCCCGGTGGTGGTCAAGCGTTCGGGCAAAGCCACGGCCGAAGGCATCCGCTACGGCCGCGGCGAGATGAGCTACTTCCTGGGTATCGCCTACCTGGAAGGCACCACGGTGCAGCGCGATGCCACGCAGGCCGTGCGCTGGCTGGAACGCGCCGCAACCATGGGCAACCGCGGCGCGCAGGCCAAGCTGGGCGGCTTCCGCCAGTAACCGCGTAACTGCTGCGCGCCAGCGGGACGCGGCCCCTGCGGCGCCCGCGTTCTTCCGCTTTCGGCCATGTCAGAATCCCCGGTTCATAAGGATTTCCCGACCATGGACGCAGAACGCATCAATCTCATCGGCAGCCGGCTCGCCGATCTTTCCGCCCGCACCGAAGCCTTACGGGGGTATCTTTGACTTCGATGCCAAATCGGAACGCCTGAGGACGGTCAACGCATCCCTCGAAGACCCCCAGGTCTGGAACGACCCCAAGAAGGCCCAGGAGCTGGGAAAGGAACAAAAGCAGCTGACCAGCGTGGTCCAGATGCTGCAGAACCTCACGCGCGAGCTGTCGGACAACCTCGAGCTGTTCGAGATGAGCAAGGAAGAAGGCGACGAAGCCGGCCTTGTCACGCTCGAGAGCGAGACCGCCAAGCTCGCCCGGGACGTGGAGGCGCTGGAGTTCCGCCGCATGTTCAATAATCCTGCGGACCCGTTGAATGCTTTCCTGGACATCCAGGCCGGCGCCGGCGGCACCGAGGCCTGCGACTGGGCCAGCATGCTGCTGCGCCAGTACCTCAAGTACGCCGAGCGCAAGGGCTTCAAGACCATCGTCGAGGACGAAACGCCAGGCGATACGGCGGGTATCAAGAGCGCCACGATCAAGCTCGAGGGCGACTATGCCTACGGCCTGCTGCGCACCGAAACCGGCGTTCACCGGCTGGTACGCAAGTCGCCGTTCGACTCGGCCGGCGGACGCCACACCAGCTTCGCCAGCGTGTTCGTCTATCCCGAGATCGACGACTCGATCGAGATCGAGATCAATCCTGCCGACGTGCGGGTGGACACCTACCGCGCCAGCGGCGCCGGCGGCCAGCACATCAACAAGACCGATTCGGCGGTGCGGCTCACGCACATCCCCACCAACATCGTGGTGCAGTGCCAGGACAGCCGCAGCCAGCACAGCAACCGCGACGTCGCATGGAAGCGGCTTCGCTCGCGCCTGTACGACCACGAGATGCGCAAGAAGATGGAAGAGCAGCAAAAGCTCGAGGACACCAAGACCGATGTCGGCTGGGGCCACCAGATCCGCAGCTATGTGCTGGACAACAGCCGCATCAAGGACCTGCGCACGGGGGTCGAGATCTCCGCGACGCAAAAAGTGCTGGACGGCGATCTCGACGCCTTCATCGAAGCCTCCCTCAAGCAAGGCGTGTAAACCATGAACCCCCATTTCCGGGAGAGCCTTTATGCGTGAAGGACAGAGCAACTTCATCTACCGTGCCGACTACCAGGCCCCGGCATTCTGGATCGATTCGGTCGAACTGTGCTTCGACCTGGACCCGGTCAAGACGCGTGTGCTGAACAAGATGAAGCTGCGCCGTAACCCGGACGCGGTACCGCAGGCGCTGCGCCTCGATGGCGAGGAGCTGAACCTGGCGCGGGTGCTGATCAATGGCCAGGGCACCTCCTTCAAGATCGACAGCAACCAGCTGGTGCTGGAGAACCTGCCCGAAGGCCATGAGCCTTTCGAGCTGGAAATCTTCACCACCTGCGCGCCGGCGCGCAACACCAAGCTCATGGGCCTGTACGTGAGCAACGAGTCGTTCTTCACCCAGTGCGAGGCGGAAGGTTTTCGCCGCATCACCTACTTCCTGGACCGCCCCGATGTCATGGCCAGCTACACGGTGCTGCTGCGGGCCGACAAGGCCCGCTACCCGGTGCTGCTGTCCAACGGCAACCTGGTCGACCAGGGCGACCTGGTCGACGGTCGCCACTATGCCAAGTGGGTGGACCCTTTCCGCAAGCCGAGCTACCTGTTCGCGCTGGTGGCGGGCCGCCTGGTGTGCCGGGAGCAGCGCATCACCTCGCGCGCCGGCAACGAGCACCTGCTGCAGATCTATGTGCGCCCCGGCGACCTGGACAAGACCGACCACGCGATGACTTCTCTGATGGCCTCGGTCGCCTGGGACGAAGCGCGCTTCGGCCTGACGCTCGACCTGGAGCGCTTCATGATCGTCGCCACCAGCGACTTCAACATGGGCGCCATGGAGAACAAGGGCCTGAACATCTTCAACACCAAGTACGTGCTGGCCAGCCAGGCCACGGCCACCGACACCGATTTCTCCAACATCGAATCGGTGGTCGGCCACGAGTACTTCCACAACTGGAGCGGCAACCGCGTGACCTGCCGCGACTGGTTCCAGCTCAGCCTGAAAGAAGGCCTCACGGTGTTTCGCGACCAGGAGTTCAGCCAGGACCTGGCGGGCTCGCCGTCGGCTCGAGCCGTCAAGCGTATCGAGGACGTGCGCGTGCTGCGAACCGCCCAGTTTCCCGAGGACGCCGGCCCGATGGCGCACCCAGTGCGGCCCGACCAGTACCTGGAGATCAACAACTTCTACACGGTGACCGTGTACGAAAAAGGCGCCGAGGTCGTGCGCATGATGCAAACCCTGGCCACCGAAGGGCCCACCGATCCGTTGGGACGCGAAGGTTTTGCCCGCGGCATGGCCATGTACTTCCGGCGCCACGACGGCCACGCCGTGACCTGCGACGATTTCGCCGATGCCATCGCCGAGGCCAACCCCGAATCGCAGCTGGCCCGGCTGCTGCCGCAATTCAAGCGCTGGTACGGCCAGGCCGGCACGCCGCGCGTCAAGGCCGCGGGCCATTACGACGCCGCCTCGGGCACCTATCACCTGAGCCTGTCGCAAAGCTGCCCCGCCACGCCGGGCCAGCCGGACAAGGAACCCTTCGTCATCCCCATCGGCCTGGGCTTGCTGGACCCCGATGGCCGCGAGGTGGCCGGCGGGATGCACGTGCTGACGCAGGCCAGCGAAACGCTGGCCTTTCCCGGCCTGCAGGCCGAGCCGGTGCCCTCGATCCTGCGCGGCTTCACCGCCCCGGTGATCCTGGAGTTCGACTACACCGACGCGCAGCTGCTGGCGCTGCTGGAACATGACACCGACCCGTTCAACCGCTGGGAGGCGGGGCAGCGGCTGTCCGTGAACCGCGCGATCGGTTTAATCGGCCAGGGCGACCCGCTCCAGAAAATCCGTCTGGACGCCCCCTACATCGAAGCGACGCGCACGATCCTGCGCCATCCGACGCTCGACGCGGCCTTCAAGGAGCTGGTGCTCACCCTGCCCTCGGAAACCTATATCGCCGAGCAACTGGCGGTGGTCGATCCGCAGCGCATCCATGCGGTGCGCGAAGCCATGCGCGAGCATCTGGCCCAGGCCCTGTTCGAAGACTGGCAGTGGGCTTTCGAAGCGCACCGCGAGAACGGCGCCTACCGCCCCGACGCGGTGTCCTCGGGCCGCCGCGCCCTGACGGGCATGGCGCTCACGCACCTGTGCATGGCCGCGCGCAGCAGCGGCGACGCGGTGTGGCCGGGCAAGGCCTTGCAGCGCTTCAAGGTGGCGGGCAACATGACCGACCGCTTGAACGCTCTGTCGGCGCTGGTCGTCTCCGGCCACGAACTCGCGCGGCCCGCCTTGCAGAAATTCCGCGGCCTCTTCAGCCACGAGCCCCTGGTGCTGGACAAATGGTTCGCCTTGCAGGCCGGCGCCCCCGACCGCGGCGGCAATGTGCTGCCGGCGGTCAAGCAGCTGATGAACCATCCCGACTTCAACATCCGCAACCCGAACCGGGCGCGCAGCGTCATCTTCAGCTACTGTAGCGCCAACCCGGGCGCCTTCCACCGGCCCGATGCCGCGGGCTATGTGTTCTGGTCCGACCGGGTGATCGAGCTCGACGCGGTCAACCCGCAGGTGGCGGCCCGGCTGGCGCGGGCGCTTGACCGGTGGAAGCGGCTGGTGGAGCCCCTTCGCAGCGCCGCGCGGGAAGCGATCGCCCGCGTGGCCGCCAAGCCGGATTTGAGCAACGACGTGCGCGAGGTGGTCACCCGATCACTCAGCGATTGACAAGGAAACCCAGGAACATGGCAAAAAAGAAGAACGCGTTTTATGCCCAGTCGGGCGGTGTCACTGCAGTCATCAATGCGTCGGCGTGCGGCGTCATCCAGACCGCGCGGGCGCACAAGGACAAAATAGGCAAGGTCTACGCCGGCCGCAACGGCATCATCGGCGCCCTGGCCGAGGACCTGATCGACACGACCAGGGAGTCGGCGGCGGCCATCGCGCTGCTGCGCTCCACGCCGGCGGGCGCGTTCGGGTCGGCCCGCTACAAGCTCAAGTCGCTGGAAGCGAACAAGCGCGAGTACGAACGCCTGATCGAGGTTTTCCGGGCCCACGACATCGGCTACTTCTTCTACAACGGCGGCGGCGATTCGGCCGACACCTGCTACAAGGTGAGCCAGCTGTCCGAAGCGATGGGTTACCCGATCCAGGCCATCCATGTCCCCAAGACGGTGGACAACGACCTGCCCATCACCGACTGCTGCCCCGGCTTCGGCTCGGTCGCCAAGTACGTGGCGGTGTCCGCCCTGGAGGCGTCGTTCGACGTGCGCTCCATGGCCAAGACATCCACCAAGGTGTTCGTTCTCGAAGTGATGGGCCGGCACGCCGGCTGGATCGCCGCTGCCGGCGCCCTGATCGAAGACCACGGCATCCCCGTCGTGGTGCTGTTCCCCGAGGTCGAGTTCGACGAGGCCAGGTTCCTCGCCCGGGTCGATACGCTGGTGAAGCAGCACGGCTACTGCACCGTCGTCGTCTCCGAAGGCTGCCACTACCCCGATGGCCGCTTCCTGGCCGAACAGGGCACGCGCGACGCCTTCGGCCATGCGCAGCTCGGCGGCGCGGCGCCGGTGGTCGCCAACATGGTCAAGAAGGCCCTGGGCCACAAGTTCCATTGGGCCGTGGCCGACTACCTGCAGCGCGCGGCGCGCCACATCGCGTCGAAGACCGACGTGAAGCAGGCCTATGAGCTCGGCAAGGCCGCCGTGCAGCTGGCGCTCAAGGGCCACAACGCGGTGATGCCGACCATCGAGCGCCTCAGCGACACGCCGTACCGCTACAAGATCGGCATGGCGCCGCTGGCCAAGGTCGCCAATGTCGAGAAGTTCATGCCCCGCAACTTCATCACCAGGGATGGGTTCGGCATCACCGATGCGTGCAAGCGCTACCTGATGCCACTGATCCAGGGTGAGGACTATCCGCGCTACAAGGACGGGGTGCCGGTCTACGCCACCTTGAAGAACATGGCCGTGGCGAAGAAGCTGCCGGCGTTCGAATTGAAATAGCCGTCCCGCTATAATCGCGGGTTGCGAAAAAGGCCGGTGTAGCTCAGTCGGTAGAGCAGCTCATTCGTAATGAGAAGGTCGGGTGTTCGATTCATCTCTCCGGCACCAACACAGGTAAGGGTTCATTGCTATGAAAATGGTAGTGAACCCTTTTTTCTTTGGGGTCATGTAGCCACCATGTAGCCACCGGTACGGATTAACGGCGGGTGACAGCCCCCTGGAATTGGCGCAAAGTACGGCCACTGCCTCAGCAGTACCGCACCCCATGGCTCGCGGGTATCAGGAGAAAAACATGAAATTCGCCCTAGTCTTGACTGTTGTCGCCGCTTTTGCCGGCTGCGCAGTACCCACCACTGGCGTCGTGCCCCGAGGCGACGGTTACATGACGGTGACGCGTCAGGGTGAGGGATTCTGGGTCACCACCGACAAGCTACGCACCGCCGCCATCAAGGAGGCGGAGGCGCGGTGCCAGTCGCTGGGCAAGCCGCTCAAGATCGTGCACACCAAAGACATTCCAGCGGGAGCGTTCGGCCGATGGCCGGAATCGGAAGTGCTGTTTCGCTGCGAGTAGAGGACGCTGAC
This sequence comes from Ramlibacter sp., assembly GCA_013815685.1. Classification (GTDB taxonomy): domain Bacteria; phylum Pseudomonadota; class Gammaproteobacteria; order Burkholderiales; family Burkholderiaceae_C; genus Ramlibacter. The sequence goes on from JACDFR010000050.1 coordinate 9,776, forward strand.
TTCTGGTTTTGCCGCTGGCTTCTCGGCTGGCGCAGCCTTCTTCCCGATGCGGCTGGTGTCCTGTTGGTAGGTCTTGCCGGCCCGCTCGACGGTTCTGACGGGCGGCTTCATCTCTTCACGGTGAAGAGATGCGGACTTTCGCCGAGGCGTGCGGAGTGTCTCAGCCCTTCGTTTCTGGCATGCGCAAGCCGCCAGAAGTGATAACGGTTATCACCCCGGCGCGGACCTGGAAGACCGGAAAAACACCCGGCACACCGCCAAGAGTGGTAACGGTTACCACCCAAACGGCGCCAGCTCACGGAGCATTTCCGCCATACCCCGCCGCCATTCAATGGCCTTGGCTGACCGCTCGCCGTGCTTTAGGCTATTCGCCGCGGCCCTCGCCTTGCCTTGCTCCGACCTTGGCCCGGTTGATCGCGTCCAGGGCTTCCAGCCCCGAACTAGCTCCGATTGCCGCACCCTGCGCTCCTGTGTCCAGCCGTGCGCCATCTTTGGCCCCCAATAGTTCGTTTGCTGACTTCCCAAATTCTTGCGCAGGAACGGGGGCCAGGGCTGGCGCTCCGGTCGCCCCGTTGTTCACCTGTTGCGGCCCGCTGGTCATGTTGGCTTGCTTGGCGAAGACGACCGAGCGCGGATTGACCAACTCGCCCAACGTCTGCAGCGTCGCCCGGCACTGCCCTTGCGCCTTAAACGCCACCCGCATTAACCCGTCCAAGGACGTGATATTCGTGTTCTGTCCGATCAGGCACGTCGAAGCCCGGCGGGCGATTTCGTTGAATATCGAGTCCAAGGCCGACGCCTGCGAGATCAACATCCCCTTGGCGAAGTCCAGGTCGTTCGTGACAACGGCCCTAACTCGGGCCTCCAATACTTGGATGGATTCGTTTATCCCAATGTCGCCATAGCATTTCTCGGCCCAAGTCTTGGCCGTGACGGCTCCGCTGATCGTTGGCGAAATGCCCACCTCCGCCATTTGCTGGTGTTCGGTCTTGCTGTCGTCCCTCGTAAATCGGAGCGCCGACTGCGGCTTGCCCGTCACTGCCGGCGCTTGATCCTTTTTCGCCTCATCAGGAGCCTTCGGCAAGGTGGCAGGCGAGGCGCTCTTTGAATACTTCTCGACTTTCGGGCCTTTCGGCTTCGTTTTGCTCATCGATTGCTTTCTGTCCGATCAGGGCGGGGCAAGGCGGATAATGCTCGGCATGGAATGGACTGGCTTTCTCGAATACAGGCTGTGGAAGCTGGTCGTTCTGTGCATCCTGGTAGTCATTGGCACCTGGTATGGCTTCACTCCTGGGTCAGAAGAAGGGGCCCGCCGCGATAAAGAGCGGGATTGACGACTTCGCTGAGCGACTGACTGAGCAAGCCCCGCGGTTGCCTGGTGATCAGCGTGTCGAGCAGCCCGGCCATGCCCTCCGGGTCCGTCAGCAGCCCGGCCAACCTTTCCGCCTTCGCCGTCCTGGCCGGCCGCTGCAGGAGCCCGAGAACCTGCGAACCATAGGGAACTTGGCTTGCGACGATGCTCGCCAGCGGGCCATCCATCAGGCCGAGGCGCTGCAGTCCCGCCAGCTTCGCCGCCGTGTCTGAGCCGGTGCCGCGCCCCAGGCTTTCGGCAAGGTCGACCTGCCGCAGGCTCTCGCCGATTCCCTTGAGCACCGCGCGCTCTTGTTGGTCGAAGGTAACGCCAATCGCGCCGCTGTACCGGTCCAGCCACTGGTTGAACTTGTGGCTTGTGAAGTTGCCCAGGCGGTCTACCTTGCCGGCCGCGTCCGTCACGGCATAACGCTTCAGCTCCCCCATCATCTGCGGGTCGTTCTGAACCAGTCGGGCGAAGGCCTGCGCGTCCTCGATCTGCGATGGCCTGCCGTTGAAGAAGCGCCGCGGGATCTCGGCGCCCTGCGCCATCAACTCACCGTCGGCACCCCGGCGGAACATCGCAGCCTGCGGGCCGGCATCGAACCGGAGTTTCTTCGCCGCGTGCGCCGCCCGAGCCTCCCGGTAGTTCGCCACCATGTCCGGCGCGAAAAACTCCCCTTCTGCGCCCTTCCCGGCCGCCAGGTTCTCCAGCGCGTCGTCGATCGCCCGCTGTTGCGTGATCAGCGCGGCGGCCTCCTTGGCGTTGCCTTGCCGCGTTGCCGCGTGCCACTGCTCGCCGATGGAAGATCGCACGTTCTGCAGCTCATCGAAGCTAACCGGCTGGGGAATGCGGCCGGCGGACTGCGGCAACTGGCGCACCCCAGGCAGCACCTCCGTGCCGATCCTTTCGGCTTCGGCGATGGCCTGCTGCGCGCTCCCACCACTGCCGAAGGTGCCGGGCCCGAGGAACTTGTCCTTTGCTGCCCTCATCTGGTCGATTGGCAGAAGCACGCGCGATTCGTTGAAGGGATCGACGGCGCCGAACTTGGCGCTTACCCCCTGGCGCGCCGCTTCGCGCTGCGGGACCGCATAGCGGCTGATGGCGTTGCCCACTTCGTCTGCAGTGTCGCCCAGCGTCCCTGACACTGGCGCCACTCGCTCGAGTGCTTCCATGCGCGCGAGCTGCTGCTGCGCTTCGCGTTCGGCAAAGGCAGTCGGAGCTGCAGCGCGCACGGTGCGCTGCAACTGGCTCAGGCCAGGCTGCTGCAGGATCTGTGGCACCGTGGGCTCGGCGCCCGGTATCAGGTGCGGGCCTTGCTGCCGCAGCGCATCGCACACGCGCCCCAGCTCCTCTTTCGTGTTCGCCCCTGCCAGTTCGGCGACATCCCGAGCCATACCGACTCCGCCCCGGTTCGTGTAGGCCCGCTTGACCGCATTGGTTGCCGCGCCCACGCTCTGCAAAACGCCGGGTGTCACGGCACCGATAGCCCCGCCCGCGCCGGCCGTGTCCGGCTCAACCAGCCCAGCCGAGACATAACCGTTCGCGCCGCCGCCGGCAGTGCGCAAGGAAAGGTCCGCAAGCCGGCCACCAGCAACACCGGTCGTCATCCCGCCGGAGCTGACCGCGCGTCCCAGGCCTTGGAACCCGAGAGCCCCGAGCCCGCCGCCAATGGCTGCCGTGGCTGGGAGAGTCCCGAGGATGTTCCCGCCCACGCGCTGCACCTGCGGCAGTAGCTCCCTGCCGGTGGAGTCCATCCACTCCTGTTTAGCCTCTCTGTTCATGGCCCGCACGCGCTCGGCCTCATTGGTGCCTGCGATCCCGTCGAACGTTGACGCTAGCCATTCGGCCCCTGTGTCGAGCACGTCACGCACACCGCGGCGCAGGTTGGCGGAAAGGTCTGAGGTTTCGCGCTTGAGCATCTGCTCGTTGAAGCTCGGGCCCTCGGCCATCTTGCGCACGTCAGCGAGCGTGTACGAGGTGCGGCCGGCGTCCATCGCCCGCACATCATCAAGTGAGTAGGAGTCGGCCATTATTTTTTCGCCGTGAAGTTCAGGCCGTTCCAGACAGCCTCAGCGCCGTTGCCCAGCCTGTACGTCGCGCCCACCTTCAGGTTGCTCGCGTTGAGCACCGCGGGGAGCGGCTCGGTCTGCGACTGCGCCTTGGCCTGCTGGTTGCTGGACTTGCTGCGCTCAAGTGCCTGGTTCGGCTTGTAACCCTGCCCCTTGCCGTAGATTCGCCGAGCGCATCGGTTTCCGCCTGGTAGATGGACACGAAACGCTCCAGCTTTTTCTTCGCTGTTGCGCGATCGTCCGTTGCCAGGGGAATGAACGGCTTCAGCCGGGGCGATTCGGAGGCCGTGACTGCCGCCCCCGATCGCTCATGAATCACCATGCTTCCCAAGTCGGCGATTGCCGCACGCGTATCTACTCCCCTCGGGTCTATTCGATTCAGAGCGTCATTGGGCAGGTAGCCCTTCCAGCCTGTCGCGTCCGGATCACCCTTCGCTGTGCCCAGCTCCTGGCCATCGAGCAATGCCAGCGCGCTCCTCGCGCGGTTCAGGTTCTGAAGATTGCTGACGATGGCCGTATTGGCGGACGGCGGAATGGCTTTCAGCGGTGGGCCGAGCGCTGAACCATCGGGGCCCTGCACGGGCTGTCCGATCAACTGCGCGCCAGGTTGCGGGCGCTTGGGCAGTGCGACGATGCCACCGTCCGTTTGCATGTACGCCGGCGAATTGGCATCGAGGTTGAAGCGGTCCTGCGCCACCCGCAAGTTGCCCTGCGCTACACCCAGATTCCCGCGCGCAATGCGGTCGCTCGCCACTTCCCCGGGCGTCATGGTCTTCGCAAGGACCTCTCCCCCTCGAAGATTGTTTCTGTCCAGAACGCGCTTCGTACCGCCCAAGTCTTCGATCGTGATATCGGGCTTCGGCCCGTAGCCAAGCTCCTGCGTCGTGCCGTCCTCGCCAACAAGCACAGGAACCAGTTTCCCGCCAGGGCCCACCATGAATTGGGGTGTGGTGCTGTACTTCGGTCGGTATTTTTCAGCCAGCTCGTAATACTGCTGCGCCTTCCCTGCCAAGCCCTTTGCGGCAAAGGCATCCGCTAATTGGGTGTATTGCTCGAAGAACGCGGCCCGGGAGTACCCCGGTCCGCCCGGATTGCCGCCCGCCGAGCCGCCAGAACCTCCGCCATTAGCACCCGCACCGCCGGCATTGAATCCTGGCGCTTCCAGGTTAGGCGCCCCTTGACCACCGCCCACCGCGCCGCGGTTGCGATGGTAGTTCTGCAGAACGTCGCGGCCGTCGGCGTCGTCTTTGAGTTTGCGCTGCATCTCGCTCAGCTCGATCCCGCCCTTCAGGAGGTTCGCCTGGTTAAGCGCCCTTTTCTGCTCATCATCCTTCATCGCCTGATAGCTGCCAAAGCCCTGCGCCAGCCGGCCGGCGAAGTTGGTCGGGCGCGTCGAGGGCGCGGCAGCACCGAGCAGGGCAATCCCCAGCTTGGCATCGTCGGTCTGCAGGAAGTCGAGAAGGCCAAATTTCCCGCTCGGAAGTGCCCGACCGGCTCCGCCCGACAGGCCGCTCCCGGCGGCATTTAACAGAGAGGCAATTTGCGGATCCATTGAGTCAAACAAGCCGGCCATCTAATACCCTTTCCTTCGTTCGTCTTCTGTGGCCCACGGCACCAAATGGGTGTATGGCTGCAACTCGGGGATATCGAACGAATGTCCGATGTAGTTGTCCACACCAAAGAAGTAGGAGCCAGGCGAAACCATCACGATGGCCCGTGCGCCGTCCAATAGAGGGATCAACCAAGGCATGCGCTGCGAGGTGAAGGCTTTGACGTAAGCAACGTACGCGGCATGTTCCGGCGCATTGCCTTCCTTGCCATCCTGACCCCACTCCGTGCCCCACAGCGCCGTCTTGCGCTCGGAATCGGGGAACACGGGCGAGCCGATCGCATCAAGCAGTGGAGCAAGCCAGCTCCACTGCTCCGGGATGAACATCGGCCGGCGCGTCGGATCGCGCTCCGCCTCAAACGCCGCGTTGGTGAAGTGCGGCTGCGCATAGTGCTCACCGATAGACGGCGTGTCCCCCTCTGCGTCGTCGGCAGGATTGTTGAGGTCGGCGTGTGTGAGTTTCATGTCTATGTTCCGGGCCGCGCGTCCCAACGATTTGCAACGTTCCGCGCGCGCGTGGAGACTTGGTTATAGGACACCGGCCTCACTGAAACCGTCATTTCGCAGGGGGCCAAGTGTCAATTGATGGCGCATCGCTTTGGCCTCTACACCGAGGGGGTGCAGCGCTCCCAGGCCAGCCTTAAATGCTCTTTCACCGCATTGACGGACACCTTCAGCCCCAGCCCTTCGGCGATTTCGGCCAACCTCGTCGCGCCATTACTGCGGTCCGATGCCGGCTCCCATCCGAGAGTTTCGACGGCGAGTGAAACCAGCATCTTGTCGCGCGTGCGCTCCTGCTTAACGGACAGCTCGTCATCCTCGATATTGCGGCGCGCGCCCTCCTTCCTCAGCTCGGCTTCTGCTGCCTGCACGTCGTCAGCCATAACGACAGCCGACCGCATCACGTCATCCAGCGTCAGCGGAACCGGCACGCCCCAGAGGGTAGAGCCCTCCACCGGCAGCGCCATGTCCGAGAGGCACTCATAGACGCAGTTGAACGGCTCCACTTGCTTCGGATAGACCGGGTACAGCCACCGCCCACTCACCGCCTGCAGTTGATCGCGCAGGACGACGGCTTGCCCGTCCTGAACGACTACTGGATGCAGATCGGTCGCCAGCATCAAGCAGGGTTTGAGGATGCCGTCCATCACCAAGCGCTGGAGGTCTGGCGATTCGGGCGGCAGCTTCCACTTGCCGCGCAGCTCCGCGAGGGTCCAGTACTTGCGCGGGATCTTCAGCGCCGGCATCACTCGCCCCCCAATGCGAGCGCCCCCTGCTGGGCCTTAGGTGACGGTTCCTGACGCTCGTTCTTAACAGCCCCGTTTTTGGGGCCCTTTACCGCCGGAACATCCCCGTTTTTGGGGGTGTTCTCGACGCCGGCTTCTTGTAGGTCGGGCAACTGCTGCACAAACTCGTGTGCAAGCTCCCAAGTTGCGAACGAGTAGGTCATCTCGTAGCTGAGGTCCGCGTGTTCGTGGTCCGAGTGCTCATGCAGCCAGTCATCCAGCCGGTTGATGCGCTCGTAGAGGATGCGCATCTGTCGGCACAACCAGGCAATGGTGAGATCACGGCCGGTGCTTGAGCCAGGGGCCAGCAGTCCCGTGCATTCCGCCAGCAGCCGAAGGTGAATCGGGTGCAGGGTTATGCGGTCAACTTCGCCGCAACCCAGATCCTGCTCGAGGTTGATGGTGTCGCCGTTGACCTCATAGGCCAGGTCGTAAATCTTGGTCATCATGGCCGGCCCCCAATGACTGGAAACCCACTGGGTTCTGCATCGGTTTCGGCTGGGTTTCCGGTGGAGTCGTGTTCCGCCGTGGCAGTGCAGCCGTGCACCTTGAGATGCGCCTCCATCACCGCCTTCACGAAGGCCAACCGCTCGCGGGTCGGGATGTCTGCCCACTCGGCCATGATCATCCGCTGGCTGTCATGGTTCCCGAATTCCACTAGGGCGGCCGCCAGGTTCATGGAGACATCACCGTCCCGAATCTGTCGCCACAGTTCAGGGCAGGCCGCCTTCTGAACCCTCTGTGCCAGGAAGAACATCCGGCGCGAGATGCCCGCTGCTTTGCAGATTTGGTCAGCCGTTGGTGAGTGCAGGTCTGCACTGCGGATTTCGTTTGTCATATGGGGGTTCGCTTTCGATTGCGGCGCGGAGTTATCCGTAAAGCCGAATTTGTAGGAGGGGCCGCCCGTGCTTTTCAAGCCATTAGGGCAGGCAACAGAGCAGGGGAAGTGCAGGCGTGCAGCACCAGAGATGGTTAACTCTAGAACATGTCCTCTTTTGGGACCAATGGAAAAATCGGCGCTTCGCTGGGCGCGTGGTCCGATTTCTGGACCGATGAACATCATTCGTCAACCTCCATCGGTACGGTTTTGGGACCACGTAGTATTACTTTTCGAGTGTTATCGGTACGGTTTTGGGACCACACCTCGCGTTTTTTGGATTGATCCCGCCCGGTGTTGGGGTCGGCCACGGTGAGCCGCATGAAGTTGAGGTGCGCGAAGTCGCGAGGCTCAATGTCCATGCTCTTCTCGTAGTCCAACTTCCACCACGTGAAGCCAATCCATTCCGCAGTGCGCGGCGCGTGTCCCTTGCGGGTCAGCACGGCAAAAGGGCGATCCAGCAGCGCGACCTTTGCTCGGATCAGCGTGCCTCTGCTGGCCCAGCCGTAGCGCTGCATGCATTCCCATGAGGGGCAGAGCCGACCATTGTTCTTGCCGGTGTATTGCTCCATCAGGTCAAGCATCAGCGCCTTGGCGCTGGTAGGCATGGCGCGAAACTCCGGCATGGTCAGCACGTCCTTGGGGATCGGCACAAACGCGAACGGCAGCGCGCCTTTGCGGTGATCACGTTGGGCCATCTGGTGGCCTCCGGTTCCACGCCGCAACCGCATCGACCGCACTTTGCACAGCCCATGTAGTCCCGCCGCAGTCGTGCCATTCGCACCGCACGCGCCACCAATCCCTTGCGCCCGGCATCGGGCCCAGCTTTCCACTCCTGGCGCAGAACGGGCACGATTGAAGGGAGCGCTGCAGGTCGCTAAGTTCGCAGGCCCTCATGCGGCGCCTCCGCGAAGCTGGCGGAGGTACAGCCAAGCACTGCGGACATCCGGCAAGGCTCGCGCCGGCCAGTGCGGGCCAGTCACAGCAAGCTCAGACCCGCCAACGCTAGCAATTGATAGCCCCAAGGCGGCATATTGCCGCCGGAGGGCTTCCCCATGATCATCGACCGTGGCAATATTTGGGCTCTCTTCCGAGAGAGTGTCTTTGTAGATCGAGGGGGCCTGTGGGTGCTTGGCGGCGACACAGGCCTTTTCATTGGGACTTCGCATCATGGCGTTGCCTTCAATCCGGCGCAAAGGGACAGCCGCTGTTCCTTTGCATCTAGCGGCAGGGGCTCGGAAATCAGCGTATAGCGGGCCATCCTCGCGTGCGAGAAACCGTCGGCGGCGTAGCCGTTGAACAGCTCCGTGTCGATGACGTAGCCCCGGGCTCTGATCCCGAAGATGCGCGCACTGGACTGGTAGCAGCCAAGGCGGCGCAGATCATCGGTCGTCTTCGGACCGGCACGCAAGGCATCGAGGATTCGCTGCTCTTGCGCCGCGGTGGCCGTGCTTTTTGAGGAGGCTGCTATCACACCACCCCCAGCAGAGTCTTGGTTTCCCCGGTGGACCAGTGCAATCTCCCATTCACGCGCCGTGGCCTCAGTGGGCCGTTTTCCTTGCAGGCGTGAACCCGTGCAGTCTGCGGCTTGATGTTGGTGTAGTAGGCGTACTCCGCCGTCGTCAACGTCGGTTTCGTGACCACTTCAAGCGGGGGGTAGGGGGCAGTCCCCCGATCGGGCGCGGTTCTGTAAGTGCTCTGGTCCATGGTGTTCCTTACGCCATCTCGGCAAATTGAACTGGGGTGCAACGTGAGCGAATCTCTACGCTGCTGCCAATGAGTTTATGGAAAACAACTGTTAGTCAATAGGTCACCGCAAAATCATTTCCGAAAATCAAACGCTCGATGCAATTGATTTACTAGACTACCTACCGTGCCACCCGCGCTTCGGTAGCCATTTCCGCATTCGTCTTCACGGAAGTGGACACTGGTGTCTGCTTATTTTTTAAGCGATGCGGCGGCGCCCACGCCCCTCTCCTGCCGATAGGCCCTGGCATCCTTGACCATCTGTACCCAACTGGTTTCAGCTTGGTAGTAATGCTGTCGGAGTGCGGCTGGCTTCATGCCCTTGACCTTCTCTTTCCAACGGTCCACTTTGGTCGCCTCGCGAATTGAAGCTTCGACCGTCTTCCCGGTGGCGTCCCTGACTTCGTCGGCGTCAATCCGTAGTTCGGCCTTGTCCACGGCAGACCATTCGGTCCGACGTCCTGGCGGGTCCGCGACCTTGAATCCGGTGACATGAGCCTTTGCGAGCGCCAAGGCAAGACCACACCAATCGTTCTCCCGCACTGCATGCGCGGCGAATAGGTCGGGAAGCTTCGCCCACATTTCATTAGCCTCGGCTTCTATGGCCGTGCGAATGCTCTCATCCAGATTGAGCAGGCCCCCGATCGGTCTTCTCGTTATGGGCTTGCCCAGTCGTCCCGTGTATTTCATTGCGCATCCTTCAATGCGTCCTTCAAACAGAGTGCCCCAGCAGGCGGGTGAAGGTGTCCCGCTTTTCAGCCGCTAAGCCTATGCTGGGGCGAAAATTAGACGACGGATTGCGTTCCGACTGTCGTCGGCTTGGTCATTGCGGCGCCGGCGTGGACCAGACAAGCTTCAACCCGCCGCGCGTAGGCGCCGGGCGGCGGTTCATGGCGATGGTCTTCGCCGCGGACAGCAGATTTATTGCCTCGCTCATCAGGTCAAGAAAATGGCGCTTATCTGCTTCCGTGAGGAGATCCCCGTTCGCTATGCCGAGCGCGATCTCCTCGCAGAGCCCCAGGCTACCGCCCAGCTGCTCGGCGGCGGTGATCTCGCGTTCTGGGGCTGCCGTGGGGCGTGCATTGTCTTCATTTTCCCGCTCGCGTACCCGCTCCAGATGCTCACAGTGCCGCCGCTTAAGTTCCGCCTCGCGGCGAGCCTGCTCCTCGCGACTGACGGCAATTTTGACTCTAAATAATCCGACCCCAGGGGTGCGGTAGATGGTCAGATAGCCCGGCACTTCATGCCAACCTTCCCCCTCGAGCCGGCCGCCTCCGGGCCGCCACGTGATCATGTTGTGGCCGTCCGGCGGAAGCAATTCGGCGCGCAGTAAGCCAGCCGCCTCCAGCGCCTCGGCTGCGCCGGAGTAAAGGTCATACCGGTCGTCATTGCTCTTGCGTTGATGGACGCCAGGTACAAGCGCGATGCCCGGGGTATATGCGTAGTAGCGGCCACGCTTGCCTCCCAGGTCTTTGAAATGCTCAGTAGCCAAGCGAGAGGACTTCGTGACGCCAGGCAGGGCATCGGAGGCCGAAGTGGATTCGGCGACAATCTTGAAAGCCATGCTTACCTCCTTTTTAGGTTTGCTGGTTAGGGACTGGACTGCGCTCGTATCGCTTTCCGGTCCCGCCTATGCCCTGGTCATCCGCGCCAGGGCTTCGCGGTTTTCAGGCGTGCTCCGGTGTCACGCTCAGACCCCTGCCGACGCTGGGGATATTGGGCGGCAGCGCTCTGGGGCTATCGATCCTTCCCCGTAAAGAATAGCCGGGTCGGGTTTCTTGAGGAAGAACACGGTGCTGCTTAGTTCTTTGACATAGGAGTAGTCAGCGGTTCCAAGGGTTGCGCAATTAGCCATGTGCTTCGCCTCGGCCAGCGTCTCGAAACGGCCCATGAAATAGCGGTCCCGGGGGCCGTTCGGCTTGAGTTTTACGGCGTAGACGGTGAACATTGTTTCTCCTTCAAGTTTCACGCGCACCCCCAGGAGATTCACGCGTCTCCAGTGTCACGCTTGATGTGCCGCCCATCACTTGGCAACCACGCGCAGCTTGCCCGGCTCTGCGTCCGGCACGAACGGCACGCCCGCCTGCTCCAGAATCCACGCTAGGCAGAGGCAAAACTATCGTAAGGTCACAGAGCAGGTCGTGCAACGCGCTCGGCGAGGAGTGCGGTACAGCCAACCATCTCGGCTCCCTCGTCCATCACATTCTGGAAGTCTTCACGCATCGCCAATGCGACCACGATGCGCGCTGACAAGGCGGAGAATACCTCAGCCAGTTCCGCTAGCTTGCGGGACTGGTCGCCAGCTGCCGCCATCACCCCCGCCAGGACCACCGCCAGTTCGCGGTCATCCTTGATTCGACTCAACTCTGCTCCGCTCTGCATCGCCCCTGCCAGTGCGCAGCGCCTGCGCCTTCCAAAGTCAGGCGACTGGAAAACGCTCTCGATTGCGTCCACGTCGCTCCCGGAAAGCAGCGGCGGATGGGACAAGACCTTCGCCAGCATCGTCTCAGCCTCTTCCTCTGTCATGGTTTCTTCAGCCATGCGGGCAGACAGTTCAGGGCGTGCCGATGCGTCGGCGACAATGTTTTTAGCCATGTTCAAGCTCCAGTCTTGAGTGTGGTTAGGGCTGCATCGGTGTTTGTTCACCTTTGCGGCCCGACTTGCCCGGGATGGTCCGCGCCAGGGCTTCGCGGTTATCACTTCACCCGCACCAGCTTGCCGGGTTCGGCCTCCGGAACAAATGCCACGCCGGCCAGTTCGATGATGTGTGCCTCAATCTTTTCAAGGTAGGGGCGCAAGGCATCCACGCTGCGGGGCCGGTAGCCTTCCGCCGTGGCGCTCGGCTTGTGCCCCATCACCTGCGCAATGGCACCGGCTGGAGCCCCTGCAGCCTCGCCCAGCAGCGAAAAGGACCGGCGCAGCCCGTGGATGGTCAGCGCCTCGATTCCGGCCTCCTGTAGCGCCGTTCCGTGGCTGGATCGAACATCCGCAAGCCGCCCACTCTGCCCGGTAGACGCAAACACAAATGCGTTCGTGCGAGGCAATCCCGCCAGCAACTGGCGCAGGAAAGGGGTCAGCGGAATGGTGCGGGTGTCTTCCACCTTGTCTGCGATGGTCAGCTTGCGCCAGCGAAGGTCCACGTTTCGCCACGTCAGCGAAGCTAATTCCTCGCGGCGTGCCCCGGTCAACAGCAGCGCTCGCAGGTACACGGACGCTGTGCGGTTGTTCAACTGCTCCACGCTGGCCCACCACGCAGACACCTGAGCCGATTCCAGCGCATCGGTGCGCCTCTTGGCACTCGGCAGCGACTCAAGGATGGCGGGAGCCCGCCCGGCGTCCCTGTCGGTAACAGCGCGGTACGCCGGGCGGGCCGAGCACCAGCGAAGGAAGCCCCGGAACATCATCAGAGCCCGCGCGGCTTGGTGCCTGCCGGATGCGGCCTCCCCTTCAAACCACGCGGCCAGCGTCTGCTCATTGATGGACGCCAAGGGCAGCGCCATCAGCGGATGAAGCGGTCCGGGTCGAGTCAGGCCTTTCCCCCGCAGTTTTTGCACTCCGCCAGGGGATGCCATGCTTTCGAGGTCACTCCTGTACCTTGGCTTCCAAGCCTCCCGGCGCTTTGGTTTTCCTGTCCGGAGGTAGGTCGGCCAAACCTCGCCCACTGTGATTGCCCGAGCCTTGTCGCCAGCGGCCTTCGCAGTCGCGTCGGCCTTGACTTGCCGCTCAAGCTGGCGCGGGTCCTGGTCGCCATCCAGCAGGCGGGCAAGGCGGCGCGCTTCCTTCTGAGCATCCACGATGCTCCAGGCCGTCACATCCCCGATGGTCTTGCGAATGGTCTGGCGGTCCAGCTTCTGTTCAAAGACAAAGGCCTTCGCGCCGTTGGCAGTCACCCGCACCCGCAGGCCGTTGCCGTCTGTGTCGCGCAGGAACGCTTGAGTCTTCCCAGCGGGGCAGCGCAGGCGCTCGATGAGCCCCACGGTCAATTCCTGCGGCTGGCTCAGGTCGATTTCAGCGGTCCGGCTCTGTCGCGCCATTTTTTTACCCCATCCATGTAGCCACGGTGTAGCCACCGTGTAGCCATTCCCCGGAATCTTAATCAACACCCTATCGAGGAAAGGGGCCAATTTCAGAGGGGAACAAGGGGATTCTATGAATGGGAATCAACAAACGCAAATGCTTTTTCTGCCTCATTCGTAATGAGAAGGTCGGGTGTTCGATTCATCTCTCCGGCACCATTTAAATCAACGACAGTAGCCCCGCCCGCAAGGCGGGGCTACTGTCTTCCCATGGATAGATACACGCGCTGGGTGAATGCATCGTATCGAGCGGCATTCATAGAGACCTTCATCATCATGGTGGTGCAAGGGTTGGGGAGGCTGGATATTCAGCTTGCGGCCGGCGATGCCAACTTTCTGAGGCGTCCGCCAGATAGTCCAGTAATTGAGGACATGGCCGCTCTCACAGACCGAATCACGACGTCCTATCTTTGGGTGTTAGGTGGCTACGAGCTATCCCGGACGATCTGCCATAGACTGCGGAAAGACGGAAGGCACTCTGCAGAGCCCTATGCCTCGAAATTCAAACAAGTCAGAGAGAGCTTCAACAGGCTTAGGGTTCCTCTCGCAAAGCTGGAGCCAGCTGAACGGTGGGAATCTACGGACAGCCACATTGCATATCCGGCAATGCAAAGAGAGAGCGGCGACGTGGCATGGCACTTGGCGCAGGATGTTTTTGTAACCCGTCAGGAATTGGCCGACGCCCTTTTGCTCGCTCTGGAGAGTCTGCCGCCGGCTCCTCAATAACCACTAAGGACCTTCTTGAGTCCAGCTGTCGCCTTCTTCCCTTGGGTACACTTGAGGAGCCTATGGAGGTCGGTCCAGTGCGGCTGTTGCCGTATCCGTTTCGCGCTCTCCCAGGCAATCTGGAGAACGTCAGGCAATCGTGGAAGCGGCGATTGACCAGATCGGGCGCCGGACGTTGGCGGCGATCTCGCTCGGTGGTCACCGTGAAGCCTCGCCTGCGACTGACCCCGCGAATGCGCGCCTGACGCATCAGGCGCGCGACGCGCTTGTGGCGCACGGCGGGGCCCGCTTCTCGCAGCTCGGCGCGCACCCTTGGCATGCCGTAGGTCTCGTCCGAGTCCTGGTGCGCCTTGCGGATGGCCTCGGTGAGCACCAGGTTGACAAGCTTGCGAGAGCTGGGGGCGCGGTGCAGCCAGTAGGTAAGGTGTCCGTGAAAATGGGACAACTTCCAAGACCGGGGCTGTCTGAATTTTTGTGTTCGAGGACCAGTGAGACTTGTCCACGGCGGCGGGCGTCGCTTGCGACGAACGACCGACGCGGTGGGCAAGTCGGTACCACATCTTAAGCGGCAGCCTTCGTGAAGCGATCTTGGTAGAGGATCGCAAATTGGTTCATCGCCTCTCCTTCAAAGATGTCACCCACGCCGCGGGTCTTCAGATCGTTGAACCCCTTCATCCAGAACTTGGCCCCCTCGGTGCCCTCGATCCACAGGCCCAGGATATCGCGCGTGCCGTCGGGCAGCACGCCCAGGGCCAGGTAGATGGCCTTGTTGCGCACCACCGCGTCTTCCTTGATCTTCACGCGCAGCGCATCGAAGAAGACCACGGGGTAGATCGGCTCCAGAGGGCGGGCCTGCCAGGCGCCGACTTCGGCCATCACGGCGTCCGTCACGGAGCTGATGAATTCGGGCGAGACGTCCACCGCATAGCTCTCCAGGAGGAAGCCCTGAATCTCGCGCATGGTCATGCCCCGGGCGTACATGGCGATGATGTTCTCGTCAAAGCCGGTGAAGCGCCGTTCATGCTTGGGAATGAGGACCGGCTCAAAGCTGCCGTCGCGGTCGCGCGGCACTTCGATGCGCACCGGCCCTTCGCCGGTCAGGACAGTCTTGGCGCTGGTTCCGTTGCGCTGATTGCCCGCTGTATCGGGTTTGGCAGCGCCGACCGGATAGCCCAGGTGGTGGCCCAGCTCGGCGCCCATGGCGCGCTCGATGAGGGCCTTCTTGAAGGCCATGGAGGCCGCGTTCACGGCCTCCCCGGTCATCGGCCCAGTCACGACCTGGTCAAGCAGTTCCTTCGGGATCTTCGGCAGCGCCGCACTCTTGGCCGCGATGGCCGCGTTCGCTGGTCCACACTTGGTCGGGCGCCTCGGGCGTGAAGTTGCGCGCCAGCAGGTCCGGCGCGATGGCAGAGCATGTTTGCTGTCGGTGGACGACGAACTTTCTCTTGCCCCTGGCCTTGATGCCGTGACGCTGCATCAGCTTTCGCACGCGCTCCTTGCCCACCCGGATGCCGCGGGCCACCAGCTCTTTCCACATCTTGGGCCAGCCGTATTCCTGCTTGACCTCGGCGTGGAGGGCCGGATGTGCACCAGCAGGGCCTCATCGCTGATGCGCCTGTTCGTTCCCGGCCGGCTGGGCTTGCTTGTGTCCTTGCGTCGCCAGTGCTCGAAGTAACCACTGGTGCTGACCCCCAACACCTCGCAGGTCAGTGTGACCGGCCAGCGGGACTTGTGCCTTGCAATCCAGGCGTACTTCACAGCGATTCCTTGGCGTCTGCACGGGCACACCCAATATCTTGGCCGTCACCGGCACTGCCTGTCCGCCCTTGACCAGCCGCACCGCCTCCAGTTTGAATTCCAGGGTGTATTTGCCACGGGCTTGCCCGTCTTTTCTCTTGCTCATTTTTAACTCTCCATTGCATGATTTTTACCATCCGCTATGGAGTACTTTTTTCGGGGGCAAGATCAGTGATTCAAACGCCCGGCCAGCAGCCAGCGAAGCAGCGCGCCGAGCGAGGCGCCGGCGCAGACCGACAGGACCGAGCCGAGCATCGATCATCCCTCACGCAAGTTATAAACAAAGTATTGTCGCCCAGCGTTGAGCTGACGGCCCAGTGCATAGCTTTGGCGGCTAGCGGCAACGTTATAAAAACGTTTCATCTGTATCGGGGATGTTGCTCGGCGTGGCGACTTCGCATCTCCAATCTGAACCCGCTTTCGGGGCCGGATGAGCACCGCGTTTCATTGCTGAACGGACACTGATCCACCTCGCTTCAGGATGTCCCTCTGGTAATGGATCTTGCCCGTCGCTCCTGGTGTAACTCGATATTTCAGCCTCTCAACTGCAATTTTCCTGGGATACATTTTTGATTCACGAAGATGTGAACAGAATGCCTACATGCCTGAAACGATTGCTACATTGCTGAGCCGCCGAGCTGCCGAGCAACCTGGTGAAACAGCCTTTCACTTTCATCACCAGGGCGACGCCGACACCATCGATTGGACCTACGCAAGATTGGCGTCCTGCGCCAGCCTGCTCGCGCAGGAACTTTCCGACTGGGTAAAGCCTGGCGACCGCGTCATCCTCTCGCTCGAGCCTGGCCTGCATTTCGTTGCAGCGCTTTTCGCCATCTTTCAGGTTGGAGCCACAGCGGTGCCTTCGTTCCCCCCGGCAGGGCAAAGGGCAATGGCACGCTTTGCGAGCATCTACCGCAGTTGTTCGCCCGCGCTTGTGATCGCCGAATCGTCTGCACGGCAGCTGGTGCCGCGCATCGAAGGGCTGCTGGGCAGCGAGTGCGCCGCCTGGATGTTCCTGGACTCCAAGGACCACGCCAAGTTCGACTCGGCCGCGGCGGCAAGCGCCGTGCCCGCGCGTTCGGCCGCTGATTTTCCGGCGCTGCTGCAATACACCTCGGGGTCGACCGGCTCGCCCAAGGGTGTGGTCATCAGCCACGCCAACTTGCTAAGCAACAGTCGCTGCCTGGAACACGTGATGGCGCCACTGGGTCCGCACCTCGGATTCAGCTGGCTGCCGCCGTACCACGACATGGGCTTGATGGGCGCATTGCTGCTCTCCGTGTACAGCGGCTTCACGCTACACATGATGAGCCCCGGCCATTTCATTCAGCGGCCGCTGCGCTGGTTGCAAGCCATTTCGCACTTCGGCATCACCACAACCGTCGGCCCGAACTTCGCGCTGGAGCATTGCGTCGATGGCATCACCGACGAGGAGGCGGCGGCGCTCGATTTGCACCGGCTCAAGCTGCTGTTCTGCGGCGCCGAGCCGGTACGCTCGGCCACGCTGGAGCGCTTCACGAAGAAGTTCGCCGCCGCGGGGTTCGACCGCCGCGCTTTCCTTCCCTGCTATGGAATGGCTGAAGCAACGTTGTTTGTTTCCGGCGCGGCCAGCTCGCAAGCACGCGCGGTGGAGCTGCACTGTGATGTGGCCGCTCTCGCCGCCGGCAGCCTTTTGGCCGCCGCGCCGGATTCGCCCGGGGCGCGCATGGTGAGTTGCGGCGCCACTGCCGTCGGCCACGACGTTGCCATCGTCGATCCCGCCACCGGCCTGCGCCTGCCCGAGCGGCAAGTCGGGGAGATCTGGGTGAGCGGACCGAACGTGGCGCAGGGCTACTTTCAGGACCCGTCAGCCACCCAGACCGCGTTCGCGGGTGAACTGGCTGATGCGCCCGGCCGCAACTATCTGCGCACCGGCGACCTTGGGGCGCTGGCGGACGGCGAGCTGTTCATCACCGGCCGCATCAAGGAGGTGATCAACTTCGCGGGCCGCAACCTCTACCCGCAGGACATCGAAACCACCGTGCTGGGTCTGCATGCCGGCTTCCGCGCCAACGGCATCGCCGCTTTCGCCGTGGAAGAGAGCGGCGCGGAACGTCTGGTCGTGGTGGCCGAGCTTTCACGCGGCAGCCGTCTGACCGAGGCCGAATTGTCCTCGCTTCGGCGCGCGATCGTCGAAGCGGTGGCCACGGGCCACGGCGCCGCGCCGCACGACACGTTGATCGTGCTGCCGGCCTCCATCCCACTGACGACCAGCGGGAAAATTCAGCGATCGGGCTGCCGTGACCACTACCGGCGCGGCGACTTTCACAAGCGCCTGATGTCCGCATCAACGCGCCGCGTGGCTGCGGCCGGCGTAGAAAGCGTGGTGGCCACATGAGCGCGGGCCGCGCTCCGGGCCTTGAGTCCGATCCCGTGAGGGTGGCGCCGTCGCCCGC
>JACDFR010000096.1 GCA_013815685.1 Ramlibacter sp.
GGACCGGCGTGATGTCGAAGCCGCCGGTCTCCTCCATGAAGATCGCCACCGCCACCTGGTGCGCCCGTCGGATCAGGTGGCCGGGAGCGTGCTGGAAATCGAAGCTCTTCATGCGGCGAGTGTAGCCCGCGAGCGGCCCCGCCGTGCTTGCCAGCAGCCCAAACGATATGTATGCTTATCATTCGCGCGTCGCACCACCACGGCCATGACACCGTCCCTCCAACTGATCGTCGCCGGCGGCGGCATAGGCGGCCTCGCCGCGGCCTGTGTCCTCGCCAGAAGCGGGCATCGGGTGACCGTGCTGGAACAGGCCGCAGCATTCGGGGAGATTGGCGCGGGCATCCAGCTGGGACCCAACATCTTCAGGATGTTCGACCACCTGGGCTTGACCCAGGCCGTCCACGACGTGGCGTTCTTTCCCGCCGGGCTGGGCATGAACGATGTGCGCACCGGAGAGAAAGTGGTGCGGGTGCCGCTGGGCGAAACCGCCGTGGCGGCATACGGCTACCCCTACGGAGTGATCTACCGGGCCGATCTTCACCAGGTTTTCCTGGACGCGTGCCGGGCCCTGCCACAGGTCGTGCTGCGCACGGCAAGCCGGGTCGATTCCTTCGAGCAGGACCGCGGCGGCGTGCGCGTCGGGCTGGCGGGCGGCGAGGTGGTACACGGCCACGCACTGATCGGCGCCGATGGGCTGTGGAGCCGCGTTCGCGAGGCCGTTGTCGGCGACGGCAAGCCGCGCGTGTCCGGGCATGTGGCCTACCGGGCGGTGCTCAAGCGCGAGGATGTGCCGCCGCATCTGTGGAGCGATGACGTGCTGCTGTGGGGTGGCGAGAAAACCCATCTGGTGCACTACCCCCTGCGCCGGGGCGAGCTGTTCAATCTGGTCGCCGTCTTCCACAGCAACAAGTACGACGAAGGCTGGAACACTTTCGGCAATACCGCCGAGCTCAACGAACGGTTCTCCCAGGCGGTGCCGCCGGTGCGCGAGCTACTGGGCAAGATCGAGACCTGGAAGATGTGGGTGCTGTGCGACCGCGATCCGGTGAAGAACTGGACCGACGGACGTGTCACACTGCTGGGCGACGCGGCCCACCCCATGCTGCAGTACCTGGCTCAAGGCGCTGGCCAGGCCATCGAGGACGCAGTGGTGCTGGGCGAGGCCCTGCGCTTTTGCCGGGGCGAAGTGGCACAAGCGTTCCAGCACTACCAGCGGGTGCGCTACCTTCGCACAGGGCGGGTACAACTCACGGCACGGTTCTACGGCGAGATCTACCATGCAGCCGGCGTGCAGCGCGAACTGCGCAATCAGATGTTCCAGAACGGCGCCGAGGCGGCGGGATTTGCCGGCCTGAAGTGGATGTATGAAGGCATTGCGCCCCACCAACTTTTCGAATGAAAAAACCGCATGCAGACTGAACTGACCGAACCCAGCCGACAGACCCCCGTCATGGGGGACTACGAGGTCGTCGTCCTCGGTGGCGGACCGGCGGGCATAGCGGCCGCGACAGCCTGCGCCCGCGCCGGCCGCTCGGTGCTCCTGGTCGAGCGGTACGGCTTTCTGGGCGGCATGGGCACAGCCGCGGGCGTGACCAATTTCTGCGGTTTGCACGCCAACGTACACGGCGACATTCGCCAGGTCGTCCATGGCGTGGCCGATGATCTGCTTTCGCGCATTGACCGGCTGGGCGGGCTGAACGCGCCGCACGCCTTGTTCGGCAAGACGGTGGCGCAGGCCTACGACACGGCGGCCTACAAGATCGCCGCCGACGACCTGATGGTCTCGGCGGGCGTCAAGGTTCTCTTCCACGCCTTGGCCGCCGGCGTGGTGATGGCGTCTCCCGGCGTCATCAAGGCGCTGCTGGTCGAAACCAGATCGGGCCGCCGCGCCGTATTGGGCCGCGCTTTCATCGACTGCTCGGGCGACGGCGACCTGGCGGCATGGGCCGGCGCGCCTTACGAGAAGGGCGATGGGCAAGGCAACATGCTCTATCCGTCCACCATGTTCCGCCTCAACGGCGTCGACCCGCAACGCGCGGGCAAGGCGTGGGAGGTGATCCCCGGCCTGATGCTGCAAGCCCAGGCGGCTGGGCGCTACACGTTCCCCCGCAAGTCGCCGATCGTCAGGCCGCAGAAAAACGGGATCGAGTGGCGTGTCAACCTCACGCAGCTGTCGAACGCACAGGGCCGCGCCATGGACGGCACCGACGCGGGCGAGCTGAGCGAAGCCGAGATGCAGGGCCGCCGGCAAATCGCGGATGTCGCCGAGTTCCTGAAGGAAGTGCCGGGCTTCGAAAGCTCCTACATCGTCGACATCGCGCCGCAGGTCGGCATCCGCGAAACCCGGCGCGTGCTGGGACGCTATCTGCTGACGGAGCCCGACGTGCTGGAGTGCGCCAGCTTCGACGATACGATCGGCGTCAATGGCTGGCCGCTCGAACTGCACCTCCAGGGCGACGTCGAATACCGCTGGCCGAAGATCCCGGAAAGCCGCGGGTTCAATCACTTGCCCTACCGCATGACGGTGCCCCTGGGCCTGGACAACCTCTGGGTCGCGGGCCGCTGCGCCTCGATGAGCCATGAAGCCCAATCCGCCGCCCGCGTCACCGGCGCCTGCTTCGTGATGGGCCAGGCGGCCGGCAGCGCGGCGCACGTCGCGCTCGATGCCGGCTGCGCCGCGGCCGACGTGGACGTCGGGCGGCTGCAGGAAAACCTCGAATCGGGGGGCGCCTACCTCGGCCTGGCCTGCTGACGCCGCCCCGGAGACACGACATGAACGCACCCCATCCCACCGCCGCCCTGCGCGCGCAGTTGTACCAGGACATGGACCCGCTCAACCTGACGCCGCTGTGGGAAGTTCTGCATGCGCTCGTTCCACCCCAGCCCGCCACGCCCTGCGTCCCGGCGCTGTGGAGATACCAGGACGTGCGGCCTTTCCTCATGCGAGCCGGCGAATCGATCACGGCCGACGAAGCCGTGAGGCGGGTGCTGATCCTGGAGAACCCCGCCCTTCGCGGGCAGTCTGCAATCACCCAGTCGTTGTATGCCGGTTTGCAGCTGATCCTGCCGGGCGAGGTCGCTCCCAGCCACCGGCACACGCAAAGCGCGCTGCGCTTCGTCGTCGAGGGGTCGGGCGCGTACACCGCCGTCGACGGCGAACGCGCCACGATGCAGCCCGGGGACTTCATCATCACGCCCAGCCGCGCATGGCACGACCACGGCCACGAGGGCGCGGCGCCGGTCGTCTGGCTCGATGGACTGGACATCCCCATGGTCCGCTTCCTCGACGCCGGCTTCGCCGAGAACGCGTCCACCAAGTCGCAGGCGGTATCGCGCGCGCAAGGCACGAGCTACGCCCGCTTCGGGCACAACATGGCGCCGGTACGGCATGACGCGCCGTTCGGCGCGACGTCGCCCCTCTTCAGCTATCCGTACGCGCGCAGCCGCGAAGCGCTGGAACACCTCGAGCGCGACGCGCCGGGGGACGCCTGGGACGGCATCAAGCTGCGCTACGTCAATCCGCTCACCGGCGGCTCGCCGATGCCGACCATGTCGACCTTCATGCAGAAGCTGCCGGCCGGCTTCAGCGGCAAGCCCTGGCGGCAGACCGACGGGGCCGTCTACAGCGTGGCCGAAGGCCATGGAGAAATCGCGATCGAAGGCGGTGGCCAGAGCCTTCGCTTCGACTTCTCGCCGCGCGATCATTTCGTCATTCCCTCGTGGCACACTGCGCGCTTGTCGTCGAAGCGCGGCTGCGTGCTATTTAGCTACTCCGATCGCCCGGTGCACCAGGCACTGGGCATCCATCGCGAAGAAAGGTTGCCATGAGCTACGTTTTCCCTCCTGCGGCACAGTCTTCGGTGCCCGTGCTGGGCCGCATCGAGCGCTTCCCCGTGCACCGGGTCTATTGCGTCGGGCGCAACTACGAAGAACACGCCAAGGAAATGGGCTTCACCGGCCGTGAGCCGCCCTTCTTCTTCCTCAAGCCCGCCGATGCGGCGGTACCCGTGCCCGCGGGGGAGACCGGCACCATTGCCTATCCCAGCCTCACCAAGAACCTGCACCATGAGATCGAGCTGGTGGTGGCGATCGGCACCGGCGGCAGGAACATCAAGGCAGCCGACGCGCAAAAGCATATCTACGGCTACGCGGTCGGCCTGGACATGACCCGGCGTGACCTGCAAGGCGAAATGAAGAAGCAGGGCCGGCCGTGGTGCATCGGCAAGGCCTTCGATGAATCCGCGCCGATCGGGCCGATCACGCCCGTCGACAAGGCTGGCGACGTCACGAATGCCGAAATCTATGTGCAGGTCAACGGCCAGGACCGCCAGCGCAGCAACGTGTCCAAGCTGATCTGGAACATCGGCGAAACCATAGAGCATCTGTCGGCCGCCTGGGAATTGCAGCCCGGCGACCTCATATTCACCGGCACGCCCGAAGGCGTCGCAGCGGTCGTATCCGGCGATACGCTGGTGGGCGGCGTTGCCGGCCTGGGCACGCTCTCGGTCAAGATTGCCTGAGGGCCGCGCGCGCCCTTGCGCGCTGATCGAACGCGTTGTTCGATAATCGCATCCCAAGAATAGCGAGGAGAACGGATTGCGCCTATTGGAAAAGCTGGCGAAACTTTGCGCCATCCTCGCCGGTGTGCTGCTGACGATCATCACGCTGATGACTTGCGCCAGCCTGCTTGGACGCAACACCATCGGCATCACCCTGGTGGGCGACTTCGAACTGACCGGCGTCGCCGCCGGCGCGGCCATCGCGCTGTTCATGCCCTGGTGCCAGCTGCGGCGCGGCAACATCATCGTCGACTTCTTTACTGCCAAAGCCAGCGACGCGACCAACGCCGTGCTGGACCGCTTCGGCGCCCTTCTGCTGGGCGCCGCGATGGCCCTGCTTGCATGGCGCGCCGCCCTTGGGGGCGTGAACGCCTACACCACGAATTCCGGGACCATGATGATCGGCTTTCCCGAGTGGGTCGTCTACGCGGCCATGGTGCCGCCACTGGCGCTGACGGCTCTGATCGGGCTGGCCCAGGCCGTGCGAGGCTTCGAAGTCGAGGTGACGCAATGAGCCCCCTTGCGCTGACGCTGCTGATCTTCGCCATCATGCTGTTGCTGATGGCAGTGCGCGTCCCCATCGCCATTGCCATGTTCGTGGCGGGCTGCGTGGGCTACGTGCTGCAGGCGGGCTGGGCGCCGTTGGCGAGTTTCCTGAACACCCAGGCCTTCGCCCGCTTCGCCAGCTACGACCTGTCGGTGATTCCGCTGTTCATCCTGATGGGAAACTTCGCAACCCAGGGCGGCATATCCAAGGCGCTGTTCGAGGTGGCCAGTTCCATCATGTCCCGCTTCAAGGGCGGATTGGCCATGGCGGCGGTGATGGCCTGCGCCGCCTTCGGCGCAATCTGCGGTTCCTCCGTGGCCACGGCCGCCACGATCACGTCCGTCGCCCTGCCGGAGATGAAACGCCACGGCTATTCCGGGCGCCTGTCGACCGGAACGCTGGCAGCCGGCGGGACCTTGGGCATCCTGATTCCCCCGTCCGTTCCGCTGGTCATCTATGCGATCCTGGCGGAGCAGAACATCGCCAAACTGTTTGCCGCGGCAATGATTCCGGGCCTGATCGCCATGGGGGGCTACATGATCGCAATCGCCATCTATGTGCGGCTCGTGCCCGGCCACGCACCGGAGCATGATGACGCGCCCAAACTGACCATGGCCGCGGCTGCAGGCGTGCTGCCGATCGCTGTTATCTTCCTGATCGTGTTCGGAGGGATCTACGGCGGCCTGTTCACCCCCACCGAGGGCGCTGCCGTGGGGGCTGCCGCGACTTTCGCCGCTGCCCTGCTGCGGCGAGAGATGACCTGGCAAAAGTTCAAGCACTGTTTCTATGCCACTGCCGAAGGCTCGGCCATGATCTTCATGATTTTCATCGGCGCCGACCTGATGAACTCCGCCCTGGCCCTGACGCAGGTGCCTAACCAGCTGGCCGCCGTGGTCGGCAGCTGGGGGCTGTCACCGGTCGGCGTGGTCGGGGCCATCCTGCTGTTCTACGTGGTGCTGGGTGCGGTCATGGACGAGCTGTCGATGATCCTGCTCACCATACCGATCTTCTTTCCTATGGTCATGGGCCTGGACTTCGGCATGCCCAAGGAGTCGGTGGCCATCTGGTTCGGCATCATGGTCTTGATGACGGTGGGCTTCGGTTTGCTGGCGCCGCCTGTAGGCCTGAATGTGTACATCGTCAACGGCATGGCCAAGGACGTCCCCATCAGCGAGAGTTACCGCGGCGTCATGCCCTTCCTCATCAGCGACACGCTGCGCACGCTGTTGCTGCTGTTCTTTCCCGCCATCTCGCTGTGGCTGGTGAAGTACGTCAGCTGAGGGAAAGCCCCCGAGTCCGCCGGCCGTGCCGTGCGTTAATTTACCGTCACCACTGGAGAACAACATGATCCAACGTCGCACCCTCCTGAAGACCTCGGCCGCCGTGGCGCTGGGCGCCCCGGGCCTGAGCGGCCTGGCGCAGCAGGCCGTCACGCTCAAATTCCACACCTTCATGGCGCCGCAGTCCAACGTGTGGCTGACCATGCACAAGCCGTGGATGGAAAAGGTCGAGAAGGAATCGGGTGGCCGCATCAAGTTCGAGGGCTACCCCGCCATGCAGCTGGGCGGCACGCCGGTGCAGCTGTACGATCAGGCCAAGGACGGCGTGGTCGACATCGTGTGGACGTTGCCGGGAAACACGGCGGGCCGTTTCCCCCGGATCGAAGTGTTCGAGCTGCCATTCATGATGAACAACGCGGAAGCGACCTCCAAGGCGTACTGGGAATATGTGCAGACCATGGCACCCGACGAATTCAAGGACGTCCAGGTGCTCGCGCTGCAGGTGCACGGGCCCGGCATGTTCCACACCAAGGACAAGTTGATCAAGACGGCCGACGACCTGCGCGGCATGAAGGTGCGCGGGCCCACGCGCCAGATCACGAAAATGCTCGGCTTCGTAGGTGCGACGCCCGTGGGCATGCCGCTGCCGGCCATTCCCGATGCGCTGTCCAAGGGGACCATCGACGGCTGCGTGATTCCCTGGGAGGTCGTGCCCTCCGTCAAGGTACACGAGCTCACCAAGTTCCACAGCGAGTTCGAAAACTCGGGCGGCGCGCTCTACACCACCACTTTCGTGATGGGAATGAACAAGGCCAAGTACAACTCGCTGGCCCCCGAACTCAAGAAGGTCATCGACAACAATTCGGGCATGGCCACGTCGGCCTGGCTCGGCAAGACCCAGCAAGGCAACGACCCCGTGGGCCGCAAGGCCGCGGAAGATCGAAAGAACACCATCTACCAGATCACCGCCGCCGACGCCCAGGAGTTCAAGCGCAAGGCGCGGCTGGTCGAGGTGGAATGGGTAGAAGACATGAACAAGCGCAACTACGACGGCAAAAAGCTCCTGGAAACGGCGCGAGCCCTGATCGAGAAGCACGGAAAAGCTGCCGCAGCGCCCAAGAAGGCCTAAGCACCGTTTTGGGGGGATTCCCGTTGTAAACAAGGGCCCGCGCGGCCCTTGTTTACACTCTGGCGATGACCTTACGCAGCCCCATCAAACACTGCAGGAATTGCGGCTCTGCGGTCGGCTACCGCGTGCCGGATGACGGCGACACCCGTGCGCGTGCCGTCTGCCCGTCCTGCGACACCATCCACTACGAGAACCCGCTGAATGTAGTCGGCACGGTCCCCTACTGGGGCGAGCGGGTTCTGCTGTGCAAGCGGAACATAGAACCGCGCTGGGGCAAGTGGACGCTGCCGGCGGGATTCATGGAGCTTGGTGAGACGACTGCGCAAGGCGCCGAACGCGAGACCGACGAGGAAGCCGGGGCGCAGATCGAAATGGAGGGGCTGTTCACGGTGCTGAGCGTCCCTCGCGTGAGCCAGGTGCACCTGTTCTACCTGGCCAGGCTGCTCAGCGAGCGGTTCGATCCGGGACATGAAACGATCGAGGCGCGCCTGTTCACCGAGCAGGAAATCCCTTGGGAAGAGATCGCCTTCAAGACAGTGAAGGAAACGCTCCTTTGCTACTTCGAAGACCGGCGGCGCGGCCGTTACGCTGTCCACACCATCGACATAGAGTAAGCACGGTGCTCCGTGTCAGTTGCGCAGCTTGCTTTCCTCGCGCAGCTTGGCTTCGTCGCGGCGCTTGACGCACAGCGGGTGGTTTCGCGCGCCGGCTTTCTCGCACTGGTC
>JACDFR010000097.1 GCA_013815685.1 Ramlibacter sp.
AACGCGTAGAACAACGGCGCCTGGCCGGCGCCTTGGCTTCCCATCATGACCCGCCCCCCTTCGAGTTGGTCGTGGCGCAAATCTACGAGATCAAGGGGAGTTTTTCAACACTATCGGCCAGAAGCAGTCCCAAAACCGACCGGTATTGGCTCAGCCCGGACCTTTGGGCCAAGCTTCCTTCCCATTAGATCGCGACCCGCCGGCATGCTCTCGGCGCTGGTCACCAAGCCTGTTGCCGTCCAGGTACTGGCTGAGTATGGCCATATCAGCCTTGCGGACTCCAGCCTGGACGAAGTGGTCCTTCCATCTATCCGTTACGCTGGCCACTTGCCCGGCGATCTCGCGCGCGGCAGCGGGTTTCAATCCGAAATCTTGCGAACGGGAAAGAGCGTTCTCGATGGTCGATTCGCTCCCAGCCGCCCCGACTCCGAGCGCCTGATAGCCCAATCCCTGAGCGGCTGGCAGAACGTCGAAGGCGGGCGCAAGCAAGTAGCTCCCATCGGGTTGACGCAGCAGGGCATGGTTCTTCTCGTGGTCGTCAGTATTGTCGATCAGGATGTTGAATACCATCCTGCGAAACAGCTGCGCCTGCTGGGAGGCAATCTGCCTGGCAGGGGCCAGGCGTCGCAGTAGCTGCGCGAGCTGAGGGTAGCCCAGCTCCTCGCCCGCGGCTCGCAGTGCGACGTTCGCAGATATCGCATGCAGGCGCATGCCCCCGGCCCTATCAAATCGGCGGATGGCCACGGCGTGTCTTCCGCCCGCCTGCAGCGCGCGCGTAGAAGCTACTTCGATTCCACACGATGCCGCGAGCGTCATCGAAGCGTGTTCGATGAGCTCAGTGTCCATGTCCTCGCCTTCCGAGAATTTGACCAGCCACGGCGCTCCATCAATCGTAATGAGCGATTTGGGCCGCGCACCTCCTAGTGAGGCGCCGGGGCGAAGCAGGCGCTTTTGGATTTCAGGGACGGGCTCGTCGGCCAGCACCTTGCGCACGACCTCGGCCATTTCATCCAGGCTGCCAAGGTCGGGCGCCGGATCGGAGGGCCAGGGGACATACGCCTCTTCGCTCTGGCTCACCCCGAGTGCGCCAGAGCGGTCGTCTCCTGCAAACAGCAAGTATTCGAGTACGGAGAGTCGTTGCGTTTGCTCGAACTTCCGGATCACGCGCTCTCCCCACCGATCGGGCCGGGCGTCGTCGACGGCGCCGGCAGCCTGATCTTTTTCGCGGGGCAGAAACAGCTGCGAAACGAGGGGCAGGTCCTCACTGAGGGCAAAGCCAGAGGTCAGCCATGCCTCGCTATATTGCAGGCCCACTTTTCGATTGCCTTCCGCGAGGCTGAGCAGGCCAATCGGAGTCGCCTCAGCCTCGCCACCACCCAGCCACCAGAGAGGCAGGGTGTCCTTGGGCTTGTAGGCCTTCGCGTCAGCCACGCTCACTCCTTGGCCGGTGGCGGCTGTTCGCTTCGCGCACGTCGGCCTCCAAGGCGCCCACGTCTTCCTTTGGATCGGCAGCACGCGCCAGGACCTGCTCGCGCTGCAGCAACCATAAAGCCGTGGCGTACGCTCCCATGGATACTGCCGGATCACCGCCCTCCATCTTCATGAGGGTCGGCGCTGAAATCTTCAGCCGCTCAGCCCAACTCCGCAGGGACTCGCGCCTTCGCAGGCGCGCTGTCTTGAGATCCTGGCCGAGCCTCTTCAATGCCGAAGCGGGTGCTGCGGGCATGTGTTCAACGGCGCGGTTCACTTTGGGCATGATGTTCCGTATATTTTAACGAAACCCTTGATTTATTCAACTGTGGCGTACGAGGCAGGTGAAATGGGGCATCCCAGGCCGCCTTCGTGAACTGGCTACGGGTCGGTGGCGTTACTACTGGATGAACACGTCCATCTGCAGCCACGCAGATGCGCAACTCCGAGCGGGGGATTTACGCTTTCCAAGAAGCCAAGGGTGAGGTCGCGCAAAACGCCACCTAAAGGACAATGCCTGCTTCGGATCGGAGGCAGCGTTGGGGGCGCATCGTGAGCTCTTTTCTTTTCGAGAGGAACCCCATGCGCAACCCGTCAGGCAGGTTGGCGCGAAGTTCCTCCGAGTCCGGAGCCAGCGCACGCAGGAGCTCCGCCTAGCCGCACGAAACCGGGGTCGGCTTGTGGCGCTCCTCATCCCCTGCGGATGTCGTTCGGTGGGCGGCCGAGAGTTATACTGCATCTCTACGTAGTCGCAGTATAACTTTGGCCCCCACGCAGTTATACTGCGGTTAACCAACTTTGCAGTATAGCAATGGCCGAGCAAGACCACCTTTTCATGCAGCTGTCGCCGGCGGCGCAGACCAATTTTGCCGAGCTGTTCGAGCAAGTGCGGGCGGCCGCGCTGGCTCGCTCGGTGCGCGACCTGCCGGGCTCGTTCAACAAGAAGATCGTCAAGGGACGGGAGTACTGGTACTGGCAGGTACGGGACCTGCAAGGCGTGAACCGGCAGGTGTACCTGGGCCCGGATGACGAGCGCCTGGCCAAACTGATCGAGTTGCACAGCCAAGGCAAGCCTGAGATGGCGAGCGACTTGGGCGCGCTCGTGAGCGCGTGCGTCTCGCTGGGCTGCATGGGAGTCATACCGCAGCACTTTGCCGTGATCAACCGGATGGCCGAATTCGGCTTTTTTCGCGCCGGCGGCGTGCTGGTCGGCACCCATGCGTTCATCGCCATGAGCAACATGTTCGGGGTGCGCTGGGCCAGCGGCTGGCGCACCAGCGACGTGGACGTTGCCCACGCCGGCAAGAACGTTTCCCTGGCGCTCGCCGAAGGCGCCAAGGCGGATATCCATGACGCCATCACGTCACTCGAGATGGGCCTGCTGCCGCAGCAATCCCTGACAGACGGCACAGGCGCAACGTACATCACAGCCAAGAAGGACCTCCGCGTCGACTTGCTGACCGTCGCGGGCCGCAAAGACAAGGTCTATCGCTTCGAGCCGCTGAACGTGAGCCTGCAGCCGCTGAAGTTCATGGAGTTCTCGCTGGAGCAGACGACGCAGACCGTACTCATCTCCAACGAGCAAGCGGTCGTGGTCAATATCCCCGCACCGATGCGCTACGCGCTGCACAAGCTGGTGATCATGGGAGAGCGTGAGGAGAGCTTCCAGGTCAAGATCTCCAAGGATGCCGGGCAGGTCGCGGCCTTGGTCGTATACGGTCTGCTCCGCACTCCCTCGGCACTGCGGGCCGCGGTCAAGGACCTCATGGGTCGGGGGCCAGGTTGGCGCAAGCGCGCGGTCGAGGGCGTCGAGTACGTGAAGGCGTTCCACCCTGAGATCGCGCGGCAGCTCCAGGAACTTCTGAGGGCCGGCGCGCCGTAGCCAGCGCTATTGGCGGATCGGCGCTGCTCGCCTTCGCCTCACACCAACCTTTTCAAATACTTCCCGGTATGACTCGCCGGATTCGCCGCAATATCCTCCGGCGTCCCTACCCCCACCACTTGCCCGCCGCCGGCGCCGCCCTCCGGCCCCATGTCGATCAGCCAGTCGGCCGTCTTGATCACGTCCAGGTTGTGCTCGATCACCACGATGGTGTTGCCGGCGTCGCGCAGCTGGTGCAGCACGTGCAGCAGCAGGTCGATGTCGGCGAAGTGCAGCCCGGTGGTGGGCTCGTCCAGGATGTACAGGGTGCGGCCGGTGTCGCGCTTGGACAGTTCGAGCGCCAGCTTCACCCGCTGCGCTTCACCGCCCGAGAGCGTCGTCGCGGCCTGCCCCAGCTTCACGTACGACAGCCCCACGTCCAGCAATGTTTGCAGCTTGCGCGCGATCGTGGGCACGGCTTTGAGGAGCAGGTGGGCGTCCTCCACCGTCATATCCAGGATCTGCGCGATGTTGCGGCCCTTCCACTGCACCTCGAGCGTCTCGCGGTTGTAGCGCTGGCCGTGGCACACATCGCACGGCACATAGACGTCGGGCAGGAAGTGCATCTCCACCTTGACGACGCCGTCGCCCTGGCAGGCTTCGCAGCGGCCGCCCGCCACGTTGAACGAGAAACGGCCCGGGCCATAGCCCCGCTCCTTGGCCATGGGCACTTCGGCCATCAGCTCGCGGATCGGCGTGAACAGCCCGGTGTAGGTTGCCGGGTTGCTGCGCGGCGTGCGGCCGATGGGCGATTGGTCGACGTTGATGACCTTGTCGAAATGCTCGATGCCTTCGACGGCTTCGTGCGCCGCCGGTTCTTCATGCGCGCGGTAGAGCGTGCGCGCAACCGCTGCGTAGAGCGTGTCGTTGACCAGCGTCGATTTGCCCGAGCCCGAAACGCCGGTCACGCAGGTGAGCAGGCCGACGGGGAAGGCGACGCTCACGTTCTTGAGGTTGTTGCCTGCGGCGCCCAGCACGCGAATCTCTTGCACGGCGCCGCGCGTGGCGATGTGATCGGCCTCGCGGGCCGCCCGCCGCACAGCGGCATCGCTCGGCGGAAAGCGGGAGGCCTTGCGCTCCACCGGTGCGAGGTCCAGCACGGGCAGCCATTTGGTGCGTCGCTTGGGGACGGCGATAAATTTCTTGCCGGAGAGATACTGGCCCGTCAATGACGCCTCGGTGGCCTTCACGTCCTCGAACGTTCCCTGCGCCATGATGCGGCCGCCGTGGATGCCCGCGCCCGGGCCCATGTCGATCAGGTGGTCCGCAGCACGGATCATGTCCTCGTCGTGCTCCACCACGATGACGCTGTTGCCGATGTCGCGCAGGTGCCGCAGGGTGCCGATCAGGCGGTCGTTGTCGCGCTGGTGCAGGCCGATGCTGGGTTCGTCCAGCACGTACATCACGCCGGTGAGGCCCGAGCCGATCTGCGAGGCCAGGCGGATGCGCTGCGCCTCTCCGCCCGAGAGCGTTTCGGCGCTGCGGTCCAGGCTCAGGTAGTTCAGCCCCACGTCGTTCAGGAATTTCAGCCGCAGGCCGATCTCCCGGATCACCTTGTCGGCGATCTCCGCCTTGGCGCCGCGCAGCTTGAGGCCTTCGAAGTATTCGAAGCTTTCGCGCAAGGTGGCGTGCCCGATCTCGAAGATCGCCCGGGCCTGGTCGCCTTCGCCCACCTTGACGTGCCGCGCTTCGCTGCGCAGCCGGGTGCCCCGGCATTCAGGGCAGGGCTGCATGCTTCGGAAGCGCGCCAGCTCTTCGCGCACGGCCACCGAATCGGTTTCGCGGTAGCGCCGCGCCATGTTGGGCACGATGCCTTCGAAAGGGTGCTTCTTGTTCAGTTTTTTGCCGGCGAAGTTGCCGGAGTCCATCACGTAGCTGAACTTGATTTCCTCATCGCCCGAGCCGTTCAGGATGACGTTCTGCACGGGCAGCTCGAGTTCCTCGAAAGGCGTGTCGATGTCGAACTTGTAGTGCCTGGCCAGGTTCTCGATCAGGCTGAAGTAGTAGCCGTTGCGCCGGTCCCACCCCTTGATCGCGCCGCTGGCCAGCGACAGCGTGGGGAAGGCGACGACCCGCGCCGGGTCGAAGAATTCCATGTGGCCCAGGCCGTCGCACGACGGGCAGGCGCCTACCGGTGAATTGAACGAGAACAGGCGCGGTTCGAGTTCGGTGATCGAGTAGTTGCAGACCGGGCAGGCGAACTTGGCGTTGAACCAGTGCTCTTTCCCGCTCTCCATTTCCACCGCGATGGCGCGGCCGTCGGCCAGCCGCAGCGCCGCTTCGAAACTTTCCGCCAGGCGTTGCTGCATGTCCGGGCGCACCTTGAGGCGGTCGATCACCACGTCGATGTCGTGCTTCTCCGTCTTCTTCAACTTGGGCAGTTCGTCGAATTCATACGCCTTGCCGCCGACGCGGAATCGCACGTAGCCGCGCGCCTGCATCTCGGCGAACACATCGACGAACTCTCCCTTGCGGTCGCGCGCGACCGGTGCCAGGATCATCAGCCGGCTCTCGTGCGCAAGAGCCAGCACCGCGTCCACCATCTGCGACACCGTCTGCGATTGCAGCGGGACGCCATGGCTGGGGCAATAGGGCGTGCCGGCGCGGGCGAACAGCAGGCGCAGGTAGTCGTGGATCTCGGTCACCGTCCCCACGGTGGAGCGCGGGTTGTGCGAAGTCGCCTTCTGCTCGATCGAAATGGCGGGCGACAGCCCCTCGATCACGTCGACATCGGGCTTGTCCATCAGCTGCAGGAACTGCCGGGCGTAGGCCGACAGGCTTTCCACATAGCGCCGCTGGCCTTCGGCATACAGGGTGTCGAATGCCAGGGACGATTTGCCCGATCCCGACAGGCCGGTGATCACCACCAGCTGGTTGCGCGGGATGTCCAGGTCGATGTTCTTGAGGTTGTGCGTGCGCGCCCCCCGGATACTGATCCGTTGGGCCGTCAGCGCGGCAACTTGTTTGCCGCCTTCGCTAGGCGCCAGGTATTTGCCGTCGGTCGATGAGTTCAAGTCGGGGTGCGCCCAGGAAACCCGACATGATAGAGCGCCAGGCCCGGCCGCGTACCCGGCACCGGTGGAATGCCCGACAATCCCTGGTTTGCCGGGGCCGAAGGCGGCCCGGTTTCCATATCCATCGCCTCGTGAACACATCCCCAGCATCCCTTCCTCCCGCCAGCATGACGCCGCAGGAACGCCGCGCCAGCGGCTCCCTGGCTGCCATTTTTGCCGCCCGCATGCTCGGCCTGTTCCTGGTGCTGCCGGTGTTCGCACTGGAAGCGGCCCGCTACCCCGGCGGCGGCGACCCGGCCCAGGTCGGCCTGGCCATGGGCATCTACGGGCTGACCCACGGCCTGCTGCAGATTCCGTTCGGCATCGCTTCCGACCGGCTCGGGCGCAAGCGGGTGATCATTGCCGGCCTGCTGGTCTTCGCTGCCGGCAGCCTTGTCGCCGCCGCCGCCGACAGCCTGGGCCTCCTCATCATCGGCCGGGCCCTGCAGGGCGCGGGCGCCGTGTCCGCGGCCGCCACGGCTCTTTTGGCCGACCAGACGCGCGACGAGGTGCGCACCAAGGCGATGGCCCTGGTGGGCGCAAGCATCGGCCTGACCTTCGCGCTTTCGCTGGTGATCGCCCCACCGCTGGCCGCCCAGATCGGCCTGAGCGGGCTCTTCGCCATCACGGCCGGGCTGGCGCTGGGCTGCATCGCGGTGGTGGCCTGGTGGACGCCGCCCGAGCCGGTCCGGCACAAGAACATGCCGCGCGGCAAGCTGCGCGAGGTGCTCAGCCATCCAGGCCTGCTGCGCCTGGACGTGGGCGTCTTCGTGCTGCACGCGGTGCAGCTGGCGATGTGGCTGGCGGTGCCGGCGCTGCTGGTGCGCGCCGGCCTGCCCCAGCAGAACCATTGGTATGTCTACCTGCCGACGGTGCTGGCGTCCTTCGTGGTGATGGGGCTGACGCTGTTCCCGCTGGAGCGGCGCGGCTACCTGAGGGCGGTTTTCCTGGGCGCGGTGGTCCTGATCGCGCTGGTGCAGGCGGGGCTGCTGCTGGTGTCGGACCAGCCGGGCATCGGCCTCCTGGCCGCGTTGCTGTTCGTCTTTTTCTGCGGGTTCAACGTGCTGGAGGCCAGCCAGCCCAGCATGGCCTCGCGCCTCGCCCCGGCCCATGCGCGCGGCGCCGCGCTGGGCGTCTACAACACCCTGCAGTCCCTGGGTTTGTTCGCAGGCGGCGCCGTCGGCGGCTGGCTGGCCAAGAGCGTTGGTACGCAAGGCTTGTTCGCGGCCTGCGCCGGGCTGATGCTGCTCTGGCTCGCCGTGGCCTGGCCCATGAGGGCGCCGGGGAGGTCGGCGCAAGAGGTTCTGGCCGACGAGGCCCAGGCGACATAATAACTCAATTACCGGAGGAACATTCCCAATGGCATCCGTCAACAAAGTCATCCTGGTCGGCAATTGCGGCCGCGACCCCGAAATCCGTTACCTGCCGTCAGGCCAGGCCGTCGCCAATGTCAGCGTGGCGACTTCGAGCAAGCGCAAGGACAAGAACACCGGCGAAACCGTCGAAGAAACGCAGTGGCACCGTGTCACGTTCTTCGATCGGCTGGCCGAAATCGCCGGCGAGTACGTCAAGAAGGGCCGGCCCATCTACGTGGAAGGCCGCCTGAAATACGGCAAGTTCACCAACAAGGACGGGGTCGAGCAGAACACCTGCGACATCATCGCCACCGAGATGCAGTTGCTGGGTGGCCGAGAGGGCATGGGCGGCCCGCCCGCCAGCGGTGACGAGGATGGCGGCGGCGCACCGCGGCGCGCCCC
>JACDFR010000051.1 GCA_013815685.1 Ramlibacter sp.
GGCTTGGGCCGTTGAGGTGTTGTCTGCGAAGGTGGTGGCGGTGGGGCGGCGCAGGCCGTCCAGCGTTTGCCGGGTGGTCTGGTTCAGCGGGTCGGTCTGCGCGATGGGTTCGCCGTTGGCGTCATAGCCTCTGTGATGAGCACGGGTAGCCTGAAGCTGGGGTGCCACTGGGTTGTCGTCGTCTGGGCCTCGGGGCGTCCTGCGGCCTGGATCGTCGCGAAGCGCGGGCTCTGCACCGCTGCCGGCCACAAGGCCGCCCACGCTTTCGTCCATGCCGCTGGGATAGGTGACGGTGTATCTCTCAACACCGCCTGCATGCTCGGTCGATATGGCACGGCCCACCTCGTCGTAGCCGAACCTGGCATAGCGCACACCGCTTTCGTCGGTGATACCGGTCAGGGCCAGGGGCCAGCGGGCGTCCTCATAGCTGTAGCCGCGGCGGGTGCCATCGGGGTATAGCACGCCCGCGAGTCGCGAAGAGGCGTCGTAGGTATAGCCGATGACCTTACCGTCGGGCGCCACGACGTGGGTCAGCCGGCCTTGCTCGTCGTACGCAAATTTCAGGACGCGTCCAAATGCGTTGGTGACGCTGGCGAAGAGGTGATTGGCGTTGTACGCCAGGGCCATGACCCAGCCGTTGCGCTGGACGATGGATTGGAGCTTGCCCGTGCCGTCAAAGGACCAGCGTGATTCGTCGTTAGCACGCACATAGACGAATCCTGCGGGGCTTTCGAGGAAGGCGTCGCGCTGGTTGTCCGCGACCCACGCGGCGCCCGAGCCGCCTCGCTTGAACAAGACTTTGCTGCCGTCACCGAAGCGCACGGTTGCTTCCAGATTCGCGGTGGAGGCAGCAGCCGCCCAGCTGTGGCTCCAGCGCTGTCCCAAGCCGGATCCGGTATTGGCAAAGCTTCTATAGTGCCGAACCAGGAAAAGCGGATGGGCGGCTGGATCGGACCAATCGGTCTCAGCCTGCTCTTTCTCGCCGGTGGCGATGCTGATGGGGTTGCCTTTTTTCCCCTCGCACACATCGCAAGTTTCGACAGTGATTGGCTTTTGCGCCGTGTTGATGCATCCCGAGCAGCTTGCAATGACCTGATCCAGGGTTCGTATGTACGGCGGAACATAAGTGAAGTGGAATTCGCCGTTGCCGTCGGTTGTGCCGCTGATAGCGCCACCGCTAGCGATGCGAATGCCCACGGACTTGCCCGGGACCGGCGCGCCGTTCTGCGTGACCCGGGCAGTCTGGGGAAGAACGGGCCCTGCGAGCAAGGTCTTGGTGCTGCTCCCGCCGACCAACGAAATCACGGTGTTGGCAGCAACGCAACGACCTTGGCCGTTGGCATGTCTTCCACAAAGCCCGGGTTGCACCGGCATCCTGCGCCCGATTCCATTGAATTTGCCGGGCATGCTTGTGCGGTGCAAGAAGGCTGCGCGCGGGAATTGATCGATCCGCCCCATGAGGGGCACCTCCAATGAATACCAACGTTCCGAACAACTCAACGTAACCGGTAGAGGGGGTGCGCGTCCAGCATGAGTCAAACTCGCGGTCTGCGTTTGTCTGTACATGGTCGAGCACGTAGAAACCGGGCGGGTAATTGTTCGACACCAAGTGGCGGGAAATAAGTGCAGAGCAAGCGGCCTCTAACGTGTCGTAGTGACCGGTCTGCTGGTGCAACCAAGTGGGGCCAGCCGCCATCTCGGTCGTTTTGGGCAGCAGCGCAAAGGAGGCGGCGGGCATCCAGCCGACCACCTCCGCCAAGGCGTACAACATCAAGTGGCGGGCGTAAGCCCCGATGCCCAGGATGTGGGGGCGATGGAGCCCCCCATCGTGCTGCAGTTGAACCATCGGCATCCTCAGATTGATATTTTGGTGTTGCAATGTATCGAATTGCATATCTGGGACAGCGCTGGACTACGCGATGGGCATTACGCGGCAACGCGCGTGGTGACCTCGCAACAGGTCAACCGGCCCGGCAGATCTTCAGCATGTTGGTGCCGCCCGGCGCGCCCATCGGCTCGCCGCAGGTAATCGCGTAGATGTCACCGCTGGCCACGATGCCGCGCTTCTTCAAATGCGCCTCGGCCTCGCCCAGGGCCATGTCGCGCTCGGCGCTCTGGTCCATGAGCAACGGCCGCACATTGCGGTACAGCGCCATCTTGCGCTGCGTGACCAGCTTGGGCGTCAACGCATAGATCGGGATGTGGATGCGGTGGCGGCTCATCCACAGCGCCGTCGAGCCCGAGTCGGTGAGCGCCACGATGGCCTTGCAGCCCAGATGGTGCGCGGTAAAAAGGGCGCCCATGGCGATCGACTGGTCGATGCGGGAAAAGGCCATGCCGGTGAAATCGGCATCCAGCTTCACGTCTTCGGCCTTCTCCGCCTCCGAGCAGATGTTGGCCATCTCCACAATGGTCTCCAGCGGGAATTTGCCCGCCGCGGTCTCGGCGCTGAGCATCACCGCATCAGTGCCGTCCAGCACCGCATTGGCGACGTCGCTGACTTCGGCGCGGGTAGGCACCGGGTTGGTGATCATCGACTCCATCATCTGGGTCGCCGTGATCACCACCTTGTCGTGCTGGCGCGCCATGCGGATCATGCGTTTTTGCAGCGCCGGCACGGCGGCGTTGCCCACTTCCACGGCGAGGTCGCCGCGCGCGACCATGATGCCGTCGCTGGCCTTGAGGATGGACTCGAGATTGGGGATGGCCTCGGCCCGCTCGATCTTGGCGATCAGGCCCGGCTTGTGGCGGAACTCCGCGCCGGCC
Organism: Ramlibacter sp.; assembly: GCA_013815685.1. Classification (GTDB taxonomy): domain Bacteria; phylum Pseudomonadota; class Gammaproteobacteria; order Burkholderiales; family Burkholderiaceae_C; genus Ramlibacter. The sequence goes on from JACDFR010000051.1 coordinate 2,767, forward strand.
ACGTTGCACAGCTGGCGCGCCATTTCCATGTCGGTGGCGTTCTTCGGGAAACTCACCGCCACGTAATCGGCCTGGAAGCTCATCGCGGTGCGGATGTCCTCCATGTCCTTCGCCGTCAGCGCCGGTGCGGTCAGGCCGCCGCCGTGCTTGTTGATGCCCTTGTTGTTGGACAGCTCGCCGCCCAGCTTGACGGTCGTGCGCACCTGTTCGCCACGCACCGCGTCGACTGTCAGGACAATCAGCCCGTCGTTGAGCAGCAGAAGATCGCCGGCCTTCACATCGCGCGGCAGCTCCTTGTAGTCCAGCCCCACGCCTTCCAGGTCGCCCAAGACGCTGCGCGAGGCGTCCAGGACGAACTTCATGCCCGGCTCGAGGAACACCTTGCCGTCGGTGAACTTGCCGACGCGGATCTTGGGGCCCTGCAGGTCCGCCATGATCGCCACTTCGCGCCCGGCGCGGCTCGCCGCTTCGCGCACCAGATTGGCCCGGTCGATGTGGTCCTGCCCCTTGCCGTGGCTGAAATTCAGCCGCACCACGTTCACGCCGGCGCGGATCATCTGCTCGAGGAGAGCAGGGTCGCTGGAGGCGGGGCCGAGGGTGGCAACGATCTTGGTGGCGCGTCGGGCCATGATCATGCCTCCCGGCGAGCCGCCTCCAGGGAGGCATGCACCCCCCCGGGGGGCAGCGAACGAACGTGAACGTGGGGGCGCATATGTCTCCGGACCTTCTGTAATTAAGTTTCGAATTCTCGCCGAGAAGCCGTTACATGCCAGTACGAAAGGCCAGGAGACGGGCAAGGGAAGGTAAAAGTGTTTCACCCATTCGCGCGTTTTTGCAGGATTTCGAACGCCGGCAGCGTCTTGCCTTCCAGCACCTCGAGGAACGCGCCGCCGCCCGTGGAGATGTACCCCACGTCTTTCTCGATCCCGTACTTGGCGATCGCGGCCAGCGTGTCGCCGCCACCCGCGATGCTGAACGCGGGCGACCTGGCGATCGCGCGGGCAATGGTCTCGGTTCCGTGGGCGAAAGCGTCGAACTCGAACACGCCGACCGGGCCGTTCCAGACGATGGTGCCTGCAGCCATGAGCTGGTGCGCGAGGCGCGCCGCGGTCTGCGGGCCGATGTCCAGGATCAGGTCGTCGGCGCCGACATCGCCGGAGGCCTTCACGGTGGCCGGCGCGTCGGCGGCGAAGGACTTGGCCGTCACCACATCGGTGGGAATCGGCACCGCCGCGCCGCGCGCCTTCATGGCCTCGATCACGGCACGGGCTTCGCCCACCAGGTCGGCCTCGGCCAGCGACTTGCCGATCGGAAGGCCGGCGGCCAGCATGAAGGTGTTGGCGATGCCGCCACCCACAATCAACTGGTCCACATTCGCGGCCAGCGCCTTCAAAATGGTCAGCTTGGTCGACACCTTGGATCCGGCGACGATGGCGGCGAGCGGCCGCCCCGGATTGGCCAGCGCCTTGCCGATGGCGTCGATTTCCGCGGCCAGCAGCGGGCCGGCGCAGGCCGTCTTGGCGAACTGGGCGATGCCGTAGGTGGACGCTTCGGCGCGGTGGGCGGTGCCGAAAGCGTCATGGACGAAGATGTCGCACAGCGCGGCCATCTTCTTCGCGAGCTCGGAACTGTTCTTCTTCTCGCCCTTGTTGACGCGGCAATTCTCCAGCAGAACGACCTGCCCGCCCTTGACTTCCACGCCGTCGACCCAATCGCGAACCAGGCGCACTTCGCGGCCCAGCAATTCCCCGAGCCGCACGGCCACGGGCGCGAGCGAATCCTCGGGCTTGAATTCGCCCTCGGTCGGGCGGCCCAGGTGCGAAGTCACCATCACCGCCGCACCGGCCTGCAGCGCCATATCGATGCACGGCACGGAAGCGCGCACGCGCGTGTCTTCGGTGATATTGCCGGCAGCGTCCTGCGGAACGTTCAGGTCGGCCCGGATAAAAACGCGCTGGCCCGCGGCTTTGCCTTGGGCGCACAGATCGGAAAAACGCAGGACATTCATGGCGGTATCGCTTCGGACAAAACCTGCGATTCTAGAAGCGCGCGCGTTTTTTTGGGGTTACCAGCCCAGCCCCAGGTGCAGCGGCAGGTACACGCCCATGCCCACGGCGATGGTCAGCAGGACGCTGCGCCGCCAGAAGTAGACGAGGGCCCCGGCCGGGCCCGCGAACAGGCGCGCATCCTGCCAGGTGCTCACCAGCTGCCCGCCCATCATCACGATCTCGGGCGCGATGACGCCGCCGAGCGCCGCGACCGGGGCGTATTGCAGGGCGCGCTCCGCCCAGCCGGGCAGGGACCAGGGCCGGTCGAGGATGAAAAAGAAGCTGCGGGTGAGCACCGTCACGCCCGCCAGGCCCACGATGACGGCCAGGGTCCAGAGCTCGGTTGCGCCGCTCATGCCGGGTGCGCCGCCGACCGCGGCAATTTCTTTTCCAGCCAGAAGCTCGCCAGCACCGCCACCGAGATCGCCACCACGATGTTCAGCTTGAGTGGAAGTGCATAGGTGGCGATGGCCGCCGCGCCCGCCAGCAGCGCCGAGAGCCTGCGCAGGGGGGTGTTGGCCAGCGAGCAAAGGATGCCGATCAGGCACAGGACGCCCGCGAACCCCAGCCCCCAGGCGCTGGGAATGAGATTTCCCAGGCCGATGCCCGCCACGCTGGAAAGCATCCAGCTGGTCCACGTGACGAAATAGTTACCGGACAGGAAGGCTTCCTGCTCGCGGCGTTGCGCATCCGTTGTGCCAGGATGAGGGAACCGGCGGGTGAACATCGCATAGCTCATGTCGGCCGTCAGATACCCATTGGTCAGGCGGCGCCATCGGGGCATGTGCATGAAGTAGGGCCGCAGGTGCAGGCTGAAAACCACGAAGCGCAGGTTGACGCAAAAGCCCGTCGCCAGAATCACCCACGCCGGTGCCGACGCCACGATCAGCGGAATCGCGGCCAGCTGCGAGCTGCCGGCGTAGACCAGCAAGGTCATGGCCACGGCTTCGAAGGCGCTCATCCCCGACTTGACCATGGCCACGCCCGTCATGAGGCCCCAGGCGGCGATTCCCGTGGCGAGCGGCCCCATGTCACGCGCGGCTTCGCGAAAGGCCGGGTGCTTATAGTTGGCGGAAAGAAAGAACACTAGCTAGGGCCTGTTCACACCGGCCTGGAACAACATGCCCGGCTTCATGTCGAAGCCACGCAGGAAGTCTGCCACTGCCAGGCGTTTGCCCCCGGCGCGCTGCAGCTGGTACACCCGCAGCAGCCCCTGGCCGCACTGTACGTCGATGCCGGCGGGCGAGCCGGCCACGATCCGGCCGTGCGGCGTTTGCGCATCGGCGGGGCTGCTTGCCACCGCTTCAGCCCCCCACAGCTTGAGCACCTCGCCCTGCAGCATGGCCTGGGCGCCGGGAAACGGATCGAAGGCCCGGATGCGCCGCGCGATCGCTTCGGCCGGCTGCGACCAGTCGATCCCGGCTTCGGCCTTGTCGATCTTGTTGGCATAAGTCACGCCCGCCTGTGGCTGGCTGACCGGCCTGAGGCCGGCGCAGGCCGCCAGCTCGAGCGCTTCAACGACCAGCCGGCCCCCCAGGACCGCCAGCTTGTCGTGCAGCGATCCGGTGGTCTCCGCATTGCCGATGGGCACGGGCGCGGCGAGCAGCATGTCGCCGGTGTCCAGGCCCTCGTCCATCTGCATGATGGTCACGCCGGTCTCGCAGTCGCCCGCCTCCACTGCGCGATGGATGGGAGCCGCCCCGCGCCAGCGCGGCAGCAGCGACGCGTGGATGTTCAGGCAGCCCAGGCGCGGCACCTGAAGCACCCACTTGGGCAGGAGCAGGCCATAGGCGGCCACCACCATCACATCCGCCCGGGCCTGCGCGATGGCGTCCCTGGCCGCAGCTGCATCTTCGGGGTATTTGCCGTCCAGCCGCAGGCTGCGCGGCTGCGCCACCGCCAGGCCACGCTCGAGGGCGAAGCGCTTGACGGGCGAGGCCTGCAACTTCATTCCGCGGCCAGCGGGCCGATCGGGCTGGGTCAGGACCAGGGGAATGGTGAAGCCCGCCGCATCCAATCTCTCGAATGCGACGCGGGCAAAGTCCGGCGTGCCGGCAAAGACGACACGCAAGCCTAGTTCCTGTCGTTCGGCGCGTTGATGAACTCCATGCCCGGATGCGCCCGCTGAACCACATTGCGCTCGTCCAGGTAGACCCAATAGAACATGTCGCTGTTCTGGCTGTCGCGCCAGCGGTAGGTCATGACCGGGCCGTGCCAGCTGGCGACCCCGTCGATCCACGCGGGCCGGCCGAATTCCCGCTCCACATCCTCGCGGGTCCACTTGCCCGGCTCGATCGGGTGGAAGTTGCTGTCGGTCAGGACCTGGCGGGCCTGGACTACCCGGCCGCTCGCGTCCAGGTCCACCGTCCAGGCGTGCTGACCATACGGCTGCATGCTGTATTGCAGACGCTCGCCGGTGGGCAGCTGCACCACGCGATGGGGCGCGCCCATGCGTGCGATGACCGCGTCGCGCGGCGTGCCAGGCTGCACGCCCGAACCGTGGAAGGGGCTGGCAGCGCAGCCGACCAGCAGCGTCGCGGCCAGCAGCAACAGTTTTTCTCGCATGTGATTTGCTCCGGCCGGGATATCAGGCACGCGCCGTTTCGCGCTGCGCCTTGAGCATCTTGGCCTTGATGCGGTTTCGCTTGAGAGGGGAGAGGTACTCCACGAACACCTTGCCCAGCAAGTGGTCCATCTCATGCTGGATACACACCGCGAGAATGCCCTGCGCTTCCAGGGTGCGGGCGCGGCCTTGGCCGTCCAGCGCGCTGACCTCAATCGCCGCCGCGCGCTCGACGCCGTCGTAGATGCCCGGCACCGAGAGGCAGCCTTCATCGCTCACCTGCTTTTCCGGGCTGGCCCAGGTGATTTCGGGATTGATCAGTACCAGTGGCTGGTTACGCTGTTCGGACACGTCGATCACGACCACGCGCTCATGGACGTCCACCTGCGTCGCGGCCAAGCCGATACCTTCGGCGTCGTACATGGTCTCGAGCATGTCCGCCACCACCTGTTGGACGCGCGCATCCACCGCCTGTACCGGCCTGGCGACCGTGTGCAGCCTGGGATCGGGGAATCGAAGAATAGGAAGAAGTGCCATGATTTGAGCCCGCACACTGCGCCGCCCTCAAGGGGGCTTTTTCCTTGGGGCGGCCGGCCGGAAAACCACCGGGTGTCGCTATTTTCGCCACTTTTGGCTTTCCGGCACGACCCCGACGCCATAAACGTTGCCCAATCAAGGGCTTGAGCGCAGAATCGCCAGTACTTTGTCAAGACTTTCGACTGCCTTCGGCCGGGCCGACAGTCGAGCCCGCAGATGCACAAACACCGCAAGACACTGACGATCACTTCCACGCTGGCGCTACTGGCCGGATTCGCGGCGATGCCGGCGCTGGCGCAGAACTTCCCCGTCACGCCGGGGCAGCGCTCCACGGCTGAACAGGTGGCGCAGGCCGGCGTGCCGTTGTCGGAGCTGGCCCCCAATGCCCCCGACGAATATACCGTCAAGCGCGGCGATACCTTGTGGGGGGTCTCGGGTGTGTTCCTCACCACGCCCTGGCGCTGGCCCGAGTTGTGGGGCATGAACCTGGAAGAAGTGCGCAATCCGCACCGTATCTATCCCGGCCAGCAACTGGTACTTGAAAAGACGGACGGGCGGGCGAGGCTCAGGGTGCGCCAGGCCGCGCAGGGCGGCGGGCAGCCCACCGACACGGTCCGGGTCTCGCCGCGCATTCGCGTCGAATCCCTGGCCGAAACAGCGCTTCCGACCTTGAAGGCACACCTGATCGAGCCTTTCCTTTCCGAGCCGGCGATCGTCGACGAGGCGACCTTGCGCTTGGCGCCGCGCATCGTGGCCGCCGGCGACAGCCGCGTTCTCCTCACCCGGGGCGACCGGGCCTACGCCCGCGGCGCGACAGCCACCCCGCTTCAGCAGCAGGTGGCGGGCCGCAGCGACGATTACCGGGTGTTCCGGGATGCCCGTCCCCTGACCGACCCCAAGACGCGCGCCATCCTGGGCTACGAGGCGAAATACCTGGGCAAGGCTTCGCTGGTACGCAGCGAAACGACCGAAGCGTCGAGCAACGGCCAGAGCGGCCGGAACAACGCCGTGGTGCCCGCGACCATCGACATCGTCTCGGCAAAGGAAGAAATGCGGGTCGGCGACCGCCTGATGCCGGAACCGCCGCGCGAGTTCCAGAGCTATGTGCCGCACGCGCCGGCCGCGGGCATGGCTGGCACCATCGTGTCCGTGCATGGCGATGCGGTGACCTTCGCCGGCCAGAACCAGATCGTGGTGATCAACAAGGGCACGGCGGACGGCATCGAGATCGGCCACGTGATGGCCATCACGAAGGCGGGCGAAAGACGCATCGACAAGTCGCAAGCCGGGGAGCGCACGGTCATGAAGCTCCCAGACGAGCGCAATGGCCTGTTGATGGTGTTCCGCCCGTTCGAAAAGCTCTCTTACGCACTGGTTCTCGAGATCAGCGACACCGTCTCGGTCGGTGACGGGGTCGTGAGCCCCCGCTAAGCCGCGGGCTGCGATGGAACGCGAGGAACTCGCAGCATGGTTGCGCCTGGCGACCACCCCGGGGGTGGGCAACACGGCGGCCAGAAGGCTGCTGGCGGCATTCGGCCCGCCCACCGAGCTGTTCGCCCAACCCGCCGCAGCGCTTGAGCAGGTGGTCACGCGTGCCCAGGCCGCGTCCTTGCACGCGGAACCCGCGCAATTCCAGGAGCTGCTCGAAGCGACCGCTCGATGGCTGCAACCGGACAAGCGGGCTGCCAGGCGCATTCTGACTCTTGGAGACAGCGCCTACCCGCCTGCCTTGCTCAACATCGAGGATCCGCCCTTGATGCTGTACATCATGGGCAGCATGGATGTCGCGTGGCCGCAAGCGATTGCCGTGGTGGGCAGCCGCAACCCGACACCGCAAGGCCTGATCAATGCCCGCCAGTTCTCCAGGTGCTTCGCGCAAGCCGGACTCACGGTCGTCTCCGGGCTGGCGCTGGGCGTTGACGCGGCGGCGCACGAAGGGGCATTGGATGCCTGCGAGCCGGGCCGCCCGGCAACCATCGCGGTGGTGGGCACCGGCCTGGACCGGGTCTATCCCCGGCAACACCTGGAGCTTGCGCACCGGATAGCGCAGGCCGGCTTCCTGGTGAGCGAATATCCCCTGGGCACGCCGCCCCTGCCGCCGAATTTTCCCCGCCGGAACCGCATCATCGCGGCGCTGAGCCGCGGTACGGTCGTCGTGGAGGCAGCGCTCAAATCGGGCTCACTGATCACGGCCCACCAGGCCGCGGAACAGGGCAAGGACGTTTTTGCCATCCCCGGCTCGATCCACTCGCCCCAGTCGCGCGGCTGCCATGCGCTGCTCAAGCAGGGCGCCAAGCTGGTGGAGACCGCCCAGGACGTGCTGGAAGAGTTGTCGGTCGCGCACGCCGTGCCGCCCGCCGCCGGGCTGAACGAGGCGGCGCCCGCCGATGAAGATGGCATCCTGGCCGCCATGGGGTTCGATCCGTTCAGCGTGGATGCGCTGGTTGCGCGCACGGGCATCGCAGCGGCGCATCTTCAGGTCAAGCTGCTGGAACTCGAAATGGAAGGCGTATTGGCGCGGCTCCCGGGGGGCCTGTTCCAGCGCGTTGGCGCGGGCTGAACCGCCGCAACATCTCTTTCGACAACTGTTGCCACCGGCCTGGGGTTCTGGGCTATATTGGCGCATGTTTGAAGTGCTCGTTTTTGTGTACGAACACTACTGGCGCGGCGACGCCTGCCCCGAGCTGCAACAGCTGGAGCGCAGGCTCAGCGCCCACGGGTTCGAGCCCGATGAAATTCACGAGGCCCTGGTCTGGCTCGACGGCCTGCATCTGGCCGCGCAAAATACCGCCCTCAATCCCCCCGAGCCGTACAGTGACGCGTTGCCGGCCGCAGCCCTGCAATCGGCCGGCAGCATGCGGGTCTATTCGGTGGCCGAGCAGGATCATCTGGGCGCGCAGTGCCTGGGATTCGTCTCGTTCCTGGAGTCGTCGGGGGTCTTGCCCGCGCCCATGCGCGAGATCGTGATCGACCGGGCAATGGCGGCGCCCGGAGACCCCGTCTCGCTGGACGACCTCAAGATCATCGTGCTGATGGTGTACTGGAGCTTCGGCCACGAGCCTGACGCACTGGTCCTGGACGAGCTCTGCGACCCGGCCGACGGCCGGCTGGCGCACTAGCCGGCTATTGCAGCAGCCGTTCCGGATTGGCTTCCAGCTTCGCCAGGGCGTCGCGTGTGGCCCGCACGGTGAGTGCTTCCTCTTCTGTGGGCAACAGCAGGCCGGCCTGCAGGTAAGCTGCCAGGCGGCGCGCCTGGATCAGGTAACTGCGGCCACCCGGCGCCGCGAACAGGTGCAGCTGCTTGCGCTCGCTGCGCCAAGCGTACTGCACCTGCGAAACCGCGCCGTTGTGATCGAGCGCGAACCAGTTTCCCAGCTGCAATTCCGAGGCCCAGGACAGCATCGCCGAATTGGGTTTGGAGCCGCCATCAGCCACCACCTCGATCATCGACGCATCGATCCCGAGCATCAGTTCGATGCTCTGGGCATCCAGCGGCAGGTCCGTGGCGGGATCGTTGGCGACGAAGTCTTCCAGATGGGCGAGCCGCTTGGCCATGGCCTCGATCTGGACATGCGAAATCGCCTGTGTCTTGGAGAGGAACGCGTCGGCCAGGGTATCGCCAATGACCTTGATGTGCGCCTCTTGTGCCTTGCCCTGGATGCCCACCAGCGTCATGCCCTGGCGCAAGCGCTGCAGCAACTGGGGCAGCTCCTGGATGACGCGGCCGCGTTCATTGCGATTGGGTTTTGCGCTGGCCGCCCACACCAGTTCCGACGCCGACTTCTTCAGGGCCAGCGTCTCCTCATGCTGGGGGCCGTGCTTGACGCCCGCTACCGCGAGGACCTCGGCCCACACCTTGAAAAGAAAGTCGCGGATTTCCTCGCGCACGGGCATGTCCGCGAGCATGCTGCGCATCTCGATCGTGTACTGGATGGCGAGTGTTTCCTTCTGCTCCACCTGCTGGGCCACGGTCACCAGCCTCTGGGTGGGCGCATTCTCAGTCAGGAACCTCGACAGGAATTTCTGGAATTCTTCATAGACCAGCTGAAACACCCGGCGACCGGTCTCCGGGTATTGTTCGATCACCTGGACCACGCGCTTGATCTCGACTTCGAGCGCACTACCGCCGATGGCGGCGGTGTCGAAGCCCATGACGCACGAGCCCATGCGATCGATCAGCTGACGCGCGGGATGCTCGAGGGTGCCGAAGAATTCGGGCTCGGCGATGGCCACGCGCAGCACCGGCATCTGCAGCCGGGCAAACCACACACGGATGGCCGGTGGGATGCGTTCTTCGGACAGGATGCTCTGGAACATCAGCGCCACGATTTCGATCGTGGCCTTCTCGTTCGATGTCTCCGCCCTTTTCTTCAGCTCACTGGTGCGCCGCCTCAAGTCCCCGGCAACCTGCTGGACAGCGGCGTTGTCGTAGACGGCATCCTCCTGGGCGCCTGTGCCCTGCACTTCGGTGACCTGCGCCTCGGCGGCGTGCTGCGACAAAGCTTGCGCCAAGGCCGGCGACGGCCGTGTCGCCGGAACGTCGAAGCCGGCCACGCGGTCCGTGAGCAGCCGCTTGAGCTGGCCCAGCACCCCGCTGGCACGCATCCTCGCGCGTGCCAGCGGCGGGCTGGAAGTCATCATGCGGGTTTCGTCGGCCACGCCCGCGACGCGACCGCCGGGGGCGGAATCGGGCGGGACTTGTTCGCCGGCACCCTGGGACATACCACCGCGGCCGCCAGCCGGGTAACCCCCATACGACCCAGCCCCGGCGGGGGCACCACCACCACCACCACCACCGCCACCGCCACCGCCACGATTTTCTTGCGCCTCATCGGCGCCGGGTTGCGCTGCCGCCGGGCGGGCGTCGGACTTTCTGCCGCCCGCTGCCGAAGCACCGCGCTTGACCCTCGAGCTGAGGTCGATATCACGCATGACCCCCTGGCCGACGAGGAACTCATTGGTCAGTCGGTAGGCCTCGGGGATATGGTCCATGATGCCGCGCTGAACGACGTCCTGGATCAAGGCCCAGGCTTCAGGGGAAAGCCCGGCACTGCCCCACTGCTCCACCAGCAGCTGCGAAAGCGTTTCGGGCCGCAGCACATCCATCTCGGGCAGTTCGCTGCCGCCCTCCAGGTATTGCATGCGCACTCGCAGGTCGTTCAAGTCCCAGGACGCCTTTTCCTGGATGGCCAACGCCAGCCGGGACGAAAGGATCTTGCGCTCCACGACCTCGTCCCCGATCAGCTCCAGGCTAGTGGCGCCGCGCGTGGCGCGCGCCGGGGCTGTCGGGGGCAACAAGGCCTTCTGCCACACGCCGGCCGTCGCCTGCGCCCAGTCCGCGCCATGGCGGTCGAACTCCATCATGGCATCCCGGCGCTCCTGCATTTCGCGGGAACCGCCGCCCGCCTGAGCCAGTTCCGACAAGCGGCTGCGGATGGCCAGCAGCATCGGCGGCAGGCACCCGCGGGCGTGATTCACGAACTGCTCACGCGCCTGGCGCGCGATCCGGATCCTGGTGTCGGCTGACAGTTGGGGGGCGCTCACGAACCGCCTTCAGACCGTTGCGCCTGCGTTGGGGTCGCCCGGGTCTTCATCCTTCTTGGCTGTCGACTTGACCAGGTCCTCGCGCTTGATGCCCAGCCACATGGCGATGGCGGCCGCCACGAAAACCGACGAGTAGATGCCGAAGAGGATGCCGATGGTCAGGGCCAGCGCGAAATAGTAAAGCGTGGGACCGCCAAAAAGCAGCATCGACAGCACCATGATCTGCGTGGAACCGTGCGTGATGATGGTGCGGCTGATCGTGGAAGTGATCGCGTTGTCGATGATCTGCACCGTGTTCATCTTGCGGTAGCGGCGGAAGTTCTCGCGAATCCGGTCGAAGATCACCACCGATTCGTTCACCGAATAGCCCAGCACCGCCAGTACCGCCGCGAGCACCGCGAGAGAAAACTCCCATTGGAAGAAGGCGAAGAATCCCAGGATGATGATCACGTCGTGCAGGTTGGCGATGATGGCGGCGACGGCGAACTTCCACTCGAAACGAAACGCAAGATAGATCATGATGCCGACCACGACCATCGCCAGGGCCTTGAGGCCGTCGGTCGCGAGCTCTTCGCCGACCTGGGGGCCCACGAACTCCGTGCGGCGGCGGGTGACGCCGGGATCGTCGGCCTGGAGCGCGGCGAATACCTTGTCGCTTTGCTGGGCGGAGCTGACTCCTTTCTGGGCCGGCAGCCGGATCAGCACGTCGCGCGACGTGCCGAAGTTCTGCACCTGCACATCGGAGAAGCCCAGGCCCGAAACGGTGCGCCGCACTTTCTCGACGTCGGCAGACTGTGAATAGCCCACCTCCATGACGGTGCCGCCCGTGAATTCGACCGAAAGGTGCAATCCGCGCGTGACCAGGAAGAACACCGCCGCGGCGAAGGTCAGGAACGAGATGATGTTGAATACCAGCGCGTTCTCCATGAAAGGAATATCGCGCCGGATCTTGAAAAATTCCATTGTCCGTTTCCTTACTCGGCCTTGGTTATAGCGCCATCCGCGTCCGGGCGCCATACGGTGCCGATCGAGACCGACTTGAGCTTTTTCTTGCGTCCGTACCAGAGGTTGACCAGGCCGCGAGAAAAGAACACGGCCGAGAACATGGATGTCAGGATGCCGACGCAGTGCACCACGGCGAAGCCCCGGACCGGCCCCGAGCCGAAGGCCAGCAGCGCCACACCGGCGATGAGGGTGGTGATGTTCGAATCGAAAATCGTGCCCCAGGCGCGGTCATAGCCCGCATTGATCGCCGCTTGCGGCGAGGCGCCGTTGCGCAGTTCCTCGCGCACCCGCTCGTTGATCAACACGTTCGAGTCGATGGCCATGCCCAGCGCCAGCGCCATGGCCGCCATGCCCGGCAAGGTCAGCGTGGCTTGCAGCATCGACAGCACTGCCACCAGCAGCAGCAGGTTCATCGCCAGCGCCAGTCCGGAGAACAAGCCGAAGAGCATGTAGTACACCGCCATGAACGCGCAGATGACGGCGAAGCCCCAGGCCACGCTCTGGAAGCCCTTGGTGATGTTCTCGGCACCCAGCGTCGGCCCGATGGTGAACTCCTCGATGATTTCCATGGGCGCGGCCAGCGACCCGGCTCGCAGCAGCAGCGCCACATCGGCGGCTTCCTCGCTCGTCATACGGCCCGAAATCTGAACCCGGCCGCCGGCGATCTCGCTGCGGATGACCGGCGCCGTCACCACCTCGCCCTTGCCCTTTTCGAACAGCAGGATCGCCATGCGCTTGCCGACGTTCTCGCGAGTGATGTCCTTGAATATGCGCGCGCCCTTCGCATCGAGCGTCAGGTGCACCGCGGCTTCCTGGGTCTGATTGTCGAAACCGGGCTGGGCATCGGTGAGGTTGTCGCCGGTCAGGACCACCTGCTTCTTGACGATGACCGCTTGCCCGCTGCGCTCGAGGTACCGCTCGGCACCGAAAGGCACGGGACCGTTGCCCATCTCGGCCGACCGGGCTTCGCTGCTCTCGTCCACCATCCGGACCTCCAGCGTGGCGGTGCGGCCCAGGATATCCTTGGCCTTGGCCGTGTCCTGCACGCCAGGAAGCTGAACAACGATGCGGTCGAGTCCCTGCTGCTGGATCACGGGCTCGGCCACGCCCAATTCGTTGATCCGATTGTGCAAGGTCACCATGTTCTGCTTGAGCGCCTGCTCCTGGACCCGCCGGGCCGCTTCGGGCCTGATGGTCGCGGTGAGCTTGTAGTCGGTCCCTTCGGGGCCGTCCACGGACTGCAAGTCGGCAAATTGGTCGGCCAGTACGGCCTTGGCGGCTTGCAGGGTCTGCATGTCCCTGAATCGCACCTCGATCGCCTGGCCGTTGCGGCTGATGCCGCCGTGACGAACGTTCTTCTCGCGCAGGATCGATCGCAAGTCACCCCCAAGCGACTCGGCCTTTTTGGTCAGCGCTGCCTGCATGTCCACCTGCAGCATGAAATGCACGCCGCCGCGCAGGTCGAGCCCCAGATACATGGGCGCCGCCCGCAGCGCGGAAAGCCAGTTGGGCGAGCCCGACAGCAGGTTCAGTGCCACCACATACGACGCTTCGTTGGGGTCGGGCACCAGGGCCTTCTGAATCGCGTCCTTGGCCTGGAGCTGCAGATCGCCACTGCCCAGCCGCACCTTGACCGAAGTGCTTTCCAGTGTGACGGCCTCGGCCTGGATTCCCGCCGCCGCCAAGGCCTGCTCGACGCGGGTTCGCGTCGTGCTGTCCACCTTCACCGTGGCCTTGCCCGGCGACACCTGTACAGCGGGAGCTTCACCGAAAAAATTAGGCAGGGTGTAGAGGGTCCCCACCAGCAACGCGATCACCATGATCGCGTACTTCCAGACCGGGTATCGGTTCATCTATTAAAACCTCAAGGACACGTGGTGCGAAGCACCCGTGTTCTCACCTTATTTAACAGTGCCCTTGGGCAGTACTTGCACAACCGCGCTGCGCTGCAGCTGGACTTCGACGCCGTTCGCGATTTCCACGCTGATATGCATATCGCCCAGCTTGGTCACCGTGCCGAGCAGGCCGCCGGATGTCGCCACCTCGTCGCCTTTGGCCAGCGCCTCGATCATGGTGCGGTGTTCCTTCTGGCGTTTCATCTGCGGCCGGATCATCACGAAATACAGCACCACGAACATCAGCACCAGTGGCAGCATGCTCATCAGCGAGGACTGCATGTCGCCGCCGGCGGCGGTGGTCTGGGCAAAGGCGGAAGAAATGAACACAGTGGCTCCAGGATCGAGTTCTAGTAGGGGATACGCCCGCTAAAAAGCGGGCACGGCGAGCGCTCCAAGGCAAACGCTTTCCATTGTATGCCTCGCGCCGCCGAGTAATAAGTTGTATCCAGCGGGATTGTGGCAGCGAGGTTGTCAAGCAATCCGGCGCTCGGCCTGGGGCTGTTGCCATAGCTTCATCAGCTGTTCCCAATGGGCCCGGGCGGCCGCCAGGTTTCGCTCCTTCACGTGGCCAAAGCCCTTGATCTGCTCCGGAACTCGGGCGATCTCAACAGCCAGTCCGTGGTTGTCCGGGCCGAGGGTTTCCAGCACCTGCTCGACAGTTGCGCGGTAGTGAGCAATCAACGCCCTTTCTGTGCGCCGCTCATGTGTTGCGCCGAAAACGTCGAACGGCGTGCCGCGCAAGGCCCTGAGCTTGGCCAGCACGCGAAACCCCGCCAGCATCGCGGGTCCGAATTTGCTTTTCTGCAGCTCGCCCTTCTCGTTGCGCTTGGCGGTCATGGGCGGGGCCAGGTGGAAATTCACCTTGTAGTCGCCTTCGAACATGGCCGCGATCTTTTCCTGGAAGCCGGTTTCGGTGTGCAGCCGGGCGACCTCGTACTCGTCTTTGTAAGCCATCAGCTTGAAGAGGTAGCGGGCTACCATCTCAGCCAGTGCGCTTTTCCCAAGTGGCGCCTCGGCCGCGGCCACTTTTTCGACGAACTGCCGGTACGTGCGCGCATAAGCTTCGTTCTGGTAGGCCGTGAGGAACTCGACGCGGCGCGCGACAATGTGGTCCAGCGTCTCACGCTGCTTGAACGCGATCACCTGGGCCGGCGCGAGATGCTTTTGGACGGCGTCCCAGTCATGGGCGGCATGGCGGCCCCATTCGAAAGCGGCCTTGTTGTTATCGACAGCGACTGCGTTGAGCTCGATGGCACGGATGAGCGACTCGCGCCCCAGGGGAATCCAGCCCTTTTGCCATGCATAGCCCAGCAGCATGGGATTGGTGTAGATGCTGTCGCCCATGAGCTTGGTCGAAGCCATGTCGGCATCGAAGGCGGACACCCCGTCGGGGCCGACGGCGGCCACGATCTGCGCCGAGCACGCCTCGGCCGGATTGGCCCAATCGGCTTTCTTCACGAACGCGGCCGTGGGCGTGCCGTGCGAGTTCAGCGCCACATAGGTGCGGCCCGCGCGCATGCGCAGCACGGTTTCCTTGCTGGCCGTGACGATCGGGTCGCAGCCGATGACGAGGTCGGCACCGGCCATGCCCACGCGCGTGGTGTGTATGTCCTCGGCCCGCTCACCGATCAGCACATGGCTCCAAGTGGCTCCGCCTTTTTGCGCCAGGCCCGCCGAATCCTGGGTGACGATCCCCTTGCCCTCGATGTGGCCCGCCATGCCCAGCAGCTGCCCGATGGTGATGACGCCGGTGCCGCCGACGCCCGCCACCATGATGCCGAACACGCCGTGAATCACCGGCAACCGCGGCTCGGGCAGGGCGCCCAGCTCGTACGCAGATACAGCCTTTTCTTTCGACTTCTTCTTCAGCTGCCCGCCTTCGACGGTCACGAAGCTCGGGCAAAAACCCTTAAGGCAGCTGGTGTCCTTGTTGCAGCTGCTCTGGTTGATCACGCGCTTGCGGCCGAACTCGGTTTCGAGCGGCTCGACCGACAGGCAGTTGCTCTTGACGCTGCAGTCGCCGCAGCCCTCGCACACCAAGTCGTTGATGACCACCCGGACAGCGGGATCGACCATGATGCCGCGCTTGCGGCGGCGCCGCTTTTCGGTCGCGCAGGTCTGGTCGTAGATGATCGCCGTGGTGCCCTTGATCTCGCGAAACTCGCGCTGGATGCGGTCGAGCTCGTCGCGATGATGCACTTCGACGCCCGCCGGAAGCTGGGCCCTGGCGTACTTCTCGGGCTCGTCGGTGACGATGACCTCGCGGCTGACACCTTCGGCGATCAGGCTGTGCGCGATCTGCAGCACGGAATGGCCCTCGGGGCGCTCGCCGATGCGCTGGCCGCCCGTCATGGCCACGGCGTCGTTGTAGAGGATTTTGTAGGTGATGTCGACTCCGGCGGCGATCGATTGCCGGATCGCCAGCGAGCCGCTGTGGAAGTAGGTGCCGTCGCCCAGGTTGGCGAACATGTGCTTTTCATTCGTGAAAGGCTGCTGGCCGATCCACGGGACGCCCTCGCCGCCCATCTGCGTGAAACCCATGGTGGACCGGTCCATCCAGGTGGCCATGAAATGGCAGCCGATGCCGGCCATGGCGCGAGAGCCTTCCGGCACCACCGTGGAGGTGTTGTGCGGGCAGCCGGAGCAGAACCACGGCGCGCGCTCGCCCTTGACCTCCAGCACCTGCATCGCCCGTTCCTTGGCCTGCAGGATGGCGAGCTGCGCCTCGATGCGGGCGCCGAGGTCGGCGGACACGCCCATCTTCTTCAGGCGCTGGGCGATCGCACGGGCGACCATGGCGGGCGAAAGGTCGGCACTGGCACGCAGCAGCGTGTTGCCGGCCGGGTTCGGTTGTGCCCATTCGCCGCCCGACAGGCTGCCGAAGTCGCCCTCGACCTCGTTGAACTTGCCGATGACGTTGGGCCGCACATCCGCCGGCCAGTTATACAGCTCTTCCTTGATCTGGTATTCGATGATCTGGCGCTTTTCCTCGACCACCAGGATTTCGCGCAGGCCCTTGGCGAATGCGCGTGTGCCATAAGCCTCCAGCGGCCACACCACGCCGACCTTGTGCACCCGGATTCCGAGCCGGCGGCAGGTATCGTCGTCCAGGCCCAGATCGATCAGCGCCTGCCGCGTGTCGTTGTAGGCCTTGCCGCTGGCGATGAGGCCGAAGCGGTCGTTTGGGCCCTCGATGGCGTTGTAGTTCAGGCGGTTGGCACGGATATAGGCCAGGGCCGCGTACCACTTGTAGTCGAACAGGCGCGACTCCTGCTCGAGCGCCGTGTCGGGCCAGCGGATATGCACCCCGCCGGCCGGCATCTGGAAGTCCGTGGGGAGGCGAACCTCGACGCGGCCCGGGTCGATCATGGCGGTCGCGCTGGACTCGACCACTTCCTGGATGGTTTTCATGCCCGCCCAGATCCCGGCGTAGCGGCTCATCGCGAATGCATGGACGCCCAGGTCGAGTATTTCCTGCACGCTCGCGGGGAAAAACACGGGCAGCCCGCAGGCTTTGAAGATGTGGTCGCTCTGATGCACGGCGGTGGAACTCTTGGCCACGTGGTCGTCGCCCGCGACGGCGATGGCGCCGCCCCAGGGCGTGGTGCCAGCCATGTTCGCGTGCTTGAAGACGTCGGATGTGCGGTCCACGCCAGGACCCTTGCCGTACCAGATGCCGAACACACCGTCGAACTTATGGCTTCCTGGCGGCGCAAAACCCAATTGCTGGGTTCCCCACACCGCCGTGGCCGCCAGTTCCTCGTTCACGCCCGGCTGGAAGACGATGTTGCGGGCCTTGAGGAACTTCTGCGCGTTCCACAGCGCCTGGTCATAGCCGCCCAGCGGCGAGCCGCGGTAGCCGCTGATGAAACCAGCCGTGTTCTTTCCGGCCTGCGCATCGCGCAGCTGCTGCAGCATCGGCAGCTTGACCAACGCTTGCACGCCGCTCATGAAGGCTCGCCCGTACTCGAGCGAATACTTGTCGTCGAGCGTGACGGTTTCGAGGGCTTTGCGTATGTGCTCGGGCAGCGGGGCGTTCATGGACGTCGTGTCTCCTGGGGCGGCTTCAAAGTGTATGCCCTTGGCTTGGATAAGTCTTTGCGTCTGATGCCCGCATATCGGTAGTATGAGAAAGATTCATTCGCAAAACCCATATTCATGGCAATGCTGGACAAGTTCGACCTTCACATCCTCAAAGAGTTGCAAGCCGATGCGCGCGTCACCAATGCCGAACTGGCGCAGCGAGTGGGCCTGTCCGCAGCGCCTTGCTGGCGACGGGTGCGCGCGCTGGAAGAGGCCGGGTACATCCGCGGCTACCACGCCGAGATCGACCGCCACATGATCGGCCTGGGGGTGCTGGCCTTCGTGCGGCTGCACGCCGACCGCAACACCGGCGAGGCCACGCGCGAAATGGAGGAGGCGATCCGCAAGATTCCGGAAATCGTGTCCTGCCACTACATCAGTGGGGCGGGCACCTTCGAATTGCAGGTGGTCTCGCGAGACCTGGACACGTTCTCCGAATTCGCCCGCAGGGTCCTGATCAACCTGCCCAACGTGAAGGACCTGCACACCAGCTTCTCCCTCGGCGAAGTCAAAGCCAGCAGCAACATGCCGCTCTCGCACCTGGCATGATGGCTCAGTCCCTGAGGCAGTTTGCGACCGCGGGCGGCTGCAGAAAGCGCAGGATGGCTTCGCGGTTGCTGGCGCCCAGGCCGAACTCCGCGCGCAGGCGCGGGTTGCTGTAGACCGTCTGCTGCGGGGTCAGGCCCCCCGCATCCCGCAACAAAACCTCTTTGCCGTGCGACCCGGTTTCGATGACGGCCGAGTCGTCGGTGAAGCGGACGGTGAATTCCACGTTCTGGTCGCAACGGTAGCGCAACGCAGCCCCCGGCCCGGGCGCGGCGGGGCTCGCAGTGGGAGGGAGGGCAGTGGGGCCCGCCGCGGGAGCGTACGGCGCCGCGCAGCCCAACAGCGCGGCGGCGGCCAGCAGGGCGGTGGCAAGGGATTTCATGGGCTGATTGTGCGACGAGACCGCGATCTTGTGGGCCCGGGCAGCTGCCGCGCTATTTTGGCCACAGCACCCACAAGCGCAGCGGCTGCTTGAGCCGGCCGGCGACTTCGCCCGCCTCGGGGCCCCACCCCGTGAAATAGTCGGCGCGCACGGCGCCGACGATCGCGCCGCCGGTATCCTGGGCCAGCACCAGCCGCTGGAGGTTGACTGCGGGCCCCGCGGACGCCAGCCAGACAGGCGTGCCGTAGGGGATGCTCTCCTTGTCCACGGCGATCGAGCGCCCCGGCGTGAGCGGCACGCCCTGCGCACCGCGCGGACCGAATCCAGCGTCGAGCTCCGACAGGGGCTCCTCGCGGAAAAATACCGTGCGCGGATTGGTCCACAGCATCTCGTTCACGCGCTGCGGGTTCTGAGCCGCCCACGCCTTGATGCCGGGCCAGGAGGCGTCGCGGATGGCCCCCTGCTGCAGCAGCCAGCTGCCGACGCTGCGGTAAGGCTGTTCATTGGTCGCGGCAAAGGCCAGCCGCACCAGCCGCTGGCTGCCGTCCGGCTCGGTGATGCGCACGCGGCCCGATCCCTGGATCTGCAATACCAGGGCGTCCAGCGGATCGGCCAGCCAGGCAATCTCGCGCCCGCGCAAGGCCGCGCGGGCTTCGGGCAAGGTCTCCATTTCCTGGCGCGAATACCAGGGCCTGCGGGCGGCGAGACCGGCCGGTGGGCGGTACAGGGGCACCGCATGGGTGGCGGTCGGCGTGCGGCTCGCCTCGAGCAGTGGCTCGTAATAACCCGTCAGCAGCCCGTCGCCCGCGCCCTGCAAGGGCTCGACCCGATAGGGCTGCAGCCGCTGGAGCATCCAGGCGCGCTGTTCGGCGGATGAGCCGATCGACAACCGCCGCACCTCCGGGCAGAGACGGGCATAAGCCGGGCCCGGGCGCTCGCAGCTCTTGAGCCACGCATTCCAGGCCTCGTGCAAGGAATCTTCGGCGAAGCCCGGCAATTCGCTCCAGCGAACGGGCTGCCAGCGGCTCTTGCCCTGGATGATCGGCGGCGGCAACGGCGCGCCGTCGGGCGCGGGCAGAACGGGCACGGACGGCCGCGCCTCATCCGCCGGGGGAAGCGGAACCGTGCCGCAAGCAGCCAGCATTCCTACAATGGCGAGTAAAAGGAAACGGCTCATGCTCCTGATTCTGCTTGAAGCGCTGCTGGCACTGGCCCTGCTGCTGCTGATTGTCTGGTGGACGATGTTCGCCGGGCGCAAGAAAGGCGAGCCGGCGCGGGACGATACGAGCGAATAGCTGCGGCGCCCCGGACGGCGCCGCAGCTACGAACCGCGCAGCGCGTTGACCAGTTCAACCGCCGACTTCACCTCCATCTTGTCAAACACGCGCGCCCGGTGCACTTCGACCGTGCGCACGCTGATATCGAGCTGGTCGGCGATCAGCTTGTTCGGCAAGCCCTCGGCCACCAGCCGCATCACGTCGCGCTCGCGCTCGGTGAGGTCGGCCAGGCGGACTTGCAGCCGATTTTTTTCATGCCTGGCCGCCAGCACTTGCCGCGACTGGCCGATGGCCTGCTCGACCCGGTCGACCAGGGCGTTGTCCGAGAACGGCTTCTCGCAAAAGTCGAAGGCGCCGCGCTTGACCAGGTCGACCGCCGTCGGCACGTCGGCGTGGCCGGTCAGGAAGATCACCGGCATCACCTCGACCAGCCCGCACTGGGCCAGCTTGTCGAACAGCGCCAGGCCGCTCATGCCCGGCATGCGCACGTCCAGCAGCAGGCAACAAGGGTGCGCGGGCGAGAAGCCGCCGGCCAGCATGGCGTCGAACTCCTCCCCGCCGACATAGCTTTCGCTGAGAAGGTGGCGCGATCGCAG
The DNA here is from genome assembly GCA_013815685.1 of Ramlibacter sp. Lineage (GTDB taxonomy): Bacteria > Pseudomonadota > Gammaproteobacteria > Burkholderiales > Burkholderiaceae_C > Ramlibacter. The sequence continues at coordinate 23,246 of JACDFR010000051.1, forward strand.
CAGCCAGGCCAGGGCCTCGCGAACGCTGGCATCGTCGTCGACGATGAAGACCGTGGCATTCGGGGTAGGTTGCATCGGTCGGAATCAGGCCGGCACTGCAGCCACGTGGATCGGAAGGGTGAACCGGAAAATCGTACCCTGCGGCCGGTTGGGCGCGAAACCGAGGAATCCCCCATGCTGCTCCACCACGGTGCGGCACAGCGACAGGCCCAGGCCCATGCCTTCCGATTTGGTGGTGAAGAACGGGGTGAATAGCTGCTGCTGGACGGCTTCGGGGATGCCACGGCCCACGTCGGCGACGGAAAACTCCAGCCATCCCTGGCCGGCCGCGGACTGCCGGACGGCGGCCGAGCGCCGCACCTCGATCACCAGCGAAGGCTGGCCGATCCCCGCCTGGTCCATCGCCTGCATGGCATTGCGCGCCAGATTGAGCAGTACCTGTTCGACCATGGTCCGGTCGCACAGCACCGCGGGCAAGTTCTGCTTCACGCGCGTGTCGACCCGCACGCCGAGCTTGCGCGCCTGCAGGCTGACCAGCGGCATGATGGCGTCGAGCAGTGCCTGCGGCGCCACCGGTTCGCGCGCCTTGTCGCGCCGGCGAACGAAGTCATGCACGCTCTTGATGACTTTCCCCGCGCGCTCGGCCTGTTCGGCGATACGCCGCATGGCCACTTCGATATCCGGCAACGCCCCGGGCGCGGCCGGCGACTTCAGCAGATTGATCGATCCGGTCGCGTAGCCGGAAATCGCCGCCAGGGGCTGGTTCAGTTCGTGGCTCAGCAGTGAAGCCATCTCGCCCACGGTGGCCAGCCGCGCAGTCGCCTGCAGGCGCTCCTGGCTGGCGCGCGAGAGCTCCTCGACGCGCCGCTGTTCGCTGATATCCAGGAACGCGCTCATCCAGCCCGTCTGCAGGCCATCGTGATTGATCAGCGGCGCTTCGATGATCAAGACGGGAAAGCGCGAACCGTCCTTGCGCATGAAGACCGATTCGAAACCCTCGCGCGGGGGCGCATGCTGCCCGGCCAGCCGGATTTCCTGGCGCTTCTGGTAGTCGCCCGCGAGCTCGGGCGGCCAGTAGGGCGCGGGCGTCGAATGCCCGAGCAACTCGTCGGGCCGAAAGCCCACCATCTCGCAAAAGGCGGGGTTCACATAGGTGATCCGGCCCTGCAGGTCGCGTGCGCGCAGTCCTGTCACCAACGAATCCTCCATCGCCTTGCGAAACGCCAGCGCGTCGGCCAGATCTTCTTCGGCTTGCAAGCGCCTGCGCGCATCACGGCCCAGCAGCACCAGCACCAGCACCAGCGCGATGGACATGGCGGTGACCAGCGCCGTGAGCACGTTGGGAAACAGTTCGGGCGCGCCGCGCCAGCTGTCCATGCGCAGCACCATGGTGTTGCCGGGCAGATCCAGCAGCTGCTGCGAGGAAAACACGCGGCTGCCCCGGCGGGCGAGCCCGTTCATGGCCAGGCGGGTGCCGTCAGCCTCGGTAAACGAAATCTCCTGGCTGCGCGCCAGCTGGGGGCCGATCATTCCCGCCAGGATTTCATTGAGCGAGTAGGTCGCCACCATGTAGCCCGTCAGCTCGCCGGCCGTCACCTGCGGCAGGCACAGCTCCATCACCTCCAGGCCCAGGCCGTCTGTCTGCGGCACGAAGTAGCTGCCCGAGTAGGCGGGCCCGCTGCCCCGGCGGGCGTTGGTGCAGGCCATGGACACCTCGGCCTGGGCATTGGGCCGCCCCAGGCGCGCGAACACGGCGAAGCGGTAAGGCGTGTCCACGAAAGCCACGGTGCGCAGGCTGCTGTCGCGCCATTCGAGGCGCATCCACTCGCGGCGCTCGCGCAGCAAGGCGGCGGAGCTCTCGCGCCACGACGCCGGCGATGGATGTCCGGACTGCAATGCCTGCAGGCTTTGCACGTTGCGGGTGAGCGCCGAGCGGATGTCGCCCAGCGCCTCCGCCGTGTCCCGCTCCAGCTTGCTTTGCACCTGGCTGGCCTCGTAGCGCCCGGCCAGCCACACCAGGGTGATCAAGAGCGCCGCCACCAATGCGATCAGCAGGGCCCAGAGCGACCAGCGCGAGTGCGCCGATGCCCGACGCAAGCCGAAAGCGGGTATGGCCGTCGCCACACCGCTCATAACACCCGGTGTTCGAGCGCCGGCAGCTGCAAGCGAAGCTGCGCCAGCCGCGCCGGGTCCAGCTCGGCGATCACCACGCCCGCCCCCTCGTCCTTGTGCCCCAGGATTTCGCCCCACGGGTCGACCACCATGCTGTGGCCCCAGGTGCGCCGGCCGTTCTCGTGGACGCCGCCTTGCGCCGGCGCGATGACATAGGCCAGGTTCTCTACGGCGCGTGCGCGCAGCAGCAGTTCCCAGTGGGCCTGCCCCGTGGTGTGGGTGAACGCGCTGGGCACCAGCAGCACGTCCGCGTTCAGGCCGCGATACAGCTCGGGAAAACGCAGGTCGTAGCAGACGCTCATGCCGATGCGCCACGAATGCCCGCTGGCGTCCACCAGCGCGAAGGCCACAGGCTGGGCGCCGCATTCGATGACACGCGATTCATCGTAGCGCTCGCGTCCGTTGTCGAACTTGAACAGGTGGATCTTGTCGTAGCGGGCCTGGCGTTCGCCCGCCGGCGAAAAGACCATGCAGGTATTGCGCACATGCTGCGCATCGCCCGCGACCAGCGGCAATGTGCCGCCGGCGATCCAGAGCCCGAGATCGCGCGCCGACTTCGCGAGAAAGCGCTGCACGGTGCCGTCGCCGGGGCTCTCGCGTGCCGCGACCTTGTCGCTGTCGCGGTGGCCCATCAGGCAGAAGTATTCGGGCAGCACCGCGAGTTCCGCGCCGGCCTGCGCGGCCTGGCTCAGCAGGTCGCGCGCGCCGGCCAGGTTCGCCTCCACGGAAGCGCCCGACACCATCTGGATAGCGGCTACTTTCATATCAATTGATCCTTTCCGCGCGCTGCGTTTCGGCGGCGGCATCGGTGCGGCCCTCGGTCACGGGCCTGCGTTTGACACGGGTGACGCGGGGGTCGGCCCAGGTGCCGTCGATGTGGAACTCCTGGGTTGCCGCGCGGATGAGGGGCTGACGCAGGAACAGCTGCGCCAGGAAGGTACCCAGGCCGATCGCCGGATTGATCACGGTCGCCACCAGCGCGGCCGTGCCCGCGTCGATCTCGGGAACCACGACGACCTTCAGGTCCTGCGTCTCCCTGGCGATGTCCGCCCGGCCCTCCATCAGCACGGCCGCGTTGACGCCCTTCATCTGCAGATTGTTGGTGGCGGCGATGCCGTCTTCGATGGTCACGTCGCCGCGCACGAAGTCGAAGGCGAATCCTTCGGTGAACACGTCGCGAAAGTCCAGCGCCAGGCGCCTGGGCAGCGATTGCAGGCTGAGCACGCCCAGGAGCTTGGCCAGCCCCGGCTCGGCCTTGAGGAACTGCCCGCCTTCGACGCTGACATAGAAGGCGCCATCCAGCGAGGGGTAATTGAGGGACAGTGGCGAGCCGAGCCAGGCCACCTGCCCCTCCATGCGGCCCTTGCCGCGCCGCACGACATCCTTCATCCCGAAGCGCGCCAGCAGTTGCCCCGAGTCGGCGATGTCGAGCCGGAACTTCATGGCCGTGCGCCGGCGCTCGCCGGCTGCCCGCGGCCCCGGCC
>JACDFR010000012.1 GCA_013815685.1 Ramlibacter sp.
TACCAGCGCCGCCCGCGCCACCGCCGGGCCGCGCCGCTGCGCCCGGTCGGCCGCCTTCGGCCACGGCGGGTTGCTCGGGATGCGTCAGCTCCCACGCCAGCCAGCCGAGGCCTCCCATCACGAAGAGGGCGATCAGGGTGCCAATGAAGGCCGCGCGCCGGCTGATGCGCCGCTGCGCAGGTTCAGTTTCTTGATGAGGTGCTCGTGGGTCTTGCGGCGGCTGCGGGTCCATGGTTCTCCTTGTCGGGGCCGGCAGTCGCCTGGCCTTCAAGGTAGAGCGCCCGGTCCGTGGAGCTTGATCGTAATACCCCCGCTGAGCCAGCGGTTGTCCGCCGAGACTCGCTTGGGTAAAAATCCCGCAAAGAAAGACGCCGATCCGATGAGCTCATACGCAGCGCGCAAGCTATGCGTTGCCCGCCTCGATGCCCCACTTCGCCAGCGCCGCATCGTCGCCGGCGCGGGCATCGACCCAATGCGCACCCTGCGGCGTCTGTTCCTTCTTCCAGAAGGGCGCCTGCGTCTTGAGGTAGTCCATCAGAAACTCGCAGGCCTTGAAGCTCTCCCCCCGGTGGGCCGACGTCACCGCCACCATCACGATCTGGTCCATCGGCCGCAGCAGCCCGACGCGGTGGATCACACGGGCCGCATAAATGTCGAAGCGGCGCCGGGCATCGTCGATCATCGCCTCGATGGCCTTTTCGGTCATGCCGGGGTAGTGCTCGAGTTCCATGCCGAGGACGGGGAGCCCGTTGTTGCCCTCGTGGCCGCCGCGCACGGTGCCCACGAAACTGCAGACCGCCCCCACCCGCTGGTCCTGCCGGCGCAGCTCGGACAATTCGTCAGCCAAGTTGAAATCCTCGGCCTGGATGCGGACGCGCGCTGCCATTCACCCTCCCGTCACGGGCGGAAAGAACGCCACTTCGCAACCCTCGCTCAGCGCCGCCGCCTCGTCGCTCATCACCTGGTTCAGCGCCATGCGCACCGCCTTGCCGCGCGCCAGGGCTTCGGCGTAGGCCCCGCCCCGGGCCAATAGCTCGTCGCGCAGCGTCCGCAGGTCGGCGGCCGTGGTTTCCACGGCCTCGCTGCCCTGCCCCAGGGTTTCGCGGATCGACGCGAAGTACTTCACGGTGAGCTTCACGACAGCAGTTCCGCCAGCGGCAGGAAAGACACGATGTTCCCGCTCGCGATGGTCTGGCCGGGCGGGTTGTCGACCAGACCGTCCGCCCACACCGCCGAAGTCAGTACGCCCGAGCTCTGGTTGGGAAACAGGTCGAGGCCGCCCCGTGCATTGCGGCGCACGCGCAGGAACTCGCGCCGCTTGTCGGCGCGCGGCCAGGTGAAATGAGCCGGCGCCGGCACGGCCGCCGGCGCAACCTGGCGGGCGCCTTGCAATTTCAACAGGAAGGGCCGCACCAGCAACAGGAAGGTGACGAAACTGGACACCGGGTTGCCGGGCAGGCCCATGAAATGCGCCGCGCCGACGCGGCCGTACGCGAATGGTTTTCCGGGCTTGATGGCGATCTGCCACAGGGACAGCGACCCCAGCGACTGCACGGCCGGCTTGAGATGGTCCTCTTCACCGACCGACACGCCGCCGCTGGTGAGGATCAAGTCGTGCGCCTCAGCCGCCCGGTCCAGCGCCTCCCGGGTCGCCTGCAGGCGGTCAGGGACGATGCCGTAGTCCGTCACCTCGCAACCCAGGCGCCTCAGGAGCGCGGCGAGAAAGAAGCGGTTGGAGTTGTAGATGACGCCGGGCTTCATCTGCGCGGGCGGCACCTCGCCGGGCATCACGAGTTCATCGCCGGTCGAAAACAGCGCGATCTTCGGCCTCCTCGCGACGGCCAGCCGGTCCATGCCGATGCTGGCCGCCAGCCCCAGCGCCGCCGGCGTCAGCCGCTCACCCCGGGCCAGCACGACGGCGCCGCGCTGCGCATCCTCGCCGCTCCTTCTTATCCATTGGCCCGGCCGCGGCACGCCGAGGATGCGCACCGCGCCTTCGCCCGCGGGCTCGGTGTCTTCCTGCATCACGATCGCATCGGCGCCCTGCGGAACGGGTGCGCCGGTGAAAATGCGTGCCGCGCTGCCCGGAACCAGGGGTTGCGCGGCGGCGCCGGCGGGTATGCGCTGGCTGATCGGCATGACGACGCCCTCATCGGCGACCTCGCGGCTGCGCACGGCGTAGCCGTCCATGGCGCTGTTGTCCTCTGGAGGTACCTGCAGCTGCGACACCAGGTCCTGCGCCAGCAGCCGCCCGTCGGCCTCGAAGGTGGACAGTTCCTCCGTGCCCTGCAACGGCCGCGCATGGTCCAGCAACTCGGCCAGTGCTTCATCCAACGGGCGCAGCGCAGGACGGGGGAAGCTCACCAAAACATCTCCGGGCCGTAGTTGAACCGGTCCTGATTGTCGATCAGCCACTGGGCAACGGCTTCGGCGTCGCCCAGATCCAGCACCGGCCGCAGGGTGGGCTCGGGCAGCTCGTCGGGGGAGTCGGTGGCAATGGCCACGGTGAAATCATCGTCCGGATAGAGTGCGGGCTTGCCCGACGCGGCGCGCCAGACTTCGACCTTCAGCAGGTCGCTATCCTTGAATCCTTCCACCAGGACCCAGTCGACACCGTCGTAGAGTTCGGCGATCAGATGATGCACCGTCAGCTGCGCGGGCCGCTCGAACTCGCGGATCAGCGCCAGGCGCCGGTCGGAAGCCACCACCACTTCGAAGGCGCCGGCCTCGCGGTGCCGCCAGGTGTCCTTGCCGGGATGATCGATATCGAATTTGTGGTGGGCATGCTTGGCGACGGAAACACGAAGGCCCCGCAGCTTGAGAATGGGGATCAGCCGCTCGACCAGGGTGGTCTTGCCCGACCCCGAGAAACCGGCGAATGCAACGACTTTCATCCCGGCCTCAGGCGCAACGGCCCGCGATGAAATCCTTGATCGCCTGCGCGTCGGCGGGCAACACCGTCACGCGCTTGGGCAGCTGCTCGATCCCCACGAAACGGGCCGGCCGTTCCGGCTCGTGCCCCAGCGCCTCGACGATGGTCTGGGCGAACTTGATCGGCAACGCCGTTTCCAGCACGATCATCGGCACGCCGGGCCGGCAATGCCGGCGCGCGACCTTCAATCCGTCGGCGGTGTGGGTGTCGATCACCAGCTTGAAGCGTTCGTGCGTATCGCGAATCGTGCCAAGACGGTCGGCGTGGCTGCTCTTGCCGCTGGCGAAACCGTAGCGCTGCGCGGCCTGCTTGAACGCCGGATCGGCGCTCAGGTCGAACTGCCCCCCGCCCGCGATCTCCTGGCCGAACAGCCGGCGCACCCTCGCGCCATCGCGCCCCAGCAGATCGAACACGAAACGCTCGAAGTTGCTGGCCTTGCTGATGTCCATCGAGGGGCTGGAGGTCTCATGGGTGTCGGCGCTTGAGCGCACGCGATAGACGCCGGTGCGAAAGAACTCGTCGAGCACGTCGTTTTCGTTGGTCGCCAGCACCAGCCGATCGATGGGCAGGCCCATCATGCGCGCAACATGCCCGGCGCAGATGTTGCCGAAATTGCCCGAAGGCACCGTGAAACTCACTTTGGGGAGCGGCTCTTTCGCCGCCGGCCCGCCCCCAGGCGAAAGGGCCCCCTCGGGGGGCAGCGCAGCGGCCCCAGCCGCAAGCGTGGGGGCCATTGCGGCCTGGAAATAGCCCGCGAAGTAATACACCACCTGGGCCACGAGCCGGGCCCAGTTGATCGAATTGACGGTGCCGATCTTGTACTTGCGCTTGAACTCGAGGTCGTTGGACACGGCCTTGACGATGTCCTGGCAATCGTCGAAAACGCCCTCGATCGCCAGGTTGTGGATGTTCGGGTCCTGCAGGCTGAACATCTGGGCCTGCTGGAAAGGGCTCATGCGGCCACGGGGCGACGTCATGAAGACCCGCACGCCTTTCTTGCCGCGCATCGCATATTCGGCCGCGCTGCCGGTGTCGCCGGAGGTAGCGCCCAGGATGTTCAGCTCCTCGCGGCGGCGGGCCAGTTCGTACTCGAACAGGTTGCCCAGCAGCTGCATGGCCATGTCCTTGAAGGCCAGCGTGGGACCATTGGACAGGGCTTCGAGGTACAGGCCGTCCTCGAGTTTCCTGAGCGGCACGATGGCCTGCGAGCCGAACACTTCTTCGGTATAGGTCTTGCGGCAGATCGCCCTCAGGTCCTCGGCCGGGATGTCGTCGATGTAGAGGGACAGGATTTCGAAGGCCAGGTCGGCGTACGGCAAGCCGCGCCATTTCGCCAGCGTACCCGCATCGACCTGCGGATAGCGCTCGGGCAAATACAGGCCCCCGTCCGGCGCCAGGCCCTCCAGCAGGATTTCACAGAAGTGCTTGCGGTCGGCATGGCCGCGGGTGGACACATACAACATCATCGACCGCCCGGCCGCCCGAAGGTCAATGAGCGCCCCCTCGGGGGGCAGAGAACGAAGTGAACGTGGGGGCTCAACATGATTCAGGCCAGCTCTTCCTTGCGAATGCGGGTGATGGGCGCCAGCACGGTGGGCAGGCCCTGCATCTGCGCGATCACGTCGTTCATCGTGCCTTCGCGCACGCTGTGGGTGAGGATGATCAGGTCGGTCTGCTTCTCGCCTTCGCCCGCTTCGCGTTGCAGCATCGCGTCGATGCTGATGCCCGCCGCGGCGAGCTGGCCGGTCACCTTGGCCAGCACGCCGGCCTGATCGGCGACGCGCAGCCGCAGGTAATAGCTGGTGACGACATCGCTCATCGGCAGCACCGGCGCGTCGCTCATCGAATCGGGCTGGAAGGCCAGGTGCGGCACCCGGTGCGCGGCGTCGGCGGTGTGCAGCCGCGTGATGTCGACCAGGTCGGCGATCACGGCACTGGCGGTTGGCTCGCTGCCCGCGCCCTTGCCGTAGTAGAGGGTGGTGCCCACCGCATCGCCCTGGACCATGACGGCGTTCATGGCGCCTTCGACGTTGGCGATGAGTCGTTTGGCGGGAACCAGCGACGGGTGCACCCGCAGCTCGATGCCCGCCGGCGTGCGCTTGGTGATGCCCAGCAGCTTGATGCGATAGCCCAGCTGCTCGGCGTAGCGGATGTCCTGCGCGCCGAGCTTGGTGATGCCCTCGACATAGGCCTTCCCGAACTGCACCGGGATGCCGAAGGCGATCGCCGACATGATCGTCGCCTTGTGCGCCGCGTCCACCCCTTCGATGTCGAACGTGGGATCGGTCTCGGCATAGCCCAGCCGCTGCGCCTCTTTCAGGGCGACTTCGAAATCGAGCCCCTTGTCGCGCATCTCGGAGAGGATGAAATTGGTGGTGCCGTTGATGATGCCGGCGATCCATTCGATGCTGTTCGCGGTCAGGCCCTCGCGCAAGGCCTTGATGATGGGAATGCCCCCGGCCACCGCGGCCTCGAAAGCCACCATCACGCCCCGGCGGTGGGCCGCGGCGAAAATTTCCGTCCCGTGCACTGCCACCAGCGCCTTGTTGGCCGTCACGACGTGCTTGCCCGCGTCGATGGCCTCCATGACCAGTGCCTTGGCGACGCCGCAGCCGCCGATCAGCTCGATGACGATGTCGATCTCGGGATTGGCGATGACCGCGCGCGCATCGCTCACGACCTTGGCCGTGTCGCCCACGGCGGCCCGTGCCCGCGCCGCGTCCAGGTCGGCCACCATGGTGATCTCGATGCCCCGGCCGGCACGCCGCTTGATCTCTTCCTGGTTGCGCTTGAGGACGTTGAAGACGCCGCTGCCGACTGTGCCGATGCCCAGCAGGCCTACTTGGATGGCTTTCATGACGAGTGGCGTTTCCTGTAATTCCCGAGAAACTTCGCGATGCGGTTAACCGCTTCACGCAGGTCTTCCTCGTGCGGAAGAAAAACGATGCGGAAGTGATCCGGCGTGGCCCAGTTGAAGCCGGTGCCCTGCACCAGCATGACCCGGGTTTCCCTGAGAAGTTCGAGGAAGAACTGGCGGTCGTCCTGGATGGGGTACATCTTGGGATCGAGCCGGGGAAACATGTAGAGCGCGGCGCCGGGCTTGACGCAGCTGACGCCCGGAATGGCGGTGATCAATTCGTAGGCGAGGTCGCGCTGGCGGCGAAGGCGCCCGCCCTCGCCCACCAGGTCCTTGATGCTCTGGTAGCCGCCCAGCGCCGTCTGGATGGCCCACTGGCCGGGAACGTTGGCGCACAGCTTCATGTTCGACAGCATGTTCAGGCCTTCGATGTAATCGCCCGCCGCGTTCTTGTCGCCCGACACGATGAGCCAGCCCGCCCGGTAGCCGCAGGAGCGGTAGCTCTTGGACAGCGAATTAAAGGTCAGCGTCAGCACGTCGGACGACAGGCTCGCCAGCGCCGTGTGGCGGGCGCCGTCGTAGATGACCTTGTCATACACCTCGTCGGCCAGGATCACCAGTCCATGCTGGCGCGCGAGCTCGACGATCTGCTCGAGCAGCTCATCCGAATAGATGACGCCCGTGGGATTGTTGGGATTGATGACGACGATGCCCTTGGTCCGCGGCGTGATCTTGGCGCGGATATCGTCCAGCATCGGCATCCACCCGTTCGCTTCGTCGCACAGGTAATGCACGGGCGTTCCGCCCGACAAGCTTGTCACGGCGGTCCACAGCGGGTAGTCGGGCGCGGGCAGCAGCAGCTCGTCGCCGTCATCCAGCAGCGCATTGGTGGCCATGGCGATGAGTTCGCTGGCGCCATTGCCGAGGTAGATGTCCTCCAGCGTGACCCCCTTGATGCCTTGCTTCTGGGTTTCGTGCATCACCGCCTTGCGCGCCGCGAAGATGCCCTTGCTGTCGGAATAACCCGCCGAGGTCGGCAGGTTCCGGATCATGTCCTGCTGGATCTCCTCGGGCGCGTCGAAGCCGAACACCGCCAGGTTGCCCAGGTTGAGCTTGATGATCTTCTGCCCCTCTTCCTCCATCTGCTTGGCCGCTTCCATGATGGGGCCGCGGATGTCGTAGAGGACGTTGGCGAGCTTGGCTGACTTCTGGACGGTTTTCAAGGAGCCCCTCCGGAGCGTTTCAACGGGTGAAAATATAATTTGACCATAGTTCCGCTTATTCCTGCGGCAGCGCAACAATAACGACCGAGGCACCCGCACCCATGAAGCTGCAACCCGACAGATTCGATGTTCAATCCATCAGCGGCTACGGGCCCGGGTGGGTGGGCGTCGACGGCGAGAAGATCACCTCCAGCGTGATCCTGAGTTCCAAGGGCGAGCGCATCCCGTGGCAAGCTCAGCGGTTCGAAGACCTGGGCGCCGGGCATTTCGCGCAGCTGGCCCAGGTAGAGGCCGAGGTGGTCATCTTCGGCAGCGGTTCGCGCATCCGCTTTCCCCACGCCGCATGGCTCAGGCCGCTGGTGGACAGGCGCATCGGCATCGAGACGATGGACACGGCGGCCGCCTGCCGGACATACAACATCCTGGCCCAGGAGGGGCGCAGCGTGGCGGTAGCCCTGCTGCTGGAGCAACCGGCCTGACCGAAGGCCTGAAATGCGCGATTCAGGTTAAAATCACAGGTTGCAACGGGATCACCCACCATCCCCAGAAGTAGCAACGAGCAATCCTGTCACTAGAGAAACAATTCCCATGGCGATCGTTGTCAACAAACCCATCCCTGAATTTGAAGCAAACGCCACGGGCGGCATCAAAGTCACCAATACCTCGCACAACGGCCATGTGCTGGTGCTGTACTTCTACCCGAAGGACAACACGCCTGGTTGCACCACCGAGGCCATGCAGTTCCGCGACAAGTACAAGGACTTCGTGAAGGCCGGCGCCAACGTCTTCGGCGTTTCGCGCGACAACATGAAGTCGCACGACGATTTCAAGGCGAAGCTGGAACTACCGTTCGAGCTCATCGCCGACACCGAAGAGAAGATGTGCCACATGTTCGGCGTGGTCAAGAACAAGATCATGTATGGCAAGAAGGTCAAGGGCATCGAGCGCAGCACCTTTCTCATCGGCGCGGACGGCGTGCTCAAGCAGGAATGGCGCGGCCTGAAAGTGCCGGGCCACGTCGATGAGGTGCTCAAAGCGGTCAAGCTGCTCAAGAAAGCCGCCTGACGTTTTGTAGCAACATGCGGCGCCGTGCCGTTGTGGCACCACCGGAGTTGGGCATAATGAATTCATGCCGTTGACCCCGACGCTACGCGTCATCATCGCCAATCCAGTCAAAGCCGTCCGGCTCGCCAGGCGGCTTTTTCGCTTATTGACCTCCTCATCCGGGAATCTGCCGCCCCATGCCACTGCCCCCCGCCCCCACCAAGCGCGCCGCCCTGCTCCCGCCGGAAGCCTACGACGCGCCAGCCCGCTCATCGCACAGGGGTTCGCGAAAATCGGAGGCGGCGTCCCGGCAGGCCGATAGCCCGCTGGCGGAAAAGCCGCAGGCGCTCGATTTCGATCCACGCGCCGGCGGCGAGGTTCATGCCCAGATGCTGCTCGAAGACTCGGACGAGATCGTCCTGGAACTGCCGCAGCCTTCGGCGTTGCGCAAGCGCGCGTCGGTGGAGCCGCAGCCCGTGCGCAAGGCCAAGGCGGCGGGCCCGGCCAAACTGTTCGTGCTCGACACCAATGTGCTCATGCATGACCCGATGAGCCTGTTCCGTTTCGAGGAACACGACATCTTCCTGCCGATGATCGTGCTCGAAGAGCTCGACGGCCACAAGAAGGGCATGACGGAAGTCGCTCGTAATGCGCGCCAGGCCAGCCGCTCGCTCGATGCGTTGGCCAGCGCGCAGGGCGCCGACATCGCCAGCGGCTTGAAGCTCAGCACCACCGGCCATCGGGAAGCCGGGGGCTGCCTGTTCTTCCAGACCCAGGCTTTGGCCAACAACCTGCCCTCCAGCCTGCCGCAGGGCAAGGCCGACAACCAGATCCTGGGCGTGGTGCAGGCGCTGCGCGAGCAGCATGCGCCGCGCGAAGTGGTGCTGGTGTCCAAGGACATCAACATGCGGGTCAAGGCCCGGGCGCTGGGCTTGGCCACCGACGACTACCAAAGCGACAAGACGCTGGATGACCTGGAGCTGCTGTATTCGGGCGCAATGGCATTGCCGCCGGACTTCTGGGTCAAGCACGGCAAGACCATCGAGAGCTGGCAAAGCGGCCAGCACACTTTCTACCGGATCTCCGGCCCGATCGTGCCCAGCCTCCTCATCAACCAGTTCGTGTATCTCGAATCGCCCGGCGAGCCCAGCCTGTACGCGCGTGTCACCGAAATCCGCGCGAAGACGGCGGTGCTCAAGACGCTGAAGGACTACGGCCACCTGAAGAATTCGGTGTGGGGCGTGACGACCCGCAACCGCGAGCAGAGCTTCGCGATGAACCTGCTGATGGACCCCGAGATCGACTTCGTGTCGCTGACGGGAACCGCCGGAACCGGCAAGACGTTGATGGCACTGGCTTCTGGCCTGACGCAGGTGCTCGACGACCGGCGCTACACCGAAATCATCATGACCCGCGCCACCGTGAGCGTGGGCGAGGACATCGGCTTCCTGCCCGGCACCGAAGAGGAAAAGATGGGCCCCTGGATGGGCGCCATGGACGACAATCTGGAAGTCCTGGCCAAGACCGAGACGGCCGCTGGCGAATGGGGGCGCGCCGCGACCAACGAACTGATCCGCAGCCGCATCAAGATCAAGAGCATGAACTTCATGCGCGGACGCACTTTCCTGAACAAGTACGTGATCATCGATGAGGCCCAGAACCTGACACCCAAGCAGATGAAGACGCTGATCACCCGCGCGGGACCCGGCACCAAGATTATCTGCATGGGCAACCTGGCGCAGATCGATACGCCCTACCTGACGGAGGGCTCGTCCGGCCTGACGTTCGCGGTGGACAAGTTCAAGGGATGGCCGCACAGCGGCCACATCACGCTGGCGCGCGGCGAACGCTCGCGGCTGGCGGACTTCGCAAGCGAAGTGCTTTAGCTTTATTCCACGTTCCTTGCATCAGGGGCCGGCTACGGCCGGCCGGCTTCTCGATGCCCTGCTCAGGTACTCGACGATCAGCAGCGCGCCCACCAGCGTCATGGCACAAAAGGCCAGGGCGAACGGCAGCAGCAGCGACTGGTCCGCGATGTTGGCAATGGTCAGCATCATGGACGCAAGGGCCAGGGCGAGCGAATTGAATATTCCCTTCATGGCCCCGACCCGGCCGGACAGCTGCGCGGGGGTCTCGCTTTGCGAGATCGATGTCCAGAACATATAGGACGAGGTCGACGCGAAGCCGAACAGGAACACCACCAGGTACAGCAGGACCCCTTTCTGATGGTAAAGCGCGAGGAAGCACGCGATGGCCATCAACGAGGAGAACAGGGAAGGGAACCAGCGGAAGCTGCGGCAGCGGGCGGAAAATGCCACCAGCAGCATCCCGCTGAAGATCGCTCCGGCGGTGTAGTTGACGTCCAGGATCGTCATCCAGCGCGGCGCGCCGCCGAAAGCAGCGGCGACAGCCGGGGCCAGCAGCAGGTTGAACACGCCGGCGAGCGCGAAGTCGAACGTCGCGAGCACGCCATACAGCTTGAGGTGCAACGGAATCCTCTCGCGATCGGGTGCGCCTGGGTGTACCGCCGGGCGCGGGATGCGCGCAACCACGGGTAACCTGCGGTAGAAAAGCGCCGCGCCCAGATAGCTCAGGCCGGTCAGCAGGCACAGCGTGTTCAGCGTCATCAGCTCCAGCGTCGCCCCGGCAACGATCACCCCCGCGAGTTGGCCTGCCTGCAGGGCGACGCTCAACGCACTGTTGATCGACTCGATGCGATTGCCCGCATAGACGACGACAGCCGCATAGCCGGCGGCGTTCTGGAACACGCGGATGATGCTCAGGAGCAGCGCCACGGCCAGCGCAAGCCAGACGTTGTACCCATAGAGGTCGCCCGCGAGGGAAACGGCGCCGAGAATGGCGGCCAGCGAAAGGCACGCGACCATCATGACCCGCCTGGCGCCCAGGCCGTCAACCGCATTCGCGCTGACGTTGCGCAGCAGCAATGCCACGAACAGTTCGGTGATCGACGCCAGCGCAAACGCCCAGACATTGCCCGTCAGGCGATAGAGGAAAAAGCCCAGGCTCAGCGTCATCGCTCCCCGGCTGAGGTTGACGAGGAACTCGCCGCCGACGAGCGAAAGCCGCGTGGGTGCCGTGGTCACGGGCGAGGCCCTCACTCCAGGCGAAACCGCAGCTGCTTCACGGCGGCGCGAGCCGACGCCAGCGCAGAGTCGCCGTCGGTATCCACCGCGATCACATGCGCGCCCCGGTCGAAGCTGTAGCCCAGGGTGTGCACGATCGCCCCCGGCATCTTCTCCACCTTGACCGATTTGACGGACGGCACCGCTCTCGCGTCTTCCACGCCGTCGACTTCCAGCAATGTGCGGGGACGAGGTTCGTTGGGGACCAGGTACCAGATCGCGGCGTGACGGGGGAACGCTACATCCTCCGGTATGGACGGCAGCACCCGCTCGCCGGTCATCTGGCGAGCTTCCAGGTCGTACAGATCCAGGCCGCAGGCCAGGCGCACCAGATTCGGGATCTCGTCGCCGCCGGTGCGGGTGTGCGTTTCGATCAGCTCCACTTGCTCGCCCGAGACCATGACTTCCGTGTGGCAGGGCCCGTTCTCGATTTCAAGGGCATCCAGCACGGCGGTCGCGTAGGCGCAGATCCGGCGCCACGACGCAGCGTCGATGCGCGCGGGCACCAGGTGGCCGATCTCGACGAAGCTGTCGTCGGCCTTGAACTTCTCCGTGACGGCAAGAATACGGTGCGTGCCGTCTTCCGAAAAAGACTCGACACTGAATTCACGGCCTTCGATGAACGGCTCGACGATCATGGGAAGGCTGTCCTGCAGCGCCGGAACCAGGTCGGCCATGGAATCGAGCTTCACGACGCCCTTGCTGGCTGTTCCTTCGAGTGGCTTGGCCATGACGGGAAACTTCATGTCGCCCAGCACCGCCCGCAGCTGGTCGAGGCTCTCCACCCGCGAATAGCCCAGCGTGGAGACGCCGGCCTGCCGGATGCGTTCCCGCGTCCTGGCCTTGTCGACCGCCAGGCGGGTTGCCTCTTTCTTGTGCCTGCAACCGACGCCCAGGTCGGCTGCAATATCGGCTGCAAGCACCTGGTAATTGTCGTGGAAAGAATGGACCAGATCGAAGCCGCACACGGCGTGCAGGGATGCGGCAAGCGCGCGGAAAGCGTCGTCGCCCGCCTCGGCGCCAAGATAGACCAGATTCCCGTAGCCCGACTTGAAGTCCGCCGCGATGCCAAAAGGAAGCGTGGCCAGCAGGGTCACCTCATGCCCGAGGGCGAGCAGGCGATACTGCGCGCCCCGGTTGGTTGCGAGCGCCAGTATCTTCATCTTTTTTCCAGATCTGCCGCATGGGCCACTAATCTTGCGGCTTCTGTCCGCGCCAGCGAATGCGCCGCATCGAGTGAATCGTGATGTGCCATCACATAGCCGGACCGCAGGGCGGAGTGCGTGAGGCTGAGCGAATGGCCGGGAATCTTGTCGATCACTGCGCGGATCACGTTCGGGTGAGGCCTGAAGTCGGCCAGGATCTCTTCCTTCGCCAAGGCCGTGGGCGCCAGTGCGAAGAAGCAGATGGCCACGTACGGGTGCGTCTTCACCCGCTCGGGCGCCGGCCGGCCCAGCAGGCAGCAGATCGTTTCCCGCGCCACGTCCATGCCACTGGTGAGCCGGGTGATCTCCCAGAGCTGGTCTCCGCCCGGACGGATCTGGCTTTCGATGATGTGCACGGCCTTGTCATCGACTTTCACTTCGGTATGTGCCGGGCCGGTTTTATGGCGCAGGCCGTCCAGTGCCTGGAAGACCAGTGCCTGCACCTGCCCGAGCCGCGGCCCGAGCGCGAAGGGCTGCACATGCGCCAGCTCGACGAAATGGGGAAAACCGGACACGGTTTTCCGGGTGGCCGCGATCAGCTCATGCACGCCGTTCTTTGAAATCGTTTCTATGCTGTACTCGTCGCCGTCCACGTACTTTTCGGCGATCACTCCCTCGCGCCCCACGGACTGCGCGTGGGCAAAGGCGCGTCCGGTATCCTCCTGCGCGTCCACGAAGTACACGCCTTCACTGCCCGCACCCGAGACGGGCTTGACCACGATGCGGCCGCCCGCCTCGGCACGAAAAGCTTCAGTTTCCTGCGCGGAATTCACACGCCGGTAGGGTACGTTGGGCACACTCAGCGCATCGAGCAGATCGCGAAAGCGGAATTTGTCGCGCGTGTGCTCGATCGCGAAAGGTTCGCAGTTCGTCGGCAACCCCAGCTCGACGGCGATGGCAGCCGCGGCGCGCTGGGGGTACTCGGACAGGCACAGCACGTAGCCCAGGGGACGGCGGCGGTGCATCGCCCTGGCAAGCTCCAGGCAGAGTTGCACATCCTCGTAGTCACAGAGAACCAGATGAACGGCCGTCTCCTGCTGGTAGGCCGTCACCAGCGATTTGTCCTGGATCAGCGAGTAGGTGCAGCCCAGCTCGGCCAGTGCGCGATAGGTGTGGTCGACCCCGCCAAACGCGAGGAAGTGGGGGCGGTCGTCGGATGGCATGGCCAGCGGTCCTTTTCTCGGCGCTCGCGCTACTGCTACTGCGCCATGGCCTTCTCGATCATGTGGCGTCCCCATTTGTTCTTCATCCGCAGGCACAGCCGGTTCACAACGTGGGCCACCGGGTTCATGGGACGCATGAAGTCCACCATCAGGATCACGCGAACATCGTCGCTCTTGTTGAAAACCTCATGGTTGTAGACATCGTCGATGACGATGCTTTCTCCGGCCTTCCAGGTGTAATGCTGGTCCAGCACGCGGATCGACGGAGGATTTTCCTTGGGCACCCGGATGCCCAGGTGGTAGCGCAGCACGCCGGCATAGGGCCCTTCGTGCGCCGCCAGTTCCACGCCCGGTTCGAGCACCGCCACCGTGACATTGATCGCGTGGGGAATGTTCTTCACGATTTCCAGGGTGACCGGCAGGTCGGCGCGGGCGCTCTCGTTTTCCTTCCACAGGAAATAGGCGTAGTAGAGCCGCCAGTCCTGGGAGACCTCCGCCGCCCGGGCCGGGTCGATGTCCTGGTAGCGTGTCAGCTTTCGCTTCTGCAGCAGCAAGTCAATCTCTCGCTGGACCTCGTCGAAACGGCGCTCGAAGGCAAGGCCCTGCGGAAACACGTCGCGCGTCTGCATGATGGGCGGCCTGTTCCTGCCGCCGGCGAACGAAATGAAGAACCAGTTCAGGAACCGGCGGAAATAGAGGCTGTTGTGGCTGATCGATCCTTGCATGGTGTCTTTCATGAAGAGATCTCCCTTGTCTTTCTCGCCACGAAGTATGCGAACTGGCCGATCCGTTGGCGCAGACGGTCGCGCTGCGCGATATAAGCGCCCAGCTGGCCGTCGGCGCGCATCCGGTCGATGCGCTCCAGCGTGTCCTGGAGCTCCGGCGCGGTGAGCAGGGAAAAATGCGAATCGCCATCGCGAAACTCCTTGCGATGCAAGGCGTCCTCGTCGAAATAGCCAACCTGCTGGATGATGGTGCTCACCGGAACGATCTGGTCCGTGATTTCGAAGCCCGCCGCCCGGAGAATTTCGTCCAGCTTCTCGTTCGAGGTAAACCGCCCCGTCATGCGCTCGACCGCCGGCTTGATGAGGTCGCCCCACCAGACACCGTCTCGCAGCTGTTCATGGGTGATGGTGTTGATGATCACGGCACCGCCGGGCTTGAGCGTGCGATTGGCATGCTTGAAAAAACTGCGCTGGTTCTTGAAATCGGTGCCCGGTTCGTCGATATGGTGCAGCGACTGGTTGCACACCACCGCGTCGAACACCCCTGCCGCGAAGGGCAGATGCGTCATGTCGGCCTGGACGAAGGCGCCCTCCTGCGATCTCAGCGCTTCGAACTTATCCTTCGCCTTTTTCAGCATGCCCAGGCTGAAATCCAGGCACACGACCCTGGGGAACCAGCGCTGTATGAGCGTCGCGTAGTTGCCGGTGCCGCAGCCGGCGTCGAGCACGCGCAAGCCTTGCGCGGGTTGGGGCAGCGAAGCCAGGAACCCCAGGACGATCTCGATACCTACCGCCTTGCGCGTCTTGTCGTAGTTGACGCTGACACTGTCGTAATCGGTGTACTTGCTCATGGATGCCCTCTCGTTCAGGAATTTTTTTCGGCCACCGGCTGCGCGGCGTCCACCATCAGGACAGGGATGCCGTCCTTGATGGGGTAAGCCAGGCCGGCCTGGGCCGAGACCAGGACGTTCCTGTCCTTGTCCCAGGTCAGCGGCCCGAGCGTTTTCGGGCAGGCGAGTATTTCGAGAAGTCTGGAATCGAACACGGATGGTTCCTTTCAGGTGCTTTTGATAAGAGAGTAGAGAGGCACGGCCTTGAAGCCCAGCCTTTCCTTGATGTACTTGTTGGTGCGGCCGACCTCGACGACTTCGAAGCCCTGGGTGATGGCGTAGTCGTACAGCGCCGAAAAAAGCATGCTGTAGGGGCTGTATTCGCTCAGGTCGTAGTCGACACCCAGCGCCCAGAAATGAATCTTGCGCCCGTCCGGAAACACGATGCCCGATCCGCAAAGGCGCCCCTCGCAGCGCACCGACAGCACCAGCGCGATGTCGGCGCAGTGGTGCACGAGCTGCCGCATCGCATCGACCGGGTAGTAGCTGGGCGTGCCGTTTTTCACCGTGGTGCGAAAGCACAGTTCGGCAAAGCCGTCCACATCGGCCTGCCGCACGGGAAGCATCTCAATGGCCGACGAGCTCCGGTCGAACTTGCGCCGCTGGCGCTTCATCTCCCACCGTCCTTTGGTGGGGAATTCTTCGATGACTTGTTCCAGCGTGGCGCCGGGCCGCAGCACCGCGTTGAACCGGTCCCACATATAGGTACAGGCGTAACCGGCACCTTTGCCTATTTCCATCAATTCGGGCGAAACCACATTCAGCAAGGCGATGTACTGCGCGCCGCAGGCGCGTCCGGCCTGTTCCAGGGCGCCGAGCAGTGGCGGCGCCACCCACGCCAGATCCTGCGGCGCGCACACCACGCAGGTTTCGGTGGCGTGCATGATGTGCGTGAGCATGACGGGGGTCGTGGGAGCGAACGCCATGCCGGTCGTCTGCGCGATGACACCGAAGGGATCGACGTTCTCCTGGAGATAGGCCGGCATCAGGCCCACCAGGCGCCCGCCCTCGGTCGCGCACAGGTAGCGTATCTCGCGGTAAGGAAGCAGGGGCGACAGCTCGGCTGCGA
This sequence comes from Ramlibacter sp., assembly GCA_013815685.1. Taxonomy (GTDB): domain Bacteria; phylum Pseudomonadota; class Gammaproteobacteria; order Burkholderiales; family Burkholderiaceae_C; genus Ramlibacter. Next base: position 16,252 of record JACDFR010000012.1, read on the forward strand.
TCAGGAAATGCCATGAATAGAAAACCGGCGCCCCGCTCGCGGCAAACAGCGCCTCGTAGCTGGTGCGCTCGATTTCGCTGAGTGATTTAAGGGACAGTATTTCCGTCCGCATCAGGCCGCCCCTGCCTGCACGGGTTTCATCGCATCCCAATCCAGGCGGGCGATGCAGCGCGCCGCCGCGGCCACGTCGTCCACCGCCATCCAGCCCATGTGCCCTATACGAAGCACGGACGACTTCCAGGCGTCGAAGCCGATCGACAGGGGAATGCCTTCTTCGTGTTCGAGGAAGACCTGTGCGTTTTCGGCCAGGACACCGGCAGGCACGCAGACCGACGTGATCCCCGGCGCACGGCACTCGGGGCGGGCAAACAGCCGCAGCCCCGCTTCCTGCAGGATGCGCTGGCAGACGGACGCCGCGGCCTCATGACGCCGCACCACTTGGGCCATGCCCTCGCCAAGCAGGATCTCGAGCGCCGCGTCCAGGCCATACACAAGGTTCACCGCCGGCGTGAACGCAGTCGCATGCGTCTTGGCCCGGTCAAGCGCCAGGGCGAGATCGAAATAATGGCTTGGCGAACGGCTCTGTCCCAGCCTCTCGCGCGCCGCGCCGCTCATGAACACGACCGACAAGCCGGGGGGGGCCATCAGGCCCTTCTGGGTCCCCGTCACCAGCACGTCCAGGCCCCAGGCGTCGAAAGCCACATCGGCGATCGCGACGCTGCTCGCGCCGTCGACGAGCAGCAGCGCGGACGAGTACCGCCTGACGGCCGCCGCAATGGCCTGCAAGGGGTTGAGGACGCCGGTGGAGCTTTCCGAATGGGTCACCAGCACCGCGTCATATTGCGTGGCTTGCAACGCCGTCTCGAGCCGCCCGACGTCGATGCAGCTGCCGGGCTCGGCGCGCAGCGTATCGATGGACCTGGCATGGTTGGCGGCAATCCTGCCGAAGAGGTCACCGTAGTAGCCGGCGGTGAGCAACAGCACGCGGCCCTGCGGGCCGGTGAAGTTGGCACAACAGGCTTCCAGCCCGCCCGTCCCCGACGATGTCAGGACGACCGGTAATTCCCTGGCGCCCACCACTTTGCACAGGCGGGTGCGCACGCTTTCCATCAGGTCGGCGAAGGCCTGGCTGCGGTGGCTGATCACCTGGCGGGACAGGGCCGCCAGGACTTGTGGCGGCATGGGCGTCGGACCGGTGGTTCTGCAATTGATTTGTCGCACGGTGTACTTTCTCCCCGGCTTCAAGCCAGGGCCGGAAGGCAGTGGTGCGCCACCAGAATCGATCGAGTCGCTTCGACCACGCCTCGAGCGTCTTCCTGCGTGAGCTCCCCGATGAATCCGACGCGGTAACTGTTTTGCTCCTTGTACACGCTGGGATAGATCACGAACCCGCGCTCGATCAATAGCTGCGAGAGCCGGGCCGCGGGCATGACCTCGTTGCCGAAGGGCAGCACGAACGTGGCAATGATGGGTGCGCGGAAGCGGGACTCGATCAGCGCTTCTATGCCCAGAGCCGCGAGGCCGGACGTGATGGCCTGGGCGATGGCGCTGTAATGCGCCCACCGGCCGGCGCGCCCACCCTGGGCGCGATAGCTGGCCAGCGCCCGCTCCAGCGCAAGGATCACATGGGTGGGTGGCGTGAACCGCCACTGGCCCGACTTCTCGAATTCACGGAATTGCGCGGCGAGATCCAGGCTGAGGCTGCGCCCCGGCGGGGCGTTTTCGAGAGCGTCGCGATCCGCGATCACAAAGCTCAGTCCGGGCGCGCCGTGCAGGCACTTGTTCGACGAGGCGGCCACGGCCGTCACCGGCCGGTTGCGCATTGGAACGGGCAACGCGCCGAAGGAACTCATGGCGTCCACGAACACACGCACGCCCCGGCGGCTGGCCACGGCCAGCACGGCATCCAGGTCGTTGAGCACACCCAGCGCGGTTTCAAAATGAACCAGGGCCACATGGGTGACGGCGGGATCGGCTTGCAGCACGGCTTCGATTTCGGCGGCCGACACCGGGCGCATGCCGGACGAATTCAGCGCACGGTGGTTCAATCCGTGGACCCGGCAGATCTGGGCCATGCGTTCGCCATAGGGTCCGTTCGCCGCGACCAGCAGCTTGTCCGTGTCGTGCAGCAGCGAGCTGAGCATCGCTTCGAGCGCGTACGTGCCGCTGCCCTGTATCGGAACAACGGCGAAGCCGTCACCGCACTCGGCCACTTCGGCCAGCTCATTGCGAATCTTGCGCGTCAGCTCTTCCATCCTTGGCGTGCGCGAGCCGATGTCTTCGAGCATCGCCTGCCGAACGTCGTCGGCCATGGAAAGCGGGCCGGGAGTGAAAAGTCTGGCGCTCACTGCTTGAACTCTCGCGCGGTCTCTTGGCCCGCGCTGTCGTGACGGGTCGGCGTCGAAACATGAAACACCGGATTGCCGTAGTCCGCGCTCTTTTTCATGTAATACGCTGCATACCGGTCGCCATAGCGGGACGGGTTGAAGGTCAGGAAGAAAACGCGGCGTGCCGTTGCCGAATGGTTGACGGCCGAGCGATGGGGCAGGTAAGAGTCGAACAGCAGCACATCGCCAGGATTCATCTCGACGGGCTGCCAAACGAGCGCGGCCTGAATCTCGTCGACGATGTCGCCGTTGCGCGGACCGCCGCGGTGGCTGTCGAACAAGGGCAGATCCCCGAAGCCGGTCGGCCGGATCTCGCGAGCCCGTTCCGCCATGTCCCGGTAATTGACGGCGACTTCCAGGCATCCGTTTTCAAGCGTCGCAGCATCGAGGGCGAGGGCCGCGGTCACATGGTAGGACGGGCCGAAGCTGTCGTAGGCGGCGATGTCCTGGTGCGCCGAGAATCCCCCCCCGCCGGGGCTCTTCACATTGCACTTGTCCTTGAAGAGAACAAAGTCCTCGCCCAACAATTCGCCGATGCGCCGGCGTATCTTTTCCACATGGTGCTGGCGAAATGCAGGCAGGCTGCCGGCGACATACTCGAAACGGCAGACGCTCCGTGGGTCGTCCCGCTCCGGCACGACGATCAACTCGCCCGGGTGCGTGCGATAAAAATCGGCAAGCCCCACCGACTCATCGCGGACCGTTCGCAGGATCTCCTTGGCCCGCGCTTCGAGCAGGCCATATTGGTCAGCGAGTTGCCGCAGTTCGTGCTCGGCCAGGAAACCCGGCAGCGCGAGGTAGCCGCGCCTGGAGAACGCTTCGGCGGCGTGCAGCGGCAGGTTCACGCTACGCTCCACTCAGCCGCTGCATGGCCTTGTCGAATTCCGCAGCCGGCGGGCACAGCACCATCCGTATGTGATTGCCCGACTCGCGGCCGTAAACGGCGCCGGGGACCACCGCGACCTTCTTTTCCTCGAGCAGGTACTGCGCCACGGCTTCGCCGGCGCTGCGCTGGCCACCGCGATACGCGGCCGGGAGCCGTGCGGCCAGGCCGCTGACGTTGGGGAACAGGAACATCGCGCCATGGGGGCGGCGGTCCCAGCTGTAGCCGCCCTTCTCGGTCAGGCATTCCATGGCGCTGCGCATGCGCTTGTGCAACATGTCCGAGTTGGCCGCCAGCCAGGCCGGGTTGCCGGGGTCCGACAGCAGGCGCGCGGCGATCCCTTCGTACTGGATGTTGACGCCCAGGTACATGTAGTCGTGAAGCTTGCAGGCCAGGTCTATCAACTCCGGCTTGGCAACCATCCAGCCGATGCGAAGGCCCGGCATGCCGAATTTCTTGGAGAAGCTGTTGACCATGATGCTGCGTTCGGCCAGGCGGGGCTGCGCTCGCGCGGGCGAGTGCTTGCGGCCGAAGTCCATCGTGTCGTAGACCTCGTCATGGATCAGCCACAAGCCATGCTTTTCGCACAGCGCGCCCAGGGCATCCCAATCCTGCCCGTTGGCCACGTATCCGCTCGGGTTCTCGGGCGAATTGACAATGATGGCGCGGCCGGATGCGAGTTCATCATGGCCGGCCGGCCTCATCCGGTCTGCCGCCTGCGCATATTCGGCATCGCCGGGCGGACGGCTCAGCGCAACGGCCCGGCGCCCGAGCGCACGGATGGTGCGCTCGTAGAGCATGTAGGTCGGGTCGCTGATGACGATCGACTCGCCGGGCTCCGTCGTGCAAAGGATCGCGAGGTTGATCGCCTCCACCCCGCCATGGGTCACCATGATCTCGGTGTCGGGGTTCACTTCGAGCTGGTAGCGCACGCGGTACCAGCGGGCGATGGCCTGGCGCAGCTTCAGGCTGCCGCGCGCATCTTCGTAGCGCTTGGACGAGTCCAGGAACGCCTGCAGGCTCAGGTCCTCCCGCGCGATTGCCTCTTTCAAATGTTCGGGCGGGCCGAACTCGGGCTCGCCGAAACTCAAACCAACGATGGATGGATCCTGCTTGGCTTTCAATGAAATGGCCTTGGAGGCATAGATTTCCATGGCCACAAGGGTTTCGTTGAGGTGCAGCTCTTTTTGCGTCATGAAGCCTCCGAGGAAATGGCGAGCGATGCCTGCAGCCGGCGGGCCACGTCGGCAGGTGTGATGGTGGGCCTTCCGAGCATGGCCATGGAGCCGGGCCGGATGCGCACATGAATAAGCGTTGGGCCGGCCACGGACGCGCGCAACGCGGCGGAAAACTCGTCCCCCGACACGCAACCGACCGCGTGCCGATAACCCAGCGCCAGGGCAGTGCGGCAAAAGTCGACGCTGGCGGACACGGTTCGCTGTCCGCCGGTGGAGTCGTATTGCCCATTGTCCAGAATGACGTGCACGAGATTGGGCGAGGCCAGGGCCCCGATGGTCGCCAGATTCCCCAAGTGCATGAGAGCGGCGCCATCCCCATCCAGCACATAGGTGGTGCAATCGGGGCGGGCGAGCGCGAGGCCGTGGGCCAGCGCGTTCGCGTATCCCATGGAGCCGACGCAATACAGGTGCGCGCAACGGTCGTTCAGTGTGTAGAGCTCACGCCCGGTCTTTCCGGTGGTGGCAATCACGGCCGCACCGGCGGGCGTGCACTTGATGAAGATACCCAGCGCCTGCTCCCGGCTGAGCGGCACCCCGGCATCCGGCGGTAAGCCGGCGGGCGCCGGGCCGGCGGAAAAGCTGTCCTTTTCCACCATCAGCGCGTACGGCTTTGCGGTTTCGCGGAGCGCGGAGAAGGCCACATCGAGCGCCCGTTCGGCCTCGGCCTGGTTCTTCGGCAGCACCGCCCATGGAACCTCCATGGCGTCGAGCAGCGCGCCTGTCTTGCGTCCCATCAGTTCGTGCTGAGGCTCGTCCTTCTCCCCAGGCCTGCCGCGGTGCGTGACCAGAAGCAGCGCGGGGATACGGAAGATCGCATTGAGCGATGTCAGCGGGCTCACCATGTTGCCCAATCCCGAGTTCTGGCACAGAACGGCGCCGAGCCGGCCTCCGAGCCACGCGCCCGAGACCAGGGACAGCGCCTCGCCTTCGCTGGATGCCGCCACATAGTGCGAGCTCGGCCGGGCGATCACCTCGTCGATGAGGCTCGACAGGTATGAGCAGGGAACGCCCGCGTACATGCTCACGCCCCGCCGCTGCAGCTCGTCGACGAACCAGGGACTCGAAATCACCGCCGGCTCCATCGAAGGGGTTGGCACGCGCGGCGCGGCTCAGGTTGCATAGCGCCGGTCGGCTTCTTGGGCCTGCATTTCTCCGGTCAGGCGGAACACTTCCTCCAACGAAGCGATCTCGTCTTCGACCTCCATGATTGATTCGGTGCGCATGATCCGTTCGCTGGTTCGCCGCATCGCCGAAATGGCGGACCGCAGGTTCTGGTTGGCCCAGATCACGCACGAGATCCGCGCGCTGCGAAAAACCGATGCCGGCGTCCGGTAGTACTTGGTCGGCACCACGACGAGCGGGCAGCGGGATTCCCACAGCCGGGCAAACTCCACCACTTCATCGGATGTGCTGTTCTTCGAATGAATCAGGATCGCGTCCGCTCCGGCTTCCAGGTACTTGTGGGCGCGCTCCAGCGCCTCGTTCATGCCCAAGCCAGAGACCAGCGCCTCGGTCCGGGCGACGACGACGAAGTTGCCATCGAGCTGGGCGTCCTTGGCCGCCCGGAGCTTCGAGCAAAAATCTTCCGCGGGCGTCAGGGCCTGGCTCTCCCCGAGGAAGGAGTTCAGCTTGGGGAACACCTTGTCTTCCAGGCACAGGCCGGCGATTCCTTTTTGACCGAGCTTGCGCGTGAGCCGGATGACATTCTGATAGTTGCCAAAGCCGGTATCACCGTCGATCAGGATCGGGACATTCACATGATCGGCCATGAATTCCGAAACGTCGAGCACTTGCGTCCATGAGGCGTGGTTGCGGTCGGCAAGGCCCATCGATGCCGAAATGGACAGGCCCGAGGCCCAGATGGCGGGAAAGCCGCATTCCTCGGCGATCTTGGCACTCAAGGCGTTGTGCGCCTCCATGACAAAGGTCAGTTCCCGATCCAGAACAAGCGCCTTCAGCGCTGCGCATTTGCTTCGATAGTCCATGTTTTCCCTTTTGTCCCTGTTGCGGCCAGGGGCCTCGACCGACTCATCGGCCACCTGCCAACTCCATAAAGCTGCCTGTCACGTAAGACGCCGCCGGCGACGATAGCCACAGAATCGCCTCGGCGACTTCTTCCGGCTGTCCCCCGCGGCCCATGGGGAGAGATGACTTGATCCTGTCCACCCGGCCCGGTTCCCCGCCGCCGGCATGCATCTCCGTGTAGATGAAGCCGGGCCTGACCGCGTTCACGCGAATGCCCTCGCCTGCCACTTCGCGGGCAAGGCCCGTGGTCAGGCTGTCGACGGCGCCCTTCGATGCGGCGTAGTCCACATACTCGCCGGGCGAACCGAGGCGCGATGCGGCGGAGGAAACGTTGACGATGGTGCCGCCCGCGCCACCATGGCGCGACGACATCCTCAGCACCGCTTGGCGGCAGCAGAAGATGCAGCCGAATACATTGGTGCCAAATACGCGCCCCACGCGCCCGCCATCGATGCTGTCGAGCCGCGACTGCCGCTCCAGCACGCCGGCGTTGTTGACCAAGGCCGTGAGCGGCCCCAAGCGGCGGTCGACGGCGTCGAACAGTTCGCCGACCGCGCCTTCGCTCGATACATCGGCGGCCACCGCGATCGCCGTGCCGGACTGGCCCTGTATCGCGCGCACCAACTCCCACGCCTGCTGCTCGCTTTGGCGGTAGTTGACGCACACCGCAAACCCCTGCGCCGCCGCGGCACGCGCCACGGCTGCGCCAATGCCACGGCCTGCACCGGTGATGAGCATGACCTTCTTCAACTTTGAATCTTCGAACTCAAAGCAAGCTGACCCGATGCGGCGGGCCGCTGCATCACCGAATGCTCCTGACCACTGTCATCTATTCTATTTCCAATCCCGTCGTTTGATCGACGCCAACGGACACTAACGCAACCTATTCCGCCGTCGTAGCGCGAATTTGTGACAAATCAATATCGAGATTGCTTTGATATGTCTCGAAATGCATGTTGTTGCTGTACGGCAAGCGTAGCGCAGACGGTCCGCGCGGTCCACCCTGGTAGATTTGACAGGGATTCCCGACCGATATGCAACAGGCGAAAGAAGATGAGGCTTCGTTATCTTGAAACAAACAAGTGCGCTATCGGGGAGCGCCACCCGCGGCTCAAGCACAGTACCCCGGTGCTCAGCGCGGGGGGAATCGCTTGATGAGCTCAGCGCGGAACTCGACGAGCTTGGATTCGAGGCGGCGTTTGTTCACCGGTCCGGCCCGCAGCAGCATCTTCTGGCCGGCAGTAAGGGACTCGAGGCCCGGATCGGCGAATTCGTATCGAACCCAGGGCCGCAGCGATGCGATGGGGCCCTTCACTTCGGTCAGTTGAAGCTTGACGGGGTATTCGAGGTCGGGCGTTTCAAGCAGCGTATCGATCACGGCGATCAGCCGGTCGTTGAAGTACCGGTTCGGGAAACCGAGGTCCTCGTAGGCCCGTTGCAGCACCGGGTACATGCGCGCGTAGAGATCGACTGAACGCCGGGTGTCCGCAGATTCGACCAGGAGCACCAGAGGCGTGTAGCGCCGCCCATTGTCCAGTCCCATGACCGGCCCGCCGTCGATCTCGTCGACAGCGAATCGCCCTGTGGTGGGATGGACGGGCCAGAGCATGGGTGCGGCATGCGATCGCGCAAGACTGTCAACCGTGGCGACAAGCCGGCGCGGCAAATCGTCGATCTGCACGAATTCGGTGACCGCGTCCTGGCCGAGCAGGTCGGCCAGCGCCCGCCCCACATCCCTGGCGCCCAGCCGCGCAGTCCACGGCGTTTCGACGGCGTGCCGGATCGGCGGCTCGGCCGGCATCGCAAGTTCGATGTCCCCGGCCGGCTCGGGTACCCATGCAGTGGGACCGTCGGATCCGGGCGCGTGGATCAATCCCAAGCGCCACAGGATCAACCCTGCCGCCACCGCACCGGCCGCCAGAAACAACAGCAAAGACTGGTTCATCCTGATCATGGCCAAAATCTAACATACCAATCATTCGGGCAGGCCCAGCCGTAGTCCGCAGGTGCCGTCAAGTGAGGGCAAAAGCTGCCGACGAGCTCCAGCGCCTGCGTTCCGGAGTGGGCAATCAGGGTTTCGTGCCCCGGCAAGCCGGCGGGAACAGCAATGGCAGGTAGCGCCCGGGCTCCCTGTGGAAAAAGAAATGGCCGCCCGTCATAACCTTGAGCTCGAACCGGTCGCGGGTATGGACTTCCCAGGCGCGTGCGTCCTCGACCGTGCAAAGCGGGTCGTCGTCGGCGACCAGCGCCGTCAACGGGCAGCCCAGGGGTGGCTGCGGGACATGGCGATGACTGCGGTGCAGGAAGAGATCCGCCCGGATCACGGGCATAAACAAGCGCATCAACTCGGGGTGGGACAACAATGCATCGTCGATTCCCCCGAAGCGCTGGAGTTGGGCCGCCATTTCGGTATCGGGCAGGCCGTCGATGGGAGCGACCCGAAAAGGAAGGTGCGGCGCCGCGCGGCCGCACACGAACAGGTGCTCGGGCTGGCGTGCTCCCCGGGCGGCCAGCCACCGGGCCATCTCGAACGCCAGCCACGCGCCTGTGCTGTGGCCGAAGAAGAGAAACGGCGGGCCCTGCAGCAACTCGCCCGCCAGCAGCGGCCCGAGCGTGGAGATCAGGGCCTGCGAATCCCTCAACACGGGTTCGCGCTGCCGTACTCCCCTGCCCGGCAGCTGGATGCCGATGATCTCGATGTCCACAGGCAGCGCCGCGGCCCACGGAAGAAAGGCGTTCGCATTGCCACCTGCATGGTGAAAGCAGACCAGCCTGACGCGCGCCTCATGCTTGCGGGGACGGCGCACGAACCAGGCCGAGTCGCCGGCGGGGTGCAGCGATTGGGCAGCAGGCAGCGTCATCCGCTTTTCCCTTCGCGCGCCAGCGGGCCCCGATGAACCGCCTGCGGCCTGCGGACGTCGCTGACGACCCGCAGGCGCTCCAGCGCGAGGATCAGCCACCAGACCGGATCGAACTGCCACCACCGAATGCCCGCCCGAGCGGAGGCCGGAAAAGCGTGATGGTTGTTGTGCCAGCCTTCACCGAGCGTGAGCCATGCAAGCCAGGCCACGTTGCGGCTCTGATCCGCCGTCTCGTAGGGCCGGCGCCCCCACATATGGCCGAACGAGTTGACCGCGCTAGGCAGCATGATTCCGAAAAAGATCCTCACGCCGCCGCCCCAGAGCGCCCCATCCAGGAACCCCCGCAGCGTGCCTTCGAAGGCGAATACGATCAATGCGGGCGCCAGGATGCCCAGGACGAGCCAAAGCGAATAAAGCTGGCTCACGCGCTGCAGCGCCCGGTCCCGCAGCATGTCCTTGCCGAAGACCAGCGGATTGGAAATGCGATGCGTATAGATCCAGTTCAACTGGGCATGCCAGAAGCCTTGCCAGGCGCTGAAAATGGATTGCCCTTTCCGGTAGGGCGAGTGCACATCGCCGACCTGATCCGTGAAGGCATGGTGGCGGCGGTGGTTGCTGACCCAGTGCGTGACGGACCCCTGCGCCGTCACGGATCCCGCGATCGCCAGTGCAACCCGTAATCCGGCGGGCGCCACGAAGGCGCGGTGCGAAAAGAGCCGATGGAACCCCATGGCGATGCCGGTCATTCCGATGAGATAGAACAGCAAGGCGACCCACAGCGCCGAGGGAGTCACACGCCCGTAGATCAGTTCCGCGGCAGCCACCAGCGTGGCCGCGAAGGAGCCCGCGACCATCAGCGTGTTGCTGCGGCTCGTACGCTTCTGAAGGCGTGCATTCGTGAGGAACAGGCGCTCCTCCGGAACGCCGGCATACGAGTCCTCCTTGTCGGCGGGGCCGGCGATGGAGGCGCTCATGCCGCCGCGGACGCACCGAGCGCGCGAAGGTCCGGCTTGGACACCTTGCCCACGGCCGTTCGAGGCAGCGCCTCGACGAAGGCGATGTGCTTGGGCAATTTGTAGCCGGTCAGGCTCCCGCGGCAATGCGACATCACCTGGGTGGCGGTCAAGACTGCGCCCGGCTTGCGAACGACAAAGAGTTTCACGGCCTCGCCCGTACTGCTGTCGGCTACACCGATACAGGCGCACTCCGCGACCGACTCGTGGGCCCCTGCAACCGTTTCGATTTCGCTGGGATATACATTGAGCCCGCCGACGATCACGACATCTTTCTTTCTCTCGAGAATGCGAACGAAACCGTCCGCATCCATGGTCCCGACATCGCCCGTGAGGAAGAATCCCTGTGCATCGATCGCCTCGCGGGTCGCGCCCGGGTTGCCCCAGTAGCCGAGCATGACCTGGGGCCCGCGCACCGCGATCTCCCCTATTTGTTGCGCAGGCTGAGGCGCGCCTTGCCTGTCGAGGATGGCAACCTCGGTGCCCGGCACCGGAAGGCCGATCGTCCCCGGCCGCGCCCGGCCGTCCAGCGGGTTGCAGCACACCAGGGGCGAAGTCTCCGACAGGCCATAGGCCTCGACAATCGGGCACCCCGTCAGCGCCTCCCATCGGGAAGCAACGGCGGCCTGCAATTTCATGCCTCCGGCGATCGCCACACGCAGCTCGCTGAAGTCGACCTCGCCGAAGCGCGGGTCCGACATCATGGCGGCGAAGAGGGTACTGACGCCGGGCAAGAGGTTCACCCGATGGGCCGCCAGCTGGGCCACCGCGCCACGCACGTCGAACGGGTTCGCCACCAGAACGGTGAGCGCGCCCATATGGGCGCCCAGGAGCAGGCACGCCGTGAGCCCGAAAATATGGTGGAGCGGCAGCAGGCACGCGAAGGTGTACTGCCTGTCCTGTCCCAGCTTGCGAAGCTCCGGCAGCACCCAGGCCTGCGACTGCAGAACGTTGGCCACCAGGTTGCGGTGGGAGAGCTGCGCGCCGCGAGAAACGCCCGTCGTGCCTCCGGTGTATTGGAGCAGCGCGACGCTGTCGGCTGTCAGCGCAGGGTCTCGCATCCCAAGCCCTGTCCCGCCGGAAAGCACATCGGCCAGGGGCGCGAAGTCGTCGCCGGAAAGCGGCGCCGGCCCGTCCTGTCGCGGCACCGCCGGGCCTGCCAGGACGACCTTCCTGACCTGGGTCGCATGCCGGATGGTCTCCAGCAAAATGGCTTGCTGCGGCATCGCGAACATCACTTCCGCGCCGCAGTCGTCCAGTACATGCCGCAGCTCCCCGGCCGTGTATTGCGGGTTGATGCACACGGCGGTGTAGCCGCTGCGCAGGATGCCGAAAAGAACAATGGGATAACACAACAGCGTGGGCAGCATGATCGCCACGCGGGCGCCAGGGGCGAGGTTCAACCGCTGGAGGAAACAGGCGACGGCCCGCGATTGATCGTCCACCTGGCCGAATGTCACGGCTTCATCGCGGCACGCATAGGCCCTCTTCGAGGGTCGCGCCTTAAAGGCGGCGTCCAGCATCTGCGCCATCGTATCGAAGGGGATGTCGATGTCCCTGGGAACATCGCGCGGGTAGGTGGCGAACCACGGCCTGGTTGACAATGAAGTCATTTGGATTGCTCCGAGATGTGCTGCGCCAGCAGATCGATCGTGGGGTACTCGAACAGCACGGAGGGGTTCAGCTCCCGCCCGAGCCATGCCTCCAGCTCGGCAGAGAAACTCACCAGCGCCGTGGAGTCGAAACCGAAGGATTGGAACTCCGCGCCGCCATAGACTTCTGCCACCGGGATGTCGAACATGCCCGCGACGAATTGGGTGCACCAATCGGCAATCTCTTGTCTCGTCTTTATCAAAGATTCCTCCACCAGTATGTATACGCCAGCCGCTCTAGCGTCGCGCAGCGGCTGCACCGAAATTCAGCTTGTCTCATTGTCCCAGCTGCTGTTTTGCGTCGACCGTGGCCAAGGCCCTAAAGCCCAGCAGCAATGCAGCCGCCGCGGCACCGGCGCCGACCACGCAGGCGTAGAAAGCTGCGGCGCCACCGGCCGCCAGCAGGATTCCGGTGAGCAACGGGGACGCGTACATGCCGAAGGTATAGATGGCATTGAACAGGGCAACCGGTTTTGCCCTGCCCTCCGGCGGGAACAGCTCGGATATCCAGACCGATGCCACGGGGTAGTTGATGCTGAAGCCGCAACCGAACAGCACGGCCGCGGCGACCGATGCGAGGGGCCCGGCGCCGACGGCCCACAGGATGGCGACCCCGGCCGCCATCATGGCTATACCGGTGCCGACCACCACCGAACGGTTGCTGCGCTCGAACAGTTTCAACACGAGAAAGCGGGTTATCAGGTAAGCCGACACGAACGGCACGAAGAAAAAATGGATCGGCGTGCCCTCGGACAAAAGCAACAGGGCAACGAAAATGTTCACCGCGCCGAAAAGGCTGCCGGCGGTCAGGCCGCCCAGGCAGGGAAGCGCCACCTTCGGGCGCAGCAGCAGCTGGGAGTAACTTGCGACACCGCCGGACGCCCCGGACGGCGCGGGGGCCACCGGCGCCGGTCCCTGCCGGCCCACGAACAGCATGAGCAATGCCGCGGCCGCCGGCACAGCGGTGATCAGGAAGTAATTGCGGAACCCGTATGCCAGAAATACCTGCTGGGCCCACATTGGACCGAATATCGAAGGCAGCAACTGCATCGCGCCGTAGATCCCGACGAACTGCATCATCCGAGCCGGCTCGATGCACGAGCGCACCAGCAGGAAGGCGGCGGGCATGTACAGCCCCATTCCGCCGATCATGACCGCCAGCGAGATGTAAGGCGCGGCAGCCATCTGGCTCTGACCCGTCCACGCGAGCGATCCATAGCCCAGCGCCACCATCCCGATCCCGATGGCGACGACGGCCCGCGCGCTCAGCCTGGCCATCAATTTTCCCGCCAGCAAGCTGCACAGCACCACGGGTATCGCGCCGCTGGCCACCAGCAATCCGGTGCGGGCCGGATCGAATCCCACCGTCGCCAGGACTTTGGAGAGATAGGACAGGCACGCGCCGGTCGTGAAGAGCAGGAGGGTCGCCGCGCTGACGGCAAGATAACGCGTACGCGCACCTGGAGAACGGAATGCATCAGTCATGCGTTGCCTTCGCGGGCGTCGCGCCCAGTTCGGTCCGCAGCAGCTTGCCCATTGCATTGCGCGGCAAATTCCTGCAGCGAACCAACACAGGTACGAAGTTCGGATACTTCGACGCCAAGGCCTGGCGCAAAGGCTGCTCGTCATCGTCGTTCCCCACCCATCGCACCGTCAGGCTCCCGGGAGCTTGGCCCGCCGGTCCGAAGCTGACAGCCAGTTCGGCGCACCCGCCGCTGGCCAGGAGATCGTCTTCGATGACGCTCGGAAACCAGCGCTGCCCGCCCAGTTGGACCGTGTCGACCGCCCGGTCCAGCACCGTGAGGTACCCGTCCTCGTCGAAAAAACCAAGATCGCCGGGGACGAAGAAACGGCGTTCGGGCGCCGCCGCCCGTGCCCAGTAGCGCGCGACATGGCCGGGGTCCTGATAGCGGCTCATCATGAATGCGCTGTGCCCCGCGATATAGCCGATCTGCCCGGCGGGGGCTTCCCGGCCCTGCTCGTCGATGATCGTCATTTCGTACGAGGGCATCGGCTTGCCGACGGTGTTCAGCTTCGCGCCTTCCGAAACCTGCAGCAGGGTCCCCACGCCTCCTTCGGTGACACCATAGATTTCGCAGAACCGGCCCGGCAGGCGCGATGTGATGGCCGCCTTCTCGGCAGCGCCAAGACGCGAGCTCGACGAGATGTGCAGCTTGAGGCTGTCCAGGCGATGGCCGCCCAACTCGTTCGATGCGAGCAGCTCGCGGTATTGCCGTGGACTGAGCACGAAGTGAGTCACCGCATGAGCCTCGACCGCCTCGGCGAACGCGCGGGGTGAAAAGCTCTTGAGGATGACGTTGCAGCCGCCGTTGACCAACGCCGGAAGCCAGGTGACAAGCGCCAGATTGTTGAACATCGGCAGCGCGACCAGATTGACGGCGCCAGCGTCCACACCCAGCCGCCTGGCGGCCTCGTCGATGGCGGCGCGGGCGCTGCGCGGATGGACGATCGCCTTGGGATTGCCGGTCGTGCCCGAGCTATAGACGATGCTGAAGGCCAGGGGATCGGCTTCGAAAGACGGCGCCTCGCCGGTACGGTCCCGCCCTTTCAGTTGCTGCAGGGTCACACCCACGACGCCGTGCTTCGGCAAGTTCGCACTGTTCGGTTCGTCGGTGATGACCACGCGAACGCCGCTTTGACGCATCAGGCGCCGTGTAGCCTCGGCGGCCATATCGGCAGGAAACAAGGTGAAGGTGGCGCCGATGGCTGCAACGCTGCAGGCTGCAATGGCAAAATCCGCTCCGTTGTCCATCAGGATGCCGACAACCGGGGATGTGTCGGCGCCCCCGTCGGCGCTGTCGGCCACCACCTGCCGCAAGGCCGCGGCCGTGTCGCGCACGCACGCATGGAACGCATCCCACTGCCAGCGGGAGTGGTCGTCGATACATGCGAAAGCCGCGGGCTTGGTCTGGGCCCAGTGCGCCAGGGCGGCCATCAGCCTGGGCGTTACGCTTGTCACGCTCAGCTCACCAGCTTCTTCTGGCTGCGAAGCAGATCGTGCTGGTAGTCCACGTACGCCGCACATGTATCCATGAGGTCGAACGCAAGTTGCCGCACCTCGTTGTGGCGCTCCGGCGTCAGCGCCTGGCGGACGATGTGCCAGCTGTCCTCGGAGTGGTCGTCGTCCACCGCGCTGCCATGCTCGTCCTCGACATGGATGGCATGGTAGCCGCGGTCGACGTCGACTGCCGTCGCCGCACGGGTCGCCCGCGCCCACGCACTGCTCCACGGGCTGAGCGTCGACTCGTAGGCTGCCAGCAACGTCGCCAGGCGAAGGTGATCGTGCCGGTTCTCCTCAAGCGCGTCGTACATGCGCTGCGCGGCGGGCGACGGCCGGTGCTGGTCGGCCTCCTGTTCGCCGATCCCCATCTGCTTCATGACGTCGTAGAGCTGGACAAGGTGCGCCCGCGCCGGGTCGCCCTTGAAGCCGCCACCGGCATCGCCCGGTTCGAAACCGAGTTCATCGATGGCGTTGATCTGCATGAGGAAACGCGCCGCAGCCACCCCGCGCTGCCCTACCCGCTCGCGCACCTGGGCGCAGTTGACCACAGCCTGCAGGACGTACTCGATGAAGCGGCCCGACAGCGCGTAGACGGTGTCCAGATAAAAGTGCCTGAGCCACGCGCTTGTCACCCGGCCGGCATTCATGTCGGCAACGAGCGGGTGCCGGGCGAACGGATGCTGCTGAAGTTCGGCGACGAGGCCGCGGGTGAAGGTCTCGTTGGCCGTCCATTGTTCAGGCGGCAGGCTCGCTCGCACCGCGGTGCGAGATCGAGATCGGGCGTCGAGCGCGAGGGCAGAACTCATGGCCGCCTCAATCACAGGCCGGCGGGCGCCGGCGACGCTGCGCGGCGGCGAACCAGCAGAACACGTGCCCGCAGGAACAGGATCAGCAGCAAGGTGCCGGTGAATACGCCATACGCCAGCGACCACTCGACGGTGCGGCGCAGATAGTCCAGCAGGAACGCGATCCAGATCACCATCATGCCGTAGGTATGGATGCCGCTCCACAGCCGCCTTCCGAGCTTGTCGATGGCGAACTGGTTCGAGGTGATCAGCATGATGAAGATCCAGGTGAACACCATCACGCCCAGCACCCGTTCCACGGGCGTGGAAATCGCGTGGATGATCTGCGGCCAGTTGTTCCAGATGACGAGGGCGCAAGCGGCGGCCGACAGCTGCACCACAGCGAATGCGGCTCCGGTGGTCGCCCGGTGCTTCATCAGCAAGGTGCTGAAGCGGGTGGGCCGCCAATCGTGCAATGGGCTGGAGATGTAGGACAGCGCGAAGAAGGCGAATGCCAGCTTCACCACGGTCCGGATGGTCCACAGATAGCTGTCGGCGTGGAAGCCGTACCTGGAATAGTTGAATCCGAATACGCACGCGCATAGCACGCCCATAACGGCAACGAACGTCCAATTGACGCGCGGGGGTTGAAAAGTGTCAGCTTGCATTCTGGCTCCAGGTGGTTAGAAGTTGTTCGAATCGTGATGTCAGGAAAAGGACGTCGGGTTCTCTGATGGTTCGCTCCTGGTAATCGCAAAGGATGTCGTAGCAGGCGTCTTGCTTGAGGATGTTCACCTCGATCGGAAACTCGACGGCATGGCGCTTGCCGAACAGCGGCTGGGCATCGACTCCGTAACAGGACAGGTCGAATTCAGCCTCCAGGTTCACGCTCAGTACGATGGGCGGCGCCCCGGCCATGCTGCGCGGGCCGTCGAACACGGGGTAGGCGCCATGCACGGCCAGGTCCCGTAAGGCGGCGGCGGTCTGTCCCACGTATTGGGCAAGGTCTTTGGCGTCGGCGTGCTGCGGCTTGACGGCCAGCGGAAGAATGTTGCTGACCTGAACCATCTGGCGGTCGTGCTCCAGCACGGCGCGATTCGCGAAGGGAACGCCCAGGGCGCCTCGCGCGCTGAGGCCGGGGTCGTCCCACAATGCGAGTTGAAAGGCCGTCACGAGCACCGCGAAGGACGTGACGCGATGCTTCTTCGCCAATCGCGTCACCGCGGCCGCGTCGACCCGCAGCTGTACCCGCCGCGCGGGCCCGCCCGCCGGCTGGGCGGATGGAAAGGTGGCGCCGCCGTAGCACTGTGCAACCCGCTGCATCCAGAAATCATGGTCGCGCGCGAAGTTCGGCGACTGCCTGTAGCGGGCATCCGCGGCCGCGCTGCCGCCCAGGTCCTCCGAGAAAGGGCAGACCGGCGACGGCTGCCGGGCCTGGCTGAAGATGGCATCCAGCCCCAGCGCGAACGAATAGCCGTCGCACACCGCGTGGTTGGCCACGAGAATCAGCAGCGCCGCGGATTTACCCAAGCGCACGAGCTTGGCGCGCAATTGAGCGCTGTCTCCCGGGCGGAACGGCTGGCCCAGCTCCGCGTCGACCATGCGGCCCGCCAGCTCTTCCAGCGCTCGCCCCGGCTCGGGTTCCACCACCCGGGCAGCAACAAACCGCTGATCCGACGCGCACCAGTGCTGGTGCGCGGCATCGTAATGGGCATTGATCCCGGCACATCCGCCCAGCACGGTTTCGACCGAGGCTGCCAGGCGGGCGACCTGGGTCTCGTCGACTCCGCGCATGAGCACGCCGCCCCCGATGTTCAGCGCCAGCGGCGCGCTGGCCCAAAGCCCGGTGAAGCGCCGCGCCCAGACGGCCACCGGCCGGCCGGAGGCCGCCTGCGGCTTGTCGTCGAAGAATCCCCCCGCCTGAAGTTTGCGGATCGCGTTGCCCGTGGCCTGGAGGATGAACTCGATGTCGTCGTCGGTATGGGCCGTGCTGAGGAAGCAGTTACGGCCTTCCCAGATGAACACGCCTTCCATCATCAGGTGGTTGAAGAACATGTCGATGTTCTTGCGCGAGACGTACCGGAACAGCGATCCGAAGCATTCGACCCGGATTGCGATACCAGCCTCGTCGAACAGCTTGTTGCTGTCCAGGGCCAGCTTTTGCGTCCTGGCGTTGAGCGCCGGATAAAGCGCCGACTTCTCGCTGCGAATCTTCTCCAGCACGGCGACAGCAGCGGCCATCGCCAGCGGGTGCTTGGTGAACGTGCCGGCGAAGAAGATCTGCTCGGCGGCCGGGAAGCTGTCGTCACCGTACTGCCAGTATCCGCCGTCGATGCGGTCCAGGAGCGCGGCGCCGCCGACCACCATGCCGATCGGCATGCCGCCGCCGGCGATCTTGCCGTAAGTGGCGAGGTCCGCACGGATGCCGAAGTGCTCCTGTGCTCCGCCGGCGGCCACCCGGAAGCCGGTGATGACTTCGTCCCAGAGGAAGACCACGCCATGGTCGCGGGTGATTTCCCGAAGCCTTGCGAGAAACTCGCGCGGCTGCAGCCAGGGCCGGCGGCTTTGCACCGGCTCGACCACCACGGCGGCCAGCTCCGGCCCCAGTTTCTCCACGAGCTCCAGCGCATGCGGGTCGCCGTAGTCCAGCACAATGGTCTCCGCGATGGCCCCCGGCGTGACGCCGGCGCTGACGGGGACCGAGCCGGGCGCGCCGGCTTGCGCGGCATCCGGCCGGGCCAGGAAGCTGTCGAAGGTTCCGTGGTAGGACTCGCGGAAGATCACGATCTTCGTGCGGCCGGTATGCGCCCGCGCGATGCGCAGGGCCGTCATGGTCGCCTCGGTTCCGGAGTTGCAGAATACGACGCGCTCGTGGCCGGTCAGCTCGCAGATCAGGTCCGCGACCCGTCCGGCAAGCGGAGATTGAGGCCCTATCGGAAAGCCTGTCTGGGCCTGGGCGATGATCGGGTCGCGAATGAAAGCGGGGTTGTGCCCGAACAAGTGAACGCCGAAGCCCATGGTTATATCGACGAAACGGTTGCCGTCGACGTCCCATATCGATGCGCTCTCCGCCCGCTCGGCGACGATGGGGAACAGGATCTCCTTGGTGTTCGGCTTGAAGCCGGCCGATACGCGGTTGTCGGCCAGGGATTTACGCGCCTGCTGGGTCAGCCGTTTGGAGC
This sequence comes from Ramlibacter sp., assembly GCA_013815685.1. Lineage (GTDB taxonomy): Bacteria > Pseudomonadota > Gammaproteobacteria > Burkholderiales > Burkholderiaceae_C > Ramlibacter. The sequence goes on from JACDFR010000012.1 coordinate 35,300, forward strand.
CCGCGTGCTTGCGCGCATACGCCTGCACGAAAGATTCGAGATAGCGGCTCTGCGTCTCAGTCAGCCCGCCGCGCCCCGCCCGCGCACGGGAGGCGAATACATTGAACCGATCCGTCGCCGCGCCGTCATCCGGCGCCGCCTTGGCTTGCGGCCGCGGCGCGGGAACCCCAGGCGCGCCAACCTTGATTGCGGCGGAAGGCGGTGCCCTCTCGGTGCTTCGCTGGCTCAACCTGTCGAGCATCTGGAGCTGGCGGTCCATCAGCGCCACATGGGATGCCAGCAGGCTGCGGACCCACTCGTTCTCGTTGGCGGACGGGCCGGCGGGTACCGAAGCCTCAGGCCCCGCCGGCGCCTCGCCCAGGCGCTCGGCGTTCGCGGCCGGGTGCAGCGGGCGCGCCACGGCCGCCGCTTTCGATGGGTCATGGACCTCGCGGCTCACCGTGCCCAGGACGTACTCCACCACATCGCCGAGCGTGGCGAAGTCCTGGTAGAACTGGCTCATCGCCACCGAGACGCCCAGGTCGTCCTGCAGGAAGTCGATGCACTTCATCAGTGCGAGCGAATCGGCTCCCATGTCCAGCAGCGAGTCGTCAAGTTGCACCAGTTCGCCGTCGGGCAGGCCGAGGATGCGGGAGAAGTTCTGGACGATCATCGACGCGATGGGGTCCCGGTTTCGTTGCGCGCTGACGATGCTCATGAAAGATGGGTCTCCAGGATTGAAAGTTGGTCGTGCATCAGGCTAGCCTGCGTGTGCAGGATGGCCTGCAGATCGCGGATGCCCGGCGGGTGCGCAGGGGCTCGCGGCGATGAGGCGGCCGCGGGCTTCGGCCAGAAAGCCGTCTTGTCCATGGGGTAGCGAAATCCGGTGGAATGCGGTGTTCTTGTGCCGCCGCCAACGCGGCGCCAGTCGACATCGAATCCGAGCGTGAAAAGCCCGCCGACAGCTTCCAGCCAGCGTCGCGGGCTCGAGGTGGCTTCGAGCAGGTCGATGGCATCCGGCCGTGCGGCCGCCAGGCCAAACCCCAGCAGTGCCGAGGCACGTTGGGCCGGCGCCGCCGGCCGCGCGGCCTGGCGCTGCCCCATCAGATACTCGCCCAAAGGCATCCGGCCCAGGGCCGCGGCCCGCAGCGCATCCTCGTCTTCCGCCGCGATGAGCTCCACGTCCAGGCCGGCGCGGCTGATCGCGCGCAGCCATGCGTATTGCAGGATGCGGCGCCGGCCGGATTCTGGCGACGCCGGCGCCTGGTCCAGGATCTGCCCGGCCTCGGCCAACGCCTCGCCATAGGCCGGGAGCGCCGGTATTTCGCGCGGCATCCCGGCCACGGTGCATACGGCCTCGAAGTCCAACGCGAGGCCAGGCGTATTGGCGCTTTGGGCATCGGCAGGTCCCGGTGCGCACGCCAGCAAAGCTCGCAATTCGCTCGCGGATCCGGCCACCAGGGCTGCCCTGTAGCGCATGGGCTCGCATTGCCACTGCGCGCTCTCGCAGGCGGCGCGCAGCCGGTCGCTATCGCTGAGTTCGCGGTAGCCGCGCAGCAGGGCATCGAACGAGTTTCGGGAGTGGGCGGCAATCGGCAGCAACCAGGGACCCGCGGCCTTGCCGGGCGTGCCGGCCGCCGGCGGCTCCTCGACCACGAAATGCGCGTTGGTGCCGCTGAAGCCGAACGAGCTGATCGCCGCCCGTCGCGGCCTGCCCTCGGCTTCGCGCGGCCACGCGACAGGCGCGGACGGCACGACGAGCGATTCGCATTGCAGGCTGCCGATGTGCGGATTCAGCTTCCGGTAGTGCAGGTTGGAGGGAATTTTTTCGTGGAGCAGCGCCAACACCACCTTGAGCATGCCGGCGGCTCCTGACGCGGATTCCAGATGGCCGATGTTGGATTTGACCGCGCCGACGATCAGGGAGCGCCCCGGGTTGCCGTAGACGCTGTCGAGGGAACGCAGTTCGATCGGGTCGCCCAGCGAAGTGCCGGTGCCGTGGGCCTCGACCCAATCGATGTCGGCGGGAGCCAGCCCAGCGTCCGCGAGCGCGCGTTCCATGACATCGACCTGGGCCGGCCCGTGCGGGGCTGTGAGGCTGGCGCTCCGGCCATCCTGGTTCACAGCCGAGCCCTTCAGGACTGCCAGGACCGCGTCACCGTCCCGCTGCGCCTGGGCCAGGGGTTTCAGAAGGAAGATCACGCCGCCTTCACCGCGCACATAACCGTCGGCGCCGGCATCGAAAGCCGCGCATCGCCACTGCGGGGACAGCATCTTGGCCTGCGAGAGCGCGGCGAATGTCTCGCGGCTGATCAGCGTGTTGGTGCCACCCGCCAGGGCCATTTCGCATTCGCCGGCCCGCAGCGCCGACACGGCCTGGTGCAGCGCAACCAGCGACGACGAGCACGCGGTATCGAGCGCCACGGCCGGGCCGCGAAGTCCGAAGTGAAACGCGATTCGCCCCGGGATTGCATTGAGGGAATTGCCCGACGCCTCGTATTCGACCGGCCCGCTGCTGCTGCCTGCGAGCAGGTGCCGATACTCGTTGGCGCCAACGCCCAGGTAGGTTCCGACGCGCGCTCCGCGCACGTCCGCGCGGCGGTAGCCGGCGCCTTCGAAACAGCGCCAGGCGAGCTCCAGGGCCATTCTTTGCTGGGGATCCATCGAGTAGGCCTCCGCGGGCATCACCCCGAACAGCCGGGCGTCGAACTTCTCGATGTCGTCGACGAAAGCAGCCCCGAAACGCGCCGCGTGGCCGGGCTCATCCGCACCCGGGTAGAGGGAGGAATTCCAGCGATCGGCAGAATTCACCACGGGATTCGCCTTGTCCACCAGCAGTTGCCAGAAGCGATCGGCCGAGTCGCTGCCCCCCGGCAGGCGGCAGCCAAGACCGATGACGGCGATGTCCCTGTCGGCCGCCCGTGCCACGGCGGCGCCGGGCTTCGCGCCAACGTGGGCGTCCTGTTCGAGCGCCAGGGCCCGCGCCAGGTATCGCTCGATCTCGCCCAGCGTCGGATAGTCGAACACCAGCGTCGCGGAAATTTCCAGGCCGGTGTGGATTTCGATCACTCTCTTGAGCTCGATGGCCCGGAGGGAATCGATGCCCAGCGCGTGCAGGGGCTCATCCGCGGGAATCTCCCCGGCCGGGATGTTCAGCATCGCGGCGAGCCCGGCGCGAACCCGGTCGCGCCAGTCGCTGGCCGCATGCGCAGGCGCGCTGGAGCGGGGCCGGACCGTGGGGGACGCCCCGTCCCACAACCGTCGGAACAGACCCTCCTGCCCGGCGCCCGCATAAAGGCCTGCCAGCCGGCTCCAGTCGACCGTGCAGACCACGGCCTGGCCCGGACGGCCTGTGGCGAGCACCGAAAACAGGGCGTCCACGGCCGCGGCCGGCTCCAGCGTTTCGATGCCCGCGCCGCGCATGCCGCGCGCTGCGTCCGCATCGACCATGGCGCTTCCGCGCCAGGGCCCCCAGTTGATGGCAATCCGCTTGCAGCCCGCACCGGCCGCCTCCTGCGCCCAGGCGTCGAGATAGCGGTTGCCTGCCGCGTACGCCGGCAGTCCCCTGACGCCCCACAGCGAAGACACGGACGAAAAGGCCACCATGAACTCGGGCTCCAGCGGCGCGCCCAGGGTAGACAGCCAGTGGGTGCCGATGACCTTCGCCGCCAGGACCTGCTCCCATTGCTCGAGCCCATCCGCCTGGCCCGCAACTTCCGACAGGACACCAGCCGCATGGAAAATACCGCCCAGGCGGCGCCCCCGCCGGCCGACGTTCGCGAACAGCCGTTCGACGTCGCTCCTGACCGAGACGTCGCAGTTTTCCAGGACGACCTGAAGTTCGTGGCCGACTCCCGCGGGCTGGCCCAGATCCGGGACTGCCGCGGTCTCGGCATTGCGGCTGGCCAGAACCACGTGGCGGGCACCCCGATGTACGAGCCCGCGCGCCACATGGAGACCGACGCTGCCGGTCCCGCCTGTCACGATGTACGCGCGCCCAGGATCGGGCTTGAAGGAATCAGGCAAAGTCGCGCCCTTTTGCAAGAGCACGGGCTCGCGAAGCATTTTCCCGGTGAGGCGGAACTCCCCTCCCCGCCCGGCTTGGGCTACTGCAGCCAGCAACGGGCCCGCTTCGTCCAGGGCACTCTCCAGCTGAACGGCCTTGAGATGCACGCCGGGAAATTCGAGCGCCGCGGATTTCATGGCGCCCAGCAAGGGCGCGGCCTGCAGGCGGCTGGCTTCCCCATCGACAGGCAGGACCAGGGTGATGCTGCGCAGCGGCACCTTGAGCGACGCCAGTTCTCGCACGAACTCGACGTAGTTCCGCGCACCCGCCACGCACGCCATCCACCCGTCCGCCCAGTTCGAAAAAGCGTCCTGGAACACCACGGCATGCACCACGGGCCCATCGCGCGCCTGCCCGCTCGCCACGCCCTGCTCCAGGACGCGCGCCGGTGATGCGCCGCCCGGCGCGAGCAGCACCGCGCTTGTTCCCGCTGCGCGCAGCAACGACATGGCGGCCTGGTGTGAACCGAGGCACAGGAGGAGACCCTCCGCACCCGCGAGCCCGGCGGGGTCCACCGTCTCCCAGCTCACGTCGAATATCCCGATTTCGGCCGGCCGTGATGGTGCCGGCGCATCGGACTCGGGCGCTGGCCCAGGCACTTCGGGACTTCCCGCGTAGGCAGCCGCATCGAAGACGACATCTTCATCGAAGGGATAGAGCGGCAAATCCCGCGACAGTGCAGCGGGATAAAGCCCCCGCCAATTGACGTCGATGCCCGCCTCGTAGCACGCAGCCAGTCCCTGGAGAAATGCGGCGCAGTCGGGTTCACCGGGCAGGGCCGACAGCGCCACCGCGCGCCGTTCCTTGGCCGCGCGCGACGCCAGGCCGCTCAGAATCCCGCCGACACCCACCTCCAACAGGAGACCTGCCTGAAGCACGCGCGCATCCGAGGCCGCTTCGTGGAACCTCACGGGCGAAGTGATCTGCCGATACCAGTAGTCGGCGTCGAATGCCGGCGCGGGCCCGGCGCCGCCGCCGAGGCTATCGACGATGGGAATGCGGGCCGGGTGGAAGGTTTCGCCGGCAAGCGCCTGTTTGAACCGCAGCGCGCAGTCTTCCATCCACTCGCAATGAAACGCACGATCGCCTTTGAGCTTCACGAACTGCAGCTGGTGGCGCTTCAGCAAGTCAGCCAGCGGCGTCACGGCCCAGGGCCGCACGGCCAGCACAATTTCGGCGGCGCCGTTGTAGACAGCGATCCGGGCGTCCTGGGCCAACGACGCCAGGATCGGCCGGACCTGATCGGGAGTCGCCCGCAAGGCCACCATCGAGCCTTCGGCCGCATGGTCCTGCATCAGCCGGCCCCGCGCGAACACCATGCGCAGGCCCTGGTTGAAGTCGAAAACACCCGCTACATGCGCGGCCGCGAACTCACCGATACTGTGGCCGACCACCACGGCGGGCGCAACGCCGAGCGATAGCCAGAGCCGGGCGAGCGCTACCTGCATCACGTACAGCGCGGGCTGGGTGTGGTCAGTCCGGTCGAGTCGTGCGGTGTGGGCGCCCCACAGCAGATCGCCCGCCGAGATCCCGAGCCGTTCGCGAAACTGCGCCTCGGCACTGTCGATCACCTCGGCAAAAACAGGAAAGCGCCGATAGAGGCCGCGGCCCGTGCCTGCATGCTGTGAACCTTGGCCGGCGAAGAGAAATGCCGCCTTCACCGCACGACGCCGCTCCCGCGCTGCGGGGGGCGGCTTCGCGGTGCCGGGCGCGGCCAGGGCATCGAGCAGCCGGGCGGCGGTCGCGCCGACGTAGGCGCGGCGCAAGGGATGGGCCTCCGGCTGCAGGGCTGTCGACGCGCACCAGCCGGCCGCGTCGTCCAGCCCTCCCGAAAGCGCACGCCGATGGGCCTCGCGCAAACGGTCGAGCGCGCCAGGCGACCGGGCGGAAATCGGCAGGACCAGCGGCATGTCCGTCGGCACCGGCGCTTCGGGTTGCGCAGCCGGCTGGTCCGGCGCGGGCGAGACGATCACGTGGCAATTGGTCCCGCCGTAACTGAAGGCGCTCACCCCGCACGATGACGGGATGAAACTGCCCCATGGAATTGACTCGCGGGGAATTCGCAATCTCGAGCCGTCCAGCTTGATCAACTTGTTCTGCTCGACGATGCCAGTCTGGCCGACGATGGTGCGGTGCGTCATCTGCAGAATCGACTTGATCAAGCCGGCAATGCCGGCAGCCGGCTCCAGGTGGCCAATCTGCGCTTTGACGGCCGCCACGTAACATGGCGACTCGTCGTTCACGCCAAGGATACCGTAGGTGTTCCTGAGCGCGTTGATCTCGATGGGGTCGCCCAGTCTCGTGCCAGTCCCATGGGCTTCCACATAGCCGATATCGCTGCCTTGCATGCCGGCATTGGCCAAGGCCCTGCGAATGAGGGATTCTTGCGACAACCGATTGGGTGCCGTCAAGCCATTGGTGAGGCCGTCCTGGTTCACCGCCGTTGCGCGGATGACTGCGTGGATGCGGTCGCCGTCCTGAAGCGCGTTCGCCAGTGGTTTCAGCACCACGACGCCGCACCCTTCCCCCCGGACATAGCCGTCGGCCCGCTCGTCGAAAGTCTTGCAGGCCCCGTCCGGCGCCATCATTCCCGCCTGCGAAACGGCGATGGTCGTTTCGGGCGCGAGAAGCAGGCTGACGCCCCCGGCAACTGCAATTTCACACTGGCCCGCGCGCAGGTTCAGGCAAGCTTCATGCAATGCCACCAGCGAGGACGAGCATGCGGTGTTGATGGTCATGCACGGCCCGCGGAAATCCAGGGCATAGGCGATGCGCGCCGAGATGACGCTGGCGTTTGTCCCGGTGGGCGTGAACGCCGTGATATGGCGGCTCCGGCGCATCACCAGGTTCTCGAAGTCGTTCCCGGTCGCGCCCATGAACACACCCACATCCCGCCCCGCCAAGCGCGACGGCCGCAGGCGCGCGTCTTCCAGGGCGTGCCATGTCACCTGGAGCGCAAGCAGCTGCTGCGGGTCCATGCAACGCGCTTCAGCCAAGGGGATCGAGAAAAATCCCGGATCGTACCGGTCGTGGCCAGTGATGAAGCCGCCGCGTGAACTGCTCAGTTTGCCGGGGGTTCCCGGGCGGTTACTGAACAAGGCGTTGGCATCCCACCGCCCGAGCGGCGTATCCACCACGGCGCTTTGGCCGCTCACCAGCAGCTGCCAGAACTCAGCGGGGTTTTCAGCGCCTGGAAAGCGGCAGTCCAGGCCGATCACGGCCACGTCCCCCGAACCGGGCCTCACGAAGGACACCTGGAAAGAAAAGTCAGGCGCGCGGCATCACCCCGCATGATCGGTCCCGCCGGGGCCAAGGCCGCCGCGAAACTTCGCGACTTGGCGGGAGACCGCGACCAGATCACCGGCCGCATCGCGTAGCTCGCCGTCGATTTCAAGGTAGCCCCTCACGACTTCGGTGCACCAGAACCTTCCATGCACGGGGCCGGGCCGAGGCACGGCTTTCAGATGGACGCTGTACTCGACCGTCGGCACCGATCCCCACTGCGACGGATGCACGGCGTTGAACACGGGCGGCGGAAAGGCGTCGGCGAACAGGATCAGGTCCGCCAGCGTCGCGCACGCGCGCCCGGGCAGGCCGATCCAGCCTTCGACTTCCGCGGGCTGGCTGGGACCGGGCTTGACCAGGAAACCCCTGGCCAACCGCATGTCGAAGCGCCTCAGAAACGAAGCAAGGCTTTCATCCAGGGCAAGCTCGGCCACGGGAACGCAATCGGCATACGGCGTGATGGCCGCGGGCTGCGGCGCGAAGCGGTGCGTCAGCCCGGTGCTGCGCTCGAAATCTGTGAACGCGGCTGTATAGAAGGCCTTCTTGTCGCCCAGCTGGCTAAGGGTCAAGGTCGCCCGCGACAGGCTCTTTTTTTCGTCGAGCTTCGCCGCCACGATGTCCGCCGCGCCCGAGGTCGGGTGGCCCAGGAAACTCGCATTCAGCGCGAGCGGGTCCTTGTGCCCGACGTGCTCGGCCAGGATGACGGTTGCGAGCGATGCGAGGTAACCACCGTTGGGATAGCCCAGGATATCGAACTCCTTCGATATCTCGATGGTGCGGGCAATGGAATCAGGGCTTGTGTGCATGGCCAAGCTGTTGGACGCACTCGGTGAAGCCACCGACAGTACGGCAGTCGTAGATGAGCGTCGGGTCGATTTCCACCTTGAACGCCTCGCCGAGCGAATGGACAAGTTCCATCGCCATGACGGAATCCACCCCAAGAGAGTGAAAACTGTCGTCGCTGTGCAGGGTCTGAGGGGCGCGTCCCGAAGCGCTTGCAATAAACCCCTCGATCCAGGCCAGCAGCTCGGCGCACGAAGGCGGCTCCAGATGGGCGTTCACAGTGCTTCCTCGGTGGATTCTGCAGGAAGCGCAACCGAAATCACGTCCAGCGCGCCGGCTTCGAAAAGCTTCTTGCAGCTCACGCGGCAGATCTTTCCACTGGTGGTCCGCGGGATGGAATTGAGGCGAACGAGCACCACTTCGCCCGCGGGGATCCCGTACTGTGCATAGACGGCCGACTTGATCGCATCGACCACTTCGCGGGCCGAAAGGTTCGACAGGCTGCGGGCCCAGTCGCGGTTCACCTCCTGCACGATGATCAGCGACTCGCCGGTGGCCTCGATGCTGCTGAACGCCACCGAACGGCCCAGGGACAGGCCGGGGTGGCAACCCGCCACGGCGGCTTCGATGTCTTGCGGGTAGTGGTTGGTCCCGTTGAAGATCATCAGTTCCTTGATTCGGCCGGTGACGAAAAGCTCATCGCCAAGCATGAATCCCAGGTCGCCGCTTCGAAGGAAAAGGCGAGAGTCGCCTCCGGCTATGCGTGCGCCGAATGTCGCGCTGGTGGCTTCGGCATTGCCCCAGTAACCACGGGCGATGTGCCTGCCGTGCAGCCATATTTCTCCGACTTTTCCTCGCGCCATCGGTGCGAACGAGTCAGGGTCGACGATACGGATCGTTTGGCCTTCGAGGGCCTGGCCGCAGCTGACGACGGTTCGTCCGGCTCCCGGCGTGCCGGGCGGCGCGGCCTCGGAAACACGGGGCGTCCCGCTTGCGGGAAGGTCGGCGAACACGGGCGGCCGGCCGATGCCTCCCGCTGAAACCATCAGCGTGGCCTCGGCCATGCCATAGCCCGCACTGAAGGCCCGAGGGTCGAATCCGTGACCCTCGTAGCTGCCGAGAAAGTTGGTGACGACCGAAGCGGCGATAGGCTCGGAACCGCAGAAGACCACCCGCAGGGAGCGCAGATCCAGTCCGGTTGACGCCGCCAGTACGCGGTCCGTGCAAAGAGCACGAAATGCAAAGTTGGGGCCGCCGGTGATCGTCGCCCGGTATTTGGACGCAGCCGACATCCAACGTGCCGGCTTCTGGATGAATGCCAGCGGCGGCATCAGCACGCACGTGGCGCCGAGAAACAGCGAGTGCACAACCGCCGCCACCAGTCCCATGTCATGAAACATCGGCAACCAGGACAGCAAGACGTCCGTCTCGCTCGATCCCCATCGAAGCCGGATCATCTCTTCGTTCGCCATCAAATTGGCGTGCGAGACCATTACGCCTTTGGGCGAACCGGTTGAGCCAGACGTGTACTGCAGGTAGGCGAGGGACTCGGGCGGCATGGCCGCCACTCGAGCCTCGGCGCCGTCCGGCTGCCCGGGCGACGAGCACGCCGCGCGGGCGAGCAGGTCCTGGGACTCCATGTGGCGCATCGCCCCAAGTGTTTCGCTGTCAGGAAAGAATGCCCGGAGCTTGAGAAGCATGCCATCGCTACAGACGATGCTGCAAGCGCCGCAGTCGGCTGCGATCGCCAGCACTTTCCGCGAGGCCTCCCTGTTCTGCGGAGGCTTGACGGGCACCGGCACCAGGCCGGCGTGGAGGCACGCGAGAAACACCACCACGAAGTCGATGCCATCCGGAAGTGCGAGCAACACCCGCTCGCTCGCCCTGATGGATTGCGCCAGCACTTCGGCGTGCGCCCTTACCGAGTCGCTCAATGCCCGATACGAAATCGTCTCCGATTCGGTTTCGCCATCCTTGAGATAAACGTATGCTGTTTTCTCGGGCCGCGACTGGCAATGCCGACTTAGCAGTGTAACGATGTTCACGTAATTGATAGGTCAAACGTAGGGCGAAGGACTACGCTGGACGATACTTTGAGGGTTAACTATTCAAGTGTCAACTATCACAGGGAAAACACCGATACAGCGAGTCTCTCGCCATCGCGAATAGCGGGCCCGGCAAGAATCAGAAGTCGCCGTTGCCCGAGGCCAGGCTCTCGAACCGGGTCATCTCTTTCAGGAAGGTCAGCTTCACGGTGCCTGTTGGCCCGTTGCGCTGCTTGCTGATGATGACTTCGGTGACACCGGGTTCCTTGGACTCCTTGTTGTAATAGTCGTCGCGGTAGATGAACATGATCACGTCGGCGTCCTGCTCGATCGCGCCCGACTCGCGCAAGTCGCTCATCATCGGCCGCTTGTCCGTGCGTGACTCGACCCCTCGGCTTAGCTGCGACAGCGCCAGCACGGGGCACTGAAGTTCCTTCGCGAGCATCTTCAGGCCCCGCGATATTTCGCCTACCGCCGTAGCGCGGTTTTCGTCGTTCATGCTGCTCGACACGCTCATGAGCTGCAGATAGTCCACCACGATCAGGCCCAGTTTGCCGCACTGCCGCGCCAGGCGCCGCGCATTGGCGCGCAGTTCGCTGGTCGTGAGGCCCGGAGTCTCGTCGATGTGCAGCGAGATGTTGCGCAGCTTCTCGATGGCTTCGGTCAGGCGCGGCCATTCAGCGTCAGTCAGCTTGCCGGTGCGCAGGTGCATCTGGTCGATCCGGCCGATCGATCCGACGATACGCACGGCCAGCTGGCTCGCGCCCATTTCCATCGAGAACACGGCCACCGGCAGCCCTTCGTTCAAGGCCACATGCTCCGCGATATTGATCGCCAGCGCGGTCTTGCCCATCGACGGCCGCGCGGCGAGCACGATCATGTCACCGGCCTGCATCCCCGACGTCATGCGATCGAGGTCATAAAACCCCGTGGGGACACCGGTGATGTCGTTCGGGTTGTCGGCCATCTCCTGCACGCGGTCCAGCAATTGCACGACCAGGCTGTCCATGGCCTGGAAGCCCTGCTTCATGCGCGAGCCTTCCTCGCCGATGTTGAAGATTTTCTGCTCGGCCTCGTCCAGGATCTTGTCGACCGGCTTGCCCTGCGTGTTGAACGCCGCGGTGGCGATCTCGTCGCTGGCACTCACCAGCTTGCGCAGGATGGAGCGCTCGCGCACGATCTCGGCGTAGCGCCGGATATTGCTGGCGCTGGGTACGTACTGGGCCAGCGAATTGAGGTAGGCCAGCCCGCCGACCTCTTCCGCCTTTCCCAGTCCCTGCAGCTGCTCGTACACCGTGATGACGTCTGCCGGCTTCGTGGCGTTGACGAGGCCGCCGATCGACGCGTAGATCAAGCGGTGCTCGTATCGATAGAAATCACTGTCGGTCAGGAGGTCACCCACGCGATCCCACGCGTTGTTGTCCAGCAGCAAGCCGCCCAGGACGCTGGACTCGGCTTCGATGGAGTGCGGAGGTACGCGCAGCTGCGCGATCTGGTGGTCGCGGGAAAAGCCGTCGCCGACAGAGGAGAGAACAGCGGACATGAGTTCCTTGGGGAGAGCCCCGGATGCTACGCGCAGCCCGGCCGCGCGTCACTGGATAAGCCTGTGGATAAGGGGTGGGTTTCCGGTGGGCGAGACCCCGGAACCTGTGGCTAAAAAGAAAAGCCGCCCCATGGGCGGCCGAAGGACGAGGCCGCTTGCGGCCCCGCTCTCATCCATAGCGCAGCGTTACGTCGTTTCGCCCAGCACCGTGACATTGATGTCCACCACGACGTCGGTGTGCAAGGCAACACTGACGCCGCTGTCACCGACGGTCTTGATCGGCCCGTTGGGCATGCGGACTTGTGACTTGGCAACTTTGTAGCCCAGCTTGTTCAGCTCTTCGGCAATGTCGGCGTTCGTGACCGAGCCGAACAGGCGGCCGTCCACGCCGGCCTTCTGGGTCAGCTTGACGGTCGTACCGCCGAGCTTTTCGCCCTGCTTCTGCATTTCGGCCAGTTTGGCAGAGGCGGCTTTTTCCAATTCGACGCGCTTGGCTTCGAATTCAGCCTTGTTCGCCTCGGTAGCGCGCCGCGCGCGGCCCTGGGGAATGAGGAAGTTGCGGGCGTAGCCGTCCTTGACCTTGACGATTTCGCCGAGGTTACCGAGGTTGACTACCTTGTCGAGCAGAATGACTTGCATATGTTCGCCCCTTAGATGCGGTGCTGGTCGCTGTACGGGACCAGGGCCAGGAAGCGCGCGCGCTTGATGGCGGTGTTGAGCTGGCGCTGATAGATCGCGCGGGTGCCGGTCAGGCGCGCGGGAATGATCTTGCCGTTTTCAGCGATGAAGTCGCGCAGGGTGTCGACGTCCTTGTAGTCGATTTCCTCGACGCCGGCGACAGTGAAGCGGCAAAATCGCTTGCGCTTGAACAGCAGCGACTGGGTGTTGCGCTTGGGACGCTTGTCCTTGTTGAATTTCTTGAACGTGGCCATGTGGGACCTCTTTCCTTAAGGGTTGAGGACAGAGCTGAAGATCTGTCCCGCAAATTAACTCGTTTGAACGAATGACTGGATGTGGAGCACGGGGTGCTTGCCGTTGCGCGGTGTCGCCAGGAATCCGGTGAACTTCCAGCTGCTGCCCAGGGCCTGCCTGCCGAGGGACTCGGCCACGCTGCCAAAGGCCACCGCCTTGATCGCCGCCTTGACCTGCCTGACCTGCCCTGCTTCGGTGACCTCGGACTCGTGCTCGAGGCTGAAATCCAGGGCCGGCAATCCGGCGGGTGTGTATCGCAAGGCACTGGCCTGCGCGATACAGGCGCTCAAGACAAGCTGATTCACTGCTTGCCGGCGTCACCGTCAGCTGTTGGCGTACTCCGCCTGCTGGGCCTTGCGGGCCTCTTCGCGCTCGACGGTCTTCATCATGGAAGAGGGGCCGGTGTCGGCCTTCTTCCTGACGACGGTCAGGTGGCGCAGCACGGCGTCGTTGAAGCGGAATGCGTGCTCCAGTTCGGCCATCACAGGCTGGTCGGCCTCGATGTTCACGCACAGGTAATGGGCCTTGGCGAGCTTGTTGATCTGGTAGGCCAGCTGGCGGCGGCCCCAGTCTTCAACACGGTGCACTTTACCGCCGCCGGCGGTGATCATGCCCTTGTAGCGCTCCAGCATGGCCGGAACCTGTTCGCTCTGGTCCGGATGGATCAGCAAGATGATTTCGTAATGACGCATAGGGCTCCTTGAGGATGAATGGCAGCCACGGCGAAACCCGTGGCTTCGAGTTAGCCACCCACGGCGTCGGACGTGGTGTGGCAAGGAAAGCCCGTGATTATAGCAAGCAACCCGCCGCTCCCGCGAAGAGCGGCTCAGCGGTCGTTCAGCGCGTTGTCCAGAGCGTGGTACTTCTCGGGGCCCACGGCCTCGCGAATTCGGGGCGCGATCTCCAGCAACTGCTCGTACGTTCCTGCGCCCTCCACCGCCAGATTGAGGCGGAACCCGCGCAACCCCAGGCTTGCCGTGAGCTGGGATGCTATGGGGTACGCCTCCGCATAGCGCTCCTGCGGGGTGCGCTGCTTGTGGGCCACAACGGCATCGGCTTGCGCGTGCGCCGCTGCAGCATGAGCGGCGGTTTGTTGCGGTGCTGCGTCCGCCACGAGACCCAGCTCGATGAGCTTGTCGATGTCCCCGGGCGTCACGCCCGCGGCAGCTGCAACCAGCTGCGCCATTGTCCGCTTTCCATCGACCAGGATCAGCGCCGAACGTTGCCGGGGCGTCAGGGGTACCGACCGGTCCTTCATGACTTGCTGGCCAAACTCGGTCTTGACTAGGAGCATGGGGGTTTCCTCATTGTTTCCAAACCGGCGGATTCGCACGGGGCGTGCAGCTAGCTTATACAGCCAGCCGTCTTCTCGAGAATCGGAATATTCCTTACGGATGAAAAAAAGCCCGTGCAAGCACGGGCTTTTGTGGACAGTCTGGCTCAACCTCAGTCGCGAGCGTAGATGTCGACGTCCTTCGTTTCCCTGATGAACAGCATGCCGATGACGAAGGTACCGGCCGCCACTATCACGGGATACCACAGGCCGTAGTAGATGTCGCCCGTGGCTGCAACCATCGCGAAGGCGGTGGTCGGCAGCAGCCCCCCGAACCAGCCGTTGCCGATGTGATAGGGCAAGCTCATCGACGTATAGCGGATGCGGGTCGGGAACAGCTCCACCAGCATCGCGGCAATCGGCCCGTACACCATCGTCACCAGGATCACCAGGAACACCAGTATCAGGAGCACCATGCCCTTGTTCATCTTGGCAGGGTCGGCCGGCGCGTTCAGGTTGGCCGCCTTGACCGAATCGGTCAGGCCCTTGCGGAATTCAGCGATCGCCTTCGCGCTGTCGGGCGCGAACGCGTCGCGTTTCTCGTTGAGTGTCGCAGCCGGCGCCGTGAGAACCTTGTCGCCCAGCGTGATGGTAGCGGGTGCGCCAGGTGCGCCCGCCTTGTTCTCGTAGGGAACATATGCTTGTGTCAAAGCCCGTTTCGCGATGTCGCACGAGGTCCGGAAATCGATGTCACGGGCGATGGGGCTTCCCTGGAAGGAGCATTCCTTCTGGTCTGCCGTGATGGTGACCCTGGTGGCCTGCTGCGCCTGCAACAAAGCGGGGTTGGCGTACTTCAGCAGCATCGGGAAGACCGTGAAATACGTCAACGCCGCGATCAGGCACCCCGCCATGATGATGGGCTTGCGGCCGATCTTGTCCGACAGGCTGCCGAACACGATGAAGAAGGGCGTGCCGATCAGCAGGGACCCCGCGATCAGCAGATTGGCCGTAGTGAGGTCGACCTTGGCGATCGTCGTCAGGAAGAAAAGCGCGTAAAACTGACCGGTGTACCAGACCACGGCCTGGCCGGCAGTCAGGCCCAACAAGGCGAGAATCACGATCTTCAGGTTCTTCCACTCCCCGAACGATTCCGTCAGCGGAGACTTGGACGTCTTACCCTCGGACTTCATCTTCTGGAAAGCCGGGGACTCATTCAGGCTCAGCCGAATCCAGACCGAGATGCCGAGCAGGATGATGGACACCAGGAACGGTATGCGCCAGCCCCAGTCGCCGAAGTCTTTTTCACCCAGCGCATTGCGCACCCCCAGAATCACGAGCAGCGAAAGGAACAGGCCGAGCGTCGCCGTGGTCTGGATCCACGAGGTATAGGCCCCGCGCTTGCCGTGCGGCGCGTGCTCCGCCACATAGGTGGCCGCGCCGCCGTATTCACCGCCCAATGCCAGCCCTTGCAGCATGCGCAACGCGATCAGGATGACGGGCGCGGCGATGCCGATGGCCGCGTAGTTTGGCAGCAGGCCCACCACGAACGTCGATGCGCCCATGATCAGGATGGTCACCAGGAATGTGTACTTGCGGCCGATCATGTCGCCGAGGCGGCCGAAAAAGATCGCACCGAACGGCCGCACCAGAAAGCCCGCGGCAAAGGCCAGCAGCGCAAAAATGTATGCCGAGGTCGGGTCCAGCCCCGAGAAGAACTGCTTGGCGATGACGGGCGCGAGCGAGCCGTAGAGATAGAAGTCGTACCACTCGAAAACCGTTCCGAGCGAAGACGCGAAAATGACCTTCTTCTCCTCCTTGGTCATCGGAGCGGTCGATATCTGGGGCTTCGCCGCCGCTGCAGCCGATGCTGTTGCCATGGGGGTCTCCTTAAATTGTTGGTGTCAGCCCAGTGTTCGCAGCACATCTGACGCCAAGCTGACTCAACGTCTCGATGCGGGCAACCCCTGATAGGGCTATCCCTAGGGTCGAGTCGGCTTCGCGGCGAGCTTGGCGCTGCTTGCCACGCTCGTGGCGATGGCGACGGCGAAGCCCACGGGCACACCGAATACCCCGGCGGACAGGGGCTGGATGCCCAGCCACAGGTCCTGGCCGGCTGGCATGCCGAAAAAGCTCCGGAACGCCGGCGCATTCGCGAGCATGTAATACACCGTCACCCCCAGCCCGGTGAGCATGCCCGCAACAGCACCCTCCCGCGTGGTGCGCCGCCAGAAGATTCCCAGCACCATCGTCGGCACGAATGCAGACGCCGCGAGCGAAAACGAAGCCGCCACCAGCGGCAGGATCTCGGCGGGCTTGAAGGAGGCAACCAACGCGGCCACCAGCGCCACCGCCAGCAGCGCGAATTTGGACAGGATCACGCGTTGCTCCGGCGCCACCTCGCGAGATGCCTCGTGCCAGTACACGTCGCGCACCATGGCATTACTGATCGTCAGCAGGAGCCCGTCCGCGGTAGACAATGCGGCGGCCAGGCCGCCGGCCGCCACCAAGCCCGAAATCACGTAAGGCAAGCCGCCCAATTCGGGGGTCGCCAGCATGATCATGTCGGCGCCCAGGCGGATCTCGCCCCACTGCAAGATGCGGTCGCCGTTGACGTCGGCGACGGAGATGAGCGACGGATCCACTTTCACCCATTGCGCGATCCAGGGTGGTAGCGCATCGAAACTGCTGCCCACCAGGTTGTTCATCACCTCGAACTTCACCAGGACGGCGAGCGCCGGCGCGCTGAGGTACACCAAGGCGATAAAAAACAGCGACCACGCTACCGACGAGCGCGCCTCCGCGACCGACGGCGTGGTGTAGTAGCGTGTGAGAAGGTGAGGCAGCCCCGCCGTGCCCACCATGAGGCAGAACATGAGTGCCAGGAAGTTGCGTCGTGCAATATCGAACACTTCGCGCTCTTGCGCGTCGCCTTGTGGATCGCCCACGAACGGCCGGCTGTGCGCGGGGATGCCGCCCAGGGGCTTCGCGCGCTCATAACTTTCGATGATGAGCCTTCCCCATTGCTCACGCGCCGATGCAGGGTCCTTGGGCAGCGCGGCCAGCTCCCGGTTGGCCTGCACGATCAGTGCCGAATCCGCGCCCTATGCCTTGAGAAGTTTGATGCGGTCCTGGGCCGCGGTACGGTCGCGGCGCAGGGCGCCCTCGATGTCCTGCAGCCGGGCTTCATACTCGTGCGCGCGGGCCAGGAAGATGGCGGCCACCTGTTTTTCGGCCGGCTCCTCGCTCAGCCTCTTCTCGCGTTCAGAGATGTTCTGGAGCTGGGCTCCGTAGACGATCGGGGCGAGCGGGTTGCCCATTTGCTTGTAGGCCAGCCACGAAACGGGAATGAGGAAAGCAAGCAGCACGATGATGTATTGCGCCACCTGCGTCCAGGTGATGGCGCGCATTCCGCCCAGGAACGAGCACAGCAAGACGCCGCCCAGCCCCAACAGGATCCCGATCTCGAACTGCACCCCTGTCAGCCTCGACGCGATCAGGCCGATGCCATAGATCTGCGCAATGACATAAGTGAATGAGCAAAGCATGGCCGCGAAGGCCGCGATCAGCCGCGGCCACCGGCCGCCATAACGGACGCTGAAGTAGTCTGGCACCGTGTAGAGATTGAGCCTGCGCAGGTGCGGGGCGATCAGGAGCGCTACCAGGCAGAACCCGCCGGTCCAACCCAGCACGTAAGCCAGGCCCCCGGCGTGGCCCTCGGTGCCGCCGTAGCCCTGCAGATACAGGCCCCCCGCCATGCTGATGAAGGATGCCGCGCTCATCCAGTCCGCGGCCGCGGCCATGCCGTTGTACATGGCCGGGATCCGCCGGCCGGCGACGTAGTACTCCTCCGGATCGGTCGTGCGGCCATAGATGCCGATGGCCGCATACATCATGACGGACGAGAACAGGAAAATCGGCCCCAGCCAGAACCTGGACAATCCGCTGCGCTCGGCCCAGGCCATGAGGCCTATGAATATGAGCAGGCCGACCGCGTAGGCACCCACCATCCGGTGCAGCCGCGACTTGTAGCGGGCGTAGCTTGCCGAGTCAGGCATTGCCCGCTCCCGAATCAGGCAGGGTATCTTCGGGGGCGAGGCGCTTCATCACGGCGGCGTACACCGCGACGATGGCGATGAAGGCCAGCACGGCCCCCTGCGCGGCCAGCCAGTAGCCGAAAGGCCAGCCTGCCAGCATGAACTGCAGGTCCCGGGCAAAAAAAGGCAACACGAACGAAACCGCGGCCCATACCGCCAGCAAACAGGCCTTGAGCGCAAGTACACGAGGGTCGTGCTTCTCCTGTATCTCTGGGTCGGCCATGGCCGATCATCGCACCCCCAACCGGAGCACGCCCTAGGTATTTGCTAGGGCGCTCGGCGGGTCACTTGTCCGCAAGCTGCCGCCAGGTCGCGATCACGCTGTCCGGATTCAGCGAGATCGATGAAATGCCCTCATCGGCCAGCCATTGCGCAAAGTCCGGGTGGTCGCTGGGGCCCTGTCCGCAGATGCCGACATATTTGCCTTGCGCCTTGCAGGCGGCGATCGCCCGGCGAAGCAGCGCTTTCACGGCAGGATCGCGCTCGTCGAAGTCGGCCGCCAGCATTTCCAGCCCCGAGTCGCGATCCAGGCCCAGCGTGAGCTGGGTAAGGTCGTTGGAGCCGATCGAGAAGCCATCGAAATACTTCAGGAACTCGTCGGCCAGGATGGCGTTGCTCGGCACCTCGCACATCATGATGACCTGCAACTGCGACTCGCCGCGCTTCAAGCCCTGGTCGGCAAGCAGCTGGGTGACGCGGTCGGCCTGGGCCAAGGTCCGGACAAAAGGCACCATCACTTGCACATTGACCAGACCCATGTCGTTGCGCACGCGGCGCAAGGCCTCGCACTCCATCGCGAACGCCTCCTTGAACTCACCGCTGATATAGCGCACGGCGCCCCGAAAGCCGAGCATTGGATTTTCTTCTTCGGGTTCGTAGCGCGACCCGCCAATGAGCTTGCGATACTCGTTGGATTTGAAGTCCGACAGCCGGACGATCACCGGCTTGGGCCAGAAAGCGGCCGCAATCGTGGCCACGCCCTCGGCCACCTTGTCGACGTAGAAGGCGCGGGGCGAGGCATGGCCCCGGGCCACGGACTCCACCGCCTTCTTGAGGTCCGCGTCGACGTTCGGATAGTCGAGGATGGCCTTGGGGTGCACCCCGATGTTGTTGTTGATGATGAATTCGAGCCGGGCCAGGCCGACGCCCTCGTTGGGCAGCTGCGCGAAGTCGAACGCCAGCTGGGGATTGCCCACGTTCATCATGATCTTGGTCTTGATCTCGGGCATCTTGCCGCGCTGCACCTCGCTGACTTCGGTTTCCAGCAGCCCGTCGTAGATGAAGCCGGTGTCGCCCTCGGCGCAGCTCACTGTCACCAGCGTGCCCTCGCGCAGCCGGTCGGTCGCATCGCCGCAGCCCACCACCGCCGGGATGCCCAGTTCGCGGGCGATGATGGCCGCATGGCAAGTGCGCCCGCCGCGATTGGTGACGATGGCGCTGGCGCGCTTCATCACAGGCTCCCAGTTGGGATCGGTCATGTCGGTGACGAGCACGTCGCCGGCCTGGACCTTGTCCATCTCGGAAATGCTGTGCACCAGCCGCACCGGGCCCGTGCCGATCTTCTGGCCGATGGCGCGCCCCTCGGCGAGCACGTTGCCGCGGCCCTTGAGCTTGTAGCGCATCTCGGCCTTGCCCTGCTGCTGGCTCTTCACCGTTTCCGGCCGTGCCTGGAGGATGTAGATGTGGCCGTCCACGCCGTCCTTGCCCCATTCGATGTCCATGGGCCGCCCGTAATGACGCTCGATCACCAGTGCATAGCGGGCGAGCTCTTCCACCTCGGGGTCCGTCAATGAGTAGCGGTTGCGTTGCTCCAGCGGCACGTCGAGCGTCTTCACCAGCTTGCCCGCCGCCGCTTTCTCGTCGGCGCCGGCGAAAACCATCTGGATCAGCTTGGAACCCAGGTTGCGCCGGATGACCGCCCGCTTGCCCGCGGTCAGCATGGGCTTGTGCACATAGAACTCGTCGGGGTTGACGGCGCCCTGGACCACCGTCTCGCCCAGGCCATAGCTCGAGGTGATGAAGACCACCTCCTGAAAACCGGATTCGGTGTCGATAGTGAACATCACGCCGGCGGCGCCCAGGTCGCTGCGAACCATGCGCTGCACGCCCGCCGACAGGGCGACGTCGGCATGGGCGAAACCCTTGTGTACCCGGTAGCTGATAGCCCGGTCGTTGTAGAGGGAGGCGAACACCTCCTTCATCTTGTGCAGCACCTCTTCGATGCCGACCACATTGAGAAACGTTTCCTGCTGGCCGGCGAAGGATGCATCGGGCAGGTCTTCGGCGGTGGCCGAGGAGCGCACCGCGAAGCTGGCCTCCCCGTTACCCGCGCAGAGCGTTGCAAAAGCATCCCGGATCGCCTTTTCAAGGTCCGCCGGGAAGGGTTGCCGCTCGATCCAGCCGCGGATTTCGGCGCCAGCTGCAGCCAGTGCGCGGACATCTTCGGTGTCCAGCGTCGTGAGCCGTTCGTGGATGCGTTTCGCGAGCCCGGCATGCGCGAGGAATTCGCGGAAGGCGTGGGCGGTCGTGGCGAAGCCCGTGGGCACACGCACCCCCTGGGGCAACTGGGAGATCATTTCGCCGAGGCTGGCGTTCTTGCCGCCCACTGCCTCGACGTCGCTCATTCTCAGGTTTTCAAACGGAACGACCAGGGCGGTCGGGCTGAAAAGTGCAGACATGGGGAAACTCCAAAAGTAAAAACCGGGTCTGCGCTCCAGCGGAGCAGCGCGGCATGCGAGGCCGGGGGCATTTTTGCTTGTTCGAATGGGCCGGGACGTGTCATGCGCGAGGGAATCGGATAATTGCGGCCATTGTAGGCGTCGGTCGAGTTTTCGGGGCTTGCAGCAAACTGAAAGCTACTCATGCATACGCGCACCGTTTTCTTCATCTCCGACGGCACCGGCATCACAGCGGAAACATTCGGCAACGCCATCCTCGCCCAGTTCGAGTTCAAGCCGCGCCACGTTCGCCTGCCCTTCATCGACAGCGTGGACAAGGCGCACCAGGTCGTACGTCAAGTCAATCACACGGCGGAAGTCGAAGGCCGCAAGCCCATCGTCTTCACGACGCTGGTCAATGTCGAAATCCTCAAGGTGATCGAGGACGGCTGCAAGGGCATGCTGCTGGACATGTTCGGCACGTTCGTGCGGCCCCTTGAAATCGAGCTGGCGATCAAGTCCAACCACCGGATAGGCCGGTTCTCCGACGTCAGCAAAAGCAAGGAATACCACGCCCGGATCGAGGCCATCAATTTCAGCCTCGCCCACGACGACGGCCAGTCCAACCGCGACCTGGAACAGGCGGACGTCATCCTGGTGGGCGTCAGCCGCAGCGGCAAGACACCTACTTCGCTTTATCTGGCGATGCAGTACGGGCTGAAGGCCGCTAACTACCCGCTGATCCCGGAGGACTTCGAGCGCCAGCAGTTGCCCGCCGCGCTGGTGCCGCATCGAAGGAAAATCTTCGGCTTGACCATCCAGCCCGAAAGGCTGGCCGAAATACGCAACGAGCGCCGCCCCAATTCGCGCTATGCGGCGCTCGACAACTGCCGCATGGAAGTGGGTGAGGCGGAAGCCATGATGCGGCGGGCCAGCATCCGATGGCTGAGCACGACAACCAAGTCCATCGAAGAGATCGCGACGACGATCCTGCAGGAGCTGCGGCCAGAACGGCTGGAATACTGAGCGAACGGCGAAGGCCGCACTGGGCGCCTTCGACCATCTCATGCGCAGCTGACCCGCGTTGTTCCGCCAATGCAAATGCGATCTATTCGCATTTGCTGTATGATTGCGGACATCGGCCAGCCATCAATTGCGCACGCCAGCGTGCACCAGCCAGCCTCTTGTCGAACCCCGGCCCGCTCGCGGGCCCACGTTTGGAGGCTATCTTGGTGCACTGCCCTGTCCGTTATGTTTCCGATTCATCCCTGCTGCCCTTGGGCGCACTGATGCTCGCCGCTTCCATCGGAAGCTGGGCCCAGGAGGCCCCTTCCGCGGACCAGGCACTCCCAACCGTGACCGTCCGCGAGAAGGCCGAGGCGCCGGAAGGCAAAGAGGCCTTGCGTGCGACAACGACAACGATCGGCAAGGGGAACCAGGAACTTCGCAACATTCCGCAGTCGATCACGGTCATCACCGAAAAACTGATCGACGACCGCAATCTCGACACCGTGAAGGACGTGCTGCGCAACACGGCGGGCATCACGCTCCAGGCGGCGGAAGGCGGCGAGGAGGACATCCGCCTGCGCGGCTTTTCGCTGGCCGGCACCGGCGATATCTTTCTGGATGGCATGCGCGACCCGGCGTTCTACGACCGTGACACGTTCAACAACGACCGCGTCGAGGTGCTGCGCGGCTCGGCTTCGATGCTGTTCGGCCGGGGTTCCACGGGCGGCGCGGTGAATCAGGTGAGTAAAGTGCCGCGCCTGATGACCGGGCACGACGTCACCACCACGCTGGGCAGCCACGCTTATCGGCGCATCACCGGTGACTTCAACATCAGGACCAGCGAAAACGCCGCGCTGCGCCTGAACGCCATGGGAACCCAGGCCGACAACAACGGTGCGGGCAGCCGCGTGGACAAGAAGGGACTCGCCGCGGCGTATCGCTTCGGCGTCGGCACGGCCGACGAGTTCATGGCGAACCTGTACCTCCTGGACAACGACAACGGCATCAACTACGGCCTGCCGTGGATCAAGCCGCGCTCCGGCGACAGCAGCGCGTCCAACACCATCATCGCCAGCCTGAGCCCCACATCGTATTACGGGGCGGCGAGCGATTACAGCGCCGGCAGCGCCACGATGGCCGCCGTCAGCCACATCCACCGCTTCAGCGGTGCGAGCGAGCTCAAGACCCAGGTACGCAAGGGCCGCTTCGAGCGCGACCAGCGCGCCAGCGCCATCCGTTTCGCCGGGCCCGCGGATCTGACCGCCTTCGGCGCCGGGACGGTCTTTCGTCGCGGCACTGCGCTGAAGATTCAGGACGTGGACACGCTTCACGCGCAAAGCGACCTCAGCGCGCGCTTCGAGGCGTTGCACGTCAAGCATGAGTTGCAGACAGGGCTGGATTTCGCCCACGAAGAAAAAACCGTCTACCAGGCCCGCTCCGCGGCGCAAGGCGGTATCGACCTGGCCAAGCCGAACACATTGGCGGGGACGCCGAGCGACGGCGCCGCAGTCGATGAGGCCTCGCGTTCATTGCGTTTGGGCAACCAGTTCACGGCCAAGAGCTGGGGCATGTATGCGCAGGACCTGGTTCAGGTGGCGCCGCACTGGAAGCTCCTGGGCGGCTTGCGTTATGACAGCCTGGACGGCCGTTACGACGCATTCACGATTCCCGGTGCCGCGCCAGGCCCGGTGGCCGCCACCAGCTACAGCCAGAAGATATCCAAAGCCAGCAAGCGCCTGGGCGCGCTGTTCCAGCCCACTGAGCTGCACTCTTTCCATCTCTCGTACGGCACCTCGTTCAATACCTCGGGCGATACTTATTCCTACAACGCGCTGAGCGCCAACACGCCGCCGGAAGAAAGCGAGAACATCGAACTGGGCGCCAGGATCGATTCCGCCGACAAGCGCTTCTCGACTCGCCTGGCGGTCTTCCGCGCCACCAAGAAGAACGAGCGCAACACCGACCCCGATACGGCCGCGACCCGCCTGCTGCTGTCCGGCAAGCGCCACACAGCGGGATTCGAGGTCGACGTCGCGGGGCGCCTGACCCCCCAATGGGAAATTTTCGGCTCCTACATGTGGATGCCGTTGGCGCGCGTGGATGTCGCGGCCTCGACGGCCACGACTGTCGGCAATCGCGTCGGCGACCGGCCGGGCCTCAGCCCCAAGCACAGCGGCACCGTATGGGCCACTTACCAGCTGACGCCGCAGTGGCGCATCGGTGGCGGCCTGAACGTCCGCGGCAAACAGGCGCCTGCGGACGCCACCGCGCCGGCGTGGGAGGCGCCCGGGTTCGTGACCGCCGATCTCATGGCCGAGTACACCATCAACGAACAGTTCGGCGTGAAGGCCAACCTGAGCAACGTCGCCAACAAGCTCTATGCCGAATCGCTCTACCGCGGCCACTACGTGCCCGGGGCCGGTCGCCTGCTGCAGGTGGCGCTTTCGGCCAAGTTCTAAGCTCTCTCCAGCACAGCCGCCGCCATGCTCCTTGTTCTCCCCCAACTCCTCGATGACGAAGAAGTTGCGCAAGCCCGCGCCATTCTCGCCACCGCGCCCTGGGCCGATGGCCGGGCCAGCGCAGGCCCGCAGGCGGCGCAGGTAAAAAACAACGAGCAACTGCCGGCCGACTGCGAGGCCGCCCGGTCGGTGGGCGCGCTGGTATTGCGGGCATTGGATCGCTCGTCCCGGTTCCTGGCGGCGGCCTTGCCCCGCAAGGTGTTCCCGCCGCGCATCAACCGCTACAGCGGCGGCGCGAATTTCTACGGCAGGCACGTCGACAGCGCCGTCCGCTTCACCGAGGGCGGGGTGCGGGTGCGAACCGATATCTCGTGCACCGTGTTTCTTTCCGACCCCGCCCAATACGACGCGGGCGAGCTGGCCATCCATGAAGCGGGCAGCACGCGGCAGGTCAAACTGCCCGCCGGCCACGCGGTGCTCTATTCGGGCACCCATGTCCACGAGGTCACTCCCGTCACGCGCGGCACCCGCCTGGCCGCCTTTTTCTGGATCGAAAGCATGGTGCGCGGCGACTCCCAGCGGCGATTGCTGCACGAACTCGACCTGGCCATTACCGGATTGCGCGAGCGGCATGGCGAAAGCGATACGACCGTCGCACTCGCCGGCACCTATCACAACCTCCTGCGGATGTGGGCGGAAACATGAGTGGCAAGGCCGATCGTGCGGGGCGATATCAAATGCGAGCTATTCGCATTTATACTGGATCACTCGCCCGTAGCGGCCCCTTCTGAACTATGGTTTTGGCCGATTCTCCCCTCTCCCCGGTGCGACTGCCCAGCCGCAACATCGTCATTGGCGGCACGGTGGTGTTGCTCCATGTGGCGGCGCTATGGGCTTTGCAAAGCGGCCTGTTGCGGCGCGCGGTGGAGATCGTGGTGCCGGTGGAAATGCTCACCGAGCTGGTCACGCCGCCTGCGCCGAAGGTCGAGCCGCCGCCCGCGCTCCCGCCGGCGCCGCCACAGGTCAGCAAGCCGGTGGTTCGCAAGGCGGCGCCGCGTCCGCTGGCAGCGCCGGCTGTCCGGCCCGAGCCCCAGGCACCGATGGGCGTGGTCACGCCCGAGCCCGTCCCGCCGATCGCCGAGCCGGTGGCGCCTGCCCCCGCCCCACCCGCGCCCCCGCCGGCGCCACGGATCGAGCTGCCGTCCAGCAGCGCCGATTACCTGCAAAACCCCAAGCCTGCCTACCCGCCGATCAGCAAGCGCCTGGGCGAGCAGGGAAAGGTGGTGCACAGCGTGTTGATAGGCGCCGACGGCATGCCCATCAGCGCAAAGCTCGTCCATTCCAGCGGCTACCCCCGGCTGGACGAAGCCGCACATGCCGCGGTAATGCGATGGCGGTACATGCCAGGCAAGCGCAACGGCGTCGCGCAGGCCATGTCGTTTGAAGTCCCGATCAACTGGGTACTCGATTAACTCGGATCAAGAAAATGAACTCTCAATTCGGCCTCATCAACCTCTGGAGCCATGGAGACATCGTCACCCGGGGCACCGCGGTGCTGCTCCTTCTCATGTCCCTGTCGTCATGGATGGTGATCATCGTCAAGGCGCTGGACCTTCGCAAGTTCGCGGCCCAGGCGCGCCGCACCGAGAGCTTCTGGCACAGCGCGGATTTCGCGGACGGCCTGGGCAAGCTCGGCGCCGATCCCGACAATCCTTTCCGGGCACTGGCGACTGAAGGCCGCGAGGCAACCGCCCACCACCATGCACAGCCCCAGCTGCACGACTCGCTGGACGTGAGCGAGTGGCTCACACGCTCGCTGCGCAACTCGATCGACGAATCGACCGCCCGGCTGCAGTCGGGCCTGGCTGTACTGGCCTCGGTGGGTTCGACCGCGCCGTTCGTCGGCCTGTTCGGAACGGTGTGGGGGATCTATCACGCGTTGCTGGCGATCAGCGCCGCGGGGCAGGCCACCATCGACAAGGTCGCGGGCCCGATCGGCGAAGCATTGATCATGACCGCGCTCGGTCTGGCGGTGGCCATACCCGCCGTGCTCGGCTACAACGCGCTGGTGCGAGGCAACAAGTCGATCCTGATGAAGCTCAACCGTTTCGCGCATGATCTGCATGCCTACTTCCTCACGGGAGCGCGCGTCTCGCAAGGGGGTCCCACGAAGGTCGTACCCATGAAGAAGGGGGGGTGAGATGGCGTTCGGCACCCAGGACGAAACCGACGACGTGATGAACGAGATCAACATGACGCCGCTGGTGGACGTCATGCTGGTGCTTCTCATCATCTTCATCATCACAGTCCCCGTGATGAAGCACTCGGTCAATGTCGACCTGCCGCAGGCTACCAACCAGCCGCAGGACGCCAAGCCAGAAACGATCCGCCTCTCGGTAGACGCCCAGGGCGCCTATTTCTGGAATGAGAACCGCATCGACGACAAGGATCTGCCCCGCCTGCTGCAGGTCGAGGCTACCAGGACGCCCCAACCCGACCTGCACATCCGCGGTGACAAGGCGGTGCGCTACGAGCGGGTCGCCCAACTGATGGCGGCAGTGCAGCAGTCGGGCCTGCGCAAGATCGGATTCATCACCGAACCCAAGGTCAACTGAGCGGCACCATGACGCAGAGCGAATTGCCCGGCAACACGCCGCAAGCCTCCATGGAGCCGCAAAATCCGGCGGACGCCGTCCAAACCAGGCCGCTGGCCAGTGTCGAGTTGCTGCGTGGCGCCAAATCGGTGGAGATCAGCCACAACGGCGCTATCTACCGGCTCCAGGCGACCCGGCTGGGCAAACTCATCCTGACGAAGTGAGTCTGCTGCCAAGCGGCCAGGTTAGGACAGACCCAGCGCCGCGATGCCGGCACGTGCGATCTGCGCGTCTTCGGTGGACTTCACGCCGCTCACGCCGACCGCCCCCAGGCACTGGCCGCCTTTCAAGATAGGCACGCCGCCCTCCAGCAGGCCCTTCAGCCCGGGGGCGCTCAGGAACGACACGCGGCCGCCGTTGATCATCTCCTCGTAGACCTTGCTTTCTCGCCGGCCCAGCGCGGCCGTATTGGCCTTGGCGGGCGCGATGTGGGCAGAAATCGGCGCGGCGCCATCCAGGCGCTGCAGCCAGAGTAGATGGCCGCCGTCGTCGACAATGGCGATGGAGACAGCCCACTGGTTCTTCAGGGCTTCGGCTTCGGCGGCGGCCGCCACGGCCTTGATATCGGCGAGTTCAAGGGCATGTCTGCTTTTCATGGTCGTCGGTTCCTGGGGACAGGCCAAGAGCATAACCCGGCCCTCGGGGCCCAAAAAACAGCCCCTCTGGCGCCTGAACCTTGAACCAACCTAGAATGCGCCCATCTAACAGCCGTCAGGCTTCAAGGAGAGTTGGATATGAATGAGCAAGTTCGCACCGCAGATTACGGCTACGCCTTGCCCGAAGCGCAGCGCAACCGGGTGCTTCGCAACACCTACTGGCTGCTGGCCCTCAGTTTGCTGCCCACCGTCCTGGGTGCCTGGATAGGCGTGGCCACGGGCATGACGAGAGTCCTCTCGGGCGGCCTGGGCCTCATCGTATTCCTCGGCGGCGCTTTCGCGTTCCTGTTCGCCATCGAGAAGACCAAGAACTCGGCGGCCGGCGTCCCGGTCCTGCTCGCGTTCACGTTCTTCATGGGCCTCATGCTCTCGCGGCTTATCGCCATGGTGCTGGGCTTCAAGAATGGTCCGAGCCTCATCATGACCGCTTTTGGCGGCACGGCGGGCGTCTTCTTCGTGATGGCCAGTCTGGCCAGCGTGATCAAGCGCGACCTCTCGGGTATGGGCAAGTTCCTGTTCGTGGGCGCCCTGGCCATCATGATCGGCGGCATCATCAACGTGTTCGTAGGCTCCACGGTGGGCATGATGGTGATCAGCGTGATGGCGATAGGCATCTTCAGCGCCTACATGCTGTATGACCTCAAGCAGATCATCGACGGCGGCGAAACCAACTACATCAGCGCCACCCTGGCCCTGTACCTGGACATCTTCAACGTTTTCCAGAGCCTGCTGGCACTGCTGGGTCTTGCGGGCGGCGAGAGAGAGTAACCGCTACGCTCAAGTAACAGCAAGGGGCCGATGGCCCCTTTCCTATTTAGGCTTTATCAAACACTGCCATGCTTTCCACATGCGCCGTGTGCGGGAACATATTGACGACGCCCGCGGCGGCGCAGCGATAGCCCGCCTGGTGCACCAGCAGGCCGGCGTCGCGAGCCAGCGTCGCTGGATTGCAGCTCACATAGACGATGCGCTGAGGCGGCGTCCAGCCCTGCCGCAGCTCGGGTTGCTGGTGCAGGTCCGCCAGTGCCTTGGCCAATGCGAAGGCGCCTTCACGCGGGGGGTCCACCAGCCACCGCTGCGCCACCCCGTCGGCGACCAGCTGCTGCGGCGTCATCTCGAACAGATTGCGGGCCGCGAACCGGGCGGTTCCCAGCGGCGGGCCCGTCCGTACCATCGACTTGTTGCGCTCGTAGTTCTCCCGGGAACGGGCCACCAGGGCTTCGCTCCCCTCTATCCCCAATACCTTGCCCGCCTGCGTGGCGATCGGCAACGTGAAGTTGCCCAGGCCGCAAAACCAGTCGATCACGCGCTCGCCCTGCCCCGCCGCGAGGAGTCGCAACGCGCGTGAAACCAATACCCGGTTGATGTGCGGGTTGACCTGGGTAAAGTCGGTGGGTTTGAACGGCATGGTGATGCCGAACTCGGGCAGCGAATAACTGAGCGCCGGGCCGCCCTCATCCAGCAGCTTCACGGTGTCGGGCCCCTTGGGCTGCAGCCACCACTGAACGCCCGGATGCTCCACGGCAAACGCCCTCAGCCTGGACAAGTCAGCTTCACTGAGCGGCTCGAGATGCCGCAGCACCAGGGCGGTGACCTCATCGCCGCAAGCCAACTCGATCTGCGGACAGGTTTCGATGGCTTCCAGCGAGCCTATCAGCCCCCGCAGAGGCAGCAGCAGGTCGCTGACATGCGGCGGCACCACGTGGCACTCGCGGATGTCGGCCACGTACCGGCTCTTGCGCTCGTGGAAACCCACCAGCACGGCCCCCTTCTTGCGCACATGGCGCACCGAGAACCGCGCCCGCCAACGGTAGCCCCAGGCGGGCCCCTCGATGGGCCGCAGCACGGTTTCGGCCTTCACCTTGCCCAGGTGCCACAGGTTGTCCTCGAGCACGCGCTGCTTGATGGCCACCTGTGCGCCCACGTGCAGATGCTGCATCTTGCAGCCGCCACACGCGCCCTGGTGCAAGCCGAAGTGCGGGCAGCGTGGACGCACGCGCTGGGACGACTCGCGGTGGATCGCCGTAAGTGTCGCCTGCTCCCAGTTGTTCTTCTTGCGGTTGACGTTGGCGGACACCAGCTCGGACGGCAGCGCCCCGTCGATGAACACCACCTTGCCGTCAGCCCGGCGGGCCACACCCTGCGCGTCGATGTCGAGCGCGTCCACTTGCAGCCAGCCCTCGGGCAAGGCGGCCTTTTTCTCAATCTCTGCTGTCATCCCCCGATTCTCTCAGGTGCATACTTCCTGCCCGAAAAACCCAAGGGGAACGCAATGGAGATCCGCATCTGCATCGACGTCGACGACCTGGAGCGCGGCATCGCGTTCTACGCGCAGGGCCTGGGCCTGCGAGCCGGCAGGCGGCTGGGTGACGACTGGGTCGAACTGCTCGGCGCCGGCAGCGTCATTGACCTGCTGGCCAACGCGATCGGCACCGCGCCCCTGGGCGAAAGCCATTCACAACGCCGCGACTACGGGCGTCACTGGACACCGGTTCACCTGGATTTCGTGGTGACCGAGATCGAGGCAGTGGTCCAGAAGCTGGTCAGCCAGGGCGCCACACTGGAGCGGCCGATCCAGGAGCGCCAATGGGGCCGCATGGCGAACCTGGCCGATCCGTTCGGCCACGGCCTGGACCTGCTGGAGTTCAAGGGCCGGGGCTACGACGAAATGCTGTCGCCGGCATCGTGAAAAGACTCATGCCCAGGCCACCAGGTATTCCTGCCAATGCGGCTCCTGGGGCGCCAGATTCCCCAGCGTGGCCTTGACCATCGCGATCTCCTGGTCGTATTCCGCCTCGGTCAGGCCGCCACGCATCTTCTGGAAGCGGCAATACAGCAGGTAGGTGTTCATCACGTCGGTTTCGCAATAGCGCCGAATATCGTCAAGCTTGCCTTGCAGAAACGCCGGGTAGACCTGCGAGCCGTCCATGCCCAGTTTTCCCGGGAATCCGCAGAGTTTGGCCATGGCATCCAGCGGCGCGTTGTTCTTGGGCTGGTACATCGCCAGCAGGTCCATCAGGTCGAGGTGCCGCATGTGGTAGCGGCTGATGTAGTTGTTGTACTTGAATTCGCGGGCGTCCGGGCCCCCTTCCTCGCCCATGCACCAGTATCTGTCGGCCACCACGCCATGGCGCAATCCCCGGTAATGCAGGACCGGCAGGTCGAAGCCGCCGCCGTTCCAGCTCACCAGCTGGGGCACGTGCTTTTCCAAGGTATTGAAGAACGTCTGGATGACCTTCCCTTCGCTGGCGTTGTCGCGGTCGACGAAGGAATGCACGCGCAGGCCCTCGGCGTTGCGGAACACACAGCTGATCACCAGCACCCGCTGCAGGTGCAACGGCATGAAATCGCTCTTGCCCTCGTTGCCGCGCTCTTCGCACCATGCCGAATAAATCCATTCGTCCGTGGCATGCGCCGGGTCCCTGCGCAGGGCGCGCAGTCCCGCCATATCGGGGATGGATTCGATGTCGAAGACAAGGACGGGCCAGCTCATGCCGGCAACTGTATCAGCCTGAAGTATCCGCTCTCTAGAAGAGCGCTTCCTTGCTGATGCCGTTGCGCACCATGTGGCGCTTGAGTTTGATGAGTGCCTCGTTCTGGATCTGGCGGACGCGCTCGCGGGTGAGTCCCAGCCGGTCGCTGAGCACGTCCAGCGTTTCCGGCTCGCGGTCGTGCAGGCCGAAGCGGCCTTCGAGCACCTCTTTCTCGCGAATGGACAGCGCCTCGATCCAGTTGTGCAGGAGCCGCTCGACCTCGTGGTTCTGGGTGATACCGGTCGGGTCCACCGCCAACTCGTCGGCCATCGAGTCGCCAAGCGTGTGCTCGTCCTGCGAGCGGTCGATTGCGGCGTCGAGCGACCGGGGCGTCTCGGCCATCGCCAGCAATTCGGCGACCTTCTGCACGTCGCGACCGAGGAGGGCTGCCACGTCTTCGACACCAACACCCTCCCCCTCGAAGCGGTTGCGCGCCACCGCGAACGCGGGGTCGTTCTCGAGCGTGCGGCGCGCGCGCAGCACCTGCTGCAGTTCGCGCACCACATGCACGGGCAGCCGGATCACCCGCCCCTGGTTCATGACAGCACGTTCCACCGACTGGCGGATCCACCAGGTCGCATAGGTCGAGAAGCGGAATCCCCGCTCGGGCTCGAACTTGTCGATCGCGTGCATCAGGCCCAGGTTGCCTTCTTCGATCAGGTCCGACAAGGGCACGCCCCGCCCGAGGTAACCCTTGGCGATGCTCACCACCAGGCGCAGGTTGTGCTCAATCATCGATTGTCGGGCGTCGAAGTCACCCGCCCGCGCCCGCGTCGCGGCCTCGAATTCCTCTTGCGCAGTAAAGAGCTGCGTCCGGCGGACGTCGCGCAGGTAGAGCGTCAGGGTGTCACTGGATTCGCCGGCAATCTCTGCCGGGATATCGCGGGGGTTGACCTCGGGGACCGTCGATCCGCCTTCGGGCATGGACAGCGCCCCGGGGGGCTGATCGTCCCCGGAGGCGCCCGCAACGGCATGCTTACTGAGTCCGTTGCGTTTTTTCACTGCTGCTACCTTGGAGGCAGGTACTTGGCGGGGTCGACGGGCTTGCCTTGCCGCCGGATCTCAAAGTGCAGCTTGACGCGATCCGCGTCGCTGCTTCCCATCTCTGCGATCTTCTGGCCTTTGCGCACCGTCTGATCTTCCTTCACGAACAAGGCCTGGTTATGGGCATAGGCCGAAAGGAATGTGTTGTTGTGTTTCAGAATGATGAGATTGCCGTACCCGCGCAAGCCCGCACCCGCATACACGACGCGCCCGTCGGCTGACGCCAAGACGGGATCGCCGGACTTCCCGGCGATGTCGAGGCCCTTGTTGCGCTGTTCATCGAAACCCGCCAGCACCGCGGCACCGGCGGCGGTTGGCCACGCCCAGGGAACATCATCTTCTCCGGCCGATGCGGCAGGTGCCGTGTTTGTCGGCGGCGTGCTCGCCACGGGCGCGGATGCGGCCGTGCGCGGCGCGCTCGCGGCCACCGTCGGCGTCGCGGCCCCGGGCACTGCCGATGCGGGAGCGACAGGCCGGGTGGCAACCACATCGGGCACTGACCCGACGGGCGGAATCACCCGCAGCACCTGGCCCACCTCGATGACGTTGGGATTGTCGATATTGTTCCAACGTGCAATATCCCGCCAGTTCTGCCCGCTGTCCAGCGAGATGCGAATCAGGGTGTCGCCCTGGCGGACGGTGTAATAGCCGGGCTTGCCCGCGTTCTCGGCCCCCGGCAAGGGTTTGGGTGCATCGGCCACGATGGCCGGTTGCGCCCGCGTAACCCCGGCGCCACGATCTTCCACCGGCGCCGGCGCGCGCGAGCTGGATGCACACCCGGCGAGCAAGCCCACGGCGGCCAGTACCACCGCCGCCCACTTCCACCCCTGACTGCGCAACTCGAGCATCTTTGTAATTTCCTTCAAGCGATGCCTGATTTTAGGGGGACAAAGTGGACAGTCTCCAGCACAGTTTGTTTCAATTCGGTCATTGTTCTTTCGATGACGACCAGCGCCTGCATCCCCCCGGGCATCGACGTCGGCGCGACGATACGCCCACCCACCGCCAGCTGATCCAGCCACGCGGCAGGCACGGCGTCGCCGCCGGCCGCGGCGATGATGCCCGCATAGGGCGCGCCCTTGGCATAGCCGGCCATTCCGTCACCGAAGAGCAGGTGCACATTCGCCAAGCGAAAGGTCCGCAGATTTTCACGCGCCTTCTCATGCAAGCTGCGCAGCCGTTCGATGCTGTACACCTCGCCGGCCACCCTGCTCAGCACGGCGGCCTGGTAGCCGCAACCGGTACCGATCTCCAGGACGCGGCCGAGCTTGCCGGAGGCCTCGCGCCTGCCTCCAAGCAGCAATTCGATCATCCTGGCCACCACGTTGGGCTTGGAAATCGTCTGGCCCAGCCCGATTGGCAGGCTGGTGTCTTCATACGCCTGGTTGACCAAGGCACTGTCGACGAACCTGTGCCGCTGCACCAAACTCATGGCCGCCAGAACCTGCACGTCGGCAATGCCCTGGCCAGCGAGCTTTTGCACCATCCGCAAGCGCACCGCCTGCGAATCCAGGCCGATGCCGCCCGGAGCTGCGGCCGGCGCTGCGGCGGGTAAGTTGCCCCTGGGCTTGGGCGCCCCCGCGAACGGCTCCAGCCGCGCGGGAAAGCCGGGACGGCGCGACATTCAGCGTCCCGCCTGGAGGGTCGCCGCCCACAAGGCCAAGCCCTCATGATCGGTCAGGTCGACCTTCAGCGGTGTGACCGAGACATGGCCCTGGACGGTGGCATGGAAGTCCGTTCCCTCGGCATCGTCCTTGGCAGCCCCGGCGCCGCCGATCCAGTACATGGTCTCGCCATGCGGGCTGGTTTGCGAAACGACTTTCTCTGCGGCGTGCCGCCGGCCGAGTCGGCAAACCTTGAAGGGCTTGATCTGCTCATAGGACAGGTTCGGGATGTTTACGTTCAGCAACCAGGGCTGCGACTGCGCGGACCGCGCCAGCAGGCTTTGCACCAGCTCGCGCGCCGTGCGCGCCGCGTCATCGAGGTGGGCCCAGCCCTTTTGCGTCTGCGAGAAGGCGATGGCCGGGATGCCGAACAGGTAGCCCTCCATCGCAGCCCCCACGGTGCCCGAGTAGATCGTGTCGTCGCCCATGTTCGCGCCGTTGTTGATCCCGCTCACGACCAGGTCAGGACGATAGCCGAGCAGGCCCGTGAGGGCCACATGCACGCAGTCGGCGGGTGTACCGTTGACATAGCGGAAACCGTTCGCGTCCTCGTGAACATACAGCGGGGAGTGCAAGGTGAGCGCGTTCGACTTGGCACTGTTGTTGTGCTCGGGCGCCACCACGTCGACCTCGCCGAGGTCCTTGATCGCCTCGTAGAGCGCCACGATGCCGGGTGCGCGGTAGCCGTCGTCGTTGGAGAGCAGTATTTTCATTGGGCAAAAGGTTGAAATGATTGTAGGGGGCCGGCCGGTCGCCCCAGGGACATTTGCGCCTTTTTCCGGCGCCTATGATTCGTGAACTTTTCCCCGGAGGAATCAAATCATGCATGCCTGGCTCTGCGAAAACCCCGTCGGCGTCGACGCGTTGCAGTGGAAGGGACTGCCCACGCCCCAACCCAAGGCCGGCGAGGTGCTCGTCGAAATCAAGGCTGCCAGCCTGAATTTTCCCGACCTGCTGATCGTTCAGAACAAGTACCAGATGAAGCCGGCCCTGCCTTTTGTACCGGGATCGGAATACGCCGGCGTGATCGCGGCCGTGGGCGATGGCGTGACCCAGCTAAAGGTAGGCCAAAGTGTGGCATGCCTGTCGGGAACGGGTGGATTCGGCACCCACACGATCGCGCCGGCGGCGCTGTGCATGCCGCTGCCGCCGGGCTTCCCGCACGTGGACGCGGCGGCTTTCATCATGATCTACGCGACGTCCCATCACGCCCTCGTCGATCGGGCCCAGCTGAAGGCAGGCGAAACCGTGTTGGTCCTGGGTGCGGCAGGCGGCGTCGGGACTTCGGCCATCCAGATCGCAAAGATCATGGGGGCACGGGTCATTGCCGCGGCGTCCACCGACGAGAAATGCGAACTGTGCAGCACGACCGGGGCTGACGCGACCATCAACTACACGCGGGAGAACCTGCGTGAAGCCGTGAAGGCAGCCACCGGCGGCAAGGGCCCCGACGTCATCTACGACCCGGTGGGCGGCGACTTCGCCGAGCCGGCGTTCCGCTCCATCGCCTGGCGGGGCCGCTACCTGGTCGTCGGCTTCGCGTCCGGCCCCATCCCGGCGCTGCCGCTGAACCTGGCGCTGCTCAAGGGCGCTTCGCTGGTAGGCGTGTTCTGGGGCGACTTCGCCAAGCGCGAACCCAAGGCGAACGCAGCCATGATGATGGAGCTGGCCCGGTGGTACGCCGAGGGCAGGATCAAGCCGGTGATCGATCGCACCATGCCCATGGCCGAGCTCAAGGCGGCGTATGCCCACATGGGCTCGCGCGCCGTGAAGGGCAAACTAGTGATGGTCAACTAGTGGTGCGTCCCCGCCCGCTATAATCGTCATCTCTGCGGTGGCTGTAGCTCAGTTGGTAGAGTCCAGGATTGTGATTCCTGTTGTCGTGGGTTCGAGTCCCATCAGCCACCCCACCCGCCCTGCTCATGGAGGCGCTTGCCGCCTACTGCGTAAGCGAAGCCCCGGTGATCGCCGGCTTGGCCACCTTGACCTGCACCTTGAAGCGATCCTTCAGTAGCTCGTAATACGCCAGGTTCTCGGCCGACGCCCACCACTGGGCGTACTGCTGGACCTCCTGCTTCGCCACCTCGGGCGCAGGCGTTTCGCGCGGGACGACCTTGTTGACCTTCACCACCGCATAGCCTTGCTCGCCCAGGTCCACGCCCGCCAGGGCGGGCTGCACCGCCGGGTCGGCCCGCAGCGCGGCCTCGACCACGGCAGCAGGTTGCTTTTGCGTATCTTGGCGCGACACCGCCACCGGCGCCGTCAAGTTGGCGCTTGCCGGGTTGGCCTTCCAGGCCGCCAGTTTCTCCATGCCCTCTTTTCTTGCGAGTTCGGCCGCGCGCACCGCCACCAGGCGCTCGCGCACCCGGGCGTTGACCTCGGCAAAGGGCAGCGTGCGGGCGGGCACATGCTGGACCACGCGCCCCGACACCAGCGTGTTGGGGGCGATCTCGACGGCTTCGGTATTGCGCTTTTTCTCGGTGCTGTCGGGCGCGAACAGGGCATCGAGGAACTTGGGATTGGCCAGTGCGCCCGTGGCACCGGGCGCGGGCGTACGCCGAACATTGGTCGCCGTCTTGACCTCCAGCTTGAGGCGATCCGCCACCGGCTTGAGGCTGTCGGCCTGCTCGTAGACGCCATTGCTGAACGCGTCGGCGCTTTCGGCGAACTTGCGCTGCGCCTGCTGCTTCTTGACTTCGGCTTCGAGCTCGGGCTTCATTTCCTCGAAGCTGCGCTGCTTGGGGATCTTGGCGTCGGTGACCTTGATGATGTGGTAGCCGAACTCCGTCTCCACCACACCGCTGATGTCCCCCTTGGCCAGCGCGAAAGCGGCGTCGTCGAACGGCTTCGTCATCGCGCCGCGCGCGAAGAAGTCCAGATCGCCGCCATTGGCCGCAGAGCCGGGGTCCTGTGAGTTTTTCTTCGCGACGTCGGCGAAGCTGTCGGGCGACTTCTTCACCGCGGCAAGCAACTCCTCGGCTTTGGCTCTGGCCTTGGCGCGTTCGGCCGCAGGCGCATCCTTGCCGGCGGCGAGCAGGATGTGGCTGGCCCTGCGCTCTTCCTTGCCGACGATGCGCGAGGCGTTCTGTTCGAAATAGGTCTTGAGATCCTGCTCATTGACGACAAGGCCTTTCTTGACCGTCTCGAGGTCGAGCACCACGTACTCGACACTCGCCTGCTCGGGGGCCTGGAACAGGGCGGCGTTTTCCTTGTAGTAGGACTCGAGATCCGCGTCCGTCGGCTTCACCTTCGCCGCATAGTCCGCAGGATCGAAGCGCGCAACCTGGACCTCGCGCTTTTCGAAATACGCGTTGAGCGAAAGCCCGGCCTGCGCAGGTGCCGCAAAACTGGTACCGCCCAATCCGGCCAGCACCTGGCGCGCCGACAGGTCCGCCCGGACGTTGGCTTCGAACATTTCCGGCGTCATGCCCTGCGCACCCACGAGCTGGCGGTAGCGGGCCATGTCCAGCTTGCCATCGGGCCCCCGCAATGCGGCAATCATTTCGTTCTGCTGAAGCTCGCGCGCCAGGCGCTGGTCGCTGGTTGTGAGCTGCGCCTTCGAAGCCGCAACGGCCACGACGCGGTCGCGGATCATCCGCTCCAGCGTGGCGTAGCGGGCGGCCGGGGAATCGAGCAGCTTCGCGTCCAGCGTGGGCATCTGCTGGCGGATGCGCTCGACCTCCTGCTTGTGCGCCGCGTCCCAGTCGCCCTGAAGGATTTCGACGCCATCGACCTTGGCCACCGCTTCGCCCTTTTCGTTGAAGCGGTTGTACCCCTCCAGCCCGAACAGGACGAATGACGGGAAGATCAGCAGGAACAGAATGAACTGCATGACCCGGGTGTGCTTGCGAACGAAATCGAACATGCTCAAACTCGATAGACAAAAAACGCGAAAGGCGAACAACTGTTCGCCTTCGCTTGGGTTGGTGGGTGCTGACGGGATCGAACCGCCGACCTACGCCTTGTAAGGGCGCCGCTCTACCAGCTGAGCTAAGCACCCCACCGATAACTGGCCGTTCAGTTCAGCGCATCCTTGAGCGCCTTGCCGGGACGGAACTTGGGAACTTTGGCTGCCTTGATTTTAATCGCTGCGCCGGTGCGGGGGTTGCGGCCGCTGCGCGCAGCCCTCTTGCCCACGGCGAAGGTTCCAAAACCGACCAGCGACACCGAGCCCCCTTTTTTGAGAGTTGTCTTCACGGCACCGATCATGGACTCCAGCGCGCGCGTGGCCGCGGCCTTGGAGATATCGGCGTGCTTTGCGATGTGCTCAATCAGTTCGGTCTTGTTCACAAGGGCCCCTCGTAGAGAGAAAGAGTTGACAGTAGTGTCTCGTCGTGATTTTATGTTCCCCATCCTGCAGCCACCTGGAGATGCGCTGAAACGAGATGCAGGAGACTTCTTTCGCGGCTTCAAGCCACCGACCGATTAAAGCCACGCGGCAACAAGGTGTCAATACGGCGGGCGGCTTTACAGCGGCGCGGAGGCGGATTCTAGTCGCTTTTGGCGTGAATTCATCCCACTGTGGCGCGCGGCGTCTTTTGCGGCACTGCGCAATTTTTCCGGACAGGAATGCTTCCCCGCGCTACAGCGCGGACGCGATGGCGCGGCCCAGGTCGATGGTACCGGCATTGCCGCCGATGTCGGGCGTGCGCGGCGCGCCGCTGGCCGGATGCAGGACTTTCCCGATCGCCTGCAGCACGGCATCATGTGCCTGCCTGTGCCCGAGGAATTCCAGCATCATTGCGCCGCACCATATTTGCCCGATCGGATTGGCGATATTGCGGCCCGCGATGTCCGGCGCGGAGCCGTGTACCGGCTCGAACAGCGAGGGGAACGCGCGATCGGGGTTGAGGTTGGCGCTGGGCGCGATGCCGATCGTGCCGGTGCACGCCGGCCCCAGGTCGCTCAGGATGTCCCCGAACAGGTTGCTGGCAACCACCACATCGAAGAAATCGGGGCGCTGCACGAAGTGCGCAGTGAGGATGTCGATGTGGAACTTGTCCAGCTCGACCCCAGGATAGGCTTTGGCCATCTCGGCCACCCGCTCGTCCCAATACGGCATAGTGATGGCGATCCCGTTCGACTTGGTTGCGCTGGTGAGGTGCTTCTTCGGGCGCGACTGCGCCAGCTCGAACGCGAATTTCAGCACCCGGTCGACGCCGATGCGCGACATTACTGTCTCCTGCATGACAATCTCACGCGAGGTGCCCGGGTACATGCGCCCGCCGATGCTGGAGTATTCGCCCTCGGTGTTCTCGCGCACGATGTACATGTCGATCTCACCCGGCTGGCGGGCGCTGCCGTCGCGCCGCACCACCGGGGCGATGATGCCCGGCATCAGGCGCGCCGGCCGAAGGTTCACATACTGGTCGAACTCGCGCCGGAACAAAAGCAGCGAGCCCCACAACGACACGTGATCGGCAATCTTGTCGGGCCAGCCCACGGCGCCGAAGTAGATCGCATCGTGCCCCCCGATCTGGTCCTTCCAGTCGTCGGGCAGCATCTTTCCGTGCTTCTCGCAGTAATCCCAGCTGGAAAAATCGAAGTGGTCAAAGGCCAAGTCTATGCCGAACCGGGAGGCCGCGGCTTCCATGACGCGAATGCCCTCGGGCATTACTTCCTTGCCGATGCCGTCGCCGGCGATCACTGCGATACGTTGGGTGCTCATCGTTGTTTCCTGATTAAAAATTCTGTTCTTCCTGGCATGGCGGCGCGGGGCTCATTTCGGCCCCCTCACCACCAGGCCGACCCCGACCGCAGCCAACGCCATGCCGGCGATTGTGAACGGGGTGATGGCCTCGCCGAATAGCAGCCAGGCCATCACGGCCGTGCAGGGCGGCACCAGGTAGAGCAGGCTCGTTACCGCGGTCGCTGCGCCGCGCTGGATCAACAGGTACAGCAGCGAACTGCCGCCCAGCGTCAGCACCAGCACTGACCATGCCAGGGCGCCCATCAAGTGGCCGTTCCATCGCATGGCCTCGGATTCGAACAAGGCCAGCGGCAAGGTGACAACGAAGGCTGCGCACAGCTGCACCAGGCTGGCCGTGCGTACGTCGCACGGCGTCACGAAACGCTTTTGATATAGAGTTCCCACCGTGATGCTGATCAAGGCGCCGAGCGCTAGCAGGAAGTTCAAGAGGCCGATCTCGCCCACACCCAGCTTCTCCCACACCACCAGGGCGAGTCCGCCGAACCCCAGGGTCAGCCCGGTCCATTGCCGACGGGAAACCGCGCCGCCGCGCGACGATACCCAGATGGCGGTAAGGACTGGCTGCAGGCCCACCAGCAACGCGACCAGCCCCGCGCCCATTCCCAGCTTGACGGCAGCCCACACCCCGCCGAGATATCCCGCATGAATGAGAACACCCGTGACAGCCAGGTGCTTGACCTGCCGGCGATCGGATGGCATGGCGGCGCGCGCAGCCAGAGCCCAAAGCCCGAAGCAGGCGACCGAAAGGAAGTAACGTATCGCCAGGAACTTCATCGGCGGTGCGTGCGGCATGCCGTAGCGCGCCACGATGAAGCCCGTGCTCCAGATCAGTACGAAGACAACGGGCATCGCCGCGACGAGGCGGTCTTGCCGCGAGGTGGAAGTCATGGCCGCTACCCTACTTCACCCGCTTGCGAATCTCCGGCAACGCCTTTTGCAGGTAATACACCATGGACCAGACCGTGAGGATCGCCGACAGCCAGATCAGCCACGTCCCCCACACGCCGGTGTCGACCGGCCCGAAGAGCTTGCCGTCGAACAGCAGAAAAGGGATGGCGATCATCTGCACCGTGGTCTTCACCTTGCCCAGCATGTGCACGGCGACGCTTTTGGAGGCGCCGATCTGGGCCATCCATTCGCGCAATGCCGAGATGGCGATTTCCCGGCCAATGATGATGAACGCCACGAACACATCGGCGCGCTGCAGGTGCACCAGCACCAGCAAGGAGGCGCAGACCAGGAACTTGTCCGCGACGGGGTCCAGAAATGCGCCGAAAGACGATGTCTGGTTCAGCTTGCGGGCCAGGTAGCCGTCCAGCCAGTCCGTGAGTGCGAACGTGACGAACATCACGGTGGCAATGAGATTCTGGACCTCGGGCTCGAGCCCGAGGTAGAACACCCCAATGATCAGCGGGATCGCGACGATGCGTGTCCAGGTCAGGATCGTGGGGATGGTTAAAAACATGGGCCCGATTCTGGCACGGGCGCTCGGCCCCTAATGCAGGGCCCGGTAAATCTCTTCGGCCAGTTCTCTCGAAATCCCCTCGACGCTGGCGATGTCGTCAACGCCCGCGGCCGCCACGCCCCGCACGCCCCCGAAACGCTGCAGGAGCCGCGCGCGCTTCTTGGCGCCGATGCCGGGGATTTCTTCCAGGCTGCTGCCTCCCACCCGTACCTTGGCCCGCCGCGCCCGCATGCCGGT
Organism: Ramlibacter sp.; assembly: GCA_013815685.1. Lineage (GTDB taxonomy): Bacteria > Pseudomonadota > Gammaproteobacteria > Burkholderiales > Burkholderiaceae_C > Ramlibacter. The sequence goes on from JACDFR010000012.1 coordinate 76,427, forward strand.
GATCGCGAAGCGATGCGCCTCGTCGCGAATCTGCGCCACCAGCATCAGCGCGGCGGAATCCTTGCCCAGATAGACCTTCTCGCGGCCATCGGCGAACACCAGTTCCTCCAGCCCGACTTTGCGGCCCTCCCCTTTTTCCACACCCACGATCACGGCCAGGTCCAGGCCCAGCTCGGCGAACACTTCGCGCGCCATGCTGACCTGGCCCTTGCCGCCATCCACCAGCACCAGGTCGGGCAGCCGGCCCGCGCCGCCGCCGCTGCCGCTGCCGCGCGGCGGCGTGGCAT
>JACDFR010000052.1 GCA_013815685.1 Ramlibacter sp.
CGCGCGGCCCGCCGCCAACGCCCCGCTGATCGGGCGCCCCCAGGCCAGCCGTGGCGGTGCGGGCATTTTCATCCGCGGCGCCCTGCGCGCCGCCTCCTCATCGACTCTCAATGACAAACCATTCCCAATTTCTGGCCGCCGCAGCCGCCGCCGTGTCGATGGCCTTCGCCTCGCCGGCCTGGGCCCACGTTTCCCTCGAGCAGGGCAAGGCCGCCGCCTTGTCGCAGGTCATGTCGCGCGCCGACCTGGCGCAGAGCCGGCCGTTGCCCAAGGTCGAAGGCGCGTGGGTGCGCGGATCGGTGCCCGGGCAGCAGGGCACGGGTGCCTTCATGAAGCTCACGGCAAGCGAGGCCATGCAACTCGTGGGTGTTTCGACCCCGGTCGCTGGAACGGCCGAGGTGCACGAGATGAAGATGGAGGGGGACGTGATGCGCATGCGCGCCGTCCCCAAGCTCGATCTTCCTGCGGGACGTACCGTCGAATTGAAACCGGGCGGCTACCACGTCATGTTGATGGACCTGAAGCAGCCCCTGCCGCCGGGCAGCAGCGTGCCGCTGACGCTGCTGTTGCGCAACGGGCAGGGCGTGGAACGCAAGCTGGAATTGAAAGTGCCGGTCGCCCTGCAGCCCGCGGGTGGCGCATCCCCGGCGGGCGGCCACAAGCACTGACAGCGGTATCCCGGCGGCAAGCGCTTCGGGTAAGCTGTCATTCCGACGACAACGCACGGAGCGCGGCCATGAGCGACAACCAGAATTTTGGCTTCGGCAAGTTCGTCCCCGGATTCGACTTCCTGCAGGGACTGGCCAAGGGCGCATCGATTCCGCAAATGCCCAGCCTGTCGAATTGGGTGGCGCCCACGCTGAACGTCGAGGAGCTGGAAAAGCGCATCGGAGAACTCAAGGCCGTTCATTTCTGGCTGGACCAGAATTCGAAGGCCCTGGGCGCCACCATCCAGGCGCTGGAAGTGCAGAAGATGACGCTGGCGACGCTCAAGGGCATGAATTTCAACATGAGCGAGATGGCCGAAGCGCTCAAGCTCAAGGCCGGCGATGTCCTGGTGCCGGGCGCGCCGCAGGCCGCCGAGCCGGAGCCGGCGACAGAGGGCAAGGCCGCCGCAAAGAAAGCTACGAAGGCCGAAACGCCGGCGGGCGGCGTGGTCGACCCGCTGCAGTGGTGGAGCGCGCTCACCCAGCAATTCCAGGAGATCGCGGCCACCGCCATGAAAGATGGCGCGGCCGCGCCCTCGGGCGGCAGCCCCGAGCGCAAGCCGGCGCCCGCGAAAAAACGGACCGCCCGCAAGAAGTGAGCTCTCCCATTCACGTACGAGGGGCACCGTGAAGCTGTTTCCATTCGGACACGCAACGCACCCGCAATGGCAGATGGCCGCGGGGCTGGTGCTCGCGCAATTGCGGGCGCAAATGGCCTTGCCCGATTACGCCAGGGCGCCGACCCTCGGGCTGCTCTACATCACCGACTATTACGCCCCGCAGGCGCAGGACATCCTGGACCACCTGGGCGCCGAACTGCCCGAGGTCACCGACTGGGCCGGCACGGTGGGCGTGGGCATCGCGTCTTCGAATGTGGAGTATTTCGACGAGCCGGCCCTGGCATTGATGCTGTGCGACCTCGCTCCCGATCAATACCGGGTCTTCTCGGGCGTCGCGCCGCTTGCCATCGGCGACGGGATGGGGTTCGAGCCTCACACCGCGCTGGTTCACGCCGACGCCGGCACGCCGGACGTATCGGAACTGATCGCCGAGATGGCAGGCCGGACCGCAACCGGCTACCTGTTCGGCGGCCTGGCATCCAGCCGGACGGAGGCCGTTCAGTTCGCCATCGGCGGCAACGGCAACATCAAGGGGCAGGGCGCCGCCGGCGGGGTTTTTCGGGGAGGGCTTTCCGGCGTCGCCTTTGGCGAGGGCATTGCCCTGGTGTCGCGCGTGACCCAGGGCTGCCAGCCGGTGGGCGCCCAACGGGTCGTCACGGCCGCCGAGGGCAACGTGATCACCGGGCTGGACGGCGAACCCGCGCTGGACGTGCTGCTGCGCGATACCGGTATCACGCTGGCGCAGCCGCAGGCTGCGCTGACGGCGCTGCGGGCAACCCTGGCGGGCCTGACCGAGCCCGGCGGCGACGCGGTGGGCCGCACCGGCAATTTCGGTGCCGACGTGCTGGTGCGCCACATCGTCGGACTGGATACCGGGCGCCGCGGAGTGGCGGTTGCCCAGAAGGTCGAGCCGGGCATGCGCATGGCGTTCTGCCAGCGCAATGCGCAAGCCGCCCGCGCCGACCTGATGCGCATCTGCGCCGAGATACGGGAGGAGGTGGAGCCCGAGGAAATGTCCTTGCCGGTGGCGGTCGCCCTGGCCGCGCCCGAGGCGCAGGCCGCGCCGAGCCCGGACCGGCGCATCGCCGGCGCCGTGTATGTGAGTTGCGCCGGCCGGGGCGGGCCGCATTTCGGCGGCCCCAGCGCGGAGCTGCAGATCGTGCGGCGCGCGCTCGGCGACGTCCCGCTGGTCGGCTTCTTCGCGGGCGGCGAAATCGCGCGCCACCATCTTTACGGCTACACGGGCGTGTTGACCGTGTTTCGATAAGCTGGGGCGCCGCAGTTTATTGAAACACGGTGAGTTCCCATCTGCGTATGGCCAGCAGCAGCGCGTAGCTTTTCGTCCCGGCCACAGTGGCCCTGAGGCAGGATGCCGCTACCCTAAGCAAGCACAAGTTGCTTCGAACCGGACGGTCGCTTGACCTGGGCGTCGTTGCCCGAGTGGTTCTTATAGGTTGGCCAGTCAGGCGTGTATTCATCGGCTTGGTTGCCCCAGGTCGTCCAGCCTGCACGCGATCCTCGCGCGAAGAGCTCAAGGCGAGGCCCCGGGCTACACGCCTCGACGATTTCATAAAACTCATCTGGTTTGCGGGAGTGCTCCCTCTTTCGAGTCTTGAGAATGTTTACCTGCGTACGTCCTGGAGCCAGTGTCCGAGCGTTCTTCCCTCTAACCCCAAACAGAACAAGCTCGGTTACATTCCGGAAATAGAAGCCTACGCCACGACCATCGGGACCACCATCCTTGCGTACCTTGTGCCAGACTACATTCGACTTGTACTGGAAACCCCAGGCCCCGAGCACCGCGAGCCCCTCCGGAAGAAGCGCATTTGGAACCCACAAATAGAGGTGCGCAGGTTCGTCGGTCACTTCGGCTACGGGTAACTCCTTGATCTCCTCAAGTGTCATGGTCCCGTAACGATTGAGGCGGCGATGCTCCGGCGCGACTTTACCAGTCCGATTCTGAAACTGCCAAGGAGGATCCGCCAGGATTGTCGAAAACTTTTTGCCACCGGCGCGTGCAAGCAAATCCGCGTTAGCAGTCAGATCTGTCATTGCTCGTCCTCTTCATAAAGTTTTTTGCTGATACCTACCACTAACACCGGGCACCCGCCGCCACTGCCGCCATCAAGCCGCGGAAGCAATCTGCTCATATGCGTTGTCGAACTGCCGTAGCTTGTGCCACGACCGAGACCGTCGAATATGGTCTGAAGTTCGTCCGTGCGAGTGATGATCACCCCCACGCTGACAGCGCGAAGGTCGAACAAGAGGCGGAAATTATTGAGATCGCGATCAAAGAACGGGTCCTTGTTGTTCCACTCAATCTCGATGGCAACGCGATTTTTGAAACAGTCCACTTTGTGCGTGGGGGATTGCTTCGCAACACCGTCAACGACGATCTGAGTGTCAAATTTTTTTTCTGCCCAACCTCGCGCATAAAGAAAGGAGTCGATATTTTCAGAGACTAGGCTCTTACGTCCACCTCCGGTATTGATCCAACTTCTGCGCAACCGAAAGGAAACCAGCAAGTCGCACAGGTCCCGCCACTCTGCCGGGAAATCCTGTTGGAGGATCGCGCAGGCGTGTTTCCACTCATGAATCTCATAATTTTGGAGAACGAAAGGAGGAAGAAGATCGGTGCCCATGAGTACTGTGAATGGATCCAGTTATATTTTATACTGGCATGCGACCAACTGCGCAAGTTGCAAGTAATAGTTGAGTGCATGCTGGTCAATGTGCGCACGCTCACACGCCCCGCGCCCGATCTTGCTTGAATTGGCGCGCATAGGCGGTAAAGGTGCCGCCATCCAGCGCCTCGCGGATTTCGCCCATCAGGTTCAGGTAGTAGTGCAGGTTGTGGATGCTGGCAAGCATCGGCGCCAGCATCTCGCCGCACCGTTCCAGGTGATGCAGGTAGGCGCGCGAGAAATTGGCGCAGGTGTAGCAGCCGCAGCTTGCGTCCAGCGGCGTCTCGTCGGTGCGGTGGCGGGCGTTGCGCAGCTTCAGGTCGCCGAACCGGGTGAACAGATGGCCGTTGCGCGCGTTGCGGGTCGGCATGACGCAGTCGAACATGTCCACGCCCTGCGCCACGCCTTCGACCAGGTCCTCCGGGGTGCCAACGCCCATGAGGTAGCGCGGCTTGCCGGCGGGCAGCCGGTGCGGGGTGTGCGCCATGATGCGCAGCATTTCATCCTTGGGTTCTCCGACGCTGACGCCGCCGACCGCATAGCCCGGGAAATCCATCTCCACCAGCGCATCCACCGACTCCTGCCGCAAGTGCTCGAACATCCCGCCCTGCACGATGCCGAACAGGGCGTTGGGGTTTTCCAGCCGCTCGAACTCGGCCTTGCAGCGAAGCGCCCAGCGGCGGCTCAACTCCATGGAAAAGTGCGCTTCCGCTTCGGTGGTGATGTGGCCCTTGGTGTCGTAGGGCGTGCACTCGTCGAACTGCATGACGATGTCGCTGTTCAGCAGGGTCTGGATCTGCATCGAGATTTCCGGCGTGAGGAACAGCTTGTCGCCGTTGACCGGCGAGGCGAACTTGACGCCTTCCTCGCTGATCTTGCGCATCTCGCCCAGGCTCCAGACCTGGAAGCCGCCCGAGTCGGTGAGGATGGGTTTGCGCCAGGCTTCGAAGCGGTGCAGGCCGCCGAACTGCTTGAGCACGTCCAGGCCCGGCCGCATCCACAGGTGGAAGGTGTTGCCCAGGATGATCTGGGCGCCCATCTCGTCGAGCGATTTCGGCGTCACGCCCTTGACGGTGCCATAGGTGCCCACGGGCATGAAGATCGGCGTCTCGACCACGCCGTGGTTCAGGGTCAGGCGGGCGCGGCGCGCATGTCCTTCGGTACGCAGCACTTTGAAATCAAGCATGGGATCGGGCCAGGAACATTGCGTCGCCGTAACTGAAGAAGCGGTAGCGCGCCTCGATGGCGTGGCGGTACAGGCGCATGATGCGGTCGTAGCCCGCGAACGCGCTCACCAGCATCAGGAGCGTCGATCGCGGCAGATGGAAATTCGTGATCAACCGGTCCACCACGCGGAACTCGAAGCCGGGCGTGATGAAGATGCCGGTGTCGCCGCCGGCCTCGCCGCTCAGGGCCCAGGACTCGAGCGTGCGAACGGTCGTCGTGCCCACGGCCACGACGCGGCCACCCCGCTCGCGCGCCTGCGCGATGGCCTGCTGCGTCGCCGGCGGCACCTGGTAGCGCTCGCTGTGCATCCTGTGGTCGGCAAGCTGTTCGGTCTTCACCGGCTGGAAGGTGCCGGCCCCCACGTGCAGGGTCACTGCGGCGCGCTGGATGCCGCGCGCATCGAGTCGGTCCAGAAGGGCCTGGTCGAAATGCAATGCCGCCGTCGGTGCGGCCACCGCGCCGGGGTGCCTGGCGAAAACAGTCTGGTAGCGTTGCACGTCGTCCGCGGTGTCGCCGTGCTCGATATAGGGCGGCAGCGGCACATGGCCATGCTGCTCCATCAGGGCGTAGGGATCGCTGCTGAGAGTGAAGCGAAACAGCGGGCCGTCGCCGTCCGGCCAGCGGCCCAGCAGGGTGGCGGCGAAGCCGCCGTGCATGGCCAGCACGGTGCCCACCGGGGGTTTCTTGCTCACCTTCATGTGGGCGGCGACTTCCCGCCCCTGCAGCACGCGCTCGACCAGCAGTTCCAGTTTGCCGCCGGTCGGCTTTTCGCCGAACAGTCGGGCGTTCACCACCTGGGTGTCGTTGAACACGAGCAGGTCGCCGGGTTCGAGCAAGGAAGGCAGCTCGCGAAAGATGCGGTTCGACGGCGGCAACGCGGTGCCGTCAAGCAGGCGCGATGCGCTGCGTTCAGCCGCGGGATGCTGGGCGATCAACTCGGGAGGGAGGGCGAAATCGAAGTCGCCGGTGGTGAAGGTGCGCATGCTTGAGGGCCGGACGGACCCGTTCCAAGTGAGTGAGGGCAGAATTGTCCCATGCCCGCCACCCATCCGCTGCCCGAGCCCAGGAAACAGGGCGGCCCGCAAGCCGCCCTGATCAAGCTGGGCCTGGGGCGCGACATCGACCTGGCGCTGCACCTGCCGCTTCGCTACGAGGACGAGACGCGGATCGTGAAGCTGCGCGATGCGCGTGATGGCGATATGGCGCAGATCGAAGCGACGGTTACCGCATGCGACATCGCCTATCGCCCGCGCCGGCAGCTGGTGGTGACCGTGGACGACGGCAGCGACACCTGCGTCCTGAGATTTTTCAGCTTCTATCCCTCCCAGCAAAAGGCTCTGGCCGTGGGGACCCGGGTGCGCGTTCGCGGCGAGCTCAAAGGCGGCTTTCTGGGCTGGCAGATGATCCACCCGTCGTTCAAGCCCGCCGCAGGCGAGCTGGCGACTGCCCTCACGCCGGTGTATTCCGCCTCGGCCAGCCTGCCGCAGGCTTATCTGCGCAAGGCGGTGCTCGCAAGCCTTGTGCGGGCGGACCTGTCGGACACGTTCCCGCCGGGTGTCACGCAGGCGCTCAAGCCCACGGTGTGGGGCTTGCGCGAAGCCTTGGCGTTCCTGCACCAGCCCCCGCCCGATGTGGCGCTTGCGACGCTGGAAGACCGCAATCACCCGGCCTGGCAGCGGTTGAAGGCCGAGGAGTTGCTGGCGCAGCAGCTGTCGCAGCTGCAAAGCAAGCGTGGACGCGAAGTCCTGCGTGCGCCCGCCTTGGCGGCCATGCCGCGGGGCCTGCACGAGCAGCTGCTGGCAGCGTTGCCGTTCGACCTGACGGGCGCCCAGCGGCACGTGGGCGAAGAGATCGCGCGCGACCTCGGACGGCGCATTCCGATGCACCGGCTGCTGCAGGGAGACGTCGGCTCGGGCAAGACGGTGGTGGCCGCGCTCGCGGCGGCCATCGCCATCGACGCCGGCTGGCAGGGTGCCCTGATGGCGCCCACCGAGATTCTGGCGGAGCAGCATTTCCGCAAGCTGATCGGCTGGCTTGAGCCGCTGTTCGCGCCCAGCGGGCTTCGCGTGGCTTGGCTCACCGGCAGCCAGAAGAAAAAAGAGCGCAGCCAGATGCTGGTCCTTGTCGCCAGCGGCGAGGCCGCGCTGGTGGTGGGCACCCATGCCGTCATCCAGGAACAGGTCCAGTTCAAGAAGCTGGGCCTGGCCATCATCGATGAACAGCATCGCTTCGGGGTCGCCCAGCGGCTTGCCCTGCGCGCCAAGATGCACGAAGCCGGGCATGAGCCTCACCTGCTGATGATGTCGGCGACACCGATTCCGCGCACCCTGGCGATGAGCTACTACGCCGACCTGGACGTCTCCACCATCGACGAATTGCCGCCCGGGCGCACCCCCGTCGTCACCAAGCTGATCGCCGACGGCCGCCGCGACGAGGTCACGGAGCGGATCAAGGCCCAGGTTGGCCAGGGCCGCCAGGTCTATTGGGTATGCCCGCTGATCGAAGAAAGCGAAGCGCTGGACCTGACCAATGCCACGGCCACCCACGAGGCGTTGAGCGCGGCCCTGCCGGGCGTGACGGTGGGGCTGCTGCATTCGCGCATGCCCGTGCAGGAGAAGAAGGCCGTGATGTCGCTGTTCACCGGCGGCCGGATGGGCGTGCTGGTCTCCACCACCGTGATCGAGGTCGGCGTCGATGTGCCGAACGCCTCGCTCATGGTCATCGAGCATGCCGAACGCTTCGGGCTGTCGCAGCTGCATCAGTTGCGAGGCCGGGTAGGCCGGGGGGCGGCGGCCTCGGCTTGCATCCTGCTGTACTCCGCGGGCGAGGCAGGCCGGCTGGGCGAGACGGCGCGCGCGCGGCTGAAGGCGATGGCGCAGACGGCGGACGGTTTCGAGATTGCCCGCCGCGACCTCGAAATCCGCGGCCCGGGCGAGTTCCTCGGTGCGCGCCAATCGGGCGCTCCCCTGCTGCGATTCGCCGACCTGGCGACCGATTCTCTGTTGCTGGAATGGGCGCGCGAGCTGGCGCCGAGGATGCTGGATCGCCACGCATCGCTGGCGCAAAAGCACATTGGCCGCTGGTTGGGTGGAAAATCCGAATACCTGAAGGCTTGAACGCCAGGGGCCGAGGGTATTACATCAACCTGGTGACGCGAAGAGAAGATCGATGAAAGCTTTGATTGAATGGTGCGGATTGCTGGCCATCGCCGCCGTGATGGCGGGTTGCGCTGGAACCAAATTTGTCCGGCCGTCCGACGGGGATCTTGAGTTGGGCAAGACCACGGAGCAACAGGTCATGGCCAAGCTGGGCAAGCCATTTCAGCAAGCGACCGGCCTGACCAACGGCAAGAGCACGCGGACGCTGGGATACGCTTATGCCTCCTTTGGCGCTCAGTCCAAGAATGCGGGCGTGACGCCTGTCAATGCCCTTACCCTTGTGTTCCATGAAGACCGGCTGGTCTCCAGGACGTATATGTCCAATCTCAAAGAGGATGCGACCGACTTCGACGGGTCCCGAGCCGCTGCCATCCAGGTGGGCAAAACGACGCAGGCGCAGATTCGGACCATGTTCGGCCCCGCACCGGGCGAGGCGATCTATCCCGCGATCAAGCAGCCCAACGGCAAGGCCCTGATATACACCTATCAGGAGATGCGCGGATTCACGCCCAGCACCAGGGTATTGACCGTGGTGCTCGATCCGCAAGGCACCGTGGCGGACGTGGATTACCAGAATCAAGGCACCTGGAAATAAATGCGCGTATAGCTTGACCTCAGCATATGACCCTCACCGAGCTCAAATACATCGTCGCCGTGGCGCGCGAGAAGCATTTCGGCAAAGCCGCCGAGGCCTGCTTCGTTTCGCAGCCGACACTGTCCGTGGCGATCAAGAAGCTCGAGGACGAGCTGGAGGTCAAGCTGTTCGAGCGCAGCGCCAATGAAGTGACCGTGACGCCCCTGGGCGAGGACATCGTGCGCCAGGCCCAGAGCGTGCTCGAGCAGGCCGCCAGCATCAAGGAGATCGCCAAGCGCGGCAAGGACCCCCTGGCCGGTCCGCTCAAGCTGGGTGTGATCTACACCATCGGCCCCTACCTGCTGCCGGACCTGGTACGCCAGGCGATTTCGCGCACACCGCAGATGCCGCTGATGCTGCAGGAAAACTTCACCGTCAAGCTGCTGGAGATGCTGCGCACCGGCGATATCGATTGCGCCATCATGGCCGAGCCTTTTCCCGACACCGGCCTGGCGGTCGCGCAGCTCTACGACGAACCATTCCTCGCGGCGGTTCCCAGCACGCATGCCTTCGCGGCCAAGAGCACCATCACCTCCCTCGAGCTGAAGAGCGAAACCATGCTGCTGCTGGGCAATGGCCATTGCTTTCGCGACCATGTGCTGGAGGTCTGCCCGGAGTTCGCGCGCTTTTCCAGTGATGCCGAAGGCATCCGCAAAAGCTTCGAGGGCTCGTCGCTCGAGACCATCAAGCACATGGTCGCCGCGGGAATGGGCGTCACGCTGGTGCCGCGCCTGTCGGTCCCCAAGGAAGCCCTGGACGCGCGGCCCCGGCGCCGCAAGGAAGATCATGCATTCGTGAAGTACATCCCGTTCGACGGCGACCCACCGGTGCGCCGGGTGGTGCTGGCCTGGCGGCGCAGCTTCACGCGCTACGAGGCCATTGCCGCGCTGCGCAACTCCATTTATGCCTGCGAACTGCCGGGCGTGACGCGCTTGTCCTGATCGAGCCGACGATGGACCTGCTGACCCAGCGGCTGGATTTTCATGAAAAGACGGCTTGGATGTTGCGCAGCCTGCTGGAAGACTGACAGCCGTGCACCGTCGCCTCGGCCTTTATCTCGACCTGATCCGCTGGAACCGTCCAGCGGGGTGGCTGCTGCTGCTGTGGCCGACGCTGAGCGCGCTGTGGATCGCCGCCGATGGCTTTCCCGGCTGGCATCTGCTTGCGGTCTTTACGCTGGGAACCATCCTCATGCGCAGCGCCGGCTGCTGTGTCAACGATGTGGCCGACCGCGAGTTCGACCGGCATGTGAAGCGGACGGCACAACGGCCGGTCACGCGCGGCGCGGTGTCGGTCAAAGAGGCGCTGGCGCTCGGCGGCGTGCTGGCGCTGGCGGCCTTCGCGCTTGTGTTGACGACCACTGCGGCGGCGACAGCCTGGTCGTTCGCGGCGCTGGCCATCGCCATTGCCTACCCTTATGCCAAGCGCTTCGTTTCGATGCCCCAGGCTGTGCTGGGGGTCGCCTTCAGTTTCGGCATCCCGATGGCCTTCGCGGCCGTGCAGTCGCGGGTACCGTTGCTGGCCTGGGCATTGCTGTTGGGCAACCTCTTCTGGGTGCTCGCCTACGACACGGCCTACGCCATGGTCGACCGTGACGACGATGTGAAGATCGGCATGAAGACCTCGGCCATCACCTTGGGCCGGGCGGACGTGCCCGTGGTCATGCTGTGCTACGCCGGCTACCTGTCGATCTGGGCCGTGGCGCTGGCCGACCGGCTTGCCCCGGCCGCCCTCGTGATCTCCATGGCGGTGGCCGCCGGGCAGGCTGCCTGGCACTATCTATTAATCCGTGGCCGGGAGCGCGAACGGTGCTTCAAGGCCTTCCGCCTGAACCATTGGCTGGGTTTTACCGTGTTCGCCGGGATCGTGGCGGGCTATGCCCTGCAGTCCTAGCCGCCGAATTCGTCGCCCAGCTCATGCGCACGGCGCCGGGCCGCGTGCAGCGCCTTGACGAAAAGCGCCGGCACCTTGTCCTCCTGCATCGACGTGATCGCCGCGTACGTGGTTCCCCCCTTGGAGGTGACGCGCTGGCGCAGCACCTCGGGGGGCTCCTCGGACGAGCGGGCCAGATCGGAGGCGCCGACGAAAGTGCCGACAGCCAGCTTGTGCGCCTGTTCCCGCGCCAGTCCCATCTCGATGCCGGCTTGCGTCATCGCTTCCAGGAAAAAGAACACATACGCCGGGCCCGAGCCCGACAGCGCCGTGACCGCGTCCAGCTGCGATTCGTCGTCCACCCAGAGAAAATCGCCGGTGGTGGCGATGACCTGCTCGGCGCGCGCCCTGTCCCCCGCCGCGACGCCCGGCCGTGCATAGAGCGCCGTCATCCCCTTGCCCACCAGCGCCGGCGTGTTGGGCATGCTCCGCACCACACGCTGCGTGCCGAGCCACTGGGCAATGCTCTCCGAGCGGATGCCGGCGGCGACGCTGAGGTGCAAGGCGTCGCGGGTATGCGCCTGCGCCTGCGCGGCGGCCTCCTTGAAGGTTTGGGGCTTGACCGCCCACACCACCAGCGCGGCGCGCGCGAGGGCCGGCCCGGCGTGCTCTGCGGGCGTCAGGCCGAATTGCGCCTTGAGTTTGGCGCGGGCCTCGCCGAATGGTTCGACCACCTCGATCTGCGCTGTGGGAAGGCCTTGCCGGATCAAGCCGCCAATGATGGCGCTGGCCATGTTGCCGCCGCCGATGAAAGCGACGGCCGTGGCGAGTTTGTGGGTGCTTTGGGTCATCAGGCCAGTCTATCGCCGTGGGCAAATGAGGTAAAAAGTGCCTGAGCCGGAACGGGGAACTGGCCGGATTTTGAGGCTCAGTTGACAGCCCCGCACGGGTTTGCCATAATCGCAGGCTGCGCTTTCAAGGCGCAAATCTGCCCCATGCGAAAACGCCGTGAGTGGTTCACGGCGCAGACGACGGGCCCAAGACTGATTCGCTGACATGCAGCCGGAGTTCCGGCCAGGTTAGCGGATACAAGTTGGGAATATTTGAAAAAATGATCCAGACAGAATCCCGGCTAGAAGTCGCCGACAACACTGGTGCGAAGTCCGTTCTTTGCATCAAGGTTCTCGGCGGTTCCAAGCGTCGCTACGCAAGCGTAGGCGACATCATCAAGGTGAGCATCAAGGAAGCCGCTCCGCGTGGCCGCGTCAAAAAAGGCGAGGTTTACAGCGCAGTGGTGGTTCGCACCGCCAAGGGCATCCGCCGCTCCGATGGCTCACTGGTCAAGTTCGACGGCAATGCCGCCGTGCTGCTCAACAACAAGCTGGAGCCCATCGGCACCCGCATCTTCGGCCCGGTCACGCGCGAACTGCGTACCGAGAAGTTCATGAAGATCGTGTCCCTGGCCCCCGAAGTTCTGTAAGAGGACGCGTTCATGAACAAGATTCGCAAAGGCGACGAGGTCATCGTCCTCGCGGGCCGTGACAAGGGCAAGCGCGGCAAGGTTGTGCTGCGCAAGGACGACGACCACGTGGTCGTCGAAGGCATCAACCTGGTGAAGAAGCACACCAAGCCGAACCCCCTCAAGGGTTCGACCGGCGGCATCGTGGAAAAGTCCATGCCGATCCACCAGTCCAACGTGGCGATCTTCAATGCCGCCACCGGCAAGGCCGACCGCGTGGGCATCAAGACCGACGGCGACAAGCGCGTTCGCGTCTTCAAGTCCAGCGGCGAAGAAATCAAGGCCTAAGGGGCAAAAATCATGGCACGACTTCAACAACATTACCGCGAAAAAGTGGCCCCCGAGCTGATGACCAAGTTCGGCTACAAGTCGCCGATGCAGGTCCCGCGCCTGACCAAGATCACCCTCAACATGGGCGTCTCGGAAGCCGTGGCCGACAAGAAGGTCATGGACAACGCCGTCGGCGACCTCACCAAGATTTCCGGCCAGAAGCCGGTCGTGACCAAGGCCAAGAAAGCCATCGCCGGCTTCAAGATCCGCGAAGGCCAGGCCATCGGCACGATGGTGACGCTGCGCGGTGTGCGCATGTACGAATTCCTGGACCGTTTCGTTACCGTGGCCCTGCCCCGGGTGCGCGACTTCCGCGGCATTTCCGGCCGCGCTTTCGACGGCCGCGGCAACTACAACATCGGCGTGAAAGAGCAGATCATTTTCCCCGAGATCGAGTACGACAAGGTGGACGCCCTGCGCGGCCTCAATATCAGCATCACGACCACGGCCAAGACCGACGAAGAGTGCAAGGCACTGCTCGCGGGCTTCCGTTTCCCCTTCAAGAACTGAGGTTCCCAGTGGCAAAAATGGCTTTGATCGAGCGCGAGCAGAAGCGTGACAAACTGGTCGCCAAGTACGCGAAGAAGCACGCGGAATACAAGGCGATCTCCAACGACGCCAAGAAGAGCGAAGAAGAACGTGCTGCCGCCCGCATGGCGCTTCAAAAAATGCCGCGCAACGCCAACCCGACTCGCCAGCGCAATCGCTGCGCGATCACCGGCCGCCCGCGTGGCACTTTCAAGCAGTTCGGCCTGGCACGCGCCAAGATCCGCGAGATGGCCTTCACGGGCGATATTCCGGGCATCATCAAGGCCAGCTGGTAAGGCAGGAGAGATTTAAATGAGCATGAGTGATCCCATTGCCGACCTGCTGACCCGCATCCGCAACGCGCAGATGGTGGCCAAGCCCACGGTGTCGGTCCCGTCTTCCAAGGTGAAGGTGGCCATTGCCCAGGTCCTGAAGGACGAGGGCTACATCGACGGCTTCCGGGTTTTGACCGAAGCCGGCAAGAGCGAACTTGAAATCGCCCTGAAGTACTACGCCGGCCGTCCGGTGATCGAGCGCATCGAGCGCGTGAGCCGCCCCGGCCTGCGCGTGTACAAAGGCGCGGGCGCCATTCCCCAGGTCCAGAACGGCCTGGGCGTGGCGATCGTCACGACGCCCCAGGGCGTGATGACCGACCGCAAGGCCCGCGCTACCGGTATCGGCGGCGAAGTGCTCTGCTACGTCGCCTAAGGGAAGGAAAAGAAAATGTCCCGAGTCGGAAAAATGCCGGTCGCCATCCCGCAAGGCGTGGATGTGTCGATCAAGGAAGACCAGATCAGCGTGAAGGGCACGGGCGGCAACCTGTCGCTGGCCCTGAATGCCCTGGTCAAGGTGACCAATGAAAGCGGCAAGCTGAGCTTTTTGCCCGCCAACGAATCACGCGAAGCCAACGCCATGAGCGGCACCATGCGCCAGCTGGTGAACAACATGGTGGTGGGCGTGACCAAGGGTTTCGAGAAGAAGTTGTCCCTGATCGGTGTGGGCTACAAGGCCCAGGCCCAGGGCGCCAAGCTGAACCTGACGGTGGGCTACTCGCACCCCGTCAACAAGGACATGCCCGCGGGCATCACCGTCGCCACCCCGACCCCGACTGAAGTCGTGGTCAAGGGCGCCGACCGCCAGCGCGTGGGCCAGGTGGCCGCTGAAATTCGTGCGATCCGTCCGCCCGAGCCCTACAAGGGCAAGGGCATCCGCTACGCGGACGAGAAGATCACAATCAAAGAGACCAAGAAGAAGTAAGGGGCGCAACCATGTTGACCAAAAAAGAGCAACGCCTGCGCCGTTCGCGCCAGACCCGGATCCGCATCGCCACCCAGGGCGTCGCACGCCTGACCGTGAACCGCACCAATTTGCACATCTATGCCACCGTGATCTCCGGCGACGGCAGCAAGGTTCTGGCCACAGCCTCCACGGCTCAGGCCGATCTGCGCAAGTCGCTCGGCGGCTCGGGCAAGGGTGGCAACACCGCCGCTGCCCAGCAAGTCGGCAAGCTGATCGCCGAGAAGGCCAAGGCCGCCGGTGTCGAGAAGGTTGCATTCGACCGCGCAGGTTTTGCGTATCACGGCCGCGTCAAGGCGCTGGCCGATGCCGCGCGCGAAGCCGGCCTGCAGTTCTAACGGACACGGAAACACATCATGGCAAGAGTTCAGGCAAAAACCCAAGGTGACGGTCCCGAAGACGGGATGCGCGAGAAGATGATCGCGGTCAACCGCGTGACCAAAGTGGTGAAGGGCGGCCGTATCCTCGGTTTCGCCGCGCTCACCGTGGTCGGCGACGGTGACGGCAAGGTCGGCATGGGCAAGGGCAAGTCGAAAGAAGTGCCCGCCGCCGTGCAGAAGGCGATGGAAGAATCGCGCCGCAACATGACCAAGGTCTCGCTCAAGAACGGCACCATCCACCACACCGTGTTCGGCCAGTGGGGCGCGGCCCGTGTCATGATGTCGCCGGCGCCCCGCGGCACCGGCATCATCGCGGGCGGCCCGATGCGCGCCGTGTTCGAAGTGATGGGCATTACCGACATCGTGGCGAAGAGCCACGGTTCGACCAACCCCTACAACATGGTTCGCGCCACGTTCGACGCGCTGCGCAACTCCACGACCCCCGCGGCCGTGGCGGCCAAGCGCGGCAAGTCCGTCGAAGAGCTCTTCACGGCCTGACCGGAGTAACCCACATGGCAACCCAACAGAAAACCGTCAAGGTCCAGCTGGTCCGCAGCCCGATCGGCACCAAGGAATCGCACCGTGCGACGGTGCGCGGCCTGGGCCTGCGAAAGCTCAACAGCGTGAGCGAACTGCAGGACACGCCCGCCGTGCGCGGCATGATCAACAAGATCGATTACCTGGTCAAGATCGTTTGAAATTGCTTTGCGGGACAGTCCAAGATTGCGCAGCAATTTGCTCTGTCCTCAACTGATTGAAAGCACGAGATGGAACTCAATAACATCAAGCCGGCCTACGGCGCCAAGCATTACAAGCGCCGTGTCGGCCGTGGCATCGGCTCCGGCCTGGGCAAGACGGCCGGCCGTGGCCACAAGGGCCAGAAGTCGCGCGCCGGCGGCTACCACAAGGTGGGCTTCGAAGGCGGGCAGATGCCGCTGCAGCGTCGCTTGCCCAAGCGCGGCTTCAAGTCGCAAACGGCCAAGTACAACGCCGAAGTCAGCCTGGCTGCTCTGGAGCGCCTCGGCGCTGCCGATGTCGACATGCTGACCCTCAAGCAAGCCGGCCTGATCGGCGAAATGATCAAGGTGGTCAAGGTCATCAAGTCGGGCGAGCTGAAGTTGGCAGTCAAGCTCAACGGCATCGGCGCAACCGCCGGCGCCAAGGCCGCCATCGAGGCAGCCGGCGGCAGCGTTAACTGATTTTGACCCGAGCCAAGGACACACCGAGTGGCAACTAGCGCTGCACAAATCGCGAAGACCGGCAAGTTCGGCGACCTGCGTCGGCGGCTCGTCTTCTTGCTGCTCGCGCTGGTGGTTTACCGCATCGGCGCGCACATTCCCGTGCCCGGCATCAACCCCGACCAGCTCGCACAACTGTTCAAGGGCCAGCAGGGCGGTATCCTGAGCTTGTTCAACATGTTCTCGGGCGGCGCGCTGTCGCGCTTCACCGTGTTCGCGCTGGGCATCATGCCGTACATCTCGGCATCGATCATCATGCAGTTGCTCACCTATGTGGTGCCGACGTTCGAGCAGATGAAGAAAGAGGGCGAGGCGGGACGTCGAAAGATCACCCAGTACACCCGCTACGGCACGCTTGGCCTGGCACTGTTCCAGTCGCTCAGCATTGCCATCGCACTTGAAAGCTCGGCTGGCCTGGTGGTCAATCCCGGCTTCGGTTTTCGCATGACGGCGGTCGTGAGCCTCACGGCAGGCACGATGTTCCTGATGTGGCTGGGTGAACAGATCACCGAGCGGGGGTTGGGCAACGGCATTTCCATCCTGATCTTCGCCGGCATCGCGGCCGGTCTGCCCAGTGCGATCGGCGGCTTGCTGGAACTGGTTCGCACCGGTGCGATGAGCATCATCATCGCCGTACTCATCGTCGCGGTGGTGGGGTTGGTGACCTACTTCGTGGTCTTCGTCGAGCGCGGTCAGCGCAAGATCCTGGTGAACTATGCCCGGCGGCAGGTGGGCAACAAGGTCTATGGCGGCCAGTCCTCCCATCTCCCGCTGAAGCTGAACATGGCGGGGGTTATTCCGCCGATCTTCGCTTCTTCGATCATCCTGCTGCCCGCCACCGTGGTCAGCTGGTTTTCGACCGGGGACTCAATGCGCTGGCTGAAGGACATTGCCGGCACCTTGTCGCCCGGGCAGCCCATCTACGTGATGCTGTACGCGGCTGCCATCGTGTTCTTCTGCTTCTTCTACACGGCCCTGGTATTCAACAGCCGCGAGACAGCCGACAACCTGAAGAAGAGCGGCGCGTTCATTCCGGGCATTCGCCCCGGCGAGCAGACCGCCCGTTATATCGACAAGATCCTGGTGCGCCTGACGCTGGCCGGTGCGGTCTATATCACCTTCGTGTGCCTGCTGCCCGAGTTCCTGATCCTGAAGTACAACGTGCCCTTCTATTTCGGCGGCACCTCGTTGCTGATCATTGTGGTCGTGACCATGGACTTCATGGCCCAGGTGCAGAATTATTTGATGTCGCAGCAATACGAATCGCTGCTCAAGAAGGCCAATTTCAAGACATCACTCGGCGGATAAAGCGATGTCGAGAGACGATGTCATCCAGATGCAGGGTGA
Source organism: Ramlibacter sp. (assembly GCA_013815685.1). Classification (GTDB taxonomy): domain Bacteria; phylum Pseudomonadota; class Gammaproteobacteria; order Burkholderiales; family Burkholderiaceae_C; genus Ramlibacter. The sequence goes on from JACDFR010000052.1 coordinate 17,541, forward strand.
GGTTGTGGAAAATCTGCCGAACGCGACGTTTCGCGTGCAGTTGGAAAACGGGCATGTGGTGCTTGGACATATTTCGGGAAAGATGCGGATGCACTACATCCGCATTCTTCCAGGTGACAAGGTTACCGTCGAGTTGACGCCCTACGACTTGTCGCGGGCAAGGATTGTTTTTAGGGCTAAGTAAGGACCAGGTGCCGGATCAAGATTGCGAAGCAATTTGCTCGGGCACCTCCGAATAGAACCAGGTGCCGGATCAAGATTGCGAAGCAATTTGCTCGGGCACCTCTGATTAGCAGAGAGTTTTAGGAGAAACGAAAATGAGAGTTTCGGCTTCGGTCAAGAAAATTTGCCGCAACTGCAAGATCATCCGCCGCAAGGGCGTTGTTCGCGTGATCTGTACCGATCCGCGCCACAAGCAGCGCCAGGGCTGATTAGAGAGTTATAGGAAAGACGAACATGGCACGTATCGCTGGCATCAACATTCCGCCGCATCAGCACGCCGAGATTGGCCTGACGGCAATCTTCGGCATTGGCCGCACCCGCGCTCGCAAGATCTGCGAAGCGACGGGCATTCCTTACGCCAAGAAGGTCAAGGACCTGACGGACGCCGATCTTGAAAAGATCCGCGACCAGATCGGCCAGTTCACCATCGAGGGCGACCTGCGCCGCGAAACGACCATGAACATCAAGCGTTTGATGGACATCGGTTGCTACCGCGGTTTCCGCCATCGCCGCGGCCTGCCGATGCGCGGCCAGCGCACGCGCACCAACGCCCGCACCCGCAAGGGTCCGCGCAAGGCCGCGCAGGCCCTCAAGAAATAACCGGGAAGGATATAACTCATGGCAAAAGCTCCCGCCAATAATGCCGCGCAGCGAGTGCGCAAGAAGGTTCGCAAGAACGTGTCCGACGGCGTGTGCCACGTGCACGCGTCCTTCAATAACACGATCATCACGATCACCGACCGCCAGGGCAATGCCCTGTCGTGGGCGTCCTCGGGCGGCCAGGGTTTCAAGGGTTCGCGCAAGTCGACGCCTTTCGCAGCCCAGGTCGCTTCCGAAGTCGCCGGCCGCGCGGCGATCGAGCAGGGCATCAAGAACCTCGACGTCGAGATCAAGGGCCCCGGCCCCGGTCGCGAATCGTCGGTGCGCGCGTTGTCCGCGCTGGGCATCCGCATCACGTCGATCGCCGACGTGACGCCGGTCCCGCACAACGGCTGCCGCCCGCAGAAACGGCGTCGCATCTAGACAAGGTGAGAACACGGCATCCCTGCGGGACGCCGTGAACTTGTAGTTTTTTTAAGGCCCACCGCCATCGGCCAAAGGCTGATGGCTCCCGCGGTGACATTGAATTGCCGGCCGCGGCAGATGACGAAAAGGAAGCAAAGTGGCACGTTACCTCGGCCCCAAGGCCAAACTCTCACGCCGTGAAGGCACGGACCTGTTCCTCAAGAGCGCCCGCCGCTCGCTGGCGGACAAGGCCAAGTTCGACTCCAAGCCCGGCCAGCACGGCCGCACTTCCGGCCAGCGCACGTCCGATTTCGGCCTGCAGCTGCGCGAGAAGCAGAAGGTCAAGCGCATGTACGGCATCCTGGAGCGCCAGTTCCGCCGCTACTTCGAGGAAGCCGACCGCCGCAAGGGCAATACCGGCGCCAACCTGCTGTTCATCCTCGAGTCCCGCCTGGACAATGTGGTGTACCGCATGGGTTTCGGCTCCACCCGCGCCGAAGCGCGCCAGCTGGTGTCGCACAAGGCGATCACCGTCAACGGCAACCCGGTCAACATCCCGTCCTACCTGGTCAAGACCGGCGACTTGATCGCCGTGCGCGACAAGTCCAAGAAGCAGAACCGTGTGGTCGAGGCCTTGCAGCTGGCGCAGCAGGTGGGTATTCCGGCCTGGGTGGAAGTCAACGCCGACAAGGCCGAAGGCACTTTCAAGAAGGTGCCGGACCGCGACGAGTTCGCCGCCGACATCAAGGAAGCGCTGATCGTCGAGCTGTACTCGCGATAGACAGAGGATAACGAGCCTCCTTCGGAGTCTCGTCCTTGTAGATTTTTCGTTCCCTGCGCGTGGGGCACCGCGGCAGGGCACTTCACCAGCCTTACCGGCGTAACGAGCCGGGGGTATTGAGAGGAAGTCCTGAATGCAAACGAACCTGCTGAAACCCAAAGCCATCAATGTTGAACAGCTTGGTACCAACCGTGCCAAGGTGACGCTGGAGCCGTTCGAGCGTGGCTACGGCCATACGCTGGGCAATGCCCTGCGCCGCGTGCTGCTGTCGTCGATGGTGGGTTACTCGGCAACCGAAGTCACCATCGCCGGTGTCCTGCACGAGTATTCGTCGATCGACGGCGTCCAGGAAGACGTGGTCAGCATCCTGCTGAACCTCAAGGGCGTGGTGTTCAAGCTGCACAACCGCGATGAAGTCACGCTGAGCCTGCGCAAGGACGGTGAAGGCGTCGTCACGGCCGCCGACATCCAGACCCCGCACGACGTCGAAATCATCAACCCCGACCATGTCATCGCCCACCTGTCGCAAGGCGGCAAGATCGACATGCAGATCAAGGTTGAAAAGGGCCGGGGCTATGTGCCGGGCACGATGCGCCGTTACGCGGACGAGCCAACCAAGTCCATTGGCCGCATCGTTTTGGACGCTTCGTTCTCGCCCGTCAAGCGCGTGAGCTACACCGTCGAGAGCGCCCGCGTCGAGCAGCGTACCGATCTGGACAAGCTGGTCGTGGAAATCGAAACCAACGGCGCGATCACGGCTGAAGACGCCGTGCGTGCTTCGGCCAAGATCCTGGTCGAGCAGCTGGCTGTGTTCGCTCAGCTCGAGGGCAGCGAACTGGCCGCCTTCGACGCCCCGGTCCAGCGCAGCTCGCAGCAGTTCGACCCGATCCTGCTGCGTCCGGTGGACGAGCTCGAACTCACGGTTCGCTCGGCCAACTGCCTGAAGGCCGAAAACATCTACTACATCGGTGACCTGATCCAGCGCACCGAGAACGAGCTGCTCAAGACCCCCAACCTGGGCCGCAAGTCGCTCAACGAAATCAAGGAAGTTCTTGCCTCGCGTGGCCTCACGCTGGGCATGAAGCTCGAGAGCTGGCCGCCCGCCGGCCTCGACAAGCGTTAATTGTCAACGAGGTGAGAACAAGGCTGCGGTGCAGCCTTGAACCCGGGGTACCTGATACGGCCACGGGATTAACAAGGAAAGGAAACCACCATGCGTCACGGACACGGACTTAGAAAACTCAATCGCACGAGCGAGCACCGCCTGGCGATGCTGCGCAACATGATGAACTCGCTGCTCGAGCACGAGGTCATCAAGACCACGGTCCCCAAGGCCAAGGAATTGCGCCGCGTCGTCGAACCCATGATCACGCTGGCCAAAGAGTCCACGGTTGCCAACAAGCGCCTGGCCTTCGACCGCCTGCGCGACCGCGACATCGTGACCAAGCTGTTCGCCGAACTGGGCCCGCGCTACGCAGCGCGTCCGGGCGGCTACACCCGCATTCTGAAGATGGGTTACCGCGTTGGCGACAATGCGCCGATGGCCTTGGTCGAACTGGTCGACAGGCCCGAGCCCACCACGCAAACAGAAGCCCCTACAGCCGAATAAGCGGAACAACCCGCGTTATAATTCCCTCATCGACGCGCGATGGAGCAGCCTGGTAGCTCGTTGGGCTCATAACCCAAAGGTCGCAAGTTCAAATCTTGCTCGCGCAACCAATATGACAGCGGCCACGCTGGCATCAAACGCCCACTGCTCAGTGGGCGTTTTTGTTTTGTGGGCGCTTGACTCGCATCAGTACGTCAACCCGCTGGAGCAGCACCAGTGTCGATTCCGCCCGCACGTCGCCGCGATTGAAACCATGGTCGCCTCATAGCGCGTGCCGGGCAACGGCAGCTGTGGCGTGAAGCTGAACGGGAAGTTGCCGTTGCCATCGGCCTGCACACGCTGTGTGCTGACGACCACCGAAGCGATCGCATTGACCTTGATGTCCACGAAGGCGCCCGGAGCCGTGCGGCCTTGCACCACGGTCGCGCCGCTGTCAACTTGCGCTTTATTCGCATGGCTGGTGACTTGCAGAGGTACGGTGACCGGGATCGCTGCGACCGACGCGGCGACATCGAAGCTCCACGACCGGCGCACCGCATTGCCCGTCAGGTCGCTCGCCGCAACGTCTACCGTGTGCCGGCCTGCCGGCAGGTCAGCTCGGTAGGGTGAAATGCTGGGGAGTGATCTGGCTTTGCGCGGTGACATCGCGCCCGTTAGGCGAATGCGAACGCTCTTGGGGTCCACGCCCCGGCCGCCCGCGTCGTCGAAAGTGCCCGATACTGTGGCGCCGCGTCCTATCACGGCGTCACCCTCGCGTGGCGACAAGTGCCGAATGACCGGTGGGCGTGCATCCGCGATGATCGGCTGGGTCAGTGCCTGCGTCACGGTCCGATCACCTACGCAGGTTGCAACGATGGGGCGAGAGGGCGCCAGGTTGTCCAGGCGCTTGATCGTGTAGCCGCCCTCGTAAACGCCGAGCGCTCCGCAGCAGCCGTCCTAGCTTTTTCAACGTGCCAACCCATGTCCACGCATTGTGGGTGGGTGCACCGATTAAAAGTGCTTGGATGTTGGCGGATACCGGAGGATGCGATGGGGTGAAGCCGCTGTAGCCGATTAAAATTTAATCGCGCACCATGAATAACCATTTGGACTCAACCTCACTGCAGCAAATCGAGAGCTGGCTTGTAGCTCCGAGAGAAACCGAGCACCTGGAGTTCAAGGAGGCGAAGGCGCAGTACAGCACTGAGAAGATTCTGCGCTACTGCGTGGCCTTGGCGAATGAAGGTGGCGGGAAGCTGGTTCTTGGTGTGACTGACAAGCCGCCGCGCCAAGTGGTGGGCTCAAACGCTTTCGCCAATCCAGCAGACATCCAAGGGAAGATTCTGCACTCTCTGGGCTTCCGGGTGGATGTTGAGGAAGTGGCGCATCCGAGCGGCAGGGTAGTCGTCTTCCACATCCCACCAAGACCCGCCGGCAGGCCATATCACTACGAGGGCGCGTACTTAATGCGCTCAGGCGAAGAGGTCGTCCCCATGACCGAGGACCGCCTTCGTCAGGTTTTCTCTGAGGGTCAGCCCGATTGGCTTACGCGGAGCGCTCTTGCCGGTGTGTCGGCAGATGATGTGGTTGCGTTGTTGGATACTCAATCCTACTTCGACCTGATGAAGTTGCCATACCCGACTTCACGCGATGGCGTCATCGAGAAACTCATCACAGAGGGGTTGATCGAGCGCGGCCAGGGCGACTGGACGATCACCAACATGGGTGCGATCCTCTTCGCGAAGAAGCTGTCGGAGTTTCCCGCAGCCATTGCGCGAAAGGCCGCGAGGGTTGTCTTGTATGACGGTGTGAACAAAACCAAGACGAAGGGAGAACGCCTAGGAGTACGAGGCTACGCAGCGGGCTTCTCGGGTCTCCTGGAGTACGTGCACACGTCTGCGCCCCAGAACAAATACCTCGAAGAGGTCGTCCGGGAAGAGGTGAAGATGTTTCCTCTCCAGGCATTGCGGGAGTTGATCGCGAATGCGTTGATTCACCAGGACTTCGAGGTTGCTGGGGCCTCAGTCATGGTGGAGATGTATTCAGACCGAGTAGAAATCTCGAACCCTGGTCGCCCTCCTATTGAGGTGGATCGGTTCATCGATGAGTACGTGTCTCGAAACGAGCGGCTAGCGGGCTTGATGCGCCGCCTCGGGATCTGCGAGGAGAAAGGCAGCGGCGTAGACAAGGTGGTGAGCTTGGCGGAGATGTACCAGCTACCAGCGCCTGACTTTCGGGTAAGCGAGCTGCGCACCATTGCCGTCCTGTTCGTGCATCAGGGCTTCGCGCAAATGAGCCGGCCTGACCGGACGCGGGCGTGCTACCAGCACTGCTGCCTGAGGTACATCAGCAACCAGCGGATGACCAACCAGTCCCTGCGCGAGCGCTTCGGGTTGCCAGAATCCAAGACGGCGACCGCGTCGCAGATAATCGCCCAGACCAAGGACAAGCAGCTCATCAAGCCCGATGAAACGGAAAGCCAGTCCACCGGTACGCCCGCTACCTCCCCTACTGGGCCTGACCAAACAGAGTGTTTAAACGCAAACACGCGGCCTAGACCGACCTTGGGAAAATTCCTTTGAAATCAATGGGTTAGTGCTTTAACTCAAAACCACGGTTGAGGTCAATCCCCCACCCCCATCATCCTCCTTCACAGGTCCGTATGACCATACAGCGGGTAGGGCATGGCTGCTAGCAGGGCTGCAGGGCGATTTTCTGCCCAAGTACGCGCCCCGCCCAGTTGATTTCTCTGATTGTTTTCAAGCCTACGGCTTGGCCGGCAGCTCAAAGAGCGCCGGTAATCAGATCGATGTGCGCTGAAATGTGATGAACGCGATCTGGTGTTCTTTGTTCTTACCCAAGCCAGGGTAGGTCGAGGCCTTTACGTGAGCGGCGAAAGCTTCGAGGCCAGATTCCAGCCAAACTCTGCCGGCCGCTTCTTGGCTGCAGCGACGAGCTTGCGAGACGACTGAAGAAACTTCGATACCACGTCACCAACATCCTTTTCGATGTCATCGGAAACGATGTTGGAGCCAGCATCACCCGTGGTCGGGTGCTTGAACACTGCATGGGAAGCTACTGCTGCCGGCGTGGAGCCAGAGTCTTGGAATACGTCCCCGACCACCGTGAAATCGCCGAACCCCATCCCCGAACCGGTGTAGGTCTTGTGCTTGTCGCTAAACAACTCGGGCGCGCCATAGTCAGCATTGCGGGAAAGCTTGTTGAAGTTATCCCGGATAAACACGCGCTTGGACTTTGGGAGCTTCGCGAGCTGGCTAGCGGTGATCTTGTCGTTCACAATCACATGAAACTTCACCTGCGGGTCCGCCGCTAGCGTCTGAATATCCGCGTCCGATACCCAGGGCTCGAATAGACAAGTGCCAACGAATCGCCTTTGTAAATCTTCAGGAACGCCTCGCAGTTGGCCATCGTAGTGAGGGGAGGTTCACTCCAATTTCATTGGTGCGGCTGGCGGGGATCGAACCCACGACCCTTGGCTTCGGAGGCCAATACTCTATCCACTGAGCTACAGCCGCGCTCACGCCATTGTACTGGCTGGCCGGGCATCGTCTTGATGGGCCGCACGCATGCAGGTCGCAGTTGTGAATTGAAAAGTATGTATCCGCCCCTCGCCATGACGGAAACCACCGTGGGCGGCAGCGCGGCGCTCATCTCCACCGTACAGGGAGCGTGCGCGGAGAGCAAAGGACCTGACGGTAGCGGCGCCGCTATGTAAATAAGCCGCCTGCATCTCGTCAGAGTTGAGGACGCCGCGCTGTTGCAATCGGCCTGTCGCTACCCATAATGAACCCGAAGCAGCGGCAGTAGGCAGCAGCCATGTTGGGTGGTTGCCGGATGGTTTTTTCAATCCGATGTGCGAAGCATTTGCCACGACGACAGCTGCGGGGTTTTCATGACGGCCGACCACCGGAGGCGCCACCCAGCATGGCACAGGAAGTCGCACAAGAGTTTTCCCGCTTCATAGCGGCCGAGCGCCGCGCCCGGCGCCTGGCTGCAGCAACGCGGCCGATGGCAGAGGGCGATGTGTCCGAGCGCGTGTTCATCGAGGCGGGGCGCGCCACTGAGCTGTTGCGCGTGTCGGCCCGCCAGGCGGCTGGTTTCTTCCTCCCGACGCAGCGCACCGAGGTGGTTTGGGTGGAAGGCGAGAACGAACTCGCAGTCACCTTCGGCGCGGTAGGCGTCAAGCTTTCGGACGGATTGATCCGCATCGGCATCCCGGTGCGATGCGACCAGGCCGGCAAGGCCACGGTCGAGTTGCTTTTCGCCGTCGGCTCGCCGGACCAGCCGGCAGGCCTGTATGCCGCTTCGGCGCGGCGGCCCAACGGGCCCGAGGTGGTCGTGACGACCTGGGGCGAGGCGCTGGTCGCGTTCGCGTGGCAGTGCGTGCTGGGCCTGGTCACCGGCATCGCGGCGGCGGCGGGCAAGGACCGGCGCGGCAACCTGCTGGTGCCGGTCGAACTGTCCGTCACCGGGCAGGGCATCGAGATCGTGCCGATGGCGCGCCATCGCTTCGCGGGTTCGAGTTCGCTGAAGACGACGAAACCAACGGTGGAGCGATGAGCCTGGGCACCGGCGATCTCGGCGTCCTGGGCAACCTGGCCAAGGCGCTGGGCCTGTTCGATTCGGCCGGCAACCCCAGCGGCGGCTGGCTCGCGGACCCGGAAGGCTCGCTCAAGACCATGTTGTTCGACCCAGGGCAGCGCGCCGCGCTGATCGCCTTCGTCGATGAGGCCATGGACGGCGCCGACCGCACCACGGAGGCGGGCGTGGTCTGGCTGCCGATCGTGTCGATCAAGGAGTCGGGGCTGACCATAGCCGTCACGATCGACGAAGGCAAGAGTGACGCGCTGCACATCGGCTTGGGCCTGCGCGTGACCACGAGCGGCCCGGCCTCGGCCACCACGCTGGCGGTGCCGCTGTTCCGCGCGCAAAAGAAGGGCGGGCCCAGCGTCAGCCAGCCATTGCTGCTGGGCTCCGTGGGCGGGCGCCTCCGCATCGGCACCTCGATCACGGTGGACGCCGCACCCGCGGTGCCGGGGCAGGCGCGCCTGGGCGGCATCGGCATCGAGGTGGACCTGCCCACCTCGCCGGCCGATACAAAAGGCGCGGTGTTCGGCCTGGCGCTCAGCGGGCTGCAGCTGCCGGGCGCGCTTACCCCGCGCGACGTGCGGGTCTCGGCCAACGACGCCGATGCGCTCGACGATGCGCTGCTCGACCTGGTGCTCTCGCTCGTGAAGGCGCAGGCCGACGCCCTCGCGGCCGACCCCAAGCTGGCAGCGCTCGCCGGCCTGCTGGGCCTGCGCAGCGGCGACGCGGTGCCCGACTTTCCGGCCGCCACACTGCCCACGCGCGGCGTGATCGCGATCGCCGAGTGGGTACGCGGCATCCTCGCGCAGCCGGCCAGCCGCAACGACTGGCTGGGCCACCTGGCCTCGCTGATCGGCGGCACGCGCACCGGCGACACGGTGCAGTTCGCCCTCGGCGCCGCGGCGCTGACGATCGGCCTGCGCGTGGAAAGCGGGCCGAGCGGCAACCCGCGCCTCACGCCCAGGCTGGGGCTTGAACTGGGCGACGACGGCGCGCGCGTGCAAGCACGTGCCGACCTGTTTCGCATCGACCTCGTTACCGGCGCGGCTTTCGCGCTGCCCAGCCTGGGCGTG
>JACDFR010000013.1 GCA_013815685.1 Ramlibacter sp.
GGCCCGCATTGCGGTTGCCACGGCGGCGATTGCGTCCGGGCCCCTGGCCCGCATCGCCGTCGCCGCCGCCTTCACGGGCCATCCTGGGCCCGCCGTGATCGCCTGCGGCCTGCATAAGGGCGCGGATATCGCGCTCGTCCAGTTCCATCCATGCGCCGCGCTTGAGGCCACGCGGCAGCATCATGGCCCCGTAGCGGATACGGATCAGGCGGCTCACCGCATGGCCCAGCGCCTCGAACAGGCGGCGCACTTCGCGGTTGCGCCCTTCGGAGATGGTGACCCGGTACCAGGTATTGGCACCCTCGCCGCCGCCGTCCTCGATGGAGCCGAACTGCGCCCGGCCGTCTTCGAGTTCGATGCCATCCAGCAGGCGCTGCTTTTCCTCATTGCTGAGCGCCCCCAGGACCCGCACGGCGTACTCGCGCTCCAGGCCGAAGCGCGGATGCATGAGCCGGTTGGCCAGCTCGCCTGAACTGGTGAACAGCAGCAAACCCTCGGTATTGAGGTCGAGCCGGCCGACAGACTGCCACTTGCCTTGGGGCAACTTGGGCAGCTTGCGAAACACTGTCGGGCGGTTCTGGGGGTCGTCGTTGGTGACGACCTCGCCCACGGGCTTGTGATAAGCGATCACTCGTGCCGGCGGGGGCGCGATGCGGAAGCGGATCGGCTTGCCGTTGACCTTGATCTGGTCGCCGAACTGGATGCGCTGGCCGATGTGGGCGGGTTCGTTGTTGACGGAAATGCGCCCTTCCATGATGAGCTGTTCCATCTCCAGGCGCGAACCCAGCCCCGCCTGGGCCAGGACCTTGTGCAGCTTGGGCGTCTCGGCCTGCGGTGCGAGCACGCGTTTGGGCAGCGCCGCCTCCGGGCTTTCGATCTCTGCATCGAACTGCCCGGAAACCACGTCGGCGAAGCTGATCGGCGGCGGCGGCGGCTCTGCCGCGGCGGTATTGCCGGCCTCGCGTGCGCGACGCTCATCGTCGTAGTCGTCGTCATCGTCGTCACGGTCGTCGTCGAAGTCGGCGTCCATCTCTTCTTCGGTGCGCAAGCGGGCCGCAGGCTCTGGCACATTCTCTTCGGGGGCACGCGGCTTGGCTTGCGTGTCCTCGTCCACTATCGCACGGGCCGCGTCAGGCAGGGGTTCATTCATGCTTATGTCTCGACGGCTTGCGCCGCATCATTGCTTTCGGGGTTGGGGCTGCCTTCGATGGCCAGGCCGGGCTGAACCCCATCGGATGCCGCGCCCAGCGACGCCAGCACGGCTGCCTGCTGGCCGGGGCTGTCCAGCACTGGCAACTGGTCCAGCGATTCCAGGCCCAGGTCGTCCAGGAACTGGCGCGTCGTGGCGAACAGGGCCGGACGGCCCGGCGCCTCGCGGTGGCCGATGACTTCGACCCATCCGCGATCCTCGAGCTGTTTCAGGATGAGCGCATTGATGGTGACGCCGCGGATGTCTTCCATGTCGCCGCGGGTGACGGGCTGGCGGTAGGCGATGATCGCCAGCGTCTCGAGCACGGCGCGCGTGTACTTGGGTGGCTTTTCGGGGTGGAGGCGGTCGAGGTACTCGCGCATCTGCGGCCGGCTCTGGAAGCGCCAGCCGGTGGCGACCTGCACCAGCTCGACCCCGCGCTGGGTCCAGTCGTTCTGAAGGTCCGCGAGCAGCGCCTTGATCGTGTCGGCGCCGAGTTCGTCATTGAACAGAACGCGCAACTCGCGCACCGGCAAAGGCTGCTGCGCGCAAATCAAGGCTGTTTCGAGGACGCGCTTGGCATCCGTCGTATTCATGGTCTTGCCGTTCCGGGAAAAGGCGCCACCGGGCGCGCAAATCAAAGGAAAATCAAAGGGCTGATCAGGGGCGAATTTCAGTTCGCCGCGCCGCGTGGACCGCAGGCTAGGAGACATGGCTCTTGAGCCATCCGGATTCATTGTAACGCAGGCCCCAGGCGGCCAGGGCCTGGCGCAAATCAGCCGGCAGGGGCGCGTGGAATTCCATCACCCCGCGGCCGTCCGGATGTTCGAACGCGAGGCGAAACGCGTGCAATGCCTGGCGCGCCATGCCGGCAGCGGGGGCGCCGCCGTAGAGCTCATCGCCTGCCAGGGGATGGCCGAGGTGCGCCATGTGGACGCGGATCTGGTGCGTGCGGCCGGTCTGGAGCGTCGCGCGCACCCAGCAACCGGCCGCCGCATCCTGAAGCACTTCGAAAGACGTGGAAGCCGGCTTGCCGTTCTCGACCACCGCCATGCGCAGGCGGTTGCGTGGATCGCGGCCGATCGGTGCGTCCACGCGGCGCACGCGGGCCCCACCCCATGCGCGATGGGCCAGCGCGACGTATTGCCGCGCCACGGCGCGTGCCGCGATCAGCTGCACAAGCGCATCCATGGTCGTCCGGGTGCGCGCCACCACCATGAGGCCGGTGGTGTCCTTGTCCAGCCGGTGCACGATTCCCGCGCGCGGCAGGTACGCGGCCTGCGCGTCACGCGCCAGCAGGCCATTGAGCAGCGTGCCGCTCCAGTTGCCCGGCGCCGGATGAACTACCAGCCCCGCGGGCTTGTTGAGGACCAACAGATGCTCGTCTTCGTACACCACGTCCAGAGCCATCGGTTCGGGGCGAAAGGCCTGGCTCTGCGGTGTCGGGCGTAGTTCGACCTGGCCCGCATCCCCCGCTTTCACCTTCTGCGACGAACGCCGGGCCGGGACGCCGTTGAGCGACACGGCCCCGGATTCGATCAGATGCTGCAGGTAGCTGCGCGAAAACTCGGGCGCCAGCGCCACCAGGGCGCGATCGAGCCGGTCGCCGTGGTGGCCAGCACCGACCACAAAGGGCCGCAGCTCGGCGTCGGGGCCGGCGTCCGCCGGGTCCTCGAGCTCGTCGGAGCCGGGTGTCTCCTGGGGGTCGGCCGATATAATGAATTTGCCCTGTTTCAAGAAAGTTGCGAGTAATGCTCCGAGCCAAATTATCGGTGGTCCCCGCGGCGGCGCTGGCCGCCGCCGCCGTGCTGTCGGCCTGCTCCTCGACACCCGACGACAAGACCGCGACCTGGAGCCCCAACAAGATCTACGCCGAAGCCAAGGACGAATCCAACTCGGGCGCCTACGAAAAAGCCATTCCGCTGTTCGAAAAGCTGGAGGGCCGCGCGGCGGGGACGCCGCTGGCGCAGCAGGCGCAGCTGGAAAAAGCCTACGCGCAGTACAAGGCCAATGACCAGGCGTCGGCCCTGTCGACGCTGGACCGTTTCATCAAGCTTCATCCGGCCAGTCCCGCGCTCGATTACGCGCTCTATCTCAAGGGCGTGGTGAATTTCAACGACAACCTCGGCATGTTCTCCTTCCTGTCGCGGCAGGACTTGTCCGAGCGCGACCAGAAGGCCGCCAAGGAATCGTTCGAGTCTTTCAAGGAGCTGGTGACCCGCTATCCCGACTCGCGCTACAGCCCCGATGCGCGCGCGCGCATGACCTACATCGTCAATTCGCTGGCGCAGTATGAAGTGCACGTCGCGCGTTACTATTACAACCGCGGCGCGTATGTGGCGGCCATCAACCGCGCGCAGAATGCCGTGACCGACTACCAGGATGTGCCGGCAGTGGAAGAGGCGCTATTCATCCTGCTGCGTTCCTACGACTCCCTGGGCATGACCCAGCTGCGTGACGATACCCGCCGCGTGATGGAAAAAACCTACCCGCAGAGCGAATACCTGAGCCGGGGGTCTAAGTCCAGGCAGGACCCGTGGTGGAAGCTCTGGTAAGACCGTGAGCCCCCTCGCTTGCGGCTGAAGCCGCGGCGCTGCCCCCCAAGGGGGCGTTCACGCCTTGGGGCGGCCCGGCGGCGCTCAGGCCATCGCAGCCAGCGTTTCCAGGAATTCCTCCTTCGATCCCAACTTGCGCATGGGTGGAAGCGCCGCGAGCAGCCGCCGGCCATAGCCCATCGTGGCCAGGCGCGTGTCGCACACCACCAGCACGCCCTGGTCGGATTCGCGCCGTATCAGCCGCCCGGCGCCTTGCTTGAGCGCTACCGCCGCCTCAGGGACGAAATAGTCGTTGAAGGCGCTCCTGCCCTGCGATTCGAGCCGCTGCGCCCGCGCTTCCACCAAAGGGTCACCCGGTGGCGGAAACGGCAGCTTGTCGATGATGACCAGCTGCAAGTTATCGCCGGGTACATCGACCCCCTCCCAGAATGAAGCCGACGCCACCAGCACGCAGCCCGCCCGCCCCTGGCCGCTGCCGGCGCGAAAGCGTTCGATGAGGCGGCGCTTGGGCCATTGGCCCTGAACCAGGACTTCGACCTGCGCCGATCCTTCGAACCGGCGCTGCAGGTCTTCACCGATAGCACGCAGGGCCCGCAGCGTCGTGGTCAGCACCATCGTGCGGCCGCCGAGGCGCTGCGCCGCATCAGCCGCGAGCAGCGCCACCTGTGCGCTGTGGGCAGGATCGTTGGGCTTGGGCAATTCACGCGGGACATACACCGCCGCCTGCACCGTGTAATCGAAGGGGCAGCCGACTTTCAGCACTTCCGCCTGCGCCAGGCCGCAGGGTTCGGTGAACCACGAAAGGCGGGCATCGTCGCCGAGGGTGGCCGAAGTGAAGATCCAGGCGCGCGTGGAGGCTTCTTCCTGGCCCGTGCGCAAGAGCTTGTCTTGCACAGCCTGGGCGATATCCAGGGGCGACTCGACCAGGCGCAGCTGCGTGCCTACGTCCACCCAGCGCACCGCGCCCGCCTCGCAAGGCCCGCCGAAGCGCCGCACGCGCGCAGCCAGCGTTTCCCCGCGCTCGTGCAAGCGGACAAAATCCGGCGCGATCTCGCTGACAGTGGATAGCGCCGCGGTGGCCTGGGAACAAGCCTCATGCAGCTCGTCCAGGCCCTGCCGCCAGTGCTCCGGCGAGACCTGGGCAGGTGCCTGGTCCACCCATCGCAGCCGCGCACCGGGCGCGTTCTTCCCCACGACCAGCCGCAAGTCGCGGGTGGCTCGCTCCACGGCCGAGACCACATGCTGCCAATCGACCAGGCCCCGTGCCAGCTGCAGCCCCGCGGCCAGCATATCGCGGCCGAAGTCCAGTAGCTGGCCGGTAGAAAGGTGCGCGCCCAGGAACTGGACGCCCGTCTCGTTGAGCTGGTGCGCTTCGTCGAAGATGGCCACGCGCACCGTGGGGAGCAGTTCTGCCATGCCCGATTCGCGCACCGCCAGATCGGCGAAGAAGAGATGGTGATTGATGACCACCACATCGGCCGCCAGCGCTTCACGGCGCGCCTGATTGACATGGCAGGCGCGAAACTTCGGGCATTGGGCGCCCAGGCAGTTCTCGCGGGTGGAGGTCACCAGGGGAATGAGCGGCGAGCGCTCGTCCAGTCCGGGCAACTCCGCAAGGTCGCCCGTGCGCGTGGCCAGCGACCATTCCTCGATCTTCGCAAGTGCGCGCACTGAAGCCCTGTCGGGAAAACTGCCGTCTTGCCTGGCCAGCTCCATCCGATGAAGGCACAGGTAGCTGCCGCGGCCCTTGAGCAGCGCCGTGCGCACCGGCAGCCCGAGCGCTTGGACCAGGCGCGGCAGGTCTCGGCCGTAGAGCTGGTCCTGCAAGGTCTTGGTCGCAGTGGACAGCAAGACCCGTTCGCCGCTCAGCAGCGCCGGCACCAGGTACGAAAAGGTCTTGCCTACTCCGGTTCCTGCCTCCACCACCAGCGCGCCGCCGTTTTCGATCGTGCGCGCGACGGCCAGCGCCATGTCGGTCTGGCCGCTGCGCGGACGAAAATGATCCGCGGCGCGCGACAGCACGCCGTCGGGGGCGAAGGCCGCGCGAACAGGGTCTTCCAATGTCATCGGGGGAACTTGAGCGCCGACGGGCCGCCCCTAGGCGCGAGGGCCCCATCGGGGGGCAGCGACTACACGAAGTGAGGAGCGTGGGGGCAATATTTTCACGCGGGTTCTTTGGGATCGAGCGCCAGCTCCAGGCGAGCGATCTGGTCGCGCAGGCCCAGCCTGCGCTTCTTGAGCCGGCGCATCATGAGCTCGTCGACCGGAGACTCGTGGCCCGCCCGGTCGATCAACGCGTCCAGGTCGGCATGCTCCATGCGCAATTCGATCAGGCGGCGCTCGGGTGAGTGGAGGTTGGAATCCAAGTAATCTGCGGCAGCTCGGCCGGCACGGTCGGGTTCGTTCGATAATACGTGTTTCGCAGGCAATAATCGAGCATGGCCACCAAGGGTTATAGACTCTCCGCTTCGACGGGCATCCACAAGGGTGACCGCGAATACCAGCAGGACCAGATCGCGCTGATCAGCCACCCCCGTGTGCCCGGCTGCGTGCTGGGCGTGGTGGCGGACGGCATGGGCGGCCGCAGCGGCGGGCGCAAGGCCTCCGATCAGGTCATGATGACTGCCAGGCAGTTGTTCGAACGCTATCGGCCCGAGCACGACGATGCTTCGTCCCTGCTCAAGCAGATGGTGCAGGAAGCACATATCGTCATCAAGCTCACCGCGATTTCGGCCGAACAGGAGCCTCACAGCACGCTTGCCGGCTTCATCATCAACCCGGCCGGCGATTGCCACTGGGTGCACGCCGGCGATTCGCGGATCTACCATTTTCATAACGGCAAGCTGGTCAAGCGGACCATGGACCATTCGTATGTGCAGACGCTGGTCGACAGGGGCGAACTGACCGAAGAGGAAGCCAATGTCCACCCGCAGTCCAACATCCTGATGGGTTGCCTGGGCGCCGAAGAAGACCCGCCGGCCGACCTGCACTTCATTGAGCAGCTGCGCACCGGCGACGTGCTGCTGGCTTGCAGTGACGGCGTCTGGCATTACTTCAGCCCGGCCGAACTCGGCTCCGTGCTTTCGTCGCTGTCGCCGCGCGAGGCCACCGAATTCCTGATCGAAAAAGCGCGCTCGCGCGGCCGCGGCGGCGGCGACAACCTGTCGCTAGTGATCGTCAAGTTCGATCCGCTGGAAAGCTGAGCCCCAGTGGCGGCGGGCCGCCTCAGGGCGGCACGGGCAGAGCCGGTGCGACTGGCTTGCCGCGCTCGGCCTGCCGTTTCTCGAGCTTGGCCTTGCGCTCCTGCGCTCTAGCGGCCTTCTCTTCCCGCTGCTGGCGGCTGCGCTGCGCGGCGGCGGCGTTTTGTTCGCGCGCCGCCTGCTTCGACTTCTCGTGCTCGGCCCGGATCTCCTGCGCGCGCGCGCCCTTCGGTGCGGCCTCGCGTGCCGCCCGGTCGGCTGCCTTGGCCGAAGCACGCGTGTCGCGCTCGCGTTGCTCCGCCTGGCCGATCGTCTGTTTTTGCGCCTGCCCCCGCTGCGATTCGCTCTGGCGCTCTTCGAGCTCGCGCAAGCGTTCGGCGGTCTTGCGGTTGCGCTCGGCGTCATTGAGGGCGATCTCCCGGCGCCTGAGCTCGGCCACGGCATCACGCCGCTTCACCCGGGCAGCGTCGACGCAGTCATTGACGGCGAACTTGCGATAGCAAGCCTTCTCGTCGGCGGCAAACGCAGCTTCGGCTTCGGCGCGCTGCGCCGCGATGCGTGCCTTTTGCGCAGCCACGGCATCGTCCTGCTGCGCGGTCAAGCCTGCGGCCGGGCCCAGAAAGAGAATGAGAACCAGCAGTTTGTTCATGTCAGGCGAGTGTCGACCATGCGGTGCGCGAGCGCCAGGAATTCGGCGGACTGCATTTCGTTCAGGCGCGAGACCGTCCGGGGGAACTCATGGGCCAGCGGGCCGTCTGTGTACAACGCCTCGGGTGGCGTCTGCGCCGACATGATCAGCTTCACGCGGCGGTCATAGAGCACATCGACCAGCCAGGTGAACCGCCGGGCTTCGGAGGCCATCCGCACCGGCATGTGCGGGACATCGCTGAGCAGCACCGAGTGAAATTGCGTGGCGATTTCGAGATAGTCGTTCTGCGAGCGCGGCCCGCCGCACAAGGTTTTGAAATCGAACCAGACCACACCGCCGGCCTTGCGCCGGGACCGGATCTCGCGGGCCTCGATGTGCAGCACCGGGTCTTCATCGCGCGACTCGGCCAGGCGGGTGAACGCCTCATCCATCTGGGCGTCCGCATCCGGTCCCAGCGGCGTGTGATAAAGCTTCACCTGCTCCATCGTGCGCCTGCGGTAGTCGATCCCGTTGTCCACACCGATCACCTCGAGCTTGTCCTTGAGCAGGTCAATGGCGGGCAGGATGCGGTCGCGATGCAAGCCGTCGGGATACAGGTCGTCGGGCTTGAAATTGGACGTGGTGACAAAACCGACGCCGTTGTCGAACAGCGCATCCAGCAGGCGGTGCAGGATCATCGCGTCGGTGATGTCGGCGACATGGAACTCGTCGAAGCAGATCAGGCGATAACGCCGGGCCATGCGCTCGCCGAGTTCGTCCAGGGGATTCACCGTCCCCTGCAAGTCCGCCAGCTCGCGGTGCACCTCGCGCATGAACTCGTGGAAGTGCAACCGCGTCTTGCGCACGAGCGGAACCGCGGTGTAGAAGCAGTCCATCAAGAAGCTTTTACCGCGCCCGACGCCCCCATGCATATAGACGCCGCGCGGAATCTCGGGGCGGTTGATAAGCTTCTTGAAGACATTGGAGCGCTGCTCCTTGAACAGCGCCCATTCGCGGGCGCATCGATCCAGCGCGTCGACGGCGTGCAGCTGCGCGGGGTCGCTCTGATATCCCCGCGCCGCGAGTTCCCGCTCGTAGATCTTGCGCACCGAAGCCATCAGCTGCCGGATGCTTCAGAAATTCAGGGTCCGCTTGTCCACTGCCAAAGCAGCTTCCTTCGTGGCCTCCGAAAGTGACGGATGCGCGTGGCAGATGCGGGCGATGTCTTCGGCCGAAGCGCGAAACTCCATCGCGACAACGGCTTCGGAAATGAGCTCGCTGGCCATGGGCCCCACGATGTGCACACCCAGGATCTCGTCCGATCCCGCATCGGCCAGGAACTTCACCATGCCGGTCGTGTCGCCCAGCGCGCGTGCCCGGCCGTTCGCCACGAAGGGGAAGGTGCCGGCCTTGTACTTCACGCCCGCGGCTTTCAACTGCTGCTCGGTCTGGCCGACCCACGCGATTTCGGGGCTGGTGTAGATCACCCAGGGGATGGTGTTGAAATTCACGTGGCCGTGCTGGCCGGCGATCCGTTCCGCCACGGCCACGCCTTCTTCTTCCGCCTTGTGCGCAAGCATCGGCCCGCGCACCACGTCGCCGACCGCCCACACGTTGGGCAGGTTCGTTCTGCATTCGTCATCGACCAGGATGGCGCCGCGCTCGTCCAGTTTCAGGCCCACGGCCTGCGGATTCAGGCCGATGGTGTTGGGCACCCGCCCGATCGAGACGATCAGCTTGTCAAACTCCAGCGTCTGGGCCTCGCCCCTGGAATTGGTCCAGGCGACCGAGACGCCCTTCTTGCCGTTCTGGATCTCGCCAACCTTGACGCCCAGCTCGATCTTCAAGCCCTGCTTGTCGAACGCCTTCTTGGCTTCCCTGGCGACCTGCTCGTCCACCGCGCCCAGGAAGGTCGGCAGCGCTTCCAGCGCGGTCACTTCGGCGCCCAGGCGCCGCCAGACGGAGCCCATTTCAAGGCCGATGACGCCCGAGCCGATCAGGCCGAGCTTTTTGGGTACGCCCTGGATACGCAAGGCGCCGTCGTTGGAAAGAATGTTCTCTTCGTCGAAAGGGGCCCCCTGCAGTGCGCGGGCGTTGGAACCCGTCGCCAGGATGATGTGCTTGCCCACGAGGCTTTCGTCGCCGACCTTGATCTCGTAGCCGCCCTCGCCCGCCTTGGCGAATGAGCCGCGGCCATGAAAGAACGAAATCTTGTTCTTCTTGAACAGGAACAGGATGCCGTCGTTGTTCTGCTTGACCACCTGGTCCTTGCGCGCCAGCATCTTGTCGAGCTGCAGGCTCAGGCCCTTCACTTCGATCCCATGGTCGGCAAAGTGCTTGCCCGCATGCTCGAAATGCTCGGACGACTGTAGCAGCGCCTTGGAGGGAATGCATCCCACGTTGGTGCAGGTGCCGCCGGGAGCCGGGCCGCCCTTGCTGTTTTTCCACTCGTCGATGCAGGCGGTGTGGAAGCCCAGTTGAGCGGCGCGAATGGCGGCGATGTAGCCGCCGGGTCCGCCGCCGATGACGATGACGTCGAATTGTTTTGACATACGGACGATAACAAGGTCCCTTGCGGGACCTCGTCCTTCTGATTTTTTTAGATATCGAACAACAAGCGCGCGGGATCTTCCAGCGCTTCCTTCATGGCCACCAGCCCCAGCACGGCTTCGCGGCCGTCGATGATGCGGTGGTCGTAGGACATGGCGAGGTAGTTGATCGGGCGGACGACCACCTGGCCGTTCTCGACCACGGCGCGATCCTTGGTGGCGTGCACGCCCAGGATCGCCGACTGCGGCGGGTTGATGATCGGCGTGGACAGCATCGAGCCAAACACGCCGCCGTTGGAAATCGAGAAGGTGCCGCCGGTCATCTCTTCGATGCCCAGCTTGCCGTCACGGGCCTTGGCGCCGTATTCGGCGATCTTCTTCTCGATCTGGGCAAAGCTCATCTGGTCGGCGTTGCGCAGGATCGGCACCACCAGGCCACGCGGCGAGCCGACGGCGATTCCGATGTCGAAGTACCCGTGATAGACGATGTCGTTCCCGTCCACCGATGCGTTGAGCATTGGGTATTTCTTGAGGGCGTGCACCGCCGCCTTGACGAAGAAGCTCATGAAGCCGATCTTGACGCCATGTTCCTTTTCGAACTTCTCCTGGAATCGCTTGCGCATCTCCATCACCGGGGCCATGTTCACCTCGTTGAACGTGGTGAGGATGGCGTTGGTGGACTGTGATTGCAAAAGGCGTTCGGCCACGCGGGCGCGCAGCCGGCTCATGGGAACGCGCTGCTCGGGCCGCTCGCCCAGGTCCGGCGCGGCCACAGGCGCGTTGACTTGCGGCAAGGCCGTCTTGGGCACGCCGGTGGGCGCGGCCACCGGCGCGGCCGCAGGCCTGGCGCCGCCGGCAACCGCTCCCAGGACGTCGCCCTTGGTCACGCGGCCATCCCGTCCGGTGCCCGCCACCGAGCCCGGCGCCAGGCTGTTGTCGGCCATGATTTTCGCGGCGGCAGGCATGGCGATGCCGGCCTTGGGACCGGCGGCGGTTGCCGGCGCCGGCACGGGTACGGCCGCTACCGCCGCGGCCGGCGTTGCCGCTGGAGCGGCCGCCACGGCGGCGGCCTTGCCCTCGGTGTCGATCTTCGCAATAAGCTGACCGGCGGCCACGGTGGCACCGTCGGGCTGCACGATCTCGGCCATCACCCCGGCGGCGGGAGCGGGCACCTCCAGCACCACCTTGTCGGTTTCGATCTCGATCAGGATCTCGTCGATGGCCACGGCCTCGCCGGGCTTCTTTTTCCACTGCAACAGCGTCGCTTCCGCAACCGATTCGGACAGCTGCGGGACCTTCACTTCTACGATAGCCATTTTTTTATTCCTAGATTCTTGTTGATCCGGGCCGCGGTGATGCCGGGCGCCTGGCGTGCAAACATCACTTGGCCAGGACAAAGCCCTTCAGCTTGCCGAACGCCCCGTCGACCAGCGCCTTCTGCTGTTCCTGGTGCAGGTGCGAATAGCCGACAGCCGGCGAAGCCGAAGCTGCACGGCCCGAGTAGCCCAGCTTCTGGCCTTCGGCCATGTTCTCGTGGATGTAGTGCTGCACGAAGAACCAGGCGCCCTGGTTCTGGGGCTCGTCCTGGCACCACACGATGTCGGTGGCGTTGGGATACTTGCGCAGCTCCGCCGCGAACGCCTTGTGGGGGAAGGGGTAGAGCTGCTCGACCCGCAGGATCACCGCGTCGTCCAGGCCCTTTTCTTCGCGCTTCTTGGCAATATCGAAATAGACCTTGCCCGAGCACACGATGATGCGCTTGACCTTGTCGGCCTTGAGGTCCTTCACCTCCGGAATAACGGTCTGGAAACCTCCCTTGGTGAACTCGGCCAGCGGCGACGTGGCGTCCTTGTTGCGCAACAGCGACTTGGGCGTCATGATCACCAGCGGCTTGCGCAGGTTGCGGACCATCTGGCGGCGCAGGACATGGAATATCTGGCTGGCCGTGGTCGG
Organism: Ramlibacter sp.; assembly: GCA_013815685.1. Lineage (GTDB taxonomy): Bacteria > Pseudomonadota > Gammaproteobacteria > Burkholderiales > Burkholderiaceae_C > Ramlibacter. Next base: position 12,075 of record JACDFR010000013.1, read on the forward strand.
CTGAACCACCTGCATGTTGGTGTCCGCCGACAGCTGCATGAAGCGCTCGAGCCGCGCCGAGCTGTGCTCGGGGCCCTGGCCCTCGTAGCCATGCGGAAGCAGCAGCGTGATGCCATTCACCCGTCCCCACTTCACCTCGCCGGACGCGATGAACTGGTCGATCACGACCTGGGCGCCGTTGGCAAAATCACCGAACTGCGCCTCCCAGATCACCAGCGTGTTGGGATCGTTGGACGCATAGCCGTATTCGAAGCCCAGCACCGCTTCTTCCGACAGGATCGAGTCGATGACCACGAACGGCGCCTGGTTGTCGGCAACGTTCGAAAGCGGCACATAGGTGCCGACGTCCCAGCGCTCGCGGTTCTGGTCGTGCAGCACGGCGTGGCGGTGGGTAAACGTGCCGCGGCCCACGTCTTCGCCCGACAGCCGGACCGGGTAGCCGCTGGCCACCAGCGACGCGTAGGCCATGTGTTCGCCCATTCCCCAATCCACGTTGACCTCGCCGCGTCCCATCGCCGCACGGTCCTCCAGCACCTTCTTGACCAGCGGGTGCACCGTGAAATTCTGGGGCACCGTGGTGATCCTGTCGGCCAGACGCTTCCACTCGGCCATGGGAATCGCGGTGTCCGCGCTGTCGGTCCACTTCCTGCCCAGGAAGGGACTCCAGTCGACGGCGTACTTGCTCTTGAAATTGGTCAGCACGGGGTCGACCGTGTGCTTGCCCGCGTCCATCGCGGCGCGATACGCCTTGACCATGTCGTCGCCCAGGGTCTCGCCCAGTCCCTGCGCGGCCAGCTTGTCGGCATAAAGCTTGCGCGTGCCCGGGTGCGCGGCGATTTTCTTGTACATCAGCGGCTGGGTGAGCGAGGGAGTGTCCTGCTCGTTGTGTCCCAGCTTGCGGAAGCAGACGATGTCGAGCACCACGTCCTTGAAAAATTCCATGCGGTATTCGAGCGCAAGCTGCGTGGCCAGCACCACGGCTTCGGGGTCGTCGCCGTTCACGTGCAGCACCGGGGCCTCGATCATCTTGACCACGTCCGTGCAATACAGCGTGGAACGGCTGTCGCGCGGGTCGCTGGTCGTGAAGCCAATCTGGTTGTTGATGACGATGTGCACCGTTCCGCCGGTGAAATAGCCGCGGGTCTCGGCCAGCGCCAAGGTTTCCATCACCACGCCCTGCCCGGCGAAGGCGGCGTCGCCATGAACCTGGACCGGGAGCACCTGCTTGCCCTGGGGGTCGGCGCGGCGGTCCATCCGGGCCCGCACGGAACCCTCCACCACCGGGTTCACGATCTCCAGGTGAGAGGGGTTGAAGGCCAGGCTGAGGTGGACTGGGCCGCCGCGGGTGGTCACATCGGAGCTGAAGCCCTGGTGGTACTTGACGTCGCCGGCCGGCAGGTCTTCCTTGGCCGTGTGGTCGAACTCGGCGAACAGGTCGGCGGGCATCTTGCCCAGCGAATTGACCAGCACGTTAAGGCGGCCGCGGTGCGCCATGCCGATCACGATCTCCTGCACGCCTTTCACACCGGCTTCCTGGATCAATTCGTCCATCGAGGCAATGAAGCTTTCGCCGCCCTCCAGCGAGAAGCGCTTCTGCCCGACGTACCTGGTGTGCAGGAACCGCTCGAGGCCCTCGGCGGCAGTGACGCGGTCGAGGATGTTCTTCTTTTTCTCAGGCGGGAAACTCGGCTTGCTGCGGATCGATTCGAGTTTTTGCTGCCACCAGCGCTTCTTGTACTGGTCGCTGATGTACATGTACTCCGCGCCGATGGTGCCGCAATAGGTCTCGCGCAGTGCGTTGATCAGTTCGCGCAGCGACATCGCCTCCTTGCCGAAGAAGGTGTTGCTGGTGTTGAAGACCGTCTCCTGGTCGGCGTCGCTGAAACCGTAGAAGGACGGATCGAGCTCGGGGATGTTCTCCCTGCCGGCGCGCTTGAGCGGATCGAGGTCGGCCCAGCGGCAGCCGACATTGCGGTATGCGGCGATGAGCTGCTGGACGGCGGTGCGCTTGCGGCCCAATTCGGAGTCGGCACCGGTGGCGACGACGACCCGTGTACCACCTTGCTTCGCGCGCTCGGCAAACGCATTGATAACCGGCAGGTGCGGCACATCCTTGGCAGTGGTGCCGTCGATGGCGGGAACATGCTGGAGCGCATCGAAATAGTCGCGCCAGGTGTCAGGAACGCTGCCGGGGTTGGCGAGGTAGTTTTCGTACATCTCCTCGACATAGGGCGCATTGCCGCCGAAGAGATAGGAATTGCCGTGAAAGGCCGTGTAGACGGTGCTTGGCTCACTCATGCTTGCGCTACTTTCCGCCTCCCTGCAGGAGACATGGGCTGGTTTGGGAAACCTTCCGCGACACGGCTGGACCGGATGGCGGATGCGACTGTGGCTGGAAGGGCCGAGGTTGCGAAACGGATTGTGCCAGCTATTGACGACGCCTGTCTTCTAATTTTCGGCGGCCGTGCCCACGGCGTCGCGGATCTGCTGCAGCGCGCCGGGGTCCTCGATGGTGGTCAGGTCGCCGGGGTCGCGGCCTTCGCACACGGCCTGGATGGCGCGGCGCAGCAGTTTCCCGCTGCGCGTCTTGGGCAGGAGATTGACGAAACGCACGCGCGCCGGCCGCGCCACCGCGCCGAGCTGCTGGTCCACCAGCTTCATGATGTCGCCCTCCAGCCGGAGCCTGGCCTGGTCGTCCGGCAGCGCCGATGCATCGCGGGCCACCACGAACGCCATCGCCACCTGGCCCTTCAGCGGGTCGGCCATTCCCACCACGGCGACTTCGGCGACGTTGGGGTGGCTTGAAATGCTCTCTTCGATCTCGCGCGTGCCCAGGCGGTGACCAGCCACGTTGATCACGTCGTCGGTGCGGCCCAGGATGTAGTAGTAGCCATCCTCGTCGCGGATTCCCCAGTCGAACGTGCTGTAGAGCATCCGGCCCGGCACCGTCTCCCAATAGGTCTTGACGTAGCGGTCGTCGTCGCGCCAGATGGTCTGCATGAACCCCGGGGGCGTGGGTCCCTCGATCACGACCACGCCTTTTTCGCCCGCGCGAGTCAGCTCTTCGCCTGTGTTTTCGTGCACCAGCTTGACGTTGTAGCCGTACATTGGGACGCCGGGACTGCCGAATTTGCTGGGCTTCTTTTCCACGCCGTTGGCGATGGTCAGGATGGGCCAGCCGCTTTCGGTCTGCCAGTAGTTGTCAATGATGGGCACACCGAGCCCATCGCTGATCCAGCGCGCTGTCGGCTCATCGAGCGGCTCGCCGGCCAGGAACAGGGCCTTGAGGCTGGACAAGTCATATTTCTTGAGGAAGGCCGGGTCCTGCTTCTTGAGGACACGCACTGCCGTGGGGGCGCTGAACATCGCGCTCACCTTGTATTTCTCCACGAGGCTCCACCAGATGCCGGCGTCCGGCCGGACCGGCAGGCCTTCGTACATGATGGTGGCCATGCCCGCGATCAGCGGGCCGTAGACGATATAGCTGTGCCCGACCACCCAGCCGATGTCGCTGGTGGAAAAATAGGTTTCACCCGGCCTGGCCAGGAAGATGTGCTTCATGCTCGCCGCCAGTGCCACCGCATAACCGCCGACGTCGCGCTGCACCCCTTTGGGCCGCCCGGTGGTGCCACTGGTATAGATGGTGTAGCTGATGTCTGTCGAATCCAGCCATTCGCACTCCACCGTCGTGCCGCTGTGCCGCCGCGTGAGTTCGGCCCAATCGTGGTCGCGCCCGGCCAGGCGATCCATCGGTGCCAGGCCCCGGTCCACCAGCAGCACCGATTCGGGCTTGTAGCGGGACAGGCGGATAGCTTCGTCGAGCAAAGGCTTGTATGCCATCACCTTTCCGCCGCGCGAGCCGGCGTCCGCGCTGATGACGACCTTGGGCGTCGCATCCTCGATGCGCGATGCGAGCGACACAGAGGCGAAGCCCCCGAATACCACCGAATGAATCGCGCCGATGCGGGCACAGGCGAGCATCGCGAAGGCCGCCTCCGCGATCATCGGCATGTAGATCAGGACCCGGTCGCCCTTTTCCACCCCCAGGTCCTTGAGCACCGCCGCTGCCCGCTGCACCTCGTCATGCAGCTGGCTGAAGCTGTAGGTGCGCTCGGTCCCTGTTTCCGTAGACACGTAGATCAGCGCCGGCTGCCCGGCCCGCTCCCGCAGATACCTGTCCACCGCGTTGTGGCAAAGATTGGTGGTGCCTCCCGCAAACCAGCGGGCAAAGGGCGGGTGGACGGCGTCGCAGATCACTTGGGGCGCCTGCTTCCAGTCGATGAGGCGCGCCTGCCCGGCCCAGAAGGCATCGCGGTCCTCGATCGAAGCGCGGTAAAAATCGGCGTAGCCCAATTCGGCCTCCTTCATTTGATCAGCGCCTGTACGTCGCGGAAGGCGTCGTGCCCGGCAGTGCGAAGCCACTCGAAGGCGACCATTTCCGTCGTGACCAGCTCGACCCCGGCGCCGGCCAGCCGGTCGAATGCCGCATCGCGGTTGCGTTCCGTGCGCGAACCGCAGGCGTCGGCGACGACCCAGACATCGAATTCCTCGTCCAGCAGATCCAGCGCCGTTTGCAGAAGGCACACATGGGCTTCGCAGCCCGCCAGAACAATGGTGTTGCGCGGGTCTTGCGGCTGCGGCGCTTTCTGCAGGTGCTTGGGCAGGCTTCGCGCATTGCCTCCCTGCTGCGGCCGCGCCGGGGCGCGCAACAGGTCCGTGAGCCCCTCCGCCGCGCCGCTGAAATGCATCTTGGCCAGCGTTTTGCGGCACAAGGCGCGCAGCTCGGCCGGGTTCTCGCCCAGCTTCGCCGGGCTCTGCTCGGTACCCCAGGCGGGCACCTCCAGCAGCCTGGCCATCTGGCCCAGGCGCAACGCATTGCGCAGCACGGCCTCGCATTCATGGATGGCGGGCATCAGGCGGGCCTGGTAATCCACCAGAACGAGTTGAGAGTCTTGCGCATCGAGCAGCATGTAGAGCTTTCGGTCTTGTTGCACCGGATTATTCCAGCGTGATCAAATGACCGGCACGGGACAACTACTGCCGGAGCTCGAAATCATGAATGCGCCAACCCCCGCCTCCCTGCTGATGTCGGGCACCGAGTACCGCGAATCACTGCGGCGCTATAAGCCGAACGTGTTCGTCGACGGGCGCAAAGTCGAGAACGTCGCGGATGAACGGGCGTTGCAGCCGGGCATCAACGCCATCGCCCTGACATACGACTACGCGCTCAAGGACGAGTACGCGCCGATCATGACCGCCGTGCAGCAGACCAGCGGCAAGCGGGTCAACCGGCTCAGCCACATCAATACCAGCTCCGGCGACCTGCTCAACAAGCTCGAGGCCGTGCGCCTGGTCTGCCAGGAAACCGGTTGTGCCCAACGTTACCTCACGCACGACGCGCTCAACGCCCTTGGCCAGGTGACTGCGCGCATCGACGATGCCAAAGGCGGCAAGGAGCATACGGGGCGCTTCCTGGAGTACCTGCACCGCGTGCAGGACCAGGACCTGACGGTGGGCGTCGCGATGACCGACGCCAAGGGCGACCGCAGCCGCAGGCCGCACGAGCAGTCCAACGTCGACAGCTACCTGCATGTCATCGAGCGAAACGCACGAGGCATCGTGATTTCGGGAACCAAGGCGATCGTGACCGGCGCGCCCTACGTGCACGAGTTGCTGGTCATGCCCTGCCGCAACATGACCCGGGAAGACGCCGATTTCGCCGTGTGCTGCGCCGTGCCCATCGACGCGCCGGGCCTCACGATCGCCGCCCGGCCGGCCGGCCGGCCAGGCGAGAAGGTCGAGCATGGCGAGGCGCTCTTCTCCCGCAAGTACGGGCAAAGCACGGGCGTGTGCCTCTTCGATCGCGTCTTCGTTCCCTGGGAAAGCGTGTTCTACGCCGGCGAATGGGAGCACAGCGGCCACCTCACCTACAGCTATGCGACGCATCACCGCCAGACCTGCATCGCCGCGCGGGCCGGCTTCGGGGACCTGCTGATCGGCGCGGGCGCGCTGATGTGCGAGGCCAACGGCTTCGACCCGGGCAAGGAAACCCACCTGCGCGAGCAGATGGTCGAACTGATCAAGATCACCGAGGGCTTCTACGCCTGCGGCGTCGCGGCCAGCGTGTATGGCAAAGCCGACGAGCACAGCGGCACGTTCATGCCCGATCCGGTGTTTTCCAACGTCGGCAAGCTGTTGCTGGCCACCCAGATCTACGACATGCACCGCATCGCGCACTATGTGAGCGGCGGCTTGATCGTGACCTTGCCCGGACCGGACGAGGATCACAACCCGGAGACCGGCGCCAGGCTGTCCGACGTACTGCGCGCCAATCCCGCCGTGCCTTACGAGCAGCGCATCCAGACGGCGCGTTTCATCGAAGACCTCACGGCCGGCTACCAGGGCGGCTGGTACAGCGTGATCAGCCTGCATGGGGGCGGCTCGCCCGCGGCCATGAAGCAGGAGATCTGGCGCAATTACCCGGTAGGCTCCAAGGTGGAACTGGTCGAACGGCTGCTGGAGCGCGGGGTGGCGCACGATCCGCAGCGCTCCATCACGCGCAACCGCCAGCCCGGCAAATGCTGCGACACGGGATGCACGGCACCGGGCCAACCGGTCATGGTGGACCTGCCGACACGCCCCGCGACTGACGGCGGGTCCCCTAAGAAATTCACCTAGCCCGCGCAGCCAGGCTATTGGCTCGCTGCGCGTATTTCAACACCGGGGAACCTCTTCCATGGGGGTAAACTGGCGCCAACGCCCATGACGCCGTGACCCACCCCGCCGACCCCGCCACGATCAGGTTGCTGTGCGTGGAAGACAACCCCGACGATGTCGAGCTCATGGCCATCGCCCTGGAGAGGGGCGATCCCCACCGCCGTTACGTGCTGCGCCGCGTGGACGATGCCGCCGGCTTCGTCGATGCACTGCAGGAGGACCATGACGTCATCCTGTGCGACTTCAACATGCCCCGTTTCTCGCCGTACGCGGCGCTTCAGATCCTGGTGGCCAGGCGCTGCGGCACGCCGCTCGTCGTGGTGACCCGGGCGATCGGTGAGGAAGCGGCTGTGCATGTGCTGCGCTGCGGCGCCAAGGACTACCTGACCAAGGACAAGCTGGGCACCCTCCCCCAGATCGTCGAGCGCGTGATGACCGAGCGGCAGCGCGTGCTCGAACAGGAACGCCTGGGGCGGGAACTCGAGGCCGCCTACGGCCGCCTCAAGAAGCTCTCGGCGCGGCTGGTCGTGGCCCAGGAACGGGAGCGCACATTGATCTCGCGCGAACTGCACGACCACCTGGGACAGACCCTGACCGGCATGGTCATCCACCTGCATGCCGCCAAGCGAAGCGGCGACCCCGACACGGCGCGCAAGCACACCGACACGGCGATGGCAATGGCGCAAGGCGCGGTCGGGCAGCTCAAGACCCTCTCGTTCGCACTCCGGCCCGCCCAGCTCGACTTGCTGGGCCTGGTGGCAGCCGCGCAAACGGCCGTGCAGCGAATGGCCGAACCGGCAGGGCTCGCCTTCAGCGTGACCTCGCGCGGCGATGAGCCCGACAAGCTGGGCGAAACCGCTTCGGTCGCGCTGCGCCTCGTGCAGGAAGCTTTGAACAACACGGTGCGGCATGCCCAGGCCTCGCGCATCGGCGTGCGGCTGCGCTTCCTGCCGCAGGCGCGCATCGGCGTACTGGTCGTCGATGATGGCGTCGGCTTCAACAAGCCCCTGGTTCTGGACGGGCAGCCGAGTGAGCACAACGTGGGCCTGTACGGCATGATCGAGCGCACCGAGCTGGCCGGCGGGCGCCTGCATATTCGCACCTATCCCGGGCAAGGCGTGGCCATTCGCGCCGTGCTGTAGGGTATAACTACGGACATGAAATATACGCCGGCAGCCAAGTCCATCCGTGTCGTGCTCGCGGACGACCACGATCTGGTGCGCTCGGGTATCAAGGCGCTGCTGTCGATGGTCGAAGGCGTCGATGTCATCGCCGAGGCGCGCGACGGCAAGGAGCTGATCACGTTGGTGGAAAGCCTGCTGCCCGACGTCGTGATGACGGACATTTCCATGCCCGGCATGGACGGCATCACAGCCATTAGCGAGATTCACGGCAAGCACCCGCAGGTGCGGCTACTGGTGCTCTCCATGTACGACACAGTGGACTTTGTCAAGCGCGCCGTCGCCAGTGGCGCATGCGGCTACCTCATGAAGGACGCCCCCCCATTTGAACTCGAGCAGGCCGTGCGCAGCGTCATGGCCACCGGCAGCTATTTCAGCCCGGCGATCGCGCAACGGCTGCTCCAGCCCTCCGAGCCCACCGTCGACGATGAGCTCACCCATCGCCAGGTCGAGATCCTCAAGCTGATCGCTCAGGGCCGCGCATCGAAGGAGATCGCTTATGAGCTGGGCCTGTCTCCCAAGACGGTGGATGTCCACCGCGCCCGCATCATGGAGCGGCTGCGCCTGAACGACATCGCCAGCCTGACGCTGTACGCGGTGCGCAAGGGACTGATCAAGCCCTGACCGGCTAAGGCGGCAGCAGCCGCAGCAGGCTACCGCGCGAACTGTCGGTCAGGACGTAAAGCAGCCCGTCAGGGCCCTGCCGCACGTCGCGCACCCGTTCGCCGCCGGCCAGAAGCTTGTGCTCCCGCACCACCTTGCCGCCGGCAAGTTCCAGCCGGGCAAGATAGCTGAACTTGAGTGAGCCGACGAAGAGATTGCCCTTCATGGCCGGCCCATAGCGGTCGCTGGTCAGGAAAGCCATGCCGGAGGGAGCAATCGACGGCACCCAGTAGTGCAGGGGCGGCTCCATGCCGGCCTGGGCCGTCAGGCCCTCGCCGATCTTTCCGCCGCCATAGTTCTCCCCGAAAGTAATGACGGGCCAGCCATGGTTGCGGCCGGCCTCGGGCACATTGATTTCGTCACCGCCTTGGGGGCCATGCTCGTGCATCCAGAAGCTGCCGTCAGGCGCCAGCGTCGCGCCCTGGGAGTTCCTGTGGCCAAAGCTCCAGATCTCGGCAAGGGCGCCTGCCCGGCCGGCGAAGGGATTGCCGGGCGCGGGAGCCCCGTCCTTGGTGAGCCGCAGTACCTTGCCGTGGTGATTGTCCAGCTTCTGCGCGTCGTCCTTTCGGTGAAAGCGGTCGCCGAGGGTCAGGAAAAGCGTGCCGTCGCGGGATTCGACAATGCGGCACCCGAAGTGCAAGCTGCTCGCCACCTTGGGCTTCTGGCTGAAGATCACCTTCACATCTTCCAGCCGCGAAAGGTCGGCGGAAAGTTTCGCGCGTGCCAGCGCGGTGCTGCTGCCTCTCGGGCCCGGCTCGGAAAAGCAGAAGTAAAGGACGCGGTTGGCCGGAAAGCCCGAGTCGAGCACCACGTCGAGCAGGCCACCTTGTCCTTGCGCCGCTACCTCCGGTACACCGGCCAGCGGCGCCCCCAGCTGGCCCTGGGGATCCACGACCCGCATACGGCCCGGTCGTTCGGTCACGAGGAAGCGGCCCTGAGGCAGGAAGGCGACAGCCCAGGGATGCTCGAGCCCCCGGGCCACCGGTTGCGCGCGGATTTCTTGCGCAATTACGGCCGATATCGACATGAAAACAGAGCAAATCGGTACTGCTGTGCTTACAAACCATCTGCAGTAATTTCTCAGGCTCATCAATTACCCCACTCAGGGCGAGCGCCCCTCATGTGCATTCTTTCGCAGCGGCGGCACCTTCGGGCTCATCCGTAACACGTACTCGCATTTTTACGGAGAAATCAATGCGTTACGGACGATACCTAACTTGACGCATTCGCTCATGCCCGAGTAAGCTGCGCCCATGACAAAGTGGCTCTTCAGTATCGCCTTCGCCGTGGCCGCCAATGTGCACGCCATGCCCGGCGCACCGGCTGAGGACGAGATGGGCCGCTTCATGAACGATCACGGCTTGCTGACCAGGCTCGAGCAGGCGGGCGTTACCATGACCGATCGTGCATCGGCGCTTGTCATTACCGCCATGGGCTTTCTGGGCGTTCCCTACAAACGTGGGGGCAACACTGCCGAAACCGGCTTCGACTGCAGTGGCTTCGTGCGCGCCATGTACGAAAAGACGATTGGACTGATCCTGCCCCGCCGGGCCAACGACCAGGCGGCTGCCACCGAGGCGATCGACAAGAAAGACCTGCGCCCGGGCGACCTGGTGTTCTTCAACACCATGAAGCGCGCTTTCAGCCATGTGGGCATTTACGTGGGCGAAGGCAAGTTCATCCACTCCCCCAAACCAGGCGCGCAGGTGCGGGTGGAGGAGATGGGCCAGAGCTACTGGCAGCGCCGGTTCGACGGCGCGCGCCGGGTGCCCGGCCAGACGGCGGGCGACGCCCAGGCCCCGCGCCTGCCCTGAGGCGAACCCTCTTCAGCTTTTTCGCTGCGCCGGCACGTCGGTGCACGTGCCATGTGCGATCTCCGCGGCCAGGCCGATGCTCTCGCCGAGTGTGGGATGCGGATGGATGGTCTTGCCGATGTCGATCTCGTCGGCCCCCATCTCGATGGCCAACGCAACCTCGCCGATCATGTCGCCCGCGTGCGTTCCCACGATGCCGCCGCCGAGGATGCGATGCGTTTGCGCGTCGAACAGGAGCTTGGTGAAGCCCTCGTCCCGGTGGTTGGCGATCGCCCTGCCCGATGCGGACCAGGGAAAATGGCCTTTTTTGATGGCCACGCCCTGGGCTTTCGCCTGGTCTTCCGTGAGTCCGACCCAGGCGATCTCCGGGTCGGTGTAGGCCACGCTGGGAATGACTCGTGCATTGAATGCGGACTTTTCGCCGGCGGCGACCTCGGCAGCGACGTGTGCTTCATGCACGGCCTTGTGAGCCAGCATCGGCTGGCCGACGATATCCCCGACCGCGAAGATGTGAGGCACATTGGTTCGCATCTGGATATCCACGGGGATGAACCCCCTGTCGGTAACCGCAACGCCGGCGTTCTCGGCCCCGATCTTCTTGCCGTTGGGGCTGCGGCCGACTGCCTGCAGGACGAGGTCGTACAGCTGAGGCTCCTTCGGTGCCTGCTCGCCCTCGAATCGGACCAGCACGCCTTCTTTCGTGGCCTCGGCGCCTACCGTGCGCGTCTTGATCATGATGTTGTCGAAACGCGGCGCATTCATTTTCTGCCAGACGCGAACCAGGTCGCGGTCGGCACCCTGCATCAGGCCTTCCAGCATCTCGACCACATCGAGGCGCGCGCCCAGAGTCGAATAGACCGTGCCCATCTCCAGGCCGATAATTCCGCCTCCCAGGATGAGCATGCGCTTGGGAATGGCGCTGAGCTCCAGCGCACCCGTGGAGTCAACGACGCGCGGATCCCGGGGCATGAACGGCAGCTGCAGGGCCTGCGAGCCGGCGGCAATGATGCAGTTCCTGAACCGGATGGTCTGCTTTTTCCCGGTCACCTCCGAGGCCGGCCCGGTGCTTTCCTCGACCTCGAGATGGAACGGGTCCACGAACCGGCCCACGCCACGCACGACCGTCACCTTGCGCATCTTCGCCATCGCCGTGAGGCCGCCGGTGAGCTTGCCGACCACCTTGGCCTTGTGGGCCCGCAACTTGTCGAGCTCGATGGCGGGCTTGCCGAAGCTCACGCCCAGCGACTCGAAGTGGCTGACTTCGTCCATGACGGCGGCCACGTGCAGCAGCGCCTTGGACGGAATGCAACCGACGTTCAAGCACACGCCGCCGAGCGTGGCGTAGCGCTCGACCAGCACCACCTTCATGCCGAGATCGGCGGCGCGGAATGCGGCGGAGTAACCGCCGGGGCCGGCCCCCAGCACGAGCATGTCGCATTCGATGTCGGCGCCGCCGGCATAGCTCGAGGCCGTGGGCGCCGGGGCCGCAGATGCGGCAGCTGCCGGGCCGGCTGCCGCCGCGGTGGCAGGCGCTTGCGCGGGCGCGGCGGCCGGGGCGTCTGCAGCTTCGAGGGTCAGGACCACCGACCCCTGCTTGACCTTGTCGCCCAGCTTGATCTTCAGCTCCTTCACCACACCGGCATGCGTCGAAGGTATCTCCATCGAGGCCTTGTCGCTTTCGAGGGTGACCAGGGACTGCTCCTGCTTGATGGTGTCGCCGGGGTTGACCAGCAACTCGATGACACTCACCTCGTCGAAGTCGCCGATGTCGGGGACCTTCACTTCGACCAGGCTCATTTGCTGTCTTTCATTTTCATCGTGAACACGTCGGCCGGTGCCGCCGAGTTGCGGTCGAACTCGCAGCCGGCCGCGATACCGGCCTGCGCGATCTCGCGGGCCGTCTTGGCCTTGGCATAGAGGGCATGCATGGCGCCCAGCGCGAAGCTGCGGCCCGAGCCGATACCCCAGAATTCCTTGAACTCGAACACCTCGCGATAGCTGTACAGGCCGTAGATGCCCGTGGCATTGGCGATGACCACGCTGAACTGGCTGGATTCGTACGGGTCGCTGTCCTCTTCCTTGGTCTGGAGAAAGAAGTTGTCCTTCAGGTAGGGGTGGAGCTTGGTGAAGGTATCGAACACCTCGTCCTTGTTGCCCAGCTTGAGAAACTCCCGCGGCATGGAACCGATGGCCTTGCGCAGCACCGGAAAGTGAGCCACCGTGCCGGCCATGCCCACGTAACTCGGACCGGCGTCGCTATCGACCTTGAAGATCTTGGTGTTGTCCTCGAACCGGTTCGCCAGGCGGGTGTCCCCGAATGTGACCAGCGTGTCCGCGGCGATCGCGATCTGGCCTGCTTTTCTTACCACCACAACAGTTGTCATTTTTTATGAACGCTCCGGGTTCGCCGCTTCGCCGAACGCCCGGCGTTCAAAGCATGGTGCGGCGGAAATCCGCCAATATAGCGCCGAGATAGGCGTTGAAACGAGCCGCCGTCGCGCCGTCGATCACACGATGGTCCCACGCCAGCGACAACGGCAGCATCAGCCGGGGCTGGAACTGCTCGCCATCCCACACCGGCTCCATCCGGCTCTTGCACACGCCGAGGATGGCCACTTCGGGGGCGTTGATGATAGGCGTGAAGTAGCGCCCTCCGATACCGCCGAGCGAAGAAATCGTGAAGCCGGCCCCCGACATGTCGGCAGGGCCGAGCTTGCCGTCGCGCGCCTTTTTCGCCAGCTCGCCCATTTCCTGGCTGATCTGCAAGATGCCTTTCTTGTCGGCGTCCTTGATGACGGGCACGACCAGGCCGCCAGGCGTGTCGGCCGCGAACCCGATGTGGTAGTACTGCTTGAGTACGAGCTGGTCACCATCGAGCGAGGCGTTGAAGTCGGGGAATTTCTTCAGCGCGGCCACGCAGGCCTTGATGAGGAAAGCCAACATCGTCACCTTGACGCCCGCGTCGTCCGCTGCCTTGCCCGCCCGATCGTTTTCCTTGTTGAGCTGCACACGGAACGCCTCGAGGTCCGTGACATCGGCGTCATCGTGGTTGGTGACATGGGGGATCATCACCCAGTTGCGGTGCAGGTTTGCGCCGCTGATCTTGCGAATGCGGCCGATGTCCTTGCGCTCGATCGGACCGAACTTGGCGAAATCGACTTTCGGCCAGGGCAGCAGGCCCAGCGCTTCGCCGCTACCCGCGGGTGTTTTTCCACCGCCCGCCCGGGTGCCGGCCTCGCCTTTCATGACGGCCTTGGTGAAGGCCTGCACGTCTTCCTGGGTGATGCGTCCCTTGGGGGCCGTGCCTTTAACCTCTTCGAGCGGGACACCCAGCTCGCGGGCGAACTTGCGCACCGAAGGAGAAGCGTGGGGCAGCTGGCCGGGCGTCGTCGCCGATTCATGCGGCTGCAAGGCGACCGTGGGCGGAACGCGCCCGGCAGGCGCGGCCGGCGTTGCCGTTGCGGGCAGGACAACGGGTTCCGCTGCCGCGCTGCCCTCGAGGACGGCGATCAAATCACCGACATTCACCTTGTCGCCCAGCTTGACCTTGATCTCTTTCACCAGGCCGCCTGCTGAAGACGGAATCTCCATCGAAGCCTTGTCCGATTCGACCGTGAGCAACGATTGCTCGACCTTCACGGTATCGCCGGGCTTGACCAGCAATTCGATGACGGCGACATCCTTGAAGTCGCCGATGTCGGGTACGTGAATCTCTATGCCTGTGCTTGCGCCGGCAACAGGGGCGGGCTGGGCTGGCGCTGGCGTTGGGGCCGAAACTGGGGTTGGGGCCGCCGGCGCGGAGGCCGTTTCGGCCCCCTCCAGCACCAGCAACACCGACCCTTGCTTGACCTTGTCGCCGAGCTTGACCTTCAGGTCCTTCACCACGCCGGCTTTTGAAGAGGGAATCTCCATGGAGGCCTTGTCGGACTCCACGGTGACCAGCGATTGCTCCGCTTTCACGGTGTCGCCGGGTTTGACCAGCAATTCGATGACCGAGACCTCGTCGAAGTCCCCGATGTCGGGGACTTTCACTTCAACCAATGCCATGTTCTTGTTCTCCGGTCTTCTCTTCAAGCGTATAGCGGATTGATTTTTTCCGTCTTGATGCCGTACTTCCGTATGGCATCGGCGACCTTGGCGACAGGCACGGTTCCCTCTTCACTCAGCGCCTTGAGCGCGGCCAGAACGATGTAGTGGCGATTGACTTCGAAATGCTCGCGCAGCTTGCTGCGAAAGTCACTGCGCCCGAACCCGTCGGTTCCCAGGACCTTGTAGGTCCTGCCTCTGGGAATGAAGGGGCGAATCTGCTCGGCGTAGGCCTTCATGTAGTCGGTGGAGGCCACGACCGGCCCGCTGTGCTTTTCGAGTTGTTGGGCGACGAACGATACCCGGGGCTTGTCCAATGGGTGCAACAGGTTGTAGCGATCACAGTCCTGTCCTTCGCGCGTGAGCTCATTGAAGCTGGGGCAACTCCACACGTTCGCCGCGACGCCCCAGTCTTTTTCGAGCAGGTCCTGAGCGGCCAGCGATTCGCGCAGGATGGTGCCCGAGCCCAGCAGCTGCACCCGGGGAGTCATCTTGGCGCCTTCCTTGCACAGGTACATGCCCTTGATGATCTGTTCCTCGGTGCCCGGCTTCAAGCCCGGCATGGGGTAGTTTTCGTTGAGCAACGTGATGTAGTAGTAGACGTTGTCCTGCTGCTCCACCATGCGCTTCAGGCCGTGGTGCATGATCACGCCGACTTCGTGGGCGAACGTCGGGTCGTAGCTCACGCAGTTGGGGATGGTGTTGGCCATGATGTGGCTGTGACCGTCCTCGTGCTGCAGGCCTTCCCCGTTCAGCGTGGTGCGGCCCGAGGTGCCGCCCAGCAGGAAGCCGCGGGCCTGCATGTCGCCGGCAGCCCAGCACAGGTCGCCCACCCGCTGCAGCCCGAACATCGAGTAATAGATATAGAAGGGCACCATGATGCGGTTGCTGGTGCTGTACGACGTGGCTGCGGCGATCCAGCTGGCCATGCCGCCAGCCTCGTTGATGCCCTCCTGCAGGATCTGGCCCGCCTTGTCCTCCTTGTAATAGGAGACCTGGTCCTTGTCCTGGGGCGTGTAGAGCTGGCCCTCGGGGTTGTAGATGCCGATCTGGCGGAACAGGCCCTCCATGCCGAAAGTCCGCGCCTCGTCCACGAGGATGGGGACCGCGCGCGGCCCCAGCTCCTTGTCGCGCAGCAGCGCCGTCAGGAATCGGACGTAGGCCTGGGTGGTGCTGATCTCCCGCCCTTCGGCCGTGGGCTCCAGCACCGCCTTGAAGGCTTCCAGCGGCGGCACCTTCAGCTGCTCGTCGGCCTTGGGCCGGCGCTTGGGCAAGTACCCGCCCAAGGCCTTGCGCCGCTCGTGCAGGTACTTCATCTCGGGGGTGTGCTCGGCGGGCTTGTAGAACGGCACTTCGGCCAGCTGCTCGTCGGGCACCGGTATGTTGAAGCGGTTACGGAAGGCGCGGATATCGTCATCGGTGAGCTTCTTGGTCTGATGGGCGGTGTTCTTGCCCTCCCCGCTCTTGCCCATGCCGAAGCCCTTCACGGTCTTGATCAGCATCACCGTGGGCTGGCCCTTCGTGTTGACGGCCTTGTGATAAGCCGCGTACACCTTCTGCGGGTCATGGCCGCCCCGCTGCAGCCGCCAGATATCCTCGTCGCTCATCTTGGCGACCATCTCCAGCGCCTTGGGATGGCGGCCGAAGAAATTCTTGCGCACGAACGCGCCGTCGTTGGCCTTCATGGCCTGGTAGTCGCCATCCAGCGTGTCCATCATGATCTTGCGCAGCACGCCTTCCTTGTCCCGCGCCAGCAGCGGGTCCCAGTAACTGCCCCAGATCAGCTTGATCACGTTCCAGCCGGCGCCGCGGAATTCGCCTTCCAGCTCCTGGATGATCTTGCCGTTGCCGCGCACCGGCCCGTCCAGGCGCTGCAGGTTGCAGTTGACGATGAAAATCAGGTTGTCCAGCTTCTCGCGGGCCGCGACGCCTATCGCGCCCAGGCTCTCGACCTCGTCCATTTCCCCGTCGCCGCAGAATACCCAGACCTTGCGGTTTTCGGTATTGGCGATGCCGCGGGCATGAAGGTACTTGAGGAACCGCGCCTGGTAGATGGCCATCAGCGGGCCCAACCCCATGGAGACGGTGGGGAACTGCCAGAACTCGGGCATCAGCTTGGGATGGGGATAGCTGGAGATGCCCTTGCCCTCGACCTCCTGCCGGAAATTCAGCAGCTGCTCTTCGCTCAGCCGTCCCTCCAGGAAGGCCCGCGCATAAACGCCGGGCGAGCTATGGCCCTGGATGAAGAGGCAGTCGCCCCCGTGGTTCTCGCTCTCGGCATGCCAGAAATGGTTGAAGCCGGCGCCGAACATCGTGGCCACCGAAGCGAAGGAGCTGATGTGCCCGCCGAGGTCGCCGCCGTCGGCGGGATGCAGCCGGTTCGCACGGACCACCATGGCCATGGCGTTCCAGCGCATGTAGGCGCGCAGCCGCTCCTCGACTTCGAGGTTGCCGGGGCACCGCTCTTCGTCGGCGGGTTCGATCGTGTTGACGTAGCCCGTGGTGGCGGAGAACGGCATATCGATGCCTTCCTGCCGCGCCTGCTCGAGCAATTGCGCCAATAGAAAATGGCCGCGTTCACGGCCCTCGGCCTGAATGACGGCTGAGAGAGCGTCTATCCATTCGCGAGTCTCCTGGGCGTCCGCGTCGTTGGCGGCCGATCCGAACAGGTTGTCGGGCTGAGCTGACATGTCTTGTGTCTCCTGATGGTTCTCACGTAATTTAGTACGGCGCTCCTGCAGCGTGCCAAAGTGTCGCACGGTTTGTGTTTAATTTCAAATAGTGATTACGTATTTTATATTGTGGTTTTAAAGGCGTTTGCCGGGCCCCAACTCTGTGACGCATAAGCAGCTGCGCCTACACTCGAAGGCTGATGCAAGACCCTGCGGCCTCGGATTTCCACGATACGCCCACGCCCACGCCCACGCCATCCGCCTACTGGCGCCGCTGGTGGCGGCGGCAGACGCCTGGGCGCCAGGATCGCTTCGCCATGCTCGCCCCGCTGGCGGCGGTGCTGCTGTTCCTCGCGGCCATCGTTTCGGCCTTCGGGTACCTGCGCCTGGAAGAAATGGACCGCGAGCAGGAAGCGGTCAAACGCGACGTCGAATACGCGCAGCAGCGGGTGCGGTTGCGGCTACTGGAGCGCCAGGAGCAGATGATGCGCATCGCGCGGGACATCTCCAACAAGGAGGTCGACGAGGACGATTTCGTCGGGCGCGCGGAGTCGATGGTGAGCCAGTATCCCGAACTCCTGGCGGTGACCTGGATCGACGCTCGCCGGCGTATCAAGGCCAGCTATGGCGCACCCAGCCTTTCGAGCAATCAGCAGCGCGAGGCCGGCGCGGTATTGCGCGCCGGCGAAACCGAGAGCACCTACAGCCTTGCGCGCGACCTGCAGCAGCCGGTCTATTCCCAGCCGGCGGCGGGCGGCGATGGCACCGGGCTGTTGCAGCTGCACATCCCGCTGACGGAGCAAGGTCGCTTCGCCGGCGTCATCCTGGGCGAATACTCCATTGACGGCCTGCTGCGATATGGGGTGCCCGCGGAGGTCTCCGCCAAGTACGCCGTGGCCCTGCTGGACGGCAAGAGCAGGACGCTTGCGGGCAGCTCGGTCCCGGCGCGCAATCCGGCAACGCAGTTGCTTCCCTGGGCCGCGCAGCCCAACGAGTACGAAGTGCCGGTGTCACCCGTGGGCAATGGCCTCATCATCCGCGCCCAGGCTTATCGAACGTCCCTGGGGGTGATCGGCAGTGGGCTGTTCTGGCTGGTCGGCGCGTTGAGCGCCATGACCGCATGGATGCTGATCGGCAACTGGCGCCATACCAGGCGCCGCATGCAGGCGCAGCAGGCTCTGGTGGCGGAAACCAACTTCCGCCGTGCGATGGAAAACTCCATGCTCACCGGGATGCGCGCCCTCGATATGCAGGGCCGCATTACCTATGTGAATGCGGCGTTCTGCCAGATGACGGGCTGGGGCGAAGCGGAACTGGTGGGCCGCACCCCGCCCTTCCCCTACTGGCCCGAGGCCGACCGCGAGCAGCTGCGCGCGCGCCTTGACGACGAGCTGCATGGCCGGACGACGCCGGGCGGCTTCCAGGTGCGCGTCAAGCGCAAGGACGGCGGCCTGTTCGACGCGCGCCTGTATGTCTCGCCGCTGGTCGACGCCAAAGGCCATCAGACGGGCTGGATGACGTCGATGACGGACATCACCGAGCCCAATCGGATCCGCGACCAGCTCTCGGCCTCGTACGAGCGGTTCACCACCGTGCTGGAGGCGCTCGACGCCTCGGTGTCCGTCGCGCCCCTGGGCAGCGAGGAGCTGCTGTTCGCGAACAAGCTGTATCGCCTGTGGTTCGGCGTGCAGACCGCGGGCCATCTGCAGATGGTGGCGCAGGCCGGCGTGCCGGAGCACCCGCGCAATGGCGAGTCGCTGGACGAGGTCGACTCCTTCGTCGGGCTTCCTACCGGCGCACTCACGGCCGCCCAGTCCGAGAACGCCGAGATATTCGTTCCCGAACTTGGCAAATGGCTGGAAGTGCGTTCGCGCTACCTGAACTGGGTGGACGGCCGCCTGGCCCAGATGGTGATCGCCACCGACATCACGCCGCGCCGCCATGCCGAAGAACAATCGGCCGCGCAGGCCGAGCGCGCACAGTCCGCCAGCCGCCTCATCACCATGGGCGAAATGGCATCCAGCGTGGCGCATGAGCTGAACCAGCCGCTCACGGCCATCAACAACTATTGCAACGGCCTGGTGTCGCGCATCAAGGGCAAACAGATCAACGAGGAAGATCTGCTGGCGGCCCTGGACAAGACGGCACGCCAGGCCCAGCGCGCCGGCCAGATCATCCAGCGCATCCGGTCGTTCGTGAAGCGCAGCGAGCCCAACCGCACGCTGTCGGATGTGACGCTGATGGTTAACGAGGCGGTGGAGCTGGCCGAGATCGAGCTGCGGCGCCGCAACGTCCGTCTCTCGCATTACGTCGCCGCGCGTTTACCCAGCCTCATGGTCGACCCCATCCTGATCGAGCAGGTGCTGGTGAACCTGCTGAAGAACGCCGCGGAATCCATCGAGCATGCACGCCGTCCCGCCGCGCGGCGCAGCGTCGAACTGCGCGTCATTCCCAAGCAGGTGGACGAGCTGCCGGTCGTGGAGTTCTCGGTCCTCGACTCGGGCGCCGGACTGGCGCCGGAAGTGATGGAGCGTTTGTACGAAGCCTTCTTTTCCACCAAGGTGGAAGGCATGGGCATTGGCCTGAACTTGTGCCGAACCATCGTGGAGTCGCACCAGGGACGGATGCAGGCCGAGAACATCTACAATGGGACGGACGTCGCCGGCTGCCGTTTCTCCTTCTGGATTCCGGTCTTCGGCGCTGCAAATAGCATAGCCAACAAGGACGCCGGGGTGACCATATGAGCTTGATTCCGAAAAAGGGCACCGTATACGTCGTCGACGACGACGAGGCCGTCCGCGATTCGCTGCAGTGGCTGCTCGAGGGCAAGGATTACCGCGTTCGCTGCTTCGACTCCGCCGAGTCCTTTCTCTCACGCTACGACCCCCGCGAGGTCGCCTGCCTGATCGTGGACATCCGCATGGGCGGCATGACCGGGCTGGAACTGCAGGACCGCCTGATCGAACGCAAGTCGCCCCTGCCCGTGGTCTTCATCACGGGCCATGGCGATGTACCCATGGCTGTCACCACCATGAAAAAAGGCGCGATGGATTTCATCCAGAAGCCCTTCAAGGAAGACGAACTGGTCAGCCTGGTCGAACGCATGCTCGAACACGCCCGGGGCGCCTTCGCCGAATACCAGAGCGCGGCCAGCCGCGACGCGCTGCTGTCCAAGCTGACGTCGCGCGAGGCCCAGGTGCTCGAACGCATCGTCGCCGGGCGGCTGAACAAGCAGATCGCCGACGACCTGGGAATCAGCATCAAAACCGTTGAAGCGCACCGCGCCAACATCATGGAAAAACTCAACGCCAACACGGTCGCCGATCTGCTGAAGATCGCACTCGGCCAGAACGCTCCGAAAAATTGACGGATTCACGCGTCCGCTTCGCCGGTCGCGCCCTTCTGATTTATGACAGCTCAGTTGATCGACGGCAACGCGCTTGCCAAGAAGATTCGCGCCGAGGTGGCCGGCCGCACGGCGGCCCTCAAGGCCGGGGGTGTCCAGCCCGCGCTCGCGATCATCCTGGTCGGCGACGATCCGGCCAGCCAGGTCTACACACGGCACAAGGTCAACGACAGCACCGAGACGGGCCTGGATGCGACGCTGGAGCGCTATCCCGGCGAAATGAGCGAAGCACAACTCCTGGCGCGCATCCGGGCGCTCAATGACGACCCGGCCGTTCATGGGATCCTGGTGCAGTTGCCGCTGCCGCGGCATATGGACGCCAGCAAGGTGATCGAAACGATCTCTCCCGCCAAGGACGTGGATGGCTTTCACGTTGCCAGCGCCGGCGCGTTGATGGTCGGGCAACCGGGCTTCTGGCCCTGCACGCCCTTCGGCTGCATGAAGATGCTGGAAGACCTCGGCTACGACCTTCGCGGCAAGCACGCCGTCGTGATCGGGCGCAGCAACATCGTCGGCAAGCCGATGGCGATGATGCTGCTGCAAAAGAACGCCACCGTCACGATCTGCCACAGCGCGACCCGGAACCTCAAGGGGCAGACCTTGCAGGCCGACGTGATCGTGGCGGCCGTGGGCAAGCGCAACGTGTTGACGGCGGACATGGTCAAGCCCGGTGCCGTCGTCATCGACGTGGGCATGAACCGCAACGACGAGGGCAAGCTCTGCGGCGATGTGGATTTCGCGGGGGTGAGTGAAGTCGCTGGCTGGATCACGCCGGTGCCGGGAGGCGTCGGCCCCATGACACGCGCCATGCTGCTGGTCAACACGCTTCGGGCCGCCGAGCGCGCCGGCAATCAGGCTCATTGAAACGTCCAATGCCCGTGCGGCCTTGTCGCAGGCCGGGCTGACGCAAAATGAGGGCATGAGCAATCCTCTTCTCGACTTCAACGATCTCCCGCTGTTCGACCAGGTCCAGCCCGGGCATGTAGCACCGGCGGTGGGCACCTTGCTGGCTGCCGCCCAGGAGGCCCTCGAAACCGTGACACAGCCCGGCTTCCCAAGCCGCTGGAACGACATCGCCCGGGTCCTCGACACCGCCACCGAAAAGCTGGGCCGCGCCTGGGGTGTGGTGAGCCACCTCAACAGCGTGGCCGATACGCCGGAAATTCGCGCCGCCTACAACGAGGCACTGCCGAAGGTCACCGACTTCTGGACCCGGCTGGGCTCGGACGAGCGGCTTTACGCCAGATACAAGGCCATCGATGCGGCAAGCCTGACCGACGAACAACGCCAGGCCCACAAGAACGCAATCCGCAACTTCGTGCTGGGTGGCGCCGAGCTGACCGGCGCGGCCCGCGAGCGCTTCGCCGCGATCCAGGAACGGCAGGCCGAGCTCAGCCAGAAATTCAGCGAGAACGCGCTCGATGCCACCGAAGCCTATTCGTACCATGCCGGCGAGGACGAGCTCGGCGGCGTGCCCGAGGACGTGATCCAGGCGGCCCGCGCCGCCGCGCAGGCCGAAGGCAAGGAAGGCCACAAGCTCACGCTCAAGATGCCCAGCTACCTGCCTGTCATGCAGTTTGCGCACAGCAGCCCGCTGCGGGAACGCCTCTATCGCGCGTATGTCACCCGGGCCAGCGACCAGGGCGACCCCAAATTCGACAACAGCGCGCTGATACGCGAAATCCTGGCGCTGCGCCAGGAAGAATCGAGGCTGCTGGGTTTTCGAAATTTCGGCGAGGTTTCTGTCGTACCGAAAATGGCCGATTCCCCCCAGGAGGTCATCGCCTTCCTGCATGACCTCGCCAGGCGGGCCCGGCCTTATGCCGAGAAAGATGTGGCAGACATGCGCGCTTTCGCCGCTTCGAAGCTCCATATCGAGGATCCGCAACCCTGGGACTGGCCCTACATCGGCGAGAAGCTCAAGGAGGAACGGTATTCCTTCAGCGAGCAGGAGGTGAAGCAGTACTTCACGGCCCCCAAGGTTCTTGCCGGCCTCTTCAAGATCGTCGAGACGCTGTTCGAGGTGACGATCCGCCGCGACGTGGCGCGGGTCTGGAACCCGGCCGTGGAGTTCTACCGCATCGAGCGGGAGAGGCGCGAAGGCGATCGCCTCTCGACCGAGCTCGTCGGCCAGTTCTACCTGGATCCCTCGGCGCGCAACGGCAAGCGCGGCGGCGCCTGGATGGACGACGTGCGGGCGCGCTGGCTGCGTCCCGACGACGGCCGGCTGCAGACACCCGTCGCACACCTGGTCTGCAATTTCGCGGAGGGCGTGGAGGGCAAGCCGCCCCTGCTCACGCACGACGATGTGATCACGCTGTTCCATGAGTTCGGCCACGGCCTTCACCATATGCTGACCCTCGTCAACGAACGCGATGTTTCCGGTATCAGCGGCGTCGAATGGGACGCGGTCGAATTGCCCAGCCAGTTCATGGAGAACTTCTGCTGGGAATGGGATGTGCTGCGGCACATGACGGCGCATGTCGAAACCGGCGCGCCGCTTGCGCGCGAGCTTTTCGACAAGATGCTCGCCGCCAAGAACTTCCAGAGCGGCCTGGGGACGCTGCGCCAGATCGAATTCGCGCTGTTCGACATGCTGCTGCACACGGAGCACGAGCCGGCGCAGGACTTCATGCCCTTGCTCTCGAAGGTGCGCCAGGAGGTCGCGGTCATCCAGCCCCCCGCGTTCAGCCGCACCGCGCACACCTTCAGCCACATCTTCGCGGGCGGCTATGCCGCAGGCTATTACAGCTACAAATGGGCCGAGGTGCTCAGCGCCGACGCGTATGCCGCTTTCGAGGAGACTGCGGGTAAAGACGGTTTGCCGAGTATTGAAACCGGGCGAAAATACCGGCAGGCCATCCTCGAGGCAGGCGGCAGCCGGCCCGCCATCGAGTCATTCAAGGCTTTCCGGGGCCGCGAGCCTTCGCTGGACGCCCTGCTGCGCCATCAGGGCATGAGTTGAGCAGATACGCAACCGTTGGAGTCGACACGATGTTTTTCGCACGCGCCTTTTTTGCCCTGAGCCTGACAGCAGTTCTTGCCGCCGCGGCAATGGGCGGCGATGCGAATGCACAACAGATTTTTCGTATCGTGGGCTCCGACGGCCGAGTTACATTCTCGGATAAACCGCCTCTGGAACCCAGCGCAAAGGCAGCGGCCTCGCCGGTGGCCGGCCAGCCGGGCGCTGGCAATGCCAACCTGCCGTTCGAGTTGCGCCAGGTGGCGACTCGCTATCCGGTCACGCTCTATAGCGCCCCCGGTTGTGGGCCCTGCGGCTCGGGCCGTGCGCTGCTTGCCAGCCGAGGCATTCCCTTCGCGGAAAAGACGGTCACGACCAATGAGGACATCGAGGGCTTGAAACGCCTGGCCGGCGCCGCGTCCGTGCCCATCCTGACGATCGGAGGGCAACAGCTCAAGGGCTTCTCGGAAATCGAATGGGCGCAGTTCCTCGATGCGGCGGGCTATCCCAAAACCTCGCAGCTGCCGGCCGGCTACAACCAGCCCGCGGCCACGCCGCTGATGGCGGTGCAGGAAGCGCAACCGGCGGCGGCTCGTACGCCCGAAGCGGCACGGGAGGTGCCGCGCGCCGCCGCGCCGCAGCCCGCGCCGCCAAACCCCGCGGGCATCCGCTTCTGATCAGAAGGAAAGGGGCTTGACCCCGGCGGCCGTGCCCAGCAGGCACAGTGCCGCCTTCTGGTGCGCAAACACGCCCACGGTCACGACGCCGGGCCACTGGTTGACATCGCTCTCGAAGCGCAATGGTTCGCCGATCTGCAGGCCCGCTACGTCCAGGATGTATTGGCCGTTGTCCGTCACCAGCGGCTGACCCTCCTTGAGGCGCAGGCGCGCGGTACCGCCCAGTTCCGCGAACTGCCGGATCAGTCTCTGCGTCGCCATGGGAATGACTTCGACGGGCACGGGAAACCGGCCGAGTACCTGCACCAGCTTGGACTCGTCCGCGATGCAGACAAAGCGGGCCGACTGCGCCGCCACGATCTTCTCGCGGGTGAGCGCCGCACCGCCGCCCTTGATCATGAAGCCCTGGTGGTCGATCTCGTCGGCGCCATCGATGTACACGGCAACCTCACCCACCTCGTTCGAATCGAACACGGGGATGCCGAGCGCCTGCAGCCGCTCGGTGGAAGCGCTGGAACTGGACACCGCGCCCCGGATGCGATCTTTCAGCGTCGCCAGGGCCTCGATGAACCTGTTGACGGTGGAACCCGTTCCCACACCGACGATCCCGCCGGGCGGCACGTATTGCAGTGCGGCCTGGCCGACCAGCGTTTTCATTTCATCCTGGGTCATTTGCGACAATTCCTTCTCTGCCCGGAATTATCCATGTCCCTCCTGCCTTACGCCCTCGCCCGTCCCTTCCTCTTCGGGCTGGACCCCGAAACCGCCCACGAGCTCACGATGCAATCGCTGGCGCGGCTGCAGGGCACGCCCCTGGAATGGGCCTATTGCAACGCGATGGTGGATGACCCCATTGAGCTGGCCGGCCTGAAGTTTCCCAATCGAGTCGGCCTGGCCGCCGGCCTGGACAAGAACGCGCGCTGCATCGACGGGCTGGGCGCCATGGGCTTCGGGTTCGTCGAAGTGGGCACGGTAACGCCCAAGGCCCAACCCGGCAATCCCAAGCCCCGCATGTTTCGGCTGCCCCAGGCCAACGCCCTGATCAACCGCCTCGGGTTCAACAACGATGGCCTGGAAGCCTTCATCGCGAATGTCAGAAGATCCTCCTTCCGCGAGAAGGGGCGCATCCTTGGCCTGAACATCGGGAAAAATGCAGCCACGCCCATCGAGCACGCGACCAGCGATTACCTGGCGTGCATGGACGGCGTCTATCCGCATGCCGATTACGTGACCGTCAACATTTCCAGCCCGAACACCAGCAACCTGCGCTCGCTGCAGGGCGACGAGGCGCTGGA
Source organism: Ramlibacter sp. (assembly GCA_013815685.1). GTDB lineage: Bacteria > Pseudomonadota > Gammaproteobacteria > Burkholderiales > Burkholderiaceae_C > Ramlibacter. The sequence continues at coordinate 37,548 of JACDFR010000013.1, forward strand.
CGGCCTGTTGGCTGCGATCGCGCGCAAGCGTGAATCCCTGGCGAAGCTGCATGGCCGCCGAGTCCCCCTGTTCGTCAAGATAGCCCCGGACCTGGATGCGCCGCAGGTGGAGGCCATTGCCGCCACCTTGCGGCGCCACGGCATGGATGGCGTGGTGGCGACCAATACGACCACGAGCCGCGAGGCGGTCAGGGGATTGCCACATGAACAGGAGGCCGGTGGCCTGAGCGGCTCGCCCGTGCTGGAGGCCAGCAACGTCGTGATAGCCCGGTTGCGCGCCTCACTGGGTAAGTCGTTTCCCATCATTGGCGTGGGCGGCATCATGAGCGCGGAAGACGCAAAGTCGAAGATCAGCGCCGGGGCGGACGTGGTGCAGATCTACACCGGCCTCATCTACCGGGGCCCGGATCTGGTGAGCCAGTCCGCGCGCGCCCTCAGGCAAATGTCCCGCACGCGCTAGAAACTGTAGTTGCCGGCCAGCTTGAGCGCATAGCCGCGCCCCGGTGCGGCTTCGAAGAAGCGGCCGTTGCCTTCGTTGGCGATGACCGAGCCCGCGTAGCGGCGGTCCAGCAGGTTGTCCACGCGCGCCGTGGCCGCGAGATTCCACCCCCGCAAGTCGAACACATAGCCGGCATTCACGGCAACGGTGGTGAACGACGGCCCGGCCTCGCTGTTCGCATCGTTGACGAACACCCGGCTCGAACGCCGCACTTCGACGCCGCCACGCCAGCCACGTGCGGGTTGCCATGCCAGTTCCGCCGCGAAGACCGATCGCGCGGTTCCGGGGAGGCGGTTGCCCGCCGGAACCGGCTGGGCCGCACTCGCGCAGGGCGTTCCACTGCATGTCAGAAACCCGTCCCGGTAGCGCGCGTCGACCCAGGTCTGTGCCAGCTGCAACTGCCAGCCCGGCGCGGGCACCGCGCTCCAGCCCAGCTCCAGGCCCTGGCGCCGCGTTGCGCCGGCATTCTGGAATGTGCTGCGCCCGCCGGTGCTGGTCTGGGTGACGATCTCGTCGCGCGTGCCGGTCTGGAACACCGCGGCACTCCACTGGGTGCGCCAATCCGTCCCGGCGGGCGACCGGCCCTTGAGGCCGACTTCGAGATTGCTGCTGCGCGAAGGGCGCAGGGCGAAGTTCAGCCCCGGGACGCCGTCGCTGCGATAAGCCAGCTCATTGAACGTGGGCGTCTCGAAGCCGCGACCCATGGCCGCAAAGACATGAAGTTCGGGCGACCAGGCGAACATGAGCCCCGCCACGGGCAGCGTCGCGCCGTAGCGCAGGCTCCCGCTGTCGTCGCCGTTCGGCCCGGCCACATAACCGTCGCGAGAAGAAAAGCGGACGCTGCTGCGGCGCACCCCGGCCGTCAGGCTCCAGCGCGGCGCGAACTGCCACACGGCCTGCAGGTAGGGATCCAGGTTCGAAACCACATTGTCTTCGTCGCGCCGCAGCGGCCCCCGTACGCCCAGCGCCGACCCGCTGAAGTTCTGCCAGCCGCGGCGGCGCTCCTGCATGCGGTCGTACGAGAGGCCCGCCACGACTTCCAGACCACTTTGCCCCAACGTGGCCTGCGACGTCCAGCGTAGATCGGTGCCGGCATAGCGCCGGTCCAGCCCGATCGCCCCGCCCGGATGAAAGGGACCGGCCTGCGGGCCGGCCGGGATGGCCTGATACTGCACCGTCGAACGTTCCCCGCCATAGACCATCAGGCGCAGCCGGTCCCCGCCCGTCGACCGGTGCTCGTGGATCAGGCCCAACTGGTTCTGCCTGACGGACTTGCGGGTGTTGAACGCGGTGGCCGTCGCATCCGCACTGCGCGGCGAGGCTTCGAACTGGGCCCGCGTCAGGCCCAGCGGATCGTCGGCGCGAAGCTCCATGGCATTCGCGACCAGGGTCCAATCGCTGCCCTCGGCGCGCTTGAAATCCAGCTTGGCGTTTACGATGCTGCGAGAAGCGGCGCTGTGCTCCCGCCAGCCGTCGGTGTGGAAGCGGTTGGCGCTCACCACATAGGCCAGTTCAGGCGTGATTGCGCCGACGCGCAATCCAGGGCGCACCAAGCCGTCGCTTCCGAGGGCGAGACTCGATGCCGCCTGGGGCGCGCCCTCGCCTGCTTCGGTGAATACTTGCAGCACACCACCGGACGAGTTGCCGTAGAGCACCGAGAACGGGCCGCGCAAGACTTCGACCCTTCCCGCCGACGCCAGGTCGACATGGGACAGCTGCCCCTGGCCGTCCGGCATCGTGGCGGGAATACCGTCGACATAGAGCCGGATACCGCGCACACCGAAGGTCGATCGCGCGCCGAAGCCGCGAATGGAGAGCTGCAGATCCTGCGCATGGTTCTGGCGGTCGCGGGCGGCCAGGCCAGGCACCAGGGCAAGGCCTTCCGAGAGGCTGACTTCCGGCCGTCCGGCCGCGCGCAGATGCCCGCCGTCTATGACATCGACGGACGCCGCGATATCGAACGGCGAAGCTTCATTCCGGGTCGCGCTCACCGTGACCTGCGGGAGCGCCTGCGACTGCGCAGCTGCCGCGGTCGCGGTCGCGAGCCCCAGGGCCAGGGCCGCAGCCGCTTTCATGGCCGCGCCTGTCCCAGCAAGGCCAGCACATGCTCGGCGATAGCCAGCGAGCTGGTCAATCCCGGCGACTCGATACCGAACAGGTTCACCAATCCTGCAATGCCGTGCGTGGGCGGCCCATCGATGCGGAAGTCGGGCGCTGTTTCGCCGGGCCCATAGATCTTGGGCCGCACGCCGCTGTAGCTGGGTTGCAGGGCGCCGTCCGGCAGCGCCGGCCAATACCGCCGCACCTCGGCATAGAAGCCCTCGGCTCGCCGCGGGTCCACCACGTAGTCGATGTCCTCGGGTGCCGCGACCTCCAGCCATTCCAGATCCGGGCCGAATTTGGCCTGCCCACCCAGGTCCAGGGTGAGATGGACGCCCAGCCAGGCATCGGCGGGGGCCGGATAAATCAGGCGTGTGAAGGGCGATTTGCCCGCCAGCGCGTAGTAGCTGCCCTTGGCGAAATATTCGCGCGGCACGAAGCGGGCATCGAGCCCTTCGAAGCGCCGTGCCAAGGCGCAGGCGTGCAACGAGGCGCTGTTGACCAGAACCCGCGCGGCGATCTCGCTGCCATCGGCCATGCGCACGAGATGCAGCCCGCCATTGCGGCCGAGAACGGCCGATTCGACCGGCGAGCCCAGTCCCACCATGCCCCCCGCTCTTTCCAGGTCACCTTGCAGGGCGAGCATGAAGCCGTGGCTGTCCACGATGCCGGTGCTCGTCGACAAGAGGGCTGCGACGCATTGCAAAGCCGGCTCCAGCGCCCTGGCCTCGCCGGCACCCAGCCATTGCACCGGCACTCCGTTGGCCGCGGCCCGGTCACGCAGCGCGCGCAGGGCCAGGGCCTCGGCCTCGCTGTTGGCCACCACCAGCTTGCCGCACCGGCGATGGCTCACGCCATGGCTTTCGCACAGCGCGTACAACAGCTCCTTGCCGCGCACGCACAGGCGCGCCTTCAGCGACCCTGGCGGGTAATAGAGTCCCGCATGGATGACTTCGCTGTTGCGCGAACTCACGCCCTGCCCGATGGCGCCCCGGGCCTCCACTGCCACGGTTTCGTAGCCGGCCTGCGCCAACGCCCGGCCGACAGCCAACCCGACTACTCCTGCCCCCACCACAATAGCGTCGACCTGATCCATTCGGGCATTGTGCCCTTGCCCCGCCCGCCCGGCCACACGGCGCGTTGCGCGAGAACTTTCAAATAAGGCGGTGTCCTACACGCTGCCACATCCGGGGGCAGGACATTCAAAGGATGCAACAGCTGGCCGACCCCGAACACAGCAGTGGCCGCGACGACGCCGCCGAAAAAATGATCCTGGCACGGCAGCTTCCGCAGCGCACCGTCGCACTGATCCTGGCCGGCGGGCGCGGCTCGCGCCTGCAGGACCTCACCGACCGCCGTGCCAAGCCCGCCGTTTACTTCGGGGGCAAGTTCCGCATCATCGACTTCGCCCTGTCCAACTGCATCAACTCCGGCATCCGAAGGATCGGGGTGCTGACCCAATACAAATCCCATTCGCTCTTGCGGCACCTGCAGCGCGGCTGGAATTTCCTGCGCGGAGAGGCCAACGAATTCATCGACCTGCTGCCCGCCCAGCAGCGCCTGAACGAGGCGGACTGGTACCGGGGAACCGCCGACGCGGTGTACCAGAACATCGACATCCTTCGGTCCTATGGGCCCGAATACATCGTGGTCCTGGCGGGCGACCACATCTACAAGATGGACTATTCCCTGATGCTGCTGGACCATGTGCAAAGCGCAAGCGCCTGCACCGTGGGATGCATCGAGGTCCCGCGCATGGAGGCGACGGCGCTCGGTGTCATGGCGGTCGACGAGAACCGCTACATCACGAGCTTCCTCGAAAAACCGGCCGACCCGCCCGCCATGCCCGGAAAGCCCGACCGCGCGCTGGGCAGCATGGGCATCTATGTGTTCAATGCCGAGTACCTCTACCAGTTGCTGGAAGAGGATTTCGCCCTGCCCGCATCGGAGCGGGACTTCGGCAAGAACGTCATCCCGCGAGTGGTCGCCACCGGCCGGGCACTGGCGCATCCGCTCAACCTGTCGGCCATACCGCGCGAGAGCCGGGAGAGTCCGTACTGGCGCGATGTAGGAACCGTCGATGCCTTCTGGGCTGCCAACCTGGACCTGGCGTCCAACATGCCTGAACTGAACATCTACGACCGCGAGTGGCCGGTGTGGACCTACCAGGAGCAGCTGCCGCCCGCGAAGTTCGTGCCCGACGAGCGCGGCAGGCATGGGATGATCAGCAACGTGATCGTTTCGGGCGGTTGCATCGTCTCGGGTTCGGACATCACCGACGCCGTGCTTTTCTCCAGCGTGCGCGTGCACTCATGCTGCGAGATCGAACAGGCCGTGATCTTGCCGGGCTGCGAGATCGGACGGGGCTGCCGCCTCAGCAAGGTGGTGATCGACCGGGGCTGCAAGGTCCCCGACGGCCTCGTGATCGGCGAGGATGCGAAGGCCGATGGCACGCGCTTTCATCGCAGCGGCAATGGCGTCGTGCTCGTCACCGTGGAAATGCTCGCCAGGCTGGGCTGACCGCGCTCTCGCCGTTCCGGGCGAGAATGCCCGTCCGAGTACAAAAACAATCCGGAATGGCTTCCATACAAATACGTCCGGCAAACGCCGATGACGCTTCGCTGATTCTCAGATTCATCACGGAACTCGCAATTTACGAGCGGGCCGAACACGAGGTGGTGGCGACCCGGGCCGACATCGAGAAGTCCCTGTTCGGGCCCGAAGCCTGCGCGTCTGCGTTGATCTGCGCGGTTGACGGCGTCGAGGTCGGCTTCGCGGTCTACTTCTTCAGCTATTCGACTTGGCTCGGCAAGCGCGGGCTCTACCTGGAGGATCTGTACGTTTCGCCCAGCCACAGAAACGCAGGCGCGGGCAAGGCCATGCTTCAGTATCTCGCGCGCCTGGCCGTCGCCGGCCATTGCGGCCGCTTCGAATGGAGCGTGCTGGACTGGAACGAGCCCTCTATCCAGTTTTACCAGGCTATCGGAGCGCAGCCTTTGAAGGAGTGGGTCCGCTACCGGATGGCGGGCAAGGCGCTGGAGGATTTTGCGAACGGCGGCTGAGCGACGTCAGGGAGCGAATAGCAGAAGCTCGCGCGCTAAAGCAAAAATTGCACTGACGGTGCCGTTTCTCATCTGTGAAGGTGCCGCCTGCGACGGACGAATAACAACGGTAGCACAACATCAAACAATGGGCGCTCAGAAGCAGGAGTCGCAGAGGAGCCGAACCCCTTGCGAGCAGGTAAACGCCAGCCATTGCGCAAAGTGGTCATGGACGTGCCGGACCTTGGCCGGGTGCGGATCACGCTGGCTGACAACCGGCAGAGCTGACGCGGTCGGAGACTTTGCACATGGAACCCAAAACCCGCAAAACAGGTGGACTCGGCGAAGGCAGAGTCGGCTTCAAATTAGACGGACCTCCGGTGAGGACAGAGGCTGATCACTTTTATACGTGCAAGGCTTGCGGACAGGCCGTGGACAAACGTGATCTGGATCAGGTCCTCCACCATGAGAACCCCGGCCACAAGCCGCTCCCCCGCCGACGCTTGAGGTCCGGCCCAATGCTGGCCGTCGCCGTTTCGGTCCAGCACCAGGATGCCATCGCGGGGATTGATCCAGTCAGTTTCTTCCACAAAGCCATCGTCGTCGATATCGATCAGTACACTGCCGCCGGCTGCCCGTCCCGTCACGCTGATTCCGTTGCCGTCGAGGTCTAGCACGATTGGGCGGGCCGTCTGCTGGGACGCGTCCGAGTTTCCGCCCGGATTGCCGGGCTGGGCGTTGCCGGCGTCCGCCGCAAGCAGCTGGCCAGTCGCCGCCGCGCGCTGCAAGGTGGTGAAACCGGCGTGTGGATCCGCACGCTGTGCCTGCGCGTGGGCCGTCCTTGCCTCCCAGTCGGTCGCGACAGCGCCTTCGCCCTGCATGTCGCCGAGCGCAACCTCCAGGAACTGCTGGCCCATGCTTCGGAAGAAATTGACATCGTTCGCGATCTCGGCGTGATCGCTGGAAGCAACGTAATCACCCTCGACCGTGAAGCGTCTCCAATGAGTCTGGCTGGTCTCCCTGTCGCTCCACACCATCTTAAAGAAACCTCCCCCGTCCTCGTCACCATCGAAATGCAGCCACGGCAGCCGCTGGGCGATAAGCGCGCGGTCATGCTCGGGAAACTGATCGTTAACGAAGGAATGCAAGCCGGCCAGCAACGACTCCATGGCGCTCATGATCTGCTGGCCTCCGCCGTCGTCGCCTTCGTGCGTGAGGACTGCCGCGACGGTGGTCCCGTCGCCCGTGGAAGCGTAATGCGCGTCTCCTTCGATTTCGACCTCGTCGAAAATGATAATGATGATCTGCACAATCGCGATGGCCCAGCCCACGGGGCCGGCCCAGGCGTAACCCATCGCCTCCAGTATGGCAAGACCGGCGGTGACCACGCCGACTTCGTCGCCATTCTTGAGAGCCACGAACAAGTTGAGATACGGCACGGCTTGTGCCAGGCTTCCGGCCACTTGCCCGAGCGAATCGAACTGGCCGACCATTTGCGCCGCGACCTCATCGCCCGCGTCGATCGCGAACCGGGCGCCCGCGATGCTGCCGTACTGGCTGATGATCTGATTGCCCACCAGCGTCTGCGCACCCTGCAGGGCATAGCGCGCGAAACTCGCCCCAGCCGCGGCGGCGGCCAGTTCATCGCCGCGTTCGAACGCAGCGCGGAAGCTATTCAGCGCGCTGACGGCGTTAAGGCCCTGCGCGATGTCGCCCAAACCTGAGTTGGTGTCCGCCGCGCTGGCTGCGAGGTTGAAGAAGCTGGTGGCAATCGGCAGCGGCTTGCCGCTCTGGAAAGCTGCGATCAGGCTTTGCACGCCCGTCAGCAAGCTGCCATAACGGTGTGCCTCGGCCGTGTCGTACCAGGCCGGCGAGCCGCCGCTTCCCATGCCGCTCGCGTCCACGGCTCTGAAACCGTCGCCATCGGTCGCGTCGGCAGCGGTGACAAGCTGATTAAATTCCCCAATGCCCTGGCCACGAAGCAGTTCGCCGAAGTCGAATCCTTCCAGCGCCGCCAGTACGATTCGGCCGTTGGTGGCAGGCGCCCCGTTGATCGAATCAAGGCCCGTGATCCGGATGCCGAGCTCGCCGTCGACGCCGCTTAGGTATCCGCCAGTCAGCTCGTAGACGTCGGTTCCGGCCCGCACGAAAATATTGTAGGAGCCGTCGCTCTCCCTTTCGATGAAAGTGCGAACGTACTCAGTGTCGGTCTGGACGATGCCCATTGCTTCCAAAGGCACGCCATCGTCGTCGACCCAGGCCATTGAGAATTCGGCGTCGAGGCCAACCAGCGTCTGGAAATCCAGCAACTCCGGCGGGCCCGCCATCACGTTAGTCGGAACCCCGCCCGTCGCGTAAAAATTCGGCCCTTCGTCGTCGATCATGGCGTAGGTGACCTCCGACGGATCGACATCCGGGAACGCTTCCGCCAGTTGCGAACGGATTTCCTCGTCGACCAGGAAGTCGCCCGCATCCGAAAGCTTGCCGCCTAGGCGCTCGGGGTTGTTGAAGCTGCCGCGGACCGGGACGCCAAAATTGCGCCGCAGATTTTCGGGGGAGAGCGGATTGAAGCCCTCCTGGATGCCGGCGACCTGGCCGCCGACACTCACCTCGTAGCGCCCGCCGCCCAGATCGGTGATCTTGAGCGCGGCCTTGCCGCTTGCGTCGTACTCCTGATACACCAGGTTGCCTGTAGTCACGTCGCGGAACGTGATCACTGTCCTCGAGATGTCGCCATTCTCAGCCCGGTACAGGTCGGCGCCGAGCATCGTGAGCTTCAGGGGTGTGGTGGAGATCGGCGCGCTGTCGAACTTGAGCAGGCGGACATCTCCGGGGATCGCCAGCGACACCGCGCTGAATCCGATGCCCGCAACCTTTAGGCCCAGGGTCAGCGGAGTTTTAGGCCCGACCGAAGAGGCGATGCCGAGCCCATCTCCCAGAATACCAAAGGCGTCGGCGAGCGCGAACCCGTCGCCGCGGGCCACATCCGAAACGATCTTTCCAGCTTGTTGCCAAACTCAAAGAGCGCAACCTGCGTGGGGAACAGCCCGAGCTTGCCAGCCAACTCCCGCATGGCGTTAAAAATCTTCACCGTGTCGGTAAGCGTGCTCAGGATCGTGTTGCCATTCGCCTTCGGATCGTTGATCAGCTCGGTGACATTTTTCTGCCAGGACAGAAAATCGACCTTGCCGCCGACTACTGTGCTCACTTCGTCGACACGGTTCAGCGTTACGGGCGCCGGGCTCCCCGTGGTTCCCGGCGCCGGCTGCTTGATCGTCGTGGCTCGAGAGACTCTGTATTTCGCCATTTACTTTCTCCTCCGTTTTAGATTGCGTTTGTTAAAACCAAAAAAACTGCAACCGAACAGCACATAGAGCACGAAGGCGCCGAAGTAGTGCGCTCGCAAGTGGCTTTGCGCCGTCCAGGCGATCACCGAACGGCCCTGCTGGTCCAGCGTCAGGATGACCTTGGATGGGTCCGAAATTCCCGCGAGCGAAAGCAAGGTTGGCATCACGTAGTAAGTCGCCCCTTGCAGGCTGCCCCGCTTCGAAATTCTGCGGACAGGAATAGCGCGGGCCGAACCAGTTCGGCCAGCAACCGAGCAGCGTCTCGCCGATAAAAATGCCCTTGTCGCACATGCGGCCGCACGCCATGTGGTGCGCCGCCGGGCCTTCGATCTCGTGGATGTTTCCTTCAATCCTCGGCTGGAAAAACCACAGGACCGTGGCGCACCCGGCGATATGCAGCGCCAACAGCACCCAACTGAAGTCATTCCAGTGCCGTGGCTCAGCGACTTTAGCTTCACGGGCTTGCATGAACAGCCCCCACAAGAGAAAGGTAGCTTTTAAGCGCGCCGCGCCAGTGCTCGGGCACCAGGTGTACCTGATGCCCGTCTCGTCCCAACGGTGGGGCCAGCACTAGCTGGCCCTGTCCGCCTGCGGCAACGAAGGCCTCGTGGGACGCGCGGATGGTCTGGACCGAATAGCGGCTGTCGCCCTCGGCAAAGACGAACAAGGCGGGCAGCTTGGCGCCGCGGCCGAACTCGGAGAAGCCGTCGACCATCATCTTATTGAGGTAGCCCGGCCCCGACGCTGCCGTGGAATCGGTACGGCCGCCTGCGAAGTTGACGGCGCCGATGACGCCCTTGGGACCCGTGCTGGCCAAGTACGACGCGCTGTACCCGCCGGCGGAGTGCCCGGCCAGCAGGATGCGCTCGGCATCGATCTCGGGGCGGCCGCGCAACGCGTCGAGCGCGGGCAGGATGTCCTGCGCGTGGACGCGCGCCTTGTAGGTCGCGTCCGCGTCGACGGCCCGGAAAGACTTGGGGTAGGTGCCCTCGGAAAACGCCACACCGCGCCGCGCGGGCATCGCGACCGCAACGCCCAGCCGCAGGAATTCCCGTGCCACGCTCATGTCGCGGATGCGGCGCTTGTGCCGCAGCGCTGGATGGTCGAGTTCGATGTCGCCGTGGTTACAAATCACCACCGGTGCCGGCCGCCGGCCTTCGGGCAACAATAGCGTCATCTCCAGGCGGGTGCCGCCCAGAATTCCCGCCACTTGGTAGTGCAGAACTTGCTCGTCCCACGCAGTACGCGCTGGCGTACTGCCGATCTCCGCCGGCGCGGCGCCGCCGTCGAGCCAGGCCGCGACCGTGCGCGCGAACTCGGCCTCGACACCGCGCAAGGCGTGCTGGCTGTCGGTGCCGCAGCTGGGCGCCGGTTCCAACTTTTCGTAGCCCAGGCGCACCAGCGCAAAGCCGTGGCTGCGGGCCAAGTGCTCGGCCTCGACAAGGGGCGCGGCATCGCACTGGGCGGTACCGGCGAGACATCGAGACGGCACTAGCGCTGGCCCACCCACCGTAAGAACAAGTGTTGGCGCATGTAGGCAGCCGAGCCATCGGTGCGAACCTGGCGCGTGGAGCGGAGCTGCTCCGGGCCTCAAGGTCTCGTGTCCCCGTTCCCTCACCGCTCCCTCGCCGCTTCCTGCGCCACCTTCTTCACGGGTGACAGCAGGTATTCAATCACTGATCGTTCGCCTTGATGAATCTCTGCCGTCACGAGCATTCCAGGATTCAGCGAGAGCTTCTCGCCATTTGCCGCGCTCACTAGTTGGTGCGTGTCGACCCGCACTATCGCCCGGTAAGTCAAGGTCGGCTGCTGCCCCTGCTGTTGCTGCTGCTTCGGATCGGCCGAGTCTGCACTGACCATCTCGACCTTGCCATCGAGCATGCCGTACTTTTGGAACGGATAGGCCGCCACCTTCACCTTGACCGCCTGGCCCAGCGCCACGAAGCCCACATCCTCGTTCTTCAGCAGCACCTCGGCCTGAAGAGGCTCATCCTGCGGCACGATGTTCATCAGCAAGGCTCCCGCGGCAACCACGGCACCGCGCGTGGTCGTAGTCATGTCCTTCACGATGCCGTCGTTGGGCGCCTGGATGTCCATCGACTCCGCCTTGACGTTCGACTTCTCCAGCTCCTGCCCACTGCGATTGAGCAGCGCCAGCGTGTCGATGCGCTCGTTCTCGAGCTGCGACCGATACTGTGAGCGGATCGCGGCGAGCTTGCGCTCCGACTGCGTGATGGAGATGTTCAGGCTCTGCACGTTGGCTGCCTGCGCCTTCAGGTCCTGCTCCTTCTCGACCGCTTCGCGCGTCTTTTCGTTGGCAGCCAACTCCCCGACAAAGCCTTCCTGCACCAGCTTGCGGTAGGCCTCTGCCGATTGGCGGTAGCTGGGCAAGGTTTGGGTGAGTTTGCTCAACACCTGCTGCGACCCCGTCAAGTCGGCTTTCGCCTTGTTCAGCGACTCGGTTTCCTGCGCCAGCGCATCCAGATACGCTTGGCGCCGTGCACGGAACTGGCTCTCGACCTGAGCATAGAGCCCGGCCGGCTCGTTCATGCCGGGTACGAATGGGCGATCGGCAAGTTCAGCCTCGATTCGGCGCAGCGTGAGCTGCTTCAACGCCACGTCCTTGCCCAGCGCAGTGGTGTCGGCCTTAGAAAGGCGCCCATCTAGGCGCATCAGCAACTGCCCCGCCTTCACCAGGTCGCCGTCTTTCACCAGAATCTCGGTCACCACACCGGCCTCCGCCGGCTGGACCACCTTGGTGAAACTCAGCGGAACCAATCGCCCATCTGCGGTGGCAATGATGTCGAGCTTTGCGAATATGGCCCAGACCAGCAGCAAGCCCACAAGGGCGGCCACGGTGAGTAGCAGGGCACGCGGCAAACGCGCAGGCGGACGCTCCTGGATCGCGAGCAGGTCCGGTGCGAAGTCCAGTGCCTCTGGCGCCAGCGGCGGTAGGCGCTTCGCAGGTGCTGCCATGACGGCATCAACCATGGCTTCGCAGTTCCCTCGCTTGCGGCTGTCCCGCGGCATTCGGCAACCAAGCTCCCACAGGCTTGCCCGGCGCGATAGCGTCGGCCACTTCGCGCGCCACGGTTTCGACATCACCGAACGGCGCCACGACATCGATCAGCCAGGGGTGGTCACCACTCTTCCACTCGTGTGGCGCAATCACCGGTACCGCAGAGCGTAGCCGCTGGTCCACTGCATCGCTGACGAACGCCCAGGTCACGAAGCCCCACGGCATGTCTGCCTTGGAAAATAGCCGGCACTGGTCGAGTACCAGTGGTGGCATCAAGCGCCAATCGATGTCAGCAATGAAGGTGAAGCGCCGCTGCGCATCACGGGCGTACAGCCACAGCGCTGGCCCGAGCAAGGGCAGCTTGGTCAGCTCCTTCTTCGCCGATTCAAAATTCGCGACGAGACCGGAGGCCGGAGGCGTTGAGGCTGTCATGTTCATCTTTGTCCTTTGAATGTCCCGCACGCTGACGGTTATAAGGCATGCGGGGCCGTTTCAGTTCAGGGAAGCACCGGGGCAGGCAGACTGCCCATCCACGCCGGCTTGTGGCCGCCGGCACTGATGGCTGCGAAAATGAGCTCATCGCTGCTTGGCGAGGCTGCCGGGTTGATCGGGCTGGGCAGCCCAGCCGTCTGATCCGTGATCAGGCTAATGCCGGCCTGCAGCGCCGTCCATGGGTTCACGGCGGTCGACGTGTTGAGCGTCTGCCACGTTGTGCCCGTCATGCCGGCCATCCGGCTGCGCACGCCCAACCAATCCAGGTCGCCGTAGCTTCCCGTGGTGCCGTAGCGGTATGCCAGATCGCCGCCGATCGCCTGCGTGTCGCTGCTCGCCTTAAAGTAGTTGTTCAACTCACCCGCGACCGGCCAGCTCGTCAGGCTTGGATTCGCCGCACGCACCGTATCAAACCGGTTCGCCAGCTGCTCGAAATCGAAGCTCACCACCTTGCGGTTCTTCATGCGATCCGTCGACGCCGCGCTGTAGTCGCCGCCGATGGTCACCATCTGCAAGGTGTCGACGCTGCGACGTGCGCTGCTGGTGTACCAGTCCTTGAACGTGATGCTGTCGCCCTGAGCAGCATCAAACACGAGGTCGTTGCCGACCTTGCGCAGGCTGAGATCGGTGTAGCGGATACCGCCGCCCAGGCTGACTGTGTCGCGGTCCCAGCCACTGCCCAAGACGATATCGGCGCCATCGCCGCGGTTGAAGGCCATCAGGTCGTGGTCGTTGCCCGTGTTGATGGTGTCGTTGCCCTCGCCACCAGCGATGAAATCACTGCCAGTGTTGGTCGTGATCGTATCGTTGCCTGCACCCGCATCGATGAAGTCGCGATCAGTGCCCGTGTCGATGGCATCGTTGCCCGCGCCGGCCACGACAACATTCCAGCCCGAGCCACCATGGACGATGTCGTCGCCGTCGCCGGATGCCAACAGGTCGGCATCGACGCCACCGTCGAGCGTGTCGTTGCCCGCCCCGCCGAACAACTGGTCTTGACCGCTGTCGCCGTTCAGATAGTCGACACCGTCCCCGCCGTCAAGCACGTCGCTGTCGACACCGCCATACAACTGGTCGTCTCCGGTGCCGCCCACGAGTTGGTCGTTGCCACTGCCACCGTCTAGGTAGTCGTTGCCCGCGCCTCCCCACAACTGGTCGTTCTCGGACTCGCCGTAGATCCTGTCGTTACCGCCCTCGCCAAACAGCTTGTCGGCCCCGGCGCCGCCGTAGACGATGTCGTTGCCCGTGCGGGCATAAACGACATCGTCGCCAGCCCCAGCGTAGATCGTCTCGTCGCTGCGATCGCCGGTGATCGTGTTGTTCTGGTAGTTGCCATTCAACGTGCGAGCCCCGACCATCAGGTCGGACAAGGTAGCGACAGTGCCGCTGGCAAATTCGAAGCGCTCGATGCCACCGGATGCAGCCAGTTCGATGCCCTGGTCCTGCTGTTCCGTCCCGTCGGTGCCCAGCAGGGAGATGAACACCTTGCTCTGCCCGTTCACCGTGACGGTACGCGCCGCCACGGAATTGAGCGTGATACCCGCACCGAAGCGTAACGTGTCGTTGCCCGAAGCGTAGGCAATGACATCACGTCCCTCGCCCTGGTTGTACAGGTAGAGGTCGTCTCCGGCACCGCCATCCAGCGTGTCGTTGCCGAGACCGCCCGCAAGCACGTCATTGCCGGCGCCCGCGCTCAAGGCGTTGGCACCGCTGTTGCCGACGAGTACGTTCGCCAGCTCGTTGCCGATGCCGTTGATCGCCGCCGTGCCGGTGAGCACGAGGTTCTCGACGTTGGCAGCCAGGTTGTAGCTCACCGATGCCAGCACCGTGTCGATGCCGGCATTCGCCGCCTCGGTCACGACATCCCCTAAGTTGTCGATCACGTAGCGGTCGTCGCCCAGTCCCCCGGACATCTGGTCGGCGCCAGCCTTGCCATCAAGGATATTGGCTTGATCGTTACCAAAGAGCAGGTTGTCCAGGTCGTTGCCGGTGGCACGGATCGCCGTGCCGGTCAGTGTGAGCTGTTCTACGTACTGCGGCAGCACATAGTCGATGCCTGTGCTGACGCGGTCGATGCCTTGGCCGGTGAGTTCGATGACCTGGTCGCCGACGTTGTCCACCACGTAACTGTCGTCTCCCGCACCGCCAGCCATCACGTCAGCGCCGGCACCACCGTCGAGCCGGTTGTTGCCGGTGTTGCCGATGAGCACGTTTGACAAGCTGTTGCCGGTCGCGTCGATGTTGGAAGCGCCTGTGAGTGTCAGGTTCTCCACATTCGCGGCCAGCGAGTAGCTGACGGTGGATTGAACCGTGTCGATGCCCGCGTTCGCTGCTTCCGTGACCACATCGCCCGCGCTGTCGACCACGTAGAGGTCATCGCCCAGGCCGCCGGCCATCTGGTCGTCACCGGTGCCGCCATCAAGGGTGTTGGCCAGGTCGCTGCCGAATAGCAGGTTATCGAGGCTGTTGCCGGTTGCGCGGATCGCAGCGCCGGTCAGCGTGAGCTGCTCGACGTATTGCGGCAGCACGTAGTCGATGCTGGAGCTGACGCGGTCGAAGCCTTGGCTTGCGAGCTCGATGACTTGATCGCCTGCGTTGTCCACGACGTAGCTGTCGTCACCGCTGCCCCCGGCCATCACATCAGCGCCAGTGCCGCCGTCGAGGCGGTTGTTGCCAGCATTGCCCGTGAGCGCGTTGGACAAGCCGTTGCCGGTCGCATCGATGTTGGCCGTACCAGTCAGCGTCAGGTTCTCCACGTTGATGGCCAGGGAGTAGGTCACCGAGGACTGGACGGTGTCGGCGCCTTCGCCAGCGTTCTCGATCACGAGGTCGCCCGCGTTGTCGACGATGTAGGCGTCGTCGCCATTGCCACCGATTAAGGTGTCAGCGCCTGCGCCGCCATCGAGCACGTTGGTAAGGCTGTTGCCCAGCAGCACGTTGTCGAGTTGGTTCCCGGTTCCACGGACTGCGCTGCCGGCGAGCGTAAGCTGCTCGACGTTCTGCGTCAGCACGTAGTCGATGCTGGCGCTGACGCGGTCGAGGCCTTGGCCGGTGAGTTCGACGACCTGATCGCCCGAGCTGTCCACCACATAGCTGTCCTCGCCGGCGCCGCCGGTCATGGTGTCGGCGTCACCGCCGCCGTCGAGCACGTCGCTGCCAGCGCCACCAACCAAAGTGTCGTTGCCGGCGCCGCCGATCAGGGTATTGCCTCCGTCAGTGGCGGTCAGAAGGTTGGCGAGTTCGTTGCCTGCGGCGCGCACCGCGCTGCCCGTCAGCGTCAGGTTCTCGACGTTGGCACCAAGCGCATAGTCGATGCTCGACTGCACGGTGTCGATGCCGTCTGTCGCGCTCTCGACCACCTGGTCGTCGACGTTGTCGACGACATAGAGGTCGTCGCCCTTGCCGCCGCGCATCAGGTCGGCACCCGTGCCGCCATCGAGCACGTCGCTGCCAGCGCCGCCGACCAGCGTGTCGTCGCCGGCCAATCCGTTAAGCACATCGCCAAGGTCGTTGGCGGTGATAACGTTGGCCAATTCGTTGCCGGTGCCTTGGGTGGCATTGCCCCTGAGGGTGAGGTTTTCGACATTGCTGCCCAGCACGTAGTTCACGCCGGCCAGGACGGTGTCTATTCCCTCGTCGGCGTTCTCGACGACCACGTCGCCGACGGTGTCGACCACATACGTGTCGCTGCCGGCGCCGCCCATCATCGTGTCCGCGCCCGTGCCACCATCCAGGCGGTTGTCGCCGCTGTTGCCCGTGAGCACGTTGGCCAGCTCATTGCCGGTGCCATCGATGTTCGCAGCGCCGGTCAAGGTCAGGTTCTCCACATTCCCGCCCAGCGCGTAGCTGATGGAAGACTCGACCGTATCGGTGCCTTGTGTCGCCTGCTCCGTGACAACGTCGCCCGTGCTGTCGACGACGTAGGTATCGTCCCCCGCGCCGCCCGCCATGAAGTCAGTACCAGTGCCGCCATCGAGGTGATCGGCACCCGCACCGCCGGTCAAGATGTCGCTGCCGGCGCCGCCCGACAAGGTGTTGCCGAGGCCGTTGGCCATGAGCACGTTGTCGAGTTCGTTGCCCGTGCCCTGCGTGGCAAAACCGCGAAGGATGAGGTTTTCAACGTTCGCGCCGAGTGCATAGTTGATCGAGGCCTCGACGGTGTCGTTGCCTTCGAAGGCATTCTCGACGACCATGTCGCCGGCGCTCTCGACGACGTAGGTGTCGTTGCCTTTTCCACCGGCCATGCGGTCAGCCCCTGCACCACCGTCGATGCGATTGGCGGCACCGTTACCGGTGACGACGTTGTCGAGCGAGTTGCCTGTACCGTTGATGGCGTTGATGCCGATCAGCGTCAGGTTCTCTAAGTTACCGCCCAACGTCGTCGTGATGCGGCTGTTCACCGTGTCAACGCCTTCGCCGGCCAACTCGATAACCACATCGCCGGCGTTGTCGATGACGTAGGTGTCGTCGCCTGTCCCACCAATCAGGGTGTCGGCGCCTTGGCCGCCATCCAGGGTGTCGGTGCCGTCCAAGCCGCGCAAAGTGTTGTTGGCATTGTTGCCGAACATCACGTTGTCGCTGGCATTGCCCATCCCTTCCAGTGCCTGAGATCCCGCCAGCGTCAGGTTCTCCAGGTCAGCACCCAGGGTGTAGTTGATCGACGTGCGCACCGTGTCGAAGCCTTCACCTGACTTCTCGGTGACGACATCGCCGACTGAATCGACCTCGTAGGTGTCGTTGCCAGTGCCGCCGTCCATCGCGTCGTCGCCCGCACCACCGGCGAGCAGGTCGTTGCCCGTGCCGCCGTGCAGTTGGTCGTTGCCATCGCCGCCCCACAGTTCGTCGTCGCCGTCCATGCCGAAGAGGACATCCCAGCCACCTTCACCGAAGAGCTTGTCGTCGCCGGCGTCGCCCGACAGCAGATCGTTGCCGACACCGCCCGACACGAGGTCGTTGCCGTCGCCGCCGAAGGCCACGTCGTTGCCGCTCCCCATCGACAGGAAGTCGTCGCCGGAACCGCCTATCGCCAGGTCATCACCGTCGCCGGTGAACACCGAATCCTTGCCGTCACCGGCATCGACGAAGTCCTTGCCCGCGCCGGTGAACACGATGTCGTCGCCTGCACCCGCTTCGACGAGATCGTTCCCGGCATCGTCGTTGACCACATCGTTGCCGTCACCCATGTGGTACTGGTCAGACCCCGACGTGCCGAACACCAGGTCGGCGTCAGTGGTTCCGGTGAAGGTTTGCCCTGTCGAGTAAGGGGCAACGGTGGCCGTGACTGTGCTGCCGTCGGCTGCGGTTCCCTGCGTCACGTTGCGGAACTGCAGCGTCACGTCCGCGAGCGCCAGCGTGCTTCCGTCCGTCTTCGTGGCCGAGCCGATGCCGTGCACCGTCTGCCCATCGATGACCTGGAAGTGGCCGTCGCTGGTGAGCGAGATGCCGTTGATGCCGAGGTCGTTGAGCGACTTGAACTCTCCCGGATCGGTGATGCCGTTGCTGTTCGCGTCTTGCCAGACGCCGAACGAACTCCACTTGGCATCTGCGGCAGAGAACACGCCATCGCCGTTCGTGTCGAAGGCGCGCAGACCCTCCAGATCGGTCTGCCCGTCGGGCTTGTAGGGCACGAAGGAGATCTCGTCGAAGCGGTCGATCTTGCCGTCGCCATTCTTGTCGTAGGCGAGGAAGCCGTCTGCGGGATTGTTCCAGGCGATCTTGCGGCGCCAGCCGTCGCCGTTCACGTCATAGAAGACGTTCGAGTCGTCGACGTTGGTGAAGTGGAAGCCGTCACCATTGAGGTCGACCGCGATCGGCTTCTTGCCGCCGCCCGAGGCCACGTTGGCATCCGGCCGCGGCCCGTAGTGCTTGACCGAAACGTCCTGATCGGTGAACCCGCCCGCGTCGTCGAACACGCGTACCTTGAACACGTCCAGAAAATAGTTAGTTCCGTCGGGATTCTTCTCTTCGCCGCCGTATCGATTGGAGTCGACGTTGCCCAGCGAGGTGGTGGTGAGTTGCCCTGTCTCCGGGTTCACGTAGTCGACTGTGCCGTCGCCATTTACGTCGCCGACAGCGGTACGCGCCGGCCTGAGACCGAGGTAAGACCACGCGCCGGTCGCAGCATCGACCGTGGCTTTTCCGTAGAGGCCATTCTCTAGCAATTGGTAGTGAAATGTCGTATCGCCATCAACATCCACTGCGATGACGTGTCCAGTGCCAGCATCGTCTGTCCCTACGGGCGAACTGTGGTCGACGTAAGTAGAGGGCTGATACCCTACGAGCACGGAAACGTACTGCCCGTCTTCGCCACCCGTGAACTGCTGGTCGTAGATCGGCTCGCCCTTGATTTCTTCGATGTAAGGCACATGGATCGCGTCGCCCTTCACCGTGCCCGAGACCGTGCTGAACGAGCTGTCCTCGCCGTAGCCCGACTGTACTGAATAGCTGTAGTTGAGCGGCGCAAATCCGTAGACCAGGCGCTGGTCGGTCGTGGTGCTGATCGACGGTGCATCGTTGACCCCCTGCAGGTCGATGAAGGCATGCGCGACGCGCGTCTGTCCGTCGGCCGCCGTCACCGTGTATTCGAAGCTCGCCTGGCCCACATAGTTGTGCTCGGGCGTGAACTCGACAGTGCCTTGCGTGAGGTTCAGTATCACCGCACCGCGCACGCCGTTGCCCACGGACGTCACGCTGAGCCCGGCGTTCGAACCGTTGAAGGCGTCGTTGGCCAGGAGCAGCGCCAGCGAGATGCTGATGGACTGGTTGGCGGTCGGCGTTTGCGCGTGCGGATAGGCGGGGTCACTCGGATTGCCGGGCGAGATGCCGTCTTCCCATGTTATGAACCCGTCGTCGTGCGCGACGAACGTCGTACCTTGGCCGCTGCCGCTGCCGCTGCCGCTGCCGCTGCCGCTGCCACTGCCACTGCCACTGCCACTGCCACTGCCACTGCCACTGCCACTGCCACTGCCACTGCCACTGCCACTGCCGCTGCCACTGCCGCTGCCACTGCCGCTGCCACTTCCACTTCCACCGCCAAGGTCGATGACCTGCGTGACGAATAATGTGCTGTGCCCATTGCTGTAGTCGACCTGGATGCCGCCTTGCACGACATTGACCCGAACCCCATCGTTGCTGGTTTCGAGGTCAGGACTCTGCATCGCATAGTCTTGGCCATTGCGGGTGAAGCGGCCATTGCTGTAGTCGAGCTGTGTGATGCCCTGGCTCGCGAGCGTATGGGTCTCGCTCCCGGCTTGCACGCCATCCTGGTTGCTGTCTTGCCAAATGCTTAGCGCGGCGAAGACCGGGTCGCTCGCGTCGATCACGCCGTCGGCGTTGGCGTCTACCCAGGACATGCTACGCACGCCCTTGGCGGCGTCGCTGACGAAGCCGTTGCTGAAGAGTTCCTTGCCCGAGTCCGCCACCCCGTTGAAGTTGCGGTCCAACACCAGCAAGCCTTCACCGGCCCCGACCCAGCCGGTCTGCTTCATGTAACCGCTGTCGTCCCAGTCGAAGCTGACGTTGCTGGCGGCGTCGGTCACCGTGGAAATGATGCCGTCGCCGTTCAGGTCCAGCACCACCGGGCGGAACTTGCCCGGCACGCGCTTGCCACTGGCATCTGCCGGTGCGCTCAGGCCATGATTCGCGGCGCGCTCCTCTTCGGTCAGCCCCGCATCGGGGTTGCCCGTGTCTTGCTGCAGGCGCGCGGTTCGCACCTCCCAGACCGGCGCAACGGCCTGGCGAGCGAGAGCGCTATCGACCATGCGTTCGAAGACATCCCGGCGCTGACCGGGATCGGTGGGGTCAGCATTGATGGGCGTGAAATCGTCGTTGTAGCGCAAGGCGGGGTAGCGTTCCTGGCCGGTGACCGGGTCGATATCAACCACCGCGTAACCGGGATCACTCTGCCGTGACTCGTGCCAGGTGAGCTGGGGCAGTCGCTGCGGGATGATGCCCAGTTGAAAGTTGGGGTTTGTCTGGCCCGCGCGCGCGATGACATCGTTCAGGTAGCCCAGCAGGCCGCCGAAATAGTTCGGGTTGTGCGAGCCATCCGGGTTTGTGGGTTGTTGGCCGTTGCCTTGCGTCAGCAGCGTCACCTTGCCGATGCCTATGCCCTCCCCGGCGCTTTCCACGGTGATGCTCGTGCCGTCGGCGAACTTGAAATGCGCCGTGCCCCAGGCCTCGGGCGGCTCGCTGCCAAGTGCGGTGATGAGCGAGTAGGCAGCGTAGATCCAGCCGATCACGGGGACGAAGTAGGCTGCGACAGAGACTGCGACGCCTGTGTAGTCGCCATGTTCGAGTGCCACTGCGATGCTAAGGAAAGGCAAGGCCTGGGCCACGCTGCCCACGGCGCCGCTGAGAGCCTGAACGGTCGCCTCTCCAGCCAACTGAGCAGAGACCACGTTGTACGCGGTGTTGACAGCGACAAGCGCATTGGCGCCAGCGTATATCTTGTCAAGGGTGCTGCTGTTGCCATTGAAAGCCTGGTAAAGGCCGTAGAGGCTACCGACCGCACCGGCCACCGCGGTGACGGTAAACAGCGGCTGATTGTTGAGGACCTGCGTGCCGCCGACGGACGGGTTGACTTGGTCGTTGAGCAGGCGCAGCCCGCTGTTGAGGATCGGCAGGGGTTGTCCAGACCGGATGGCCTGTACAAGACTGGTCAAATCTTGAATTGCTGTCCCAAGCGATTGCAGCGGAGCAGCGGTGCCGGTTGTGGATTCAATGGTGCCGTCCGGTCGCTGAACCACGTGAACGCTTGATCCGTCAGGGTAGGTGGTGGTTTGGTTCCACCCGTCCGCAGTGTTGCCGGTCGTGATCGTCGTGTTCTTGAGGTCGCCAACTCCGTTGTAGCTGCGGGTGACCGTCGCGCCGTCTACTGTCTCGGTTTGGCGGGTTTCGACGACTTGTCCTTGGGCATCGCGACTGATAGTGCGCGTAGTGTCGCCGGGCAACGAAGTAGTAGTAAGGCTGGAGCCGTCGTCGAAGATTTGCGTAATGCTCGATGAGAAGATGTTGCCCTCGGCGTCCTTGCTGGTCGCCGTGATCGTGCCGTCTGGCTGATCGGTGACGGCATCTGGCAGGTACCTGAGTTCGACCGAGCCTCCTGTTACCGGCCGCACAGTGACCGTCCCTGTGACGCTCAGCGTGGTTGTCGATTGCAGCGCACCGGTGGAGGCGTCGAACACCTCGATAAGCCGTTCGGCGCCCACCCCGGAGAACTTGACGGTGCTCTGCAGCACCCCGGTGGCTGCGTCCCTGACTTCGAACTCGGTTTGCGAGTAAGTCAGGTTGATCTCGCCGGTCGCGGGATCCATGGCCGATCCGGTGACCTTGGGCTGGAGCTTGATCGCCCCCGGTGGCGCGGTGTCTACCTGCGATCCCGCCAATAGCGCCAAGGCTTGGCTGACTTGCGTGGATGCGTGCTTGTTGCCAATCTGATCGGTTGCAACCAAGTACAAGAAGCCGGCCGCTGGGTTAGCCATGGCGATCAAGAAAGCCGTCAGCGCCTGTTGGCCGCTGAGTGTCAGGCTGGGCAAGTAACCGGATGACCCCACTTGCTCGCCAGTGGTACCGGAAACCAAACTGCCCGCGACCAGGTAGTTGGTGAATCCAGCGGCTGCGCCTAATCCTCCGGACGGCAATCCCGCCTCGAGCGCCGCCGCCTGAAACTCCGCCGTCCGCACAATTCTTACCGCCGCGCCCGGGTCGATGGTGGAGCCGTCGAGGCCGTAGGCATAGGCCGCAACTTGCGCAATTGTGCCGCCCAGGCTGTGTCCGGTAACGAGGAGCTCGCTTGAGTCGGTTCCCGGCGGGAAAATGATTGGATCGCCCTGCACCTGCGCCGCGAAATCCATGCCTTGCTGAAACTGGGTATCCCAACGCCCGGTAAGAATCGCAACGTCTGCAATCCCGTCGTTGGGACCATCGGTGCCTCGATAGGCAATCACGACCTCGCCGGTAACAGCGTTCTTGAATGCGAAGGCTGCAAACGGGGGCGATCGGTCGTCAGCCACCTTCAGCTCCCAACCGGAGGGCAAGTTCGTTGCGTTTTCGAGAAACGCTCTATCTTTGTACGCCAGGACAGCGAACTGCGACAGCAGAGCGTCTTTTTGAATGGATGTGGTCACGTTTTTTGCTCTCTGGATTTATCGATTCGTTACCGGCTGCGCGTCGCTGGTTGTGCCTTTGGTTCCCAGTGGGGGCGAGAACAAACTTCTATAGAAGGCGGCGTTCTTGTCGCTCTGTGCCTTTTGGAGGTCTTTGATCCGCTGCACGAAACCTTCAGAAAGCACTACGCGATTGAATCGAGCAATGGGGGTTTCGAACGCTCCGCTTTTCTTGGCGTCGAGTCGAATATTGACTTGCTTGCGCACAAATGTGCGGCACCCGAATTGCAGATTTACGACCGATAACGTCTTGTAGAACTCTCGGGTGTAGCCGATGAGCGCCATCGATCCAGAAATTGCTTCCGCATCGCCGCTTACCGACACATTGCTCGTGAATATCGCCTCTCGTTTTGACGCAGGATCAGCAAACGGAATCAGTTGTCCGTGAAGCGTCTCGTTCCGAACAATCCCCGGGTCCGGCTCGACCGCCAGCGTCCCGTGCGGACGCTCCGCTCGGTTGAGTGGCCGCAGCCAGCGCATCGAGGCGTACGCCGGTTGCCACTGCGACTTGATATCGGTTGCCCAGGGCAGCGGATTCTTGCTCTCGTCAAAGTACAGATCAAGGAGGCACTCTTCTACCTTGCGACAAGCATCGACCTGTCCGCCAAATCCGCATTGCTGGAAAGACGTATCCTCAATCCGAAACGCCGCCGCCGCGATTCCTTGAACGTCCTCGATGTACTTGGCTGGCATGCCAAACAGATCGGCAAAGTCCTTGGTATAGACCCAGACGTTGTTGTCCTTGAAGAAGGCCTGACCATCGAAGGTTTGATTGATTTCATAGCGTTGTGATGATTGTTTGCGTTCGGTGCTCAGGCGCTGCGTCGGTGCCGGTGTTTGCGCCTGCGCGCCGCCGCTGAGAATCAACACGGCGGTACACGCGGCGATTTCGCAAATGACCTTGCGCGCCTCGAGAGTTGCATCGATTGTGTTCATATCATCTCCTTTACAAAGTTTTCACCTACTTTGGTGTATCCCACCCGCGCGATGAACCGGCCCACGACCTCGAAGGCGGCGCCACTGTTCACTCCCAAGCTGATCTCCACCACGTTGCGGTTCGCGCACCATTGCTCGAAGGCCTTGAGCAGCTTTACGCCGTACCCGCCCATGCGCGCCTCCGGCAACACGTCGAAGTCGGGCCGCCGCGAGCTTGGAACCTCGCTGATTGGTACGCCGCTGGCAGCCAGGAAGTTTCGGGCGATCCCAAGCGTCACCGATGAAATTCCCGTCGTTCCGAAGCTACCGCCAACATCCGAGTGTGCGCCCGGGACACCGAGGACAATGGCGTCAGAGCCAACAGGCATCGGCGGGAAGATAGACCTTGTTTCGTCCATCGCCACCAGAACCAAAGAGTTTCGAATGTTTGTTGGCCAGCTCGTGTTGAGCGCGCCATTCGTCTCATCCACGGGATCAAAGAGCACCAGGCTGTTGATGGTGACGGCGCCCGGTGCAAACACCCCCGGAATGCCCAGCTCATTCACTAGATTGGCGAAGGCGACGGCTTCTGCGCCGCCGCGACTGAACCCTGTCAGATTCAATTCAATTTGTGCGGTTGGGTCTGCTTCACGAACCCGGTTAACCATTTCGATGAGGTCTTGGTATGCGAGTTCGACGATTGCTTGTCCGATGGGTCCAGCATTGAATGGCGTCGACTGGAGGTTGCTTTCAATACTCCCCGGTACGACGCCATCGGCACCAATGCCAATTAGGTAGTTGGCCCGATTTGCCGGCAGCAACTCATTGAGGTTCCCGATGTTGGTAGTGGATTCACCGGGCTTGATAACGTTCTTGTTGTTCTGCGTTCCATCGAAGTTCAACGTCAATTGCGTAGTACCTGCTGGCGCTTGGCTGACAGCGCTAGAAAATGCCGTTCCGTACAACGACTGCAACTGTTCCAGTTGGAATAGCGTGGCAGGCTTGTATGGTGTTGTTCCGGTTGCACCCGTGTAGCCCTGCTCGATGAGTGATAGGGCGAGGTAGCTGTTGTCTGCCATGATGTTGTTACTTTAGTGAGTCGTATGTCTGAGTGAAGTCAATGCCGCTAGCAGGAACCCCCTTGATGACGGCAATGACGTGTTCTTCGTCTTCAAACGTCCAAGGATTGGCCGCTCCACCAGGGCGCAAGCGCTGGCTTACCGGCGTTCGGTTGAGCGTCACAACCCACTTGAGTCGAAGCGCGTCGTCCTTGATGTCGTGCGTTAGTTTTGCGAGAGCATCACCGAGGGCGAATTTGCGCCCCTCGCGCTCCCACTGCACTTTCAGTTCGTGCGTCTTCAGGTAGTCCCGCACTAAGGCTTCCTGGTCAACGAATTTCAAAACGAACTCGCGGCCATCCTTGAGCCGCCAGCGGGCTTGCATGGGAAAGTACGATTGCAGCCCGATGATCTGGGCCATGGCAATCCTCGACGTGAATATTTCTTTCCATGGACTTGTGTGATCCGAATACATAAGAATTCGTGACTGCGCAATCTCCACGTTTGAAAAATCCTCGACTTTCTGGGACGTTCCCCAAGAATAGCTGCCGCCGGGGATCGGTATGCGCCCGCCTGTTGGCGCATGGTTGATCGATGCGCACGCTTGCAGCACTGCCAGCAAAAGGGCGACCCATAACAATCGAAGCCATCTGTTCATGTCTCTGTTCTCCGTTTACGTTGAAGGTTCATCGGTCGCGCCTCACGAAGTTCTCGCCTATCTTCGTGTAACCCATGCGGCAAGCGAACCGACCCAGTATCTCGAGTTGTTCGCCGCTGTTGATGCCAAAGTTGATCTCAACCACTTCGCGATTCGTAGCGAAGTTCAACGTTAGCTGCGCAACACCGTCGGGCGCGCGTTGGATGACACTGGAAAAGTTCGTCCCGTACAGTGATTGCAACTGCTCCAGTTGGGATGACTAGCCGGCCTGTACGGTGTCGTGCCGGTCACCCCGGTGTAGCCCTGCTCGACGAGTGACGGAGCGAGATAGTTGTTGTCTGCCATGATGTTGCTTACTTTAGTGAGTCGTATGTCTGAATGAAGTCGATGCCGCTGGCAGGAACCCCCTTGATGACGGCAATGACGTGTTCTTCGTCTTCAAACGTCCAAGGATTGGCGGCCCCACCAGGGCGCAAGCGCTGGCTTGCCGGTGTTCGGTTAAGGGTTACTACCCACTTAAGTCGAAGCGTGTCGTCCTTGATGTCGTGCGTTAGCTTTGCATCAGAATCGCCGGGGGCGTACTTGCGCCCCTCGCGCTCCCATTGAAGTTTTAAATCGTGTGTCTTCATGTAGTCTCGCACCAGGGCGCCTTGGTCAACGAATTTCAAAACGAACTCGCGGCCATCCTTGAGTCGCCAGCGGGCTTGCATCGGAAAGTACGATTGCAGTCCGCTGATGTGGGCCATCGCAATCCTGGAAGTGAATATTTGTTTCAACGGACTCGTGTGATTCGAATACATAAGCATTCGAGACTGCGCAATCTCCACGTTTGAAAAGTCCTCGACTCTCTGGGATGTTCCCCAAGAATAGATGCCGCCGGGGATCGATGTCCGCCCGCCTATTGACGCCTGGTTGATCGATGCGCACGCCTGCAGCACTGCCAGCAGCACTGCCAGCAGAAGGGGTAAGCCACAACATACGAAGCCATCGGTTCATGTCGTTTTTTTCCGTTTGCGTTGAGGGTTCATTTGCCGCGCTTCACGAAGTTCTCGCCGGTTTTCGTGTAACCCATCCGGGAAGCGAACCGACCCAGTGTTTCGAGTTGTTCACCGCTGTTGATGCCAAAGTTGATCTCAACTACTTCGCGATTCGTAGCCCACTTCTCGAAGGCCTTCAGCAAGCGCACGGCGTAGCCGCCCATGCGCGCCTCCGGCAGCACATCGAAATGCATGACGCTCGCCGTGTGCGCGTCACAAAAGATCTGCTGCTCCATTACGCCGATCAGGGCACCGACGACGCGACCGTCGGCGCCCGCCGCGACCAAAAATGCGTACTTGCCCTGACCTTGCGTGATGAGATCACTGAACGCTTGCGCGACCTTCTGTGCGTTGTAGGGCTGCTTGCGAAACCGCGTCAACGCGTGCATGCGGCTGCCGCCCTCCACCAGAGCGGGAATGTCGGCCAGCGTCGCAAAGCGTATGGGCATGAGCCTCTCCCGTTCGCTACTGCGCGCCACCCAAGCCGACCATCTCATTCAGGGCCTGGTCTTGCCCTCTCTCAACGACCGAACAGCTGATGTACAAGCGGGCCAGCGCCGGCGTCGTCTTGACGACGTTCGCCACGTAAGCCGTCTGACCGGGAAGCAACTCGACCGTCAGGGCGCCGCAGGGCATGATGTTGAAGTAGTCCCTGATCGCAACGCTGTGTGTCCCCGGCGCGAGCAGCACGCGCTGCCAGCTCGCATTCGGCAGGCTCAAGGTCTCTGCCTTCCCGTTGATCGTCACCTTGTGCGCCACACCCCCACCGGCCAGCACCATCGGTCGATAGATATACAGCTGCGCGCGGTCTCCCGGCGCAGCCTCGGGCGACTTGAACGCGGGACCTGTGGCGCACCCTGCGAGGGTTGTGATCGCGGTCATGGCGATGATGGCGGCACCTCTTCGTGAGGCGCTGCGCGCGCGAACGGCGTGTTTCTTCATGGTGAAACGTCCTTCAAAGTTCGTTGCAAAAAAATCTCATTGAGCATCACGTTGTAGATCGCAGGGTGCAAATGCGGATTGCAGTTCGCCTCCAAGAACCACACCTGCCCACTGGAGTCGACCACGCCGTCGAGCGAGAAGGCGGTTCCTGAACGCCTGTCTTCCGGCACCGCAGCCCAGCAGTGCGCACCGGCCGACAGCAGTTGAGCCTCCAGCGGGCTGCCCGTAATCTTCTGGCGCACGTCGTGATCGGTCGTCAGCGCCGGGTTGAGCACCGACATGTAGCGGTAGTCCGCCAGCGCCGTGCGGTCAGCTGGTACAACGCCGTCGAGTGACAACCCCTGGACCACAGCAAGGGCTTCCACATCGCCCGGAAAGCGATCAGTAGGCGCCAGCTTGGCGCTGATCAGCTGACGCAGCGTGCGCAAACCATCGCCTCGAACGGTCGGCATGTCCACCAGGTCGGCAACCGCCAGCTGGTCGTTCCAGTACCAGGCCTTGAGAAGCTTCCCGACGATGAACTGCTCGCAATACTCACCCTCGGCGACAGCTACTGTGCTCGCGGCTTCGAATGGCCCGCGCAAGCCGCGCCCGAAGGTGGAACGACGCGCCTTGACGATGAAGTTGCCGCGTGCCTGCACAGGATCAACGACCCACTTCGGCGTGCGAATGCCCGCGCTCGCCGCGAATTCCTTGAAGTCCAGCTTGTCTTGAGCGATCGGCCAAGTCTTGTTGAAGTACGGCAACCACCCCACGAAGCCGCTCACGTTGGGCGTAAGTTGCGGGGTAAAGCCAGTCTGCCCATCGGCTTGCTCGAGAACGAACTGGGGTTGGAAGCGCCGCTCCCGGCCGTTGCACCGTATCTCAAGGATGTAGGTGAGCGGGTCGATCGTGCCGGCCGCGCCCTGTTGGCGCATCCAATGGCCCACCGCGAGGGCGTGCTGCAGGTAGTTGCGCTTGAAGGGCTGGTTCACGGTGTCACCGCTGCTTCATGAATCGACCCGGGTGCGCTCGCGCCGGGTGCCGCAAGGCCCTTGGACGATGTGGCGTTGGACGGCACCGATTTGAGTTGCTGCACTCCGTCCTTGCTGATTTGTAGCACCTCGTCAATCTTCAAACCCTTGGGCAGCGCGTGTGTGATGAATAGCATCGTTACCTTGCCCTTCAGGGAATTGACGGTGCGGGCAAAGCCCTCCGCCGTCTCGGCATCCAAGGCCGAGGTGGCTTCGTCGAATATCAAGACCTTGGGGCCCTTTAGCAGCGCACGCGCGATCGCGAGCCGCTGCTTCTGGCCCCCCGAGAGGCCCACCCCCCGCTCACCGACTTCGGTTTGATAGCCCTGCGGCAGTGCCTCGATGACCGGATGGATGCCGGCCATCCGACAGGCCTGAACCAACTGCTCGAACGTCGCGCCCGGATTGGCGGCGGTCAGGTTGGCGTGAATCGTGCCGGTGAACAGCATGGTCTCCTGCGGGACCACCCCGAAGTAGCTGCGTAACTCGTTGGCGGCCATGTGGCGGATGTCAATGCCGTCGATGCGGATCTGCCCGGCGGTGGGCTGATAGAAGCCGAGCATGAGCTTTGCCAGCGTGCTCTTGCCGCTGCCGGACGGCCCCATGATCGCGACCGCTTTGCCAGGCTCGATCGTCAGCTCGAGGTCTTGGTACAGAAGTGGTCGGTCGTCGGCGTAGCGGAAGGCCAGCCCCTGAACCTCGATGCGCCCCGTGCCATCCGCGAGACGCGTGGGCGTCAGGCTGTACGGCTCGGTCGGCACGTTCATCACGTCGCCCAGACGCTGCACCGAGAGGCTCGCTTGCTGGAACTGGCTCCACAAGCCGACGATGCGCAGCACGGGCTGGCTCAGCTTGCCAGCGAACATCTGGAAGGCCACCAGCATGCCGATGGTGAAACTCGGCTCGTTCATCACCATGTAGGCGCCCAGCATGAGGATCAGCAGCGTTTGCAACTGGTCCATCGTGTTGGCGAAAACGCTGTAGGTGTTGCCCACTTGCTTGGTCTTGAAGCTCGCCTGGAGAAAGGTGGCCAGGTAGCCGGCATAGCGTTGGCGCAGTTGCGGTTCCATCTGCAAGCTCTTCACGGTCTCAAAGCCGGCGATGTGCTCGGTGACGAAGGCCTGGTTGCGCGCCCCCATCAGGAACTGCTCGTTGAGCTGCTTCTGAAAAGCGGGCGCGACGAGCAGGCTGACGACACCGATCACCGCCAGGATCGCCAATGCGATGCACGTCAGCATGACGCTGTACCAGAACATCAAGCCGAGGCAAACCACCAAGAATGGCAGGTCCAGCACCAGACTCACTGCGGCGCCCGAGACGAACTCGCGGATGTTTTCTACGCCATGCAAACGGGCGGCGACCACACCGGTCGAGCGGTGCTCGAAATAGCGCATCGGGAGCTTGAGAAGGTGCTCCCACACTGCCGCGCCCAGCACGGCGTCAACCCGGTTGCCGGTGTGCAGCACCAGATACTGGCGCACCCAGGTGAGCATGCTCGAAAACACGGTGAAGATGGTCATCGCCACCGCAATGGCGATGAGCGTGCTCTGCGTGCGATGCACGACCACCTTGTCGATGATCGCTTGAGTGAACAAAGGCGTCGCGAGCGCGATCAGTTGCAAAGCCAGTGAAGCGAGCAACACCTCGCGCCAGACACGCTTGTGCTTGAGGAGTTCGGGCACGAACCACCGAAATCCGAAGTGGCGCATGGTGCCGGCCGAGTCAGGATCAGCGAGGGCTTCCGCCGCGGGGGCCATCAGCCAGGCATCACCAGTGACGATGGCAGCGAAGTCGGATTGGGCGAGCGTCTCTGGAGTACCGCTGCCTGCACGGAAGAGGACGACCCGGCCGTCGGCTGCGGCGGTGACGATGGCCAGGCCGGGCTCCGACGCATCGGCGCCAGTCAACGTGACCGAAAGTCCGACGACGAGCGGGAACACCATCCGCTCAATTCGCCCGGGTTTGAGCGCGAAGTGTTTGACGCGAAGGCCGATGGCACGGCCAGCGGCGATCAGGGTGGCATAGGAACAGGGCGGCGGGAATTCCCGCTCGACCAATTCAGCCGAGAACGGCTGCCGGTGCAAGGCGCAAATTGACCCAAGAGCCCAGAGGAGCTCCGGCTGGGGGACTGCCTGCGGCGCCCCCCTCCCTGTGTTCTTCACTTTGTAACAGTACCCAAAAGTTCAACTACGGATGAGTATATAGACCATTTGTAAATTTAAGAAACATTTTCGAGGATAAAAAGATGAGCCGCGTCTTGGGGGTGACTCGAGCGCGTGCGACCGTTGGATCAGTGCACATGCGTCCGCCAACGGAAGGTCGCGGCTCTCGATGTCCCTGGGCTGGTCAGCTTGGGGGCGTCGGACGATGGGCAGTGCTGTGGAACTTCTGAATCTCGGCCAGCAGCGCCGCCAGCGGGTTGGCTTCCCTGGGCACGTTCGGCTTGTCGCGTCCACAGGCCCAGGTGGCGGCCGATGAGCTAGGTAAGTGGGCCGGTCTTCGTATGAAAGGTGATGGCCTCGCCGTGCTGGGTGCGCGTGACCCTCAGGCCAACGGACATGGCCGCCTCGGATGCTGAGGGCTCATCTGGGTCGGGTAGCAATGAGTACGGCGCCAAACGGCCGGACCGCTGTGCTATTCGAGCCCGCCTAAGTTGTCTGCTGAGACCCCTACACGGCTGTTAACGTTGGCCGTCCCAATCCCGCTATTCGTATATTTTCCGTACCGCAAAAGCAAGACGGCGCTAAGGCGCCGTAAGTCATTGATTTCTTGGTGGGTGATGCAGGGTTTGAACCTGCGACCCCTGCCGTGTGAAGGCAGTGCTCTACCGCTGAGCTAATCACCCGTTTTCCTGTGCTGGAAAGCGTCAAATTATGCCATAGGCCCAGCGACGCCCAGCCGCCACAGTGTCTTGCCGCCACTGGCCTTATCCAGCTGCTTGAGTACTTCCTCATGGGCCGCCGTCTCCTGGTCGCTGGCCAGAAGCACCGGCAACGTGAAAGCCGTGAGGTCGACGCGCGTCACGATGCCGCCATGCATATCGTCGGTGCTTATGTCGATCAGCAGAGCGTCCTGGCCGCGCGTGAGATTGATGTAGACATCGGCCAGCAGCTCGGCATCGAGCAACGCACCGTGCAGCGTGCGGCTGGAATTGTCCACCTCCAGCCGGTCGCACAAAGCGTCCAGGCTGTTGCGCTTGCCGGGGTACATTTCTTTGGCCATGGCCAAGGTGTCGGTCACCTGCCCTACATAAGTCTTGAACGGCGGCTTGCCCACCAGCTCGAGCTCCCTGTTGAGGAAGGCTACGTCGAACGCGGCGTTGTGAATAATGATCTCGGCGCCGGCGAGGTAGTCCATGAGCTCTTCGGCCACAGCGCCGAACTTGGGCTTGTCGCGCAAAAATTCGTTGCTGATGCCGTGCACCTTGAGTGCGTCCTCGTGGCTCTCGCGATCGGGGTTCAGGTAGAAATGCCTGTTGTTGCCGGTGAGCTTGCGGGCGACGAGCTCCACGCAGCCGATTTCGATGATCCGGTCGCCGCCTTCGGCGGACAGGCCCGTGGTTTCGGTGTCGAGGACGATCTGGCGCATGGGGTGGGATTATGCTTGAGCACCCTATCGATCCAGGAGTGCGGCATGTTTGATTTGACGGGAAAGGTTGCGCTTGACGGCGCGCCATGGCCGCCTCGATATCCTGGTCAACAACGCGGGCGGGACCATCAGGAAGGCGGCGCACGACCTGCAACTGGACGAATGGCGCCAGGTGATGGACACCAACCTGACCAGCACTTTCCTGTGCTGTCGCGCCGCGCACGCACTGATGAAAGAGAGCGGCGGCGGCAAGATCGTCAACATCGGCTCGATGATGTCGATCTTCGGCGCGCCCTATGCCCCCGCTTACGGCGCGAGCAAGGGCGGCGTGGTGCAGTTCACGCGGTCGATCGCCACCGCGTGGGCACCCGACAACATCCAGGCCAACGCGGTGCTGCCGGGGTGGATAGACACCGATCTCACGCGCGGCGCACGCGATCAAATCGAGGGACTGAACGCCAGGGTGCTGGCCCGCACACCTGCGGGGCGCTGGGGCTGCCCGCCGACATGGCCGGCATTGCCGTCTTCCTCGCCAGCAGCGCGTCGGATTTCGTCACCGGCGCCGCCATACCGGTGGACGGCGGCTATTCAATCGCCTAGCGCCTAGTGGTTTTCCTTGGCGTGGTTGATCGAATACTTCGGGATCTCCACCGTCAGGTCTTGCTGCGCCACGATCGCCTGGCATGACAGGCGCGAGTTGGGCTCGAGTCCCCACGCGCGATCGAGCAGGTCTTCCTCGTTCTCGTCCATTTCGTTGAGCGAGCCGAATCCCTCGCGCACGATGATGTGGCATGTCGTGCACGCGCAGCTCATGTCGCAGGCATGCTCGATGCTGATGTTTTTATCCAGCAGCGCCTCGCAGATCGACGTGCCGGCCGGGGCCGTCACTTCCGCGCCCTGGGGGCAGTACTCGGGGTGCGGCAGGATTTTGATGATGGCCATCAGATGGTTTCTACATTCTTGCCGGACAAGGCGATCCGGATGCCCTTGTTCATGCGTTCGGCGGCGAACGCCTCGGTGCCTTTCGCCAGCGCCTGCGTCGAAGATTCGATGACACCGGCGTCGTTGCTTTCAGCCGCGACCCGGCGAAGCTGCTCCACCAGCGCGAGGATGTGCTCCCGTTCTTCGAGTCCGAGAAGGTCCGCGTCCGCGGCGAGCGCGCCTTGCGTGGCCAGCAGCATGCGGTCGGCGTCGACCTTGGCCTCGTTCAGGGCGCGGGCCTGGATGTCCTGTTCGGCCGTGGCGAAGCTCTCCTGAAGCATCCTGGCGATTTCGTCGTCCGAGAGCCCGTAGGAAGGCTTCACATCGATACGCGCCTCCACCCCGCTCGCCTGCTCGCGGGCAGTCACGCTGAGCAAGCCGTCCGCATCGACCGCGAACGTCACGCGGATGCGCGCGGCGCCCGCCGCCATGGGCGGGATCCCGCGCAGCTCGAACCGGGCCAGGCTGCGGCAATCCTGCACCAGGTCCCGCTCGCCCTGCACGACATGCAGCGCAAGCGCCGTCTGCCCATCCTTGTAGGTCGTGAAGTCCTGCGCCTTGGCCGCGGGAATCGTTTCATTGCGCGGCACGATGCGCTCGACAAGCCCGCCCATGGTCTCGATGCCCAGCGACAGTGGAATTACGTCCAGCAGCAGCAGGTCGCCCGCCGTGTTGTTGCCGGCCAGTTGGTTGGCCTGGATCGCGGCCCCCAGCGCCACGACTTCATCGGGATTGAGATTGGTGAGCGGTTCGCGGCCAAAGAAAGCGGCCACGTCCCGGCGGATCCGGGGCATGCGCGTGGAGCCCCCCACCAGGACGACGCCCTGCACTTCCTCCTTCGAAAGCTTCGCATCGCGCAAGGCCTTGCGCGCTGCCGCGATAGTCCGGGCGGTAAGGCCGGCGGTCAGTGCCTCGAAAACGCCACGCTCGATGGAAACCTGGCCGGCGCCTGTGTGCAGCCTGATCTCGGCCACCACAGCTTGCGAGGCAGACAGCCGCTCCTTGGCGGCACGGGCCGCCATCTTGATGGCCGCCTTGTCACCCGCGTCCGCGGCCTCCAAACCGGCCTGGTCCAGCATCCAGCCGGCCAGGATGGCGTCGTAGTCGTCGCCGCCCAGCGCCGAATCGCCTCCAGTCGCGATGACTTCGAAGACGCCCTGGGTCAAGCGCAAAATCGAGATGTCGAAGGTGCCGCCGCCAAGGTCGTACACCGCATAGATGCCTTCGCTGGCGTTGTCCAGGCCATAGGCAATCGCCGCAGCCGTGGGCTCATTGATCAGCCGCAACACGTTGATGCCGGCCAGCTTCGCGGCATCCTTGGTGGCTTGGCGCTGCGCTTCGTCGAAGTACGCGGGCACCGTGATCACGGCGCCATAGAGGTCGTCGTTGAACGAATCCTCGGCGCGAAAGCGCAGTGTGGCAAGGATTTCGGCACTGATCTCCACGGG
>JACDFR010000053.1 GCA_013815685.1 Ramlibacter sp.
CTCCTGGCCCAGGCGGCCAGCCTGGGCTGCGGACCGCGCCTACTCCTGCACCCCTTCTCGCCCCGGCGGGGGGTGCCATTTCCCTGTTTTACTGGACTCCTGGCGGCGGGCGGCCATGCTGCCGAGCGCCAGGCCCAGCGCAAAACAGGCATACACCGCGGTCATCGAGGCAAGCGACAGGCGATGCTCGAATCCCGGGGTCAGGCGCCGCGGCGTGAGGCGCATGTCGACGAAGCAGGCAACCGCCGCGGTCACCGATGCGCCGGCGATGGCGGGGCCGGGCTTCCTGGCTTGCGCCTTGCTGCCCCACGCCCGCGCATGCAGGGTGGCCCAGAAAACCGATGCGCCGTGATGAACGAGGTAGCCCGTCAATGTGTGGCGAAGGTCGAGCCTGTTTGCGCGCAAGGCCGGCCGGTCCCACAACCAGTGGCTGATGGCATTTACCGGGGCCGCCGCGTGCCCGTTGTCGCGCCGGCCCGCGAGCGCCAGCGCCGCGGTCGAGGCAAGGCTGGCCACGGTGCCGACGAACACTCCTTCGCGAACTGCCTGTTTCCACGGACTCATGAATCCAGTCTAAGCGCAGGGGCCCGCTGCGGGGCCCCGGCTTTCAATGCGTAACGGCGACAGCACAAGGCACGCCGGCGCCGCTAGACTGCTGCGACACAGCGGGAGCAAATGGTGCGTGTTTTGGTGACGGGCGCGAGCGGTTTCATCGGCCGCGCCGTGGCGCAGGCGCTGTTGCGGCAAGGACATCAGGTCATCTGCGTTTCGCGCCGTCCCGAGCCGGCAACCGGCGGCGAGCCGCTGGCGGCCGACCTGGCGCAGGTGCCGAGCCAGGCGTGGTGGCTGCCCCGGCTGGCCGGCGTGGACGCCGTGGTGAATGCGGTCGGTATCCTGCGCGAGCAGGGCGGGCAGACCTTTCGCGCCATCCATACCGAGGCCCCGATCGAATTGTTCGAGGCCTGCGCCGTGGCCGAGGTTTCGATGGTGGTCCAGATTTCGGCGCTCGGCGCCGATGAGTCGGCGCAAAGCCGTTATCACCTCAGCAAGAAAGCGGCGGACGACGCGTTGCGCCGCCTGCCGTTGCGTGGCGCGATCGTCCAGCCTTCCCTTGTCTACGGCGAGTCCGGCGCCAGCGCGCAGCTGTTCAACCTGCTCGCGGCCCTGCCGGTACTGGCCTTGCCCCGGCGCGGCGCCATGCTGCTTCAGCCGGTTCATCTCGATGACGTGGTGGCGGGCGTGCTGGCGCTTCTGGAGCGCCGGCCGGCCGGAACGGACACGATTCCTTTCGTCGGGCCGCGCCCGCTCGCCATGCGCGACTATCTCTCGCAGCTGCGCCACACGTTGCGCCTGGGTCGGCGTGCCCTCGTGGTGCCACTGCCCGAGTTCCTTTTTCGTTGGGGCGCGGCCATCGCATCGCGGCTGCCGGGCAGCTTTCTCGACAGCGAAACAGCGGGCATGCTGTTGCGCGGCAGTGCGGCGCCGAGCCAGGCTTTCGAACGCTTGCTGGGCCGCGAGCCCAGGCCCGTGGGCGGCTTTATCGCGCCCGATCGCGCGGCGTCCTTGCGAACCGACGCGGTGCTCGGGGTGTGGGTGCCGGCGCTACGGCTGGCCATCGCCTTTCTCTGGATATGGACGGGCATCGTCTCGCTGGGGCTTTATCCCGTGCAGGACAGCCTGGCCCTGCTGGGGCGTGTCGGCCTGCACGGCGTGCTGGCCAGTTTCGCGTTGTACGGCGCGGCCGGCCTGGACATGTTGCTGGGTGTGCTCACACTGGCGGCCCCGGCGCGGCTGCGGCCGGCGGTCTGGGCGGCTCAGCTCCTGCTGATCGGCGGCTACACGGTGCTCATCACCCTGTTCCTGCCCGAGTACTGGCTGCATCCTTACGGCCCGATTTCCAAGAACCTGCCGCTCATGGCCGGTATCTGCCTGGCGCGGGCACTGGAGCCTCGATGGACTACCTGATCGTCAAGTGGTTGCACGTGCTGTCGTCCACCGTCCTGTTCGGCACCGGCATCGGCTCGGCCTTCTACCTGCTGCTGGCGACGCTGGGGCGCGACGCGCGGGCAGTGGCCACGGTCAGCCGGTACGTGGTGGTCACGGACTGGGTATTCACCGCGACGGCCGCCGTATTCCAGCCGCTCGGCGGCTTCTGGCTGATGCACCTGGCGGGGGGTATTCCCTGGACGACACCGTGGATCGCCTGGTCGCTGGCCCTCTATGCATTCGCCATCGCTTGTTGGCTGCCCGTGCTGTGGATTCAGCTGCGGCTGCGGGACCTGTCCGCGCAGGCGGCGGGCGCCGGCAGCGCGTTGCCCGCGGCATATTGGCGCCTTTTCCGGTGGTGGGTCGCGTTGGGGTGCGCCGCTTTTCCGGCCTTCGTGGCGATCTTCTACCTGATGGTGGCCAAGCGGTTGCCTTTTGCCGGCTGAAGGCCGTGGCCTTGCCCGCGCCTGGAATACCATCGCCTTTAACTTTTCTCGCAGGATCACCGTGAAGATCAAGACCGTCGAGCCTTTCGTCCTCCATGTCCCTGTCACCGGTTCGCAGATCGCCGACAGCACCCACAGCATCACCCACTGGGGCGTGGTCGGCGCGCGCATCGAAACCGAAGACGGCCTGGCCGGTTACGGCTTCACCGGAACGCATGCCCACCTGCCCGGCGACCAGCTCATCGCACGATGCATCGCTACCTGTCATGCGCCGCTCCTGGTCGGAGAGGATGCCGGCGATGTGCAGCGGCTGTGGCTCAAACTGGCCCGCAATCCGGCATTGCAATGGATAGGGCGTGCGGGCATCACGACGCTGTCCCACGCGGCCATCGATATCGCGCTGTGGGACCTGAAAGCCAAGCGGGCGGGCGTGCCGCTGTGGAAGCTGCTGGGCGGCCAGGTCCACGGCCGGATGCGCGCCTACAACACCGACATCGGATGGCTCAGCATCGCCGACGACAAGCTGGTCGAAGGCGCGCAGCGCGCGGTCGCGCAGGGCTTCACGGGCATCAAGATCAAGGTCGGCTCCACCGCCGAGCGCGACCTGCGCCGCCTCGAGGCGGTGCGGCAGGCCATCGGCCCCGATATCACGCTGGCGGTTGACGGCAACGGCAAATGGGACCTGCCCACCTGCTTGCGCTTTTGCCGCGCGGCGGAGGATTTCGACGTATATTGGTTCGAGGAACCGCTGTGGCATGACGACGTGAAAGGCCATGCGGAGTTGGCCCGTGCCACCCGCATTCCCGTGGCCCTGGGCGAGCAGCTCTATACGCAGGACGCTTTCGCGGAGTTCTTCCACCAGCGCGCCTTGCACTGGG
The DNA here is from genome assembly GCA_013815685.1 of Ramlibacter sp. Taxonomy (GTDB): domain Bacteria; phylum Pseudomonadota; class Gammaproteobacteria; order Burkholderiales; family Burkholderiaceae_C; genus Ramlibacter. Next base: position 3,311 of record JACDFR010000053.1, read on the forward strand.
TGCAGCCCGACGTGACGCGCATGGCGGGCCTGACCGAAGTGTGGCGGGTGTGCGAAACCGCTCATTCATACCGACTGCCCGTCGCGCCGCACGCGGGCGACATGAGCCAGGTCCACGTGCACCTGAGCTATGCCCATCCGGCCTGCGCCGTGCTGGAATACATCCCCTGGATCAAGGATTGCTTCACCGAGCCGGCCGAGGTGGTGGACGGCTTCTTCCGCTTGCCGCAGCAACCCGGTGCGGCGACCACGCCCACGCCGCAAGCTTGGGCCGAGTTCCGCCAGCCGGCGGCCTGACGCCATGGTCACGGCGGCACCGGACGAACTGGGGCGCCCGCGCGGCGGGTGGCGGCTTGCGCTCTATCGCGTGATCTACGAATCGGATACGCAGGCCGGGCGGCTGTTCGACCAGATCATCGTGGCCGCGATCGTGATCAGCGTGGCCGTGGTCATGGCCGACAGCGTGCAGGCCTGGCATGCGCGCTGGCGCCTGGCGTTCACCTCCATCGAATGGTTTTTCACCGCCCTGTTCACGCTGGAGTACGTGGCCCGGCTGGCGAGCGTGGACCGGCCGCTGCGCTATGCGCGCAGCTTCTTCGGCATCGTCGACCTGATCGCCGTGCTGCCGACCTACCTGGCCCTGATTTTCCCTGAGCTGTATGCCCTCATCGACGTGCGGGTGCTGCGCCTGCTGCGCATTTTCCGAATCTTCCGGCTGACGGAGTACGTCGCCGAGTATCAGGTAATGGGCGAAGCGCTGATGGCGAGCCGCCGCAAGATTCTGGTATTCCTCTCGGCGGTGATCATGGTGGCCCTGATCCTCGGCACCTTGCTGTACGTGGTCGAGGGCCCCGAGCATGGCTTCACCGACATTCCCACGGCGATGTACTGGGCCATCACAACGATCACCACCGTGGGGTTTGGGGACATTACTCCCAAGACCGACCTGGGGCGCCTCATCGCGTCGGTGATCATGCTGATCGGATGGGGCACGCTGGCCGTGCCGACGGGCATTGTGACCGCGGAGATGACCGTGCGACGCCACGCCCGCCCCTTGCTGGCGGCGCGGGCTTGTCCGCAGTGCGGCGCTGAAGGTTATGGGCCCGAGGCGAAGTTCTGCCAGCAATGCGGGACCCAGCTGCCCGAGGTGATACGGGCGACCGCCGCGCCACCCTAGGCAGGTTCGATGTTGGTGATCACTCGGGCGTTACGCTGCTTGCTCCAGTACGCGGCCGCCCAGTCGATCAGCACGACGATGCGGTTGCGGAATCCGATCAGGAAATAGACCGGGCGCACCTCCACGCCCAGCTTTTCATGTTGTCATTATGCGAGGAAGGCACAATGAAGTTCCCAAGGAGAGTCCTATGTTCCCCACCTCCATCGCGGGCAGCCTGCCCAAGCCGGCCTGGCTGGCCGAAACGCAAAAGCTGTGGCCCCAATGGAAAGCCCAGGGCGAGGAGCTGCGCCAGGCCAAGGCCGACGCCACCTTGCTGTGGATCAAGGCGCAGGAGGACGCCGGCCTGGACATCGTGGGCGACGGCGAGCAGGCGCGCCAGCATTTCGTGCATGGCTTCCTGGAGCAGGTGGAGGGCATAGACTTCGAGCACAAGGTGAAGATGGGCATCCGCAACAACCGCTACGACGCGATGGTGCCGCAGGTGGTGGCGCCGCTGAAACTCAGGGGCCGGGTCCATGCCTTCGAAGCGCAGTTGGCCCGCGCCCACACCCGCCGCAAGCTCAAGTTCACGCTGCCCGGGCCCATGACCATCGTGGACACGGTGGCCGACCGTTATTACGGCGACAAGGAAAAGATGGCTTTCGCGTTCGCCGAGCTGCTGAACCAGGAGGCGCTGGCGTTGCAGGCGGACGGCGTCGACATCGTGCAGTTCGACGAGCCGGCCTTCAATGTCTATATGCAAGAGGCGGCCTTGTGGGGCGTGAAGGCGCTCGAACGCGCGGCCCGGGGCCTGGCTTGCACCACAGCCGTCCATATCTGCTATGGCTATGGCATCCAGGCCAATGTGGACTGGAAGAAGTCCTTGGGCGACGAATGGCGGCAGTACGAGCAGATTTTCCCCGCGTTGGCCGCCAGCCGCATCGACCAGGTGAGCCTGGAGTGTTTCCATTCGCATGTGCCGCCCGATCTCATGAAGCTGCTCGAAGGCAAGGACGTGATGGTCGGCGTGATCGACGTCGCGAGCGACGTGATCGAGACGCCGGAACAAGTGGCCGACACCATCGGTTGCGCCCTGCGGTTCGTCGCGAAGCATCGGCTGTTTCCATGTACCAACTGCGGCCTGGCCCCGATGGATCGCGAGGTGGCCGTGCGCAAGCTGAACGCGCTTGTCCAGGGCGCGCAGCTCGCTCGCCAAAGGTACGGCTGAGGCGGCCTGAGTCCATGAGATGACAGGAGGCCGGGGCGGTGCTAGGCTGTGCGTCATGAGCTCACACCGCGACCGCGGGGCGGCGTATAACGGGAAAATGACAGCCGGGGCTATTACCGATATTGCGATCCTTGTTGTTGAGGACAATCCGGACCACCGGGAATTGACGGTACGGGCCCTGGCGGAACATTGCGATCCGGCCCGCATCGCCACGGCCTGCGACGGTGTCGAGGCGCTCGATTTCCTGTTCGGGCGTGCGGCGCATGCGGCCCGCGATATACGCAAGCAGCCGCGCCTGGTCATCCTGGACATGAAACTCACGCGCCTGCACGGCCTGGACGTCCTCCAGGCCATGCGCGCCGATCCGCTGACCCAGGCGGTACCCGTGGTGATGCTTTCAGCTTCCACCGAGAAACCCCAGCTGGACTTGTGCTATGAGGCCGGCGCCAACAGTGTCGTGCGCAAGAGCCATGACTACGAAGAGCTTCGCCGCAAGATGCGGCAGGTCTACGATTTCTGGCTGACAGTGAATGAACCCAACCGGAATTCGCGCGCCTAGCCGCACACAAGCCCTGCAATAAGCGGGGACGTCGGACGGCTCCTACGTCAAGGTCAGCAATTGACTATTACGGATATGTTGTTCCTTCGTTAAAACGGAGAGTAGGAAAAGGATATGCGTTATGGATACCGACAAGGATCAGGCCGCACCGGGCGCGGCTGCGTCGTCACGACCCAATACCATGCCGCCGGGCGGCCCGAGCCCGCGCGTGCGATGGCGGCGCGAAACGCTGGTTCCCACACTGGCCGTGGTGGCGGTGGCAGTGACCGCCGTCGTCACCTCCGTCGTGGTGGGCCGCACGGATGCGCCCGCGGTGGTTGCGCAGCAGGCCGATCCATCGGCGCCGCAGCAAGGCGTCATCACGGCGCCGCCGTTGAAGCCCTCCGCAGACACAAACACAAACGCGCAGGCGCCCGTCCAGAAGGGGGAGAGCGCGGCCGGGGCCAATTCGATGGGCGCGGCCGCGGCTTGCCGCAACTGCGGCGTGGTGCAAACGGTGGTGGCGGTGCATGGCTATGGAGATCCGAAGGCGAGTAGCTACCAGATGCACATCCGCATGGATGACGGCAGCACCCGGACGGTCGAGCAGCGCGGCGCGCTGGCGGCAGGGTCGCGCGTTATCGTCGAGGGCTCTTCGATTCGCGCCCTGCCGGCAGTGCCTCCCGGTCAGGGCTGAGCTGCGGCCGCGAGAAAGATTCCCGGGCTTGTGCTGTAATAAATCCGGAAGTTAAGACAGATGTGCTAAGGCCTGCGCGACTTGGGGTGGCGCGGGCGCACGCCAACAAAAGGCCTTGTTTTTTTGCATGCACGCGTTCCCGCCATTCGCCCGCGCCGAAGTGCCGGCTGCATCCCATCGACCACATGTTGCAACGCGCCTGGCCGGCGTGCGAGCGCACAGCCTGGCGCTGGCGGCACCGCTTTCGGCGGAAGACCAGTGCGTCCAGTCCATGCCGGATGCCAGCCCCACCAAATGGCATCTCGCGCACACCAGCTGGTTCTTCGAGGCCGTGGTGCTGGTGCCGCATGCGCCCGGCTATGAGCCGTTCAACCCGGCTTTCTTTCTCCTTTTCAACTCGTACTACGAGTCGCTTGGCCCGCGCCATCCACGGCCACAGCGCGGACTGCTGACCCGGCCGGCTCTCGACGAAGTCCTGGCGTATCGGGACCACGTCGATCGCGCCATGCAGCGATTCATCTCCGGCGCCGACGACCGGCGCTGGGAAGCTGCCGCGCCGCTGGTCGAACTGGGACTGAATCATGAGCAGCAGCACCAGGAGTTGATCCTCACCGACATCCTCCATGTGCTGTCCTGCAACCCGCTGCGGCCCGCTTACCAGGACAGCGGCGCGCCGGGGCTGCGTCTGGCCGCGTCCACGTCGGCGGCCCAATGGATCGACATGCCGGGCGGGGTTCTGGACGTGGGCCATGACGGCGAGGGATTCGCCTTCGACAACGAGACACCGCGGCATCCCGTGCTGCTCGCGCCCTACCGAATCGCCGACCGGCTGGTGACGTGCGGCGATTACGCGCAATTCATCGCGGACGGCGGCTATCGGCGGCCGGCGCTGTGGCTGTCCGATGGCTGGGCCGCAGTCCAGGCGGGAGGATGGAAGGCGCCGGCCTACTGGATTGCGCCGGGTGATGCGCAAGCGCCTGCTGCGCATTGGCAAGTCTTCGGCCTCCATGGCGTGCGGCCCCTGGATCCCGCCGCGCCCGTCAGCCAGCTGAGCTTTTATGAAGCGGCGGCCTACGCCGAATGGGCGAATGCGCGCCTGCCCACCGAGTCCGAATGGGAATCAGCGTTCGCAGCGCCGGGCATCACGCAGATGACGGGACAGGTGTGGCAGTGGACTCGTTCCTCGTACGATCCGTACCCGGGCTTTCGGCCCTGGGCCGGGGCGGTAGGCGAATACAACGGCAAGTTCATGGTGGGCCAGCTGGTCCTGCGAGGCGCCAGCAGTGCAACGGCCGCGGGGCACACGCGCCCGACCTACCGCAATTTCTTTCCGCCGGCGGCGCGCTGGCAATTCACCGGCCTGCGGCTGGCCAAGGATGCGGCTCATGCTGACGCGTAACCTGATCAACATCGAGGCCGGCCGTGACCCGGGAGACAGTACGCCGGGCGAACCCGACCCGTCGTCGTCCCCGTTCGGGCGCGACCTGATGGCGGCACTGGGCTCGCGGCCCCGCAGCATCTCGCCGAAGTATTTCTACGACGCCGCCGGCTCCCAGCTGTTCGACCGTATCTGCGAACTGCCCGAGTACTACCCGACCCGTACCGAACTGCGCATCCTTGCGAACAACGCCCCCGAGATTGCGGCGCAGATCGGTTCGCGTGCGGAGATCGTCGAGTTCGGGGCGGGGTCGCTGCGCAAGGTCCGGCTGTTGCTCGACGCGATGAAGGAGCCCGCGCGCTACGTCCCCATCGACATTTCGGCCGAGCATCTGTCGCAGTCGGCTGCCGCCTTGCGTCGCGACTACCCCGGCGTGGATGTCCAGCCGGTGGCGGCGGACTATACCGGGCCGCTGCGGCTGCCGGCACCGGCGGCGCGCGCCGGGCGGCGGGTGGGGTTTTTCCCTGGCTCGACCATCGGCAACTTCACCCCGCAGGAGGCGCTGCGGTTCCTGCTTGGCGCAGCTGAATCGCTGCGTGGCGGCGCGCTGCTGCTAGGCGCCGACCTGGTGAAGGATCCGGCCGTATTGCATGCCGCCTATAACGATGCACAGGGCATCACGGCCGCTTTCAACTTGAACCTGCTGGAACGGGCCAATCGCGAGCTGGGAGCGCGTTTCGTGCTGGGGCAGTTTGCCCACAGTGCTTTCTACAACGCCCCCGAGCGGCGCATCGAGATGCACCTGGTCAGCCTGGTGCGGCAGCAGATCGCACTGGCGGGGCAGAGCCATGAGTTTGCCGAAGGCGAAACGCTTCACACGGAGAACTCGTACAAGTTCACCGTCGAGGGCTTGCGCGCGCTCGCGGTGGCCGCGGGCTTTCGGCCGGGGCCCGTGTGGATCGACGCGGACAGGCTTTTCAGCGTGCACTGGCTGCATGCGCCGGGTTGAACGAAGGGAACGACGATGAAGGCTACCTGGAACGGCACGGTGATCGCGCACAGCGACGATACGGTCGTGGTCGAAGGCAATCACTATTTCCCCGCATCGTCGCTCGACCGCGACTGCATCGCCTTCAGCAACCACCACACCACCTGCGGCTGGAAGGGCGAGGCAAGCTATTACTCGCTGCTGGTCAACGGCGAGATGAACGCCGATGCCGTGTGGTACTACCCCGATCCCAAACCCGAGGCCGCGATGGTCAAGGACCGCGTGGCGTTCTGGAAAGGCGTGAAGATCGAGCCGTAGGCGCGCCCGGGGCGGCTTGTTATGCTCGAGCCATGAACCTCTCCCCGGCCTTCACCGAAGCGCACCAGTTGCCCGCCGTCCTGCGCCGGCAAGGCTACGCGGTGCTGAGCCCCGGGGCGGTTTGCGAGCTTTCGGATTGCAGGCTGGACGACCTGAGGGACCTGCGCTCCAGCTGGGACGACCTCGCGCCCGATGATTACCTCAAGGACGGCGGGCGCTATCGCCGGCGGCGGCACTCCTGTTTCGTGGTCGAGGGCGACGAGGTCTCGCCCGCGCCTCATCGGGCGCATTGGCAACCGGTGGAATACAACGCGCTGCACGGCGGCATGCAACGCTGGTTCGAGCCGATGGATTCGCGGGTGGTGCAATTGCCCGCCTGGGCGCGGCTGCTTCGCAGCCTCGCCGCCGTCAGCTCGCAGCTGAAGGGCCGGCGGCCCTGGTACGTGGAGGCGCATCAGTTCCGCATCGATACCGAAGGCGGTATCGGAAGGCCGACACCCGAGGGCGCCCACCGCGACGGTGTCGATCTGGTGGGCGTATTCATGGTCGGGCGTGAGGGCATCAAAGGCGGCGAAACGCGCGTGTTCGAGGCGAACGGGCCGGCAGGCCAGCGCTTTACCCTGACACGGCCCTGGAGCCTCTTGCTGCTGGACGACGAGCGTGTGATCCACGAATCGACCCCGATCCAGCCGGTGGCCGGGCACGGGCACCGCGACACGCTCGTCGTGACCTTGCGGGCCGGCGCTTTTCAAGGCGGCTGACACGGCCGCGGTGTCAGTCCCGGACGTCCGCGACGGGGTGGCTACCGAAATCGGGCCGGGCGAGAAATTCCAGGACTTTCGCCGCGGCCTCGGATGGAGAACTCAAGGCGCCCTTGTCCTTCATGCCGATGAAATTGCCGATGTCCGGAAACCGGGACGCGTCGGCGCCGCGCAACTGGACCTGCATGTCCGTGTCGATCACGCCGGGCGCGAGCGAGCAGACCGTCGCGCCGTTGGGCTTGACCGCCTCTTCGAGCGCGACGCAGCGCGTGAAGTGGTCCATGCCGGCTTTGGCCGCGCAGTAGGGGGCCTGGGAGGCCATGGCGCGGCGGCCCAGGCCCGATGAGATGTTGAGTACCTTGCGCACGGCGGCCCATGCCCGGGTGGCGCGCAGGAATGCGGACGTGAGCAGCATCGGCGCCTCCAGGTCGACCCGCAGCGCATCCGCCAGGTCGGCAGCCGAAATTTCGCCGAGCGGGGCGATGCGAGGCAGCATGCCGGCGTTGTTGATGAGCGTAACGCTGGCGAGGGTTGTGCCGTCATGCCCGGCGAGCCATGTCTCCAGCCTGGCGGCAGCCGTCTGCGGCCGCGCCAGGTCTTGCGGCCATTGTTCGCATCGGCGGCCGGCACTGGCGGCGCGCAGCTCCAGGGCGTCGTTGTGCTTGCGCGAGATGCACAACAGATCGTGCCCCGCAGCGATCAGTTGCTCGGCCATGGCAAGGCCCATGCCGCGCGAAGCCCCGGTGACGATCGTGAGGTGGTGTTGGTTCATGCCGCCATCGTAGCGGCAGGGCAGGCGGGCGGCTAGTAGCGTGGCATGCGAATCCGGGGCGCGCCACGCTAGGCGGCCAGCACGATCGGGAACATTGCGTGCAGACCTTCCGCGCCGGGCCGGAACGACACTGCCAGTGCGGCGCGGTCCGCCCCCGCCAGGTTGCGCCACAGGAAATCGCGTTCGTTGTGGGGATCGCCCGCCACATACATCTGCGTGGTCAGCAGTTCGCGTGCCCCCCGTTTGACTTTCACGTGGATATGGGGCGTTCGCCCGCCATAGGCCACTGGCCGGATCGTGCGGAAACGGTACTGCCCGTCGGCGCCCACCGTCACGCGGCCAAAGCCCTGAAAGGCGGGATCGGCCTGTCCGCCATCGCCTGGATGGTGATAGTGGCCGGCCTCGTCGCATTGCCAGATTTCGACCTGGGCGCCGGCCATCGGCCGGCCCTGCAAATCGGTCACGCTGCCGTGAACCCAGGCCGCCTGGCCGCGCCTGTAGCTCGCGGCGCCATTTCGCAGCAGGTCGAAATCCGAATCGCGGGGCATGCTGACAGGGTAGAAAGGCCCCTCGGTCTGCCGGGGCGTCGGCTGCCGTGGCGCCGCCGGCTGGGCGCGAAGCCCGGTCCATACGGCCGGCAACGCTACCAGCGCGATGGCGATCTTGCGGCGGGGCAGGGAAGGGCGCATGCGGGTCGGATGATTTGCGGCGATGCAAGTTCCGCCGCGCTCAAAACGGCGCCGGACTCGTGAAGACCATGGCCTGGCCGGTGGCCGTGTGGGCGAAGCGCAGTTCAGTCGCGTGCAGCAACAGGCGGGGCGCCCGCGCCTGGAGCTCGGCCGGGGCGTACAGCGTATCGCCGAGAATGGGATGGCCGATGGCCTGCAGGTGCACCCGCAACTGGTGCGACCGCCCGGTGACGGGTTCGAGCTCGACGCAGGTGACATCTTCCTTCGGGTCACGAGCCGACACTCGCCAGCGGGTCTGGCTTGGTTTGCCGCGTTCCGGCTCGATAATGCGGCGCGGGCGGTTGGGCCAGTCGGCCGCGATCGGCAAATCGATCGTGGCCCAGTCCCCCGGCGCCGATGGCGAGACCGGCAAGCCCGCCACGACCGCGAGGTAGCGCTTGCGCACTTCACGCCTGGCGAAGGCATCGCCGAGGATGCGCTGCGCGACCGGGCCCCGCGCCATCAGCCACAAGCCGGACGTCGCCATATCCAGCCGGTGCACCACCAGCGCATCGGCGAACTCCCGCTGGACGCGTGCGGCCAGGCAGTCCTGCTTGTCGGCTCCGCGCCCTGGAACGCAGAGCAAGCCGGCCGGCTTGTCCAGCACCAGCAGGTGGTCATCGGCGTGGATCACCTGTCCCCGCAATTCGTTCATGAAAGTCCTTTGCCGTGTTGTACCTCAGCGAGCCGCACGCCCGGCGACCTGGCCGCGCTGCCCAGGTACACTCGCCGCTGTCACAAACCTGTCACACAAGGAGTCCGCAATGCTGTTTGGCAAGCTGCTGCCGCGCGAAGGCAACTTCTTCGAGATGTTCAATCAGCACGCCGACAAGATTGTCGAGGCCGCGCGCGCTTTCTCGCAGCTGGTGGCGCACTACAACGACCCGCACCTGCGCGAGCAGTACAACCGCGACGTCGATAACGCCGAGAGGGCCGCCGATCGCGTGACCCACGAGGTGAATCGGCTCATCCATAAAACCTTCATCACGCCGATCGATCGCGACCAGATTCACAAGCTGATCAATACGATGGATGACGTGGCCGACCTGATCCAGGACTCGGCCGAGACCATGGCGCTGTATGACGTGCACCACATGACGGACGAGATCACCCGGCTCACCGACCTGAGCGTGAAGTGCTGCGACCGGGTCAAGGAGGCCGTGTACATGATCGGCAAGCTTGCCGACCCGGCCACGGCCGAGGCCGCGCTCAAGACCTGCGAGGAGATCGACAAGCTCGAGTCGGACGCCGACCGTGTGATGCGTGCCGCCATGAGCAAGCTGTTTCGCGAAGAGCCGGACGTGCGCGAGGTCATCAAGCTCAAGGCCATCTACGAGCTGCTCGAAACGATCACCGACAAGTGCGAGGATGTGGCCAACGTGATCGAGGGCATCATCCTCGAGCATTCCTGACCCCGGGGCCGGCATATGGAAACCGCGCAAGCCGCCCTGTGGGTGGTGATCATGCTGGTGGCGCTGGCCCTGGCATTCGACTTCATGAATGGCTTCCACGACGCGGCGAACTCGATCGCCACCGTCGTGTCCACAGGGGTGCTGAGGCCCAGCCAGGCCGTGCTCTTCGCCGCGTTCTTCAACCTGGTGGCGATCTTCATCTTCCACCTGAGCGTGGCGGCCACCGTGGGCAAGGGAATCGTCCAGCCCGGCGTCGTGGACACGCACGTGGTGTTCGGCGCCCTGGTCGGCGCGGTGACGTGGAACTTCCTTACCTGGTACTACGGAATCCCGAGCAGTTCTTCGCATGCGCTGATCGGCGGAATCGTCGGCGCGGTGATGGCCAAAGCCGGCGCCGGCGCACTCGTTGCCGCGGGCATCTGGAAGACCGTGCTCTTCATCTTCATTTCTCCCACCCTCGGCTTCCTGCTCGGCTCGTTGATGATGGTGCTGGTGGCGAATGTTTTCCAGCGCGCGACCCCATCGCGCGTGGACCGCTGGTTTCGCCGGCTCCAGCTGGTTTCCGCCGGGGCCTACAGCCTGGGTCACGGCGGCAACGACGCCCAGAAAACGATCGGCATCATCTGGATGCTGCTGATCGCAACGGGCTATGTCGCGGCGGGCGATAAAGCTCCGCCGACCTGGGTGATCATCAGCTGCTACGTGGCCATCGCGGCCGGCACCATGTTCGGCGGCTGGCGCATCGTCAAGACCATGGGCCAGAAGATCACCAAGCTGCGGCCCGTCGGCGGCTTTTGCGCCGAAACAGGCGGCGCCATCACACTGTTCCTGGCCACCGCGCTGGGAATCCCGGTATCGACCACCCACACCATCACGGGGGCGATCGTGGGTGTCGGCTCGACCCAGCGCGCCAGCGCGGTGCGATGGGGCGTGGCCGGCAACATCGTCTGGGCCTGGATATTCACCATTCCCGCCAGTGCCTTCGTGGCCTCGATCGCCTACTGGATCAGCCTGCAGATCTTTTAACGGGGCCGAAGCTGCGGCGTGTCCGGATGCAGGCGGGCCATCGAGATGCTGTCCACGTAGCGCCCGCTCTTCAGGGCATAGGCAATGTGCCGGCCCTCCTGGGCGGCTGCGCAGTGGCGCCTTTGGCCTCACTGCTCTTGGGCGGCGGTGCTGCGTTGGCCGGGCACGGCGAAGATTCGCACGCGCGCGTTGGCGTGCACTTCGGCATAACCGGCTTGCTCGAAGCAGTGCGCCAGGGTACCGGGGCCGTGCAGTGCCTTCCAGCCCGGGAAGGCTTCGGCTGGGGGTGCGCCGGTGACGCGGCGCCGCAGTGCCGCCAAGCGCTCGCCGAGCGCCCGGCGCCGGTCGGAGGGGGATAGCTCGGCGGCGCGGGCGGCGAAGTCGACGCCTTCGGCCCAGACGAAATCTGGCCTGCGGAATGCGGCCAGGCGCTGCAGCACCGCCGGGCACGAGGTGCTGGAATCCAGCTGGTCGATGGCCTCGTAGGTGCGGGCAAATTCCTGGTCCGGCAGCCACTCGCGCCCTTGAAGGGTGGTGACGTTCACGGCCCGCGCCAGCACCGGGAACCACTCCGCCGCGGCGTTGTAGAACCAGGGCGCCTCCTTCAGCACGGCGAAGGTGGCGCCCGGGTGGGTTTGCGCGATCCAGCTCATGGCGCTGCGCAGCTCGGCCGGCAGCACCGCAAAGTGCGGATCGCGCCGCTGCGCATCCAGGCTGCGCAGGACGACCATGGCCACACCCAACAGCAGGAGCCCGGCGAGCATCGGGCGCAGCGCGGGGCCGCCGCGCTGCCGCACCAGCGCCACCAAGGTGATGAAGCCGCTGGCCGCCAGCACGCCCAAGGCCAGCACCAGCGGCGTCTCACCGCTGCGCGGCGTGAGGATGGCGGCGGCCAGCAGGAAGACGACCCAGAACACGTCCCGGGTCCGGGCCGCGGTCACCATGCCGAACAGCACGAGCGGCAAGGCGATGAACGAAGTTCGAGTCAGCATGCGGCCCAAGTTGATGAAACTGTTCGGCTGCCACGCACTGGTGCCGGACGCGGCCACGAACGGGGCCAGGCCGTGTGCGAGGTAGACCATCCCGAGCCAGGGCGCGACCAGCAGGCTGGCCATGGCGCCCACGATCACGGAACCGCGCACCAGGCGAACCCAACCCGGCCAGGGGAAGGCGAGGCAGAGCACGGCCGAGAAGGCGGTGAGCATGCCCCATTCCAGGTGCGAGAGCACGGCCCCACCGACCAGCACACCGCCCAGCAGCAGTCGCCGCAGGGAACGCTGCGCGCGCTCGGTGCCGCCCTGGGGCAGCAGCACCAGCAAAGTGAGCAGCAGGAACAGGCTGCCCAGCCCGCGGCTGAGGCCGCCGCCCATCACCAGAAACTCGTAAGACCGGAAGGTGGTGCCGAACACCAGCACGGCGACCGCGGTGAACAGGCGCGAGTGGCCGGTGCGCAGCAGCACCAGCGTGAACAGCAGCACGTAGCCGATGTTCATCAGGATGGGCGCGCGGTGCACGATGTCCAGCGGATCCAGGCCCAGCCGGACGCCGCCGGCCGCCAGCCAGAACGACAGCGGCGGGTAGGCAAAGGGGATGGCGATGCCGTTGTACTCGACCGTCTGCGGGATCGACGGAAAGACCGGGACGATGGCTTCCACGAAGGCGAGGAAGAGGGCGCCGTCGTTGATCGGGAAGTCGGTGGCCACCAGAAGCTCGATGCGGATCGCCAGCACCAGTGCGACGCACAGCCACAGCACGCCCCGGTCCACCATCGGGTGGACCGTGATGCGCGCCGCCCGCACGGCAGCGTCGGGCAGCAGAGGACTTTTGAAGTTGAGCACGTCGGTGGTGTTGCAGCCAGGCGCCGACGCAGGGTGGACGCGAAAACATTATGCGTGGCTCGTTCTCGGCCATGGGGTAGTTTCGACGGAAGAGTTGCTCCGGCTGCGCCATTTCCGGAACAGGCACTATCCGAGCCAGGGCCACGAGATGCTGTTCGACGCCCACACCCAATCGCTTGCGGCGCTGGGCGGCATAGCCCGGCGGGGCATCTACGACAACATGAAGCCCGGCGGTGGACAAGGTCAAGAAGGGCAAGGGGCGGGTGGTCAATGCCCGCTTTGCCGTCATGAGCGCGCACTACCTGTTCGATGCCGACTCTGCAACGTTGCCAGCGGCTGGGAGAAAGGCGTGGTGGAGAAGAACGTGCAGGACAGCCGCCGGCGCATCTGGATCAAGGCGGGCAACCAGCGCTTTGGCTCGTTTGCCGAACTCAATGCGTGGCTGGGCAACCGATGCCGGGCGCTGTGGGAGGAGATTCGCCACCCCGAGCACCGGCAGTTCAGCGTGGCCGAGATGCTGGAGCACGAGAGGGGGAACCTGATGCCCATGGCCGAGCCCTTGGGGCAATAGTTGCTGGCAACCAAGTGAGTCGCACCAGCCAAGCGGGGATCCTAGACGGGGACCTCCGCAAAAATACCTTCAGTTACAATACGTGCGCGCGAGGAACGGCCAGTGCATGAGATATTTTGCGAAATCAGGGATCCCGTTGATGAAAATTCGTGTTTTTTCCGGCACCGCGCTGCTGGTCGCGGCGTGGCGTGCGTCCTGCGGGGGCGGGCAGCCCTTGCGTCAGCGAACTGGGTCGCACTGGGTTGCAGCAAGTTCTGCTTGCGCACCGCGGCGTGCTCCTGGAGCACCACGGTGAGCAGGGGCGAGAACTTAGCTGCCGGCGACCGTGTCGATCCACACGCATTCGAGCGTGCGCCCGCGCTCGGCGCATTGCGTGAATGGAGTGTGCCGGTGGCAGCCTCGCTTTGGGTGGTGCTGGTTTTCCTGGTCCGTTGGCCCGCGCTGTGGGAGCCGAGTTTCGTTTCGGACTCCATGATCGATTCCGCATTCTTCGCCTATGCCGGGGAACTGGTGCGTACGGGCGGAACGCCTTACATCACCTTCTGGGATCACAAGGCGCCCCTTATCTTTCTGCTCAACGCCGCGGCCCTTGCCCTGGGTGGTGGTGCAGTCTGGGGCCTCTGGCTGCTCAACGTCGCGGTGTTCATCACGGCAATACTGCTGGGGCACTCGGCCATGAAGCATGCCTTCGGATCGACCCCTGCCCTGCTTGGCACGACGTACTTTGCGTTTTCGGTCGCGGCCATGATGCCAGCGAACCTCACGGAAGGTTATGTGCTACCGCTGCAATGGGGGGCCGTCCTGCTGCTGGTGACATGGGGAAGTGCGCGCCGCTCGTCAGTGATGCTGGGAGTGGTGCTCGGCGTGCTGGGTGCGCTCGCGTTTTTCTTGCGTGCCAACCTCATTGGTGCTGCGGTGAGTGTCGGCCTCGCACTGGTCATCATGCTGCTCGCGCAGCGACGCACTCGCGAGTGCATCGCTCTCGTGATTGGCGGGCTGTCCGGTGCCGCGCTCGTGACCCTGCCGTTGCTGGCCTATCTGATCAGCGTCGGCGCACTCTCGGCGTTCTGGGATCAGGCATTCCACTACAACTTCCTTTACAGCGGCTCGGAACTGCGCTCCAAGGCCGGCGCCTTCTACTTCGGAGCCATGCGAGCCAGCCAGTACGGATCGGCCGTGATCCCCTTCGTCGGCTGGGCACTGTACGCCCGGCGCCTGTGGTCAGCGCGGCACGACGCGATTGCCTCGCCGGTCTACTTGCTCGCCCTCATCTGGTTGCCAGTGGAACTTCTGCTCGCGTCGATGGCAGGGCGCCAGTACGGGCATTACTTTGCAGCCTCCTGTGCTCCGCTCGCGCTTCTTGCGGCCGCCTTCGTCGTTGAGGTCACCGCGATCGCCCCGGCGGTGCTGGCTCGCGGTCAGGGTGCGCTCGTCTTCAGGCTACTCGCCCTGGGAACTGCACTCATTGCAGTGGCAACAACCGCCCTGCACGTGGCGAGAGACAAAACGGATCGCGAGCGAAGGATGCAAGTTACACAAACGGCGGAATACGTGCGAGCGAACACTGGTGAGGCTGAGTCGATCCTCGTGTGGGGACATGCCGCCGAAGTCCACTTTTTGTCCGGACGGGGACCGGCCAGCCGCTTTGTCTACCCCCTGCCGCTGCTGACGCCCCGCTATGCGGATGCGGCGCTTGTCAGCACATACCTGCACGAGATCAAGACTGCGGCACCGCGGCTGATCATCGATGCCACACCAAATGCCCTCGAGAGCGAAGACCTCGTGCCTTCGTTGGCCAAGTGGGATCCGACATGGCAGTTCCCCAAGAGCACGACCGGCTCACGGCCCTGGTGGTCCATGACGCCGGAGCTCAAGTCGATCTACGATTACGTGCACGCGAACTATGTTCCGGTCGAAACGGTCGGGCCGAAGCAGTGGGTGGTGTATCGGCTCGCGCAGCCTTCGTCATCAGCCGGCTCCACTACTGGAAGATAGGCACCATTCAGACTCCTGCAGGGCTCGTATCAGCTGAGCTTGGCGCACTCTTGTGCGGCACATTTGCCCGTGCAGCACGCAAACACCGGCGAGTTCCATTAAGCTCGTGAGCGGCTTGATTCTGCAGTGGGGCGCCGCGCTGCCCTCTCAGAGCTCCACCGGACTTTTGAAGTTGAGCACGTCGGTGGTGTTGCAGCCAGGCGCCGACGCAGGGTGGACGCGAAAACATTATGCGTGGCTCGTTCTTGGCCATGGGGTAGTTTCGGCGGAAGAGTTGCTCCGACTGCGCCATTCCCGGAACAGGCACTAGACTCCCCGCGATGAACAACGCAGCCCGAAGCGGTGTCGCAGTCGCACTGGCGGTCGCACTGGTGCTGGGCGCCTGGCTTCGCTTCGAGCCGGTGCAGGGCGACTTTCCGCTGAACGACGGCGGGCTGTTCTACCTGATGACGCAGGAGCTGCGCGACGCGCGCTATGTGCTGCCCTGGTTCACCGCTTACAACGCGGCGCAGATTCCGTTTGCCTATCCGCCGCTGGCCTTCTATGCGGCCGGGCTGCTGGCCGACGCTTCCGGTGCACCGCTGCAGGAGGTGGTGCGCCTGTTGCCGCCACTGGTGAGCACCCTCACGCTGCTGGCGTTCTATCGCCTCGCCGCCGCCTTGCTGGGGCCGCCGATGCAGGCGGCGTTGGCCACGCTGGCGTTCGCGCTGTTGCCCAAGGCCTATCTCTGGTTCGTGATGGGTGGCGGACTCACCCGGGCGCCCGGGATGTTGTTCGCGCTCTTGCTGCTGCACCAGCTGCACCGGGTGTGCACGCAGCCGGGCTGGCGCCCGGTGACGCTCGCCTCGGTGTTCGGCGCCGCCACCGTCCTCAGCCACCCGGAGAACAGCTGGTTCGCGGTTCAGGGCGGCGTGCTGCTGTTGATCGCGTGCTGCCGGTCGCGGCGCGCGCTGCGCGATGCGGCGCTCGTGCTCGGCGCCGTCGTGCTGCTGTCCTCGCCCTGGTGGCTGACGGTGGTGCACCGCCACGGCTGGACCCCGTTCCTGGCCGTGGCCCACAGCGGCGGCTACGAGGCATTCTTCAGCTGGCAGTCGATCAAGACCTTCCGCTTCACCGACGAACGGTACCTCACCCTGCTGGCCGTGCTTGGCCTGCTGGGCGTGTTCGTGTCGCTGGCGCAGCGGCGCTTTCTGCTGCCGCTGTGGCTGGCGCTGATCCTGGCCCTCAACCCGCGCAACGGCACCACGCCGGCCATGGTGCCCCTGGCCATGCTGATCGGGCTGGCCGCGCACCGGCTGATCGGCCACGGCATGCTGCGACTGCCAGGCAATGTGGCTCTGCCGAGCCAACCGGTTGGGGGCTCGCGAGCACCAATGCTCAGCATGGTTGCAATTTGCCTGGTTCTTTACAGCTTGCTCAACGCTCGTGCCACGGTCGCGTCGGTCGGCGGGCTGCGGGCCCTTTCACCGGACGCCCGCCACGCCATGGCATGGGTGCGCACCCATGCCCCGCCCGACAGCCGCATCCTGGTGTTGGACGGCGCACCGTGGTTCGGCCTGGACCTGCATTCCGAGTGGTTTCCGGTGCTGGCGCGGCGGGCTAGCGTGGCGACGGTGCAAGGCTACGAATGGCTGCCCGGGCTGGAGTTCAAGACGCGCATGGAGCGCTACGCCGCGCTCTCTGCCTGCCGCGACGACCTGGGCTGCATGGAGCGCTGGTCGAGCAACCACCAGCTGCGCTTCACGCATGTCTTCATTGCGCATGACTCGTGCTGTGGCCGCCTGCGCGATGCACTGGCCGCGTCGGACCGCTGGCGCGCCGTGCAACAGGTCGGGAATTACACGGTCTTCCAGCAGCGCTAGGTTTCGTTGCAACTGCAACTACCGCCGAGCTCCTGGCGGTAATGCCCAGGCACGTCAGCGCCACCGTGGCGATTACATAGGCTTACCGCACCTGTGCCGAGACAGTTGCCGCGTCGCATGATGCATCGCACGCCCTGCACACCCCTGGAAGGTCAATCACCATGCTCTCCCGCACCGCCTGCACCGCTTCGGCCGACACCCGGCTCGGACGGGTGCTGCTGTCGGTCGTCGTGCCCTGCTTCAACGAGGAGGAGGTCATCGCCCAGACGCACCAGCGGCTGGTGAGCGTCTTCGAGGCGAGCGCAACGTCGAGCTGGAAATCCTCTACGTCGACGACGGCAGCCGGGACCAGACGCTCGCGATCCTGCGCCGCCTGCAGGCCCAAGACCGGCGCGTGCCGGTGGTCTCGTTCTCGCGCAACTTCGGCCACCAGTTCGCGGTGATCAAGCAGACGCATCCGCTGCTGCATGGCAACTACCACTTCGGCCTGGTGTGGGATGGCACGGGCGTGGAACGCTGCGACGGCCGCTACGGGCGAAGTGAGCCATGAAATTTTCGGTTGTCATTCCCCTGTACAACAAGGCTGCATTGGTTGAAGTTGCGGTGCGATCCACACTTGCGCAAACGTATTCGCCGCTCGAGGTCATCGTGGTGGATGACGGCTCGACCGACGGCGGGGCCCAGGTGGTATCCCAAATTGCTGATTCGCGGGTGCGGCTGGTGAGCCAGGACAATGCTGGCGTCTCCGCGGCGCGCAACCGAGGGATCGAACTTGCACGCGGAGACTGGATCGTGTTCCTGGATGCGGACGACTGGCAGCACCCGCAATACCTTGCCAGCCTGCGTCGCGCTCACACAATCCACCCACGAGTTGACATGCTGGCCTCGGGATTTGCGCAAGTGAGCGCATCAGGGGGTGTGCAAATCACCCCGTGGCGTTTGCCTGAAGCACACGCCACCATAGAGGTCATCACGGACTTGTGGGAGCGTTGGATGAAAGGCACGCCGTTCTTCACGGGCAGCGTCGCGGTGCGCGCATCGCGCCTGCACGCCATGCAGGCTTGGTTTCCGGTAGGCGAGTGGACGGGCGAGGACCTGGACTTGTGGTTTCGCGTTGCGGAGCACACGCCCATTGTCCTGGTTCATGCGCCGCTTGCGGCGTACCGCACTCAGGTGAGCGGCTCGCTCGGGAGCGCGGCACCTGCCTTCCGATTCGGTCCCTTTCACAACCGCATGCGCGAGCGCGCACTCAACGGGGATCTCGCACCCGAGTACCGGCGCTCGGCACTTTGGTTTGTCGCGCAGCAGGAAGTGACCGTCGCTCGCGACCTGCTAGCCGCAGGACGACGAACCGAGGCAATCCGGTTGTTGGTCGGCGCTCGGCGCGCGGCCCTTGGCCGGCGTTGGCAGGTCACGGCCTTGATGGCGCTTTTTGCGCCGGCACGCGCGGTCCGAAGCTGGCAGCGCTGGCGGCTGCGCGCCCGCGGCAGGTTCGTGCAGGTGGTTCCGGAGCCCGACTAAGCCTCGGCTGCCCAAGTCGGCGCAACGGCGTGCCGGAGTTGCGAGATGTAGCCGGGCCGCGCCGGCTGGGCACACCCCGGGGCACCGTAAGACCGTGTACTGCCCGGCAGGATCCGTCTTCGTCTTCACCTCTACGTGAACGTCCAGGAACGCCTGGGCGAAAGCATGCCACCCGCGCAGCTTCGGCAGGGGTGCTGCCGGTCCAGTTGATGTTGATGACATGGCTGTCGCGAGTGGGCCGAACCTCCAGTCCGCGCTGCAGGCACTCGGCCAATGTGCGTGTCGTTGGGGGGCCGCTTTCCGACCTTTCGCGCCACTCCTTGATCGGAGACTGATCGGTCGGCAGCACCTCCACAGCGCGCATCGCAACCCGGTGGCTTCGGATGATGTCCCCACCTGCGTGTTGATGAGCCCGCCGCAATCATCCCGTGCAGCGGTGTTGCATTGACAGGGTCGGTCGCTGCGCTGCATGACACTGGACAGGCTGCCGGCCCACGTAGAGTAGGCAGCCGGGTCGCCATCTCGCTTCGATTGTTCAAGTTGTGCACGCGGTCGCGTATCCACGTCAACCGTACAGCTGCGAATTTGCAAAGTCGTGTGCTCAACCGGCGTAAAAAAGCTGCTTGGGCTGAACCGTACTGGCGCACGTGCGTTGGTGCCAGACAGCGATCGCTGGCGGATCCCGTCCGATTGACCGGCAGACATGAATTGGGTCGACAACTCGACCGCAGCACTCGGGTACACCACGGCGATGCGCAGTGTCGAGTTATTGGCGAGCGCAGGGTTGACTGTACGAACCCATCCAGGGCTTTTTCCTGCTTTTGTCTCGAGATGAAGTCATAAAACGCAAAAAAAAACAATAAGGATCAGATAGCGCTGAGGCCCGCATTGGCTCGTTCCACGACAGAATGCTTTAACTCCAATGCATGCCTCTCGCGTGCCGGAACAACGCAAAGAGGTAGTCCGATGCAGTACACCGAAATGGTTGATTCCCCCAGGCCGCGCGGCCGCGGTCAAAAAATCCTGCTCTCCGTCGTGGTTCCCTGCTTCAATGAGCAGGAGGTGATCGAGCAGACTCACCAGCGCCTGGTTCAAGTCCTGCAGCAGGCAGGGGACTTCGAGTTCGAGATCATCTATGTCGACGACGGCAGTCGAGACGCGACGCTGGGCATCCTCCGCCGGCTGCAGGCCAGCGACCGGCGCGTCCGGGTCGTCTCGTTCTCGCGCAACTTCGGCCACCAGTTCGCCGTCACCGCCGGTCTGGACCACGCGGCGGGCGATGCGATCTGCGTGATCGATGCGGACCTGCAGGACCCGCCCGAAGTGATCTTGGAGATGCTGCAACGCTGGCGCGACGGCGTGGACGTCGCGTACGGCGTGAGAACGGAGCGTGACGGCGAATCAGCCTTCAAGATGTGGACGGCCAAGGCGTTCTACCGCACCATCAACCGGCTGTCCGACACCCCCATCCCGCTGGATACCGGCGACTTCCGCTTGATGGACCGCGCGGCCGTCGAAGCCTTTCAGGCCATGCCCGAGCGGGACCGCTTCGTGCGCGGCATGGTTGCGTGGGCCGGCTTTCGCCAGGAGGCGGTGCCTTACCGGCGTGCAGCGCGGTTTGCAGGCACGACCAAATACCCGCTCAGTAAGATGCTGCGCTTTGCTGCCGACGGCATCATGTCCTTCTCCACCGCGCCCCTGCGCACGGCGATCTATGCCGGCGTCACCGCTGCTTTGCTGGCAATGCTGGGGGTGTTTTATGCCGTTGTCATGCGAGTGACCACCGACAACTGGGTGGAGGGGTGGACCCTGCTGTTCATCGCAGTGCTCTTCATCGGCGGCGTGCAGCTGATGTTCATGGGCGTCGTGGGCGAATATGTGGGACGCATCTACGGGGAGGTCAAGCGCCGGCCCCTCTATTTGGTCAAGGAGCAGCTCGGGTTTGCCCCCGCGGCGCCCCAGAGCGCCGCCTTGGGCAACCTCGTCCAAATGCCCGACCCGATCCGCGAGCCGATGCGGCCAACCATGCGGGTGGGTTCTCGCGTCATCAAGGCGCGGTCGGCGTGATGCGGCTGCCTTTTCCCTTCGGACCAGGTACCTGCAGCAACGAGGAGCGCACATGAACGCGGCCCGCGCGCGATTCGTCGCGGGGCTCTTCATCTCGGCTGTTGCGCTCTACTTCCTGTTTCGCGGCCTGGACGCCGGCGCACTGGTGCAGGCTTGGCAGCGATTGTCCGGGACCGGTTTGTCGGTCGCCCTGCTGATGCTCGCTGCCGGCTATTCGCTTCGCATCGTGCGCTGGTGGTGGATGCTTCGTGCGTTCGATGCGCGGGTGCGCGTGGCGGACTGCGCAACCCCGTTCTTGGCCAGCATCGCGCTGAACAACGTCCTGCCGTTCCGGGCAGGCGACGCGGTGCGCGCTTTTGGCTTCCAGCGCCAGCTCGGCATCCCGGCGTCCAGAGTGCTGGGAACCGTGCTCATCGAGCGCCTGTTGGACCTGACGATGCTGCTGGTTTTCTTTTTCGCCGGCGCAGCTGCCGTGCCGTCCCGCATGCTTCCGCCGGGAATGGCAATGGGCGCCTCGATCGTCGCTGTGGCTGCGGGGGGCGTTCTCGTGGCATTGCCGTTCGCCGGACCTTGGCTGGCCCGCATCATGGCCGACAGTGTGCAGGGCGCGCGCAAGCTGAAGCCTTGGCAAAGCAAGCTGCGCGATGGTGCCGCCGGGTTGCTAGAAAGCTTCGCCCTGCTGCGCTCGGGCCGGCGGGCGGCGGTGCTGCTGCCGCTCACGGTGCTGATCTGGGGCTTCGAAGGGGCGGTGTTCGCGACCGTCGCCGCGGACCTGGCAAGCACCTCGTCTGCGCTGGGTGCCTGGTTCGCGATGGCAACCGGCACGCTGGCCACCCTGCTGCCCAGCACGCCCGGCTATGTCGGAACCTTCGATTACTTCACGATGCTCGGGCTGTCTGCATTCGGGGCCAGCCGCGAAGTCGCGACGGCGTTCTCGCTTTGCGTGCACGCCATACTCTGGGCCCCGCTCACCGCGGCGGGATTGGCTTTATTCGCGCTGCACGGCGGCATGACGGCCTTTC
>JACDFR010000115.1 GCA_013815685.1 Ramlibacter sp.
ATCCACTTGTCCACCTTCGCCTCCAGCTATGGTGTAAGCGTGACGGCAGCACCGTCTGGACATAAATGATGCCAGACCCCAGAGTAGTTCCCACCATTTTTTGACGGGAACCACTTTGGACACAGACATCAAACGGGGCACACGCAAGGGTAGCCCGAATTATTCGATTGACTTCAAACGCAGGTTGGCCATGGCGGCATGCGAGCCAGACATCTCAGTTTCCAAGCTGGCACTGGCACATCAAGTCAATGCCAACATGGTGTTTAAATGGCGCCGTCAATACCGAGCCGGAATATTGGGAACTGCACCGGCGTTCTTGCCGGTGGCATTGGTAGTGGCACCGAAGCAGACTGCCCTTGCAGCGCCGTCGTCGCCAGTCGTGGCCTGCGAGGGCAGCATCGAGATCCGCATTGCCGACGCCGTCGTGCGTGTGCACGGTGCCGTCGATGCCAAGGCGCTGCGCACGGTTATTCAAAGCCTGCGTCCATGATGGGCCTGCCGGCAGGCACGCGCATCTGGGTTGCAGCTGGCTTCACCGACATGCGCTCGGGGTTCAATGGTTTGGCTGCCAAGGTGGAGAGCGTGATGGCCGATGACCCGTTCAGCGGCAACGTCTTCGTCTTCCGCGGCCGGCGCGGCAACGTCGTCAAGCTGCTCTGGTCCAGCGGCGATGGCCTGTGCCTGTTCGCCAAGCGCCTCGAACGGGGCCACTTCGTCTGGCCCCAGGCCGAGGACGGCAAAGTGCATCTGACCCAGGCCCAGCTGTCGATGCTGCTCGAAGGGATTGACTGGAAGCAACCTAAACGCACCTGGCAACCAATGTCGCTGTTGTAAACGCGGCCGCATGCGCGTAAACTCCGCGCATGCCTGTTTCCAGCTCACTTCCCGACGACGTCAACGCCCTCAAAGCGCTGCTACTGCAACGCGACGGCGAGATGGCGCAGCTGCGCAACACCGTCTCAACGCTTGAGCAGGCACTGAGCGTGCGGGGCCTGGAAATCGAGCAGCTCAAGCTGCAGCTGGCCAAACTCAAGCGCGTGCAATTCGGACGCAAGTCCGAGAAGATCGACCGCAAGATCGAGCAGCTCGAAACGCGTCTGGAAGACTTGGTGGCCGAGGAAGGCGCCAATGAACAGCAGGCGCCGCCGAGCGCACCGCGCCGCAAATCGGAACGCCAGCCACTGCCGGAACACCTTCCCCGCGAGGAGCGCGTTCTTGAGCCGGACGAGGCAGCCTGTTGCCAATGTGGTGGCGAACTCAAACCGCTTGGCGAGGATGTCTCGGAGCAGCTTGAAATCATTGACAGCGCGTTCAAGGTGATTCGCCATATCCGGCGCAAAAAAGCTTGTGCCTGCTGCGACCATATCGCCCAGGCGGCAGCGCCAAGCCGCCCGATCGAACGCGGCATTGCCGGCCCTGGCCTGTTGGCCCAGATTCTGGTGGCCAAGTTTGCCGACCACCAGCCGTTGTACCGGCAAGCAGCGATCTACGCCCGCCATGGCGTGGAACTGGACCGTTCGACAATGGCGCGCTGGGTCGGTGCCTGTGGCGCCCTGATGCGCCCGCTGGTCGATGCGCTGCAGGCTTACGTCCTAGCGCCGGGCAAGATTCATTCGGACGATACGCCGATGCCGGTGCTCTCGCCGGGCAATGGCCAGACCAAGACCGGGCGCATGTGGGTGTACGTGCGCGACGACCGTCGTTCCGGTTCAACGGCAGCGCCGGCAGCATGGTTCGCCTACACGCCGAACCGCCAAGGCCTGCATCCGCAGACGCACCTGGCCAATTTCGACGGTGTGCTTCAAGCTGACGCTTACGCCGGCTACGACAAAATCTACACCGATGGCCGCGTAAAAGAGGCCGCCTGTATGGCCCACGCCCGTCGCAAGGTCCATGACCTGCATGTGCGCAAGGCGACCGTCACGACCACTGAAGCGCTGCGCCGGATTGGCGAGCTGTATGGCATCGAGGAGCAGATCCGCGGTGCGCCGCCGGATCAGCGCCGGCGCATTCGGCAGGAGCAAGCGAAGCCATTGCTCGACGACTTCGAGCAATGGCTCCGCACCCGCTTGCTCACGCTATCGACGCAGTCCGACACCACCAAGGCAATCAACTACATGCTCAACCAGTGGCAGGCGTTGATTTATTACTGCGATGATGGCCGGGCTGAGATCGACAATAACCTCGCCGAGAATGCGTTGCGCGGTGTCGCCTTGGGACGCAAGAACTACATGTTCCTCGGCGCCGACAGTGGCGGCGATCGTGCCGCGACCATGTACTCGCTGATCGTCAGCGCCAAGCTCAACGGTATTGATCCGCAGGCTTACTTGCGTTATGTGCTAACCCACATAGCGGATTACCCAATCAACCGGGTGGCAGATCTGTTGCCATGGAATGTGCCTGATAAACTTGCGCCTAGGCCTAATTAAACCGCCCTCTTAAGGCCACCTCGAATAACCGGATTTTCTCCTGAATGAGCAAGCAGTCGAGGTCGCCAGCGTGATTCACATGCGATTTTATTGCTTGTTTCGACGACGGTGGTCAGTCGATTGACAACAGTCGCC